>JAIEQF010000011.1 GCA_019747895.1 Chthoniobacterales bacterium
GGATTCGAACCCACGAAGGCTTTAACACCTCTCCGGTTTTCAAGACCGGTGCAATCAACCACTCTACCACCCCTCCTAAGACAGGTTGCAGGTTACAGGGAACAGGTTACAGGGAACAGAAAAAATTTTCTTTTTTTAGCGCAGCCTAGTTAACTCAAACTTCAAATACTCAAACTCCATCTGGAACGCAGCTATTCACAGCCACAGTACAATTTAAAACAAAATTAGAATACGACTGTCGCACGGAGGCCCACCACTAGGGCATTCCCTGCTTGTGACGTCGCTCCAGGATGAATGATATATTGTAAATCAGGCTGAAGAGTCAGCCATGGAGTTATTGATGCAACATAAGTTGTCTCAAAAGCCATTTCATAATTGAGCGTCGTTGCGGATCCATCAGGCAGCGCGTAAGTAGGATTGCTACTGAGATCGCTCTGAGGGCTTCTCATCCCATTGCTCACTTGTCCATAAGCAAAGCCTATTCCAAGAATATCGCTATGCCGGGTTGGAAGAATTCCTTTGTAGTTGAATCCCGTATCACAATAAAAATCCATGAAATTACGATCTGATGGTTCGTAAGAAACACGTCCAAAGACACCCAACCCTTCATCGCTTAATTTGTGATATTTTTCATGACAGCAAGGAGACAGATAGAGCATCTGATCGATGATGCCGTAGTATCCTGTATTTCCCCAAAGCGTCGTATTAGGATTGTTCACGCTTGGAAAAGCTCCCGAAAAAAACCAAGCTCCTGCCTTTACTTGGCCTGGCAAGAAGCATTCGTAATAATAATTGGCTTCACTCATGTAGAAGAATCCATTTTCTGCACTCAAATTCCAGTCGAAGCCATGATTGTTGACATGTTGCTCGTAGACGTTTCCTTGGTAAACAGCAAACTTTAATGTCACTGGTTCTATCGGCTTCAATTTTAAATAGACACCAGGAGCACCAACAGGATAGTTCGGACCACTGTTAGGAATACTTGTATAGAGGAAGGCCGGCCACCCAAAGGTAGAGTTGATGAAGAGCGCTCCATAATCTGAAATTGCAAAATCAGAGTCGGCTTCAAGTTGCCCAACGCGAAGTGCTATTTTTTCATCAAATAATTTTTGTTCTATCCAGAGATTAATATTTCGAAAGGTGCTATAGCCTGCAATATTGGAAACAGTAAAGACATCGCCTACAAGATTAGCGGAGGGATCTTGTCCGTAGAGATAGAGCCAGCGTGAATAAAACCTGGCCCCTTTCCATCCCATCAGCTTCTCAAAATCTACGGTCGTTGCTGCTTGTAGCAAGGAAGTCGTCACGCATCCTGATTTAATTCCTCCCATCGTATTTCCCCAAACTTCATTGACTGTGGAAATACCAATATTGATCCCTTCCTTTTCTAGTTTTTTTTCATACCCGAACCAATCTTCTGTCAATGTATCCGCTTCTGTCCATGGCTTAAACTTTCTCACTGTTAACTCCGGCTCAGAAATAAGAACGGGATCTCCTCTTAATGGCAAAATAGCAAATAAAAATATAACTACTACCGCCATCTTATTTCTGCGAAATAAAATAGCAGTAGTAGTGTTGAAACGTTGAAGAGTTGAAACGTTGAAGAGAAGCATCTGTTATTGAGATAAAAGAAATATTGCAAGATCTTTTCAGCTCTTCATCGCTTCACTATTTCTGCAGCAATATAACTTAAAAAAAGAATCCCAGTAATCCAAAAACTTGGAGGCCAATTCGTAAGGCATGCTAAAAAAATTCCGCTCCAGACAGTTATCAAGGCAATTGCAATAGATCCAAAAAAACCGCTCCAAAAATAGCGCGTTAATCGTGTGGCAATGCTGGCCGGTCCAATCACCAAAGCAAAAACAAGAAGAATGCCGACAACTTGGCTTGCAAGGCTGACCGCAACAGCGATCAGAAGCATGAAACTCATTGACAAATAAGTCAGAGAAATCCCTCTTGCTTCTGCCAAATCAGGATGCAGGCTCGCAAAAAGAAGCCTGCGAGATCCTATTAACAAGAGCACCCCTGTCATCAAAAAGAGAAGAAACATTTGCATCACTTGTTCACCAGTAATGCCAAAAATATTTCCAAAAAGAATACTGGTGGCTTGTCCAGAAAACCCTTGATAGAGCGAGAGAAAAAGCATCCCAACTCCCAAAGCAACGGAGAGAACCATGCCAATCGCCACATCACTTCGTTGCAAGCGTTCTCCGATAGCACCCATCGTTACTCCCGCAACAATGGCAATAGCCAACATTCCCTCCAGCGAGCTCAACCCTAACATTGCAGCCCCTGTTGCTCCTGTGAAACCGATATGAGCAAGCGCATGAACAGCAAAACTAATATGTCGCAAAATGACAAAATAGCCAACAATGGCTCCCAACACAGCGGCTAAAGAGCCGGCAACAAGAGCATGACGTACAAATTCGTAGTGGAGATAATCAAGCATGGGAGTGGCCACAACACGTAGTTTCTAAAATATTACTATCTGCATTAACAATAAAAATGCGACCTTCCGCACGAATGACGTGCATAGAAGCATTGTAAAGGTTGCTCAAGACATTGTTTGAAATTACTTCTTCTAACGTCCCCAACACAGCCTTTCCTCCAGCCAAATACCAAACACGATCAATAATGTGAAGGAGCGGATTAATATCATGAGCAATAAAAAGGACTGTTACTCCCGTTATTTTTTTAACATTCCTGATAATGTCGACAAGCTGCTGTTGATGGTAAGGATCAAGACTAGCTAGTGGTTCATCCAGTATCAGTAATTTTGGATTCCCCAATAATGCTTGTGCAAGCTGTACGCGCTGCTTTTCTCCCCCAGAAAGCTGATAAAAAGGAGCTTCTGCTAGATGGCTGAGTTGAACAAGCTCTAGCACTTCCTCAACTTCTCGAACAGCTGCGGCATTATTGCACGGCATTCCCCAATGCTCTCCTACTTGCACTGCCATGATCACAGCGCGAACACTTAATCCTGTTTCACAAGTTGTGATTGCTTGTGGCATATAGCCAATGAGGCGAGACCCTCTTCTAATCGGCCCTCCAAAGAGAGTCATCGTTCCTGATGAACAAGGAATCAATCCTAACAAAGCACGAACTAAGGTTGTTTTCCCTGATCCGTTCGGACCAAAAATACCAATAAATTCTCCAGAGTGAATATTCGCATTCACTTTGCTGAGAATGCAATCTTGTCCGACTTTCAAGGAAACTTCAGAAAGAAGAATAATCGAATCATCTGACAGTGAAGATGGTGAATGAACCAGCATGTTAGTTGTGATTTTGTTTTGCTAACACGCGCTCCACATCGTTCAGCTGAGAAAGCATCCACGATTGATAAGTGGGAGCATTTGAAGGTTGTAGCTCTGTAACTCCGATAACAGAAATATGATATTTTTTCGCTAATCCTTGTAATTGCACCGTAGAAGGATTGGCCACCTGACTATTATAAAAAAGGAGGCTCACTTTTCTGTTCTTTAAACTCTCTTGATAATCGACAATCTGTTGAAAGCTTGGTTCTGTCTCATTCATAATCGCCCATTGATAACCTTCGTGAAGTACCTTCCAACCCAAGACGTTTGCCATCGGTGTAAAAAGGGGCTCCGTAGCTGTCACGGAAAGTTTTGGATATTGTTTTTTTAGAAAAGTCATTTTTTCAAAAAGTGGTTTCATCTCTTCATGAAAAGCAATAGCTGCTGAAGGCGTTTTCAAAACTTGCGCTAACTTATCAGCCAAGAGCAGCGTGGTCTCTGGGTTATACCAGAGATGGGGATTTTGTTTCGGCTCTTTTTTAACAAAATCTGCAACAGTAATGACTATGCGATTCGGGTTTCCTTTTGTTGCAATTAATTTGTCGATCCACGAATCATAGCCAACTCCATTTTTAATCACAATATCAGCATCAGCAACATCTTTTGCTGTAGCTGCGCTCGGTTGAAATTCATGCGGATCTTGATTGGGATTGTTCATGATACTCACGACCACCACACCCTTGCCACCTATTTGCTCAGCGATATTCCCATAAAAATTTTCCGCAGCGACGATGCGAACGCGTTGAGAAGAGGAATCTCGGTGCTCGGTAGTTAATGAGGCATGACTAGCAAGAGCCAGTACCCACAATATAACTATTGGTAGAAGGGCGTTCGTTCTCATGAGCTATTGATAATAAATTATCAACAATACGCTTTACCGTCAATCCAATTTTTAAGATTAAAAATTCTTCAGACTAAAAAGAACGAATGTTGAAACCCATTTCACTTGGTTGTTCAACAAGAATTTTTTCTAAAATCCGAGTGGCAATAGTTAAAGATCGCATCATTGCTTCTAAACGCGTCAACTGCTCACGATCTACTTCCTTTTTAATCTTCTCTTCTGTGTTCCGACGTAGCTCTAGCACTCGATCTCGAAGCATAGAACGATAGCTACCATTAAGATCATTGGTCAAATGCTTGCCCATATCTGTTAACTGTTTTTTTTCGGTATTCATAAAGGAGTCTACGTTTCTACAAAAAGATCACTCTACTGTCAATAAACGCGAATAGTTAATCTCCGTTTCTTTAAAAATCCTAATGCTCTCGTGGCAACCAATTCCATAATTTCCCAAGAAAGTCGACCCTCCCAAACTCTTCCCTATACCATGCCTCTAAAATATCTCTTAAGCTCCTTGTTCTTGCTCTCATTTCATTAACGAAGTCGTCATCATCATTCCAAAAATGTCGATTAAGTCTTGCATATTCCGTGGTATTTCTTACTTCCGTTCTACTGTCACCAAAATTAGATTCAGGAAGGAAGGGAGCAACATCGAGATTGAGAAGATCAATAACTCTTGCCATTGCCATATGAGCGAGGCGCAATTTAGAAATGTTTCTATTATCACCCTCAAGTTGCTTCACAGCTTTGATAAAAAAGTTGCAAGCTATCTTAGCGCTTCTCACGGCACTTTCATAACCTCGAATAACGTTATGACCAGTAGGAAGATTATCAATACCATTTGCTCCATTAGTTCCATCACAAAACTGAGTGGTTTCCTCTTGGACACGCTTGATCCAAGCTACTGGATTTTGCCAATGATCAATATCTTCAGCAAACTCAGCGGCTTTCCATGCGGCTTTGGCAATGTTCATGACCTTTTTCCTCGAAATAAATTGATTATAAGGAATGCAGTGAACAGCATTATAAGCCATGGCAGCGGCAGCGGTTGCTTTTTTAGTGGCCAAGACACGTTGGCTCTGGTGCAGATGGTCGAGGCAAGCTTGATGAGCACTATACAATGCCCTATAATTCCAACGAATAGCTTCGGGAAGATGAGAGCCATCCAGTTCTTGAAAAGAGTCAACACAAATAAGTTTTTTCAATGCTGATTTGTATGATTTGTACTTGTCTGGCGCGACAGTGAAATTAGTGGGAAGCCATGAATTCCAATTATATGAAACCCATGGAAGCTTATTATTCACACTATACATGCGCCAAGACGCGGATATATCTTTAGGCCTCATAAAAAGATCTGCAGCATTAGAAAAAATAGACCATTCTTTTTGAACATCCCTAAAACGGTTGTTTAAATTTGTTCTCAGTGGTTCTTCGATTTGATAATCTCCTGGCAGTAGAGCCTCTGCTATATTGAGAACGCCTCCACTTCTATTGAGAGACCCATCTCTAATCGTTCTATCACAAAGGTGACGAATCAATAAAGAGGGACGTACTTGGGGAAGTTCTGCGGATAAAAGAGCTAAGCCTCCTGCAACATAAGAAACAGCCATCGATGTTCCTGATTGTGATCCATAAAAGTTTTGATTTGCAGGAAGTGTCGAATAAATATCCTCTCCAGGTGCCGCTAAATGAACTGTTTGCACGCCGTAATTTGAAAAAGGAGCTCTGCTGCCATTTCTTCTTGTAGCTGCAACAACAATGATGTTGTCAAGAGCATCAAACACTCTGTCTCTTCCATTGTGTTGTATTGTATGCGTGACAGCATAACTAGCAGGATACTTAGGAGTAGCATCAATATTAACCCCTTCATTTCCCGCTGAACAAACAACAATAATATTGTGACGACGAGCTTCTTCTAGAAGATTATAAACTGCTTCACTGTGACTACTCATCCCAAAGCTGCAATTTAATATTTTTGCTCCCTTGCTAATAGCGTACCTTATCCCATCAGCGAGTTTTTGAGTGCTGGTTATAGCACGTCCAGAAGGAGGAGGCAGGCGTTCATCATCAGGATGATTTTCAGTTATCTTGCAATCCATCAACTCTACTTTTTGAGTAACCCCAATTACATTGTCTCCAATGCCTCCAATAATTCCTGCGCCAGCTGATCCATGACCATCTGTATCTCCTGCAGCAAGTCGAGGAATCTTAAAACCGTGTAGGTGCTCATAATCTTGTAAATTATTAGGAAGAGGATTACACCACATGTTGGCTCTCAGCTGTGGATGATCGGTGCTAATCCCGGTATCCAGAAGAGCTACAATGACACCATCAGCTCTAGATCTAATTTCCCAAGCATCGGGAGCTTGAATCGTCTCCAAACCCCATTGATAGGAAGCATCAGCATGATTAACATTAAGACTTTCTTTATAGGCCAAAGCAAGAGGCTCAGCAAGAGCCACACAATGTTCATACTCTGTTTTTATTTCCCCAATGAGTCGTGGTAGCATTTCTGATAAAATTTTTACTAGTCTGCCTCGATTGATCTCAGGCGCTTGCTCTTCCTCAAGAAGTTGTCGTTCTTCAGAGGGCTGGCACTCGATAACAAATCTCAAAGGGTCCACTAAAGAAACTTCTTTTATCAACCATTTCATTGCTGGAAAGGACTTTTGTAATTCTTCAACAAACGCCGCTGGTTTATTTCCTTCTTTCAAAGTAACCAAGAGATGATCAGCTACAGTAATGGCCCTTGTTAGTATATGATTTCCCTCTAAAGTTTCCTTCATTTGAAGATGCGGATACTTGAAACCTGTTTTAAAAAGAGTTGTTTTGATGATCCTCTTTTTTTCTTCATCTTCGTTTTCAAATGAGTCAATGACACGAGGCTCATGAAAAAAAGTTTCTATCGAAGGAACGCTTGGTCCTGAAGTCTTTTGCCTTCTTCGCTTCACTGCCTCTTCCATCTGATCAAGATCTGCATCAGTAAAAAAAACAGGGCCATCATCACTTTTTGCATAAAGAGCATTGAGCCGCTCCTCGGCACTCTGCAAAACAAGATCATACTGATTCATAGCAATATTATGACACAATGTATCTGCAGTCTCTTGAAACAGGTCAGAAAAGTTAGTGCTCCTTAAATTTCTTTGCTCTTCTAGATGGAATGTGCTGAGCAATATATTGAACACCCTCTTTTTCTTTTTCCAAAAATTGGTAATACATCCTTGAATATTACTAAAGTGACTTTCTTCCTGCAGAGGCTCTTCTTTTATTGCATTTAAGTAGTCGAGAGTTTTTGTTGATAGATCAATTGCAGTTTGTTTATTTCTTTCATCTCTCGCCTCAAGTTCTTCAAAAACATTCCTTGCCTCGTTCATGAAGAGAGCTCTCTCTTGTTGTGACGAATCGCGTTGAAGAGGATTACTAACTTCTTGAACATCAGTAAAAGCGCTCTTATCTTTGTTTGAAAAAACAGATGATACTTCGACGAGACTTGACTCATCATTTTCTGTGTATTCTTCAGAACTAACATCCTCGTGAAAATCCCTTCTTGGATCTTTGATAATTTCAAATAAAAGATGCAATCTTCTCGAAGTCATTCCCTCCTGGGGATAATTGTATCGAAACAGATCTTCTACATAAATATCAGGACATTCTCTTGCAAAGAGTGATTGCAAAACAAGGACTGTTTGAGCATTTGTAAGGCGTGTTTGAACAGTTCTCAGTCCCTGAAGCAGAATACCTCGCAGACTCCTTTTATCTGCCTCTGCTCCATTGTTTGCAAGCTGACTCAGTTCTTGAGGGCTAAGAATCATATTTCCATCTTCTCCTCTTTCTACGACAAAACGCACTCCTTCCGAATGCTCTTCCAAAGCCCTTCTACAGTCATCTAAGGTCAATGATTTCGGTTTCAAAAAAGAATCCTCTTTTTTTTCTTCTGCTCCATAAAGAGATTGATCAGTAGGATGTTGAGACAGCTCTTCCTTCACCCGTAAGCTAGTCCCGCGATCAGCAGAACGCTCGTTACTAGCGCTTCTTAGACGCTGTTCTGCTTCATGATCTTCTCTTCCTATTTTTATTTCTTTTCTCTCTCCAGGTCTGAACATCGCACCAGCAGGAGGAGGCGTGAAGATAAGTATGATCACGATTAAAGAAAGGGAGATTTTTTTCATGAGGTTTTATTTAATTTTTTCCAAACCAAATAATTTCACTGCTTTTTACTTTTTGGTTAGGCCCTTGTTTTCCACATTCTTCTATTTGTTCTTTAAGTAGATCAAACAAAGCAAAAGAACAAGGGCTGATTGTTACAGTATAGCGTGGAGCTATTACTGAAACTCCTTCATATCTCAATGTGATTTCTCGATAAACATTTTGTAAATTGCATTTCAACGTTTCAAAAAATAAATTTTCCTCAACTCCTTCCCGTAATTGAATTTCAAGCTGATCAGCCAAAAAAATTGTTTTGCTCCCGCTTTCAATTGTAAAAGTATTCAAATTAATAACCATTTGCACTTGAAAGAAAGAGGGTTCATTAGGGTTATTAATTCTTATGATCGCTCTTCGGAGTTTGCGCTTGATTCCATCTGCTCGTAGCGGGAGTTTAATTTCATCAAACTGTTCTAGAGAAACAGGGGCAATAACAGAGGCGTAGGTCATTAGCTCGTTATGAAAAAAAATCTCGAATTTTTCTCTTCTCTGCCCTTCAAATTTTTCTTTTTCTTGCTTTGCCTTATTAAAAGCAGTCCTCCATTCCTCTTTTTGCTCTTCTGGAATCATCCCTTCTGGAACCTCTTCATAAGCTGCAACAATAGCGCTCCACTCTTCTATTCTCTTATTTAAAGATTCTATATTTTTCTCTAAAAGCACTAGCCGTTCGGGCTGAGAAAGATTGCTTGCCGCAGCAATGTTATATTCTCTTGTAGCCTCAATTGCTAAGTTTGATGCACGCTCTGCGTTTTGATTCAGAATTTCTAAAGCCCCTTTTTTTACAAAAAATTTATCCCTCGTTCCATTTTTTTCTTCTCCTTGAGGTAAAATATTGGGCATTTCATCAGCACGTGGCACAACGGGATCAGCTTCCATCGAATTAAAACTTGCTCGCAGGGGTTCATCATCAAGCTCAGAAGCGACTGCATCATGATGTTCCGATTTTTCTTCATCATGATCTGCAATAGCAACGGTACTCCAAGCCGTTAAGCTATTCCAGATGTTGAGGCGAGCGTCAATAGCTGCTAAATCTTGGGTTGTAATTCTGTCGTCTTCTTCTGCTTGCTTTAAGAATTTGGAGGCTTGTGCTGCTTTAGTTACCGCCTCATCACGCGCTTTTTTAGCAGCTTTTTTTGCTTCCTTTTTTTGAGAGTAAAGAAGTTCATTCATGCTCCAGTCAGCTTTATAAGCTTCCTTCGCTTCTTTATATTCTTTTTCAGTGCTAAAACGAGTACCTTCAAAAGATGTATGAGTTGCCCTCTTTTCCTTAAGTTTATCGAGATCCTTATCTTTCCTTTCAAGCCAATCATTATATGATTCAAGTGCCTTGAGTATACTTTCAGCTCGATTTTTGTATTCCTGCGCCACCTCTATTTGTTGTTGCGATTTAATAATATTATCTTGTGCTGCTTGAAGGTCAGCTTTGGCAGCTTCTTTTGCATCTAATTCCTTTTTGGATCCAAGCCAGCGGCCATTTCTATAAGCAACTCTTGCTTGATCAAGAGAGGTTTGTTTTTGAGCAGCAATTTCTTCCATGTCACGCTTTCTAGCCTCAGCTTTGGGTATAAGCTCACTAGCCCATCTTATTAAATTCTCAACATGCTTTTTTTGAAAAAAGAGAATCTCCTTTTCAGCATCCTCTCTCATTGACGTAAGATTATTTTGGCTTCTTTCACGCTTAACGAGTTCTTCTACGAAACGAGTAGCCTCCTCTTGAAGTTGTCGTAACTTTTCATGAAGTTCTTCCCCTCTCTCTTTGATTTTTTTTACGATGACTTCTTTTGTACTAACATAATTTACATCTTCCTCTGCTCCCGCAGCCTTAGCATCAGCTCTTCTGGCATTGATCCCAGCAACTGCCGTTTTACCTCCAGCAAACGCAACTGAAGGAGCCGCTGCCACTGCCGCAGTTGCTGCTGCAGCTGGTATTGTAACGGGGGAAAAAGGGCCTCCTGCTACTCCTGCAAGAGCACCAACTGCTACGGCCTGTGCCGCTTGTCCAGTTGTTGATTTGAAAGCAGCAGCGGTATTCTCGAAATTATCGTGAGCCGCTTTGACTGTATTGATGGAATCTACTAGAGCTACTTCACTCTTCCCAAGAGCATGCTGCACCTCGGTGTGATTTTTGCTGATGTAGGCGAGAGCGGTTCGTGCAGCATGGAGGTTTGATTTTATCCTAGCTTCCCAACGCAATGCTCGTTGAAGAGCGGTTTCAGTTTCACTCGAAGTTTCATGCTCTAGTGAAAATAGAGGTCTGTTATCGCCCGTTGCTTTTTTTTCCTCGATAGAATCCCTAACATAGAGACAGAGCATATCAGCTGTTGTTGCAGCCTCCGTTGCTGCGTGAATTCTGCTATCACGTGAGGCCAAATCTCCTCCTGGCATTTTTTCAACTTTGAGATGTTCATATGTGTGTGCCGATAATAACTTGGCAGCATCATTAAGAAATTTGGCCCAATCTCTTCTTTGGCTTTCGTCAAGCTCTCTACTTTTCTCTTCCTCTTCACTCAAACCAACTTTGCTATTATCAAAATCAGATGAGTCGGTTACATTATCCTCCCTTGCTTCAGATATTGCTGGAGCGCGACCGCGCTGAACTGAGCTAGAATTACCGACGTCGCCATCTTTAGTTTTACGTTGCTCGCTTGCTTGACGAGGATTTAGCTGTTTATCTCTAGCTGGAGCCCTTTTCCTCTCGATAGCAGACATCATGAGTGGAGAAACAATTTCTTGAGACTGAATCTTTTGACCCGTTGAGGTGTTTTGTGCTAATTGTGCTAGAAGAAGATGTGGTGCTGTTAAAAAAGCAGCCACAAAGAAAAAATTGGTTTTTTTCATTTGCTAAAAAAATGCTATCCTGTTTTTCTTTAACTGGTTATATTAATGAGATTGACCTTCGTCAAGGTTGTTTATTTTTATCCTAAAAGCGGGTTTAGTTTAGAAATGGGAAAAGTGGGATTCGCTCGCTCCCACGAGGCTTTACCCATTCGGGGCTGCCTTCGGCAGTGCATCCAGCGACTGCCACGCCGCATGTATTTTGCAAGGACCTTGTTCCAAAAAGATTTTTCCAGTTGCGGCGGCGTATCTTTTGGTACGTAAGCCAATTGAAAAAACTTTTTGAGGCAAAGTACATTGCGAAAGATTTTCTGCTTCTAGACACGTTTTTAGGATTATTGACTTTTTCACGACATATCAAATTTCACAATAGTAACGCACCTGCAACTGCGCCTATTCAGTCATCTGAGTCGCAGAGAAGTTCTCACTGCCCCGAAATAGGAATCAACTTTTTACTTCCATGGTTGACTAGCTCTATCCCCTTTGTGGTAATAGCCTCTACAGTGTATCCATTTCTTACTTTCGCACCGATAAAAATATGCTCTCCATTCCGAAGCACAGCATAAGGAAATGAAGAAATAGAAACAGAAACAACAGGAGCATTAAAAAAAATCTGCTGTTGCACTGGCGTAGGACTCACAAGCACTAAATTGGCGAGCTTCACCTTATTTCCAAAAGTTGTTTCTAGTTCTTGAAGCGCCCCCTTCCAACGAAGTTGATCTCCCTCAAATACTGATCCTGTCAACGTTAGATTATTCTGCTCTGGTGTTACAACAATGGCCCCAAATTGATTTTTCATGAGAATATTCATTGCCGTTTTAGCGGCTTCTTCTCCTAAAATAATATGGTACGTATTGTCTGTAATGGCCGGAATGTCTCTAGCAATCTGCTCCTTCATGGAATCAAAAGCATTTTGAGTAGGAACATAACCTGTCCACGTTGCTCTTCCTTTTTCATCAACAGTAATCGAAACAGAAAGGTTTAATGCCTGCATCATGGCTATCCCACTATCATCAATATCATCAATGTTAATGAGGACATTGACTATGGGCAGATTTTTTTTGTTAAGAATACGTCTTACTTCATCGTATTCCACTTGATCTTTTGTATAGATGTAAAAGACATTTTGACCATTTGCAGTAATAGGCTTGATATAAATTTTAGGAAGCAATTTCTGTAAAGATTGGATGGCACCTTGAGTGATTTTTTGTTCTTCTTTAATATCAGCTTCTTCAGTTTTTTGAAAAACAGACGGTTTGAACTCTGATTTTTTCATCTTAAGATTGTTATGAACCAACACTCTTAAAAAAGCAGTTCCAAAAAACAAGAGTACTCCAACGAGAATAAGACGGAGAATCGATTGCCGCGAAAGCGCTAACCCTTTTTTTATGGACCCTGCTGTGGTTTTCGGCTCTTTTGGCGCTTCTCCCGCAGGAGAAGGAGCGGCTGCTTCTGCTCTCACCTCTTGGATCACAGGAATCGTAACTGGAGGCCATAACTGCTCACTCGGGCCACCAGTGAGATGAGTGCTTCCTAATGTGAGCACATCACCTAATTTCAACTTCCCTACTGCCGCTTCAACCTTCTTGCCATTAATAAAAACGATCCCCTCTTTGGGAATAATATCAAAACTTTCCTCTTCCTCTTTTTTAATCTGACAATGAATAGAGCAGATATGCGGATCATTGAGAATCAGATCGCAGTCAACGGAAGTCCCAACAGTTACCTCCCCAGAAACTAAAATCTGTGCTCCTGCATTGGGTCCATTGAGCACTTTAATAAGCCAGGGTTTCATAATCAGGTTGCAGGTTATAGGTTGCAGGTTGCAGGTTATAGGTTGCAGGTTGCAGGTTGCAAGTTATACCGTTGACGAATGAATTTTATTTCTGAACAGAAATTTTTGTTAAACCTAAAAGCGGGTTTAAAAATGGAAAAGATTTTTTGTTTCTAGACACGTTTTTAGGTTAAAGCGTTTTAAAAATTATTGTAGTCGATGCAGTGCCAGGAGCGAGGAGCGCAGAGGCTGAGCGTATATGAAATAAGTGAAGACTCAAGCACTGGAGCGACGCTGCAATGAGCGACTACAGAAATTTTGAAAATGCTTTAAAGCGAGATTCGCCCGAGCGGTTGAATATTAATCTCCTCCGTCAGCTCTTGATGAGAAAGAACATTCAGATGAGGAATATCAAGTTCAATCAATTTTTTCATGTATCGTCGAACATCCATGGAGGTAATCAATACCGGCGGTCGCTCCTTCGTCGAAATATCACCAACCTGAGCTTTAACATTATCAATAAGTTTTTTGCTGGTCGTTGGATCCATGGCGAGGAAACTTCCTGCAGAAGTCTGCCTAATCGATTTTCTAATTTGTTCCTCTGCAGCTGGCTCTAGAATGTAGGCCACAAGCACATTCCTACCGCCACTAAAATGGTAGCTAATAAAACGCCGCAGAGCGATGCGAACATACTCCGTTAGCAATAAAACATCTTTTTCTTTAGGAGCCCACTCGATGAGCGCTTGAAAAATCATCCGTAGATTTCGAATGGAAATATCTTCTTGAACAAGACGCTGTAAGACTTCTGCAATTTTAGTTGGCGGCAAAACACGTTGGACTTCTCTAATAATTTCTCCATTTTCCGCTTCCATTTGCGAAAGTAAAGTTCGTGTTTCTTGTAAACCTATAAAGTCAGCAGCATATTTTTTAAGAATCAAAGAAATGTGAAAGCTTAGCAATTTCGAAGAATTCATGCCTGAGAGCCCAATTTGTTGCAGTAATTTTTGCTGCGATTCTGGAACCCATACTGCTGGAACTTGATCAGGAGGGTTTTCGACCGGTTCAAATGGAACATGAAAAGCCAACAAGTGCTCTTGGCTTTCTTTTACATAAAGATATCCAGGCCTTAAAACACCAGATGACATGGGAACCTCTTGAAGGAGCAACTGATAGTGACCTTTTTTAAGATTCTCATTAAATCGCAAATGAATACCTGGAAAAGGCACTCCGAAGTCGTGATAAAGCGCTCGTCGCACATGAATCAATTCTTCATTGAGCGCATCAGGTGAGATCTTTTCTTGTATGGTCGCATCAACTTCCAACAAGACAGGAACAGTGATTGAAAAATCATTGTCCTTCGCAGGCTCTTCTCCAGGAGGACCGCCCGCCGCAGGAGCCGCTCCTGGAGCTCCTCCTGACGCAGAGCTTCCAGATGTTTTCCCCGGTGATAATAAAACAGATCCTTTTTTGAGAAGCGGTTGCAACGTTCCCCGCTGAAGCATGTAACCAAAAGACAAGATAAAGACGGCCAAAATACCAAATTGAATTTTTGGAAATCCAGGCACAACAACAAGACCTAGCAAGATAGTTCCTGCAATCATCATGGCTTTTGGCACTGCCAAAACTTGTCCGAAAATATCAGTTCCAAGACCTGTTTTTGTTTCGGAACCAACACGAGTGACAATAATACCTGCCGTGATCGTAATCAAAAGTCCAGGAATCTGCGATACCAGAGCATCACCAATCGATAAAACAGAGTAGGTTTGAACTGCCGGGCCAATTTGCATCTTCTTTTGCAGCACTCCAATGGTAATTCCTGCAATAATATTAATGGAAACAATGATCAGCGTTGCGATCGCATCTCCCTTAACAAATTTCATGGCACCATCCATAGCACCAAAAACTTGACTCTCCTTTTCAACATTTCCGCGTCGTCGCTGAGCTTCTTTAATGTCAATAACTCCTGCTCTCATGTCGGCATCAATACTCATCTGCTTACCAGGCATAGCATCCAAAGTAAAACGAGCTGCAACTTCTGCAACACGCTCAGAACCTTTGGTGACAACAATAAATTGAACAACGAGCAAGATTAACCAAACGACAACACCGACTACAAAATTTCCTCCCACAACAAAATTACCGAATGCATAAATAATTTCTCCTGCATAACCATCGAGCAAGATCATACGAGTCGAGGTAATATTGAGTGACAACCGAAATAGCGTTGTAATCAATAAAATACTTGGAAAGGTCGAGAATGCTAAGACCGTCGGCACATAAAGAGCCATCATCAGCAGAATAATGGAGATGGTCAGATTTAAAGAGATCAAGCTGTCCAACAACCAAGCCGGGATAGGAAGAATAAAGAGCGCAATAATTGCAATAATCAGAAAGGAAATATAAAGATCTCCAAATTTCTGAGCGCGCCCAACCAAGCCATGAAGTTGATTTAAAAAGTCAGCCATGTTTTGAAAATCATACCTCTAAATTCTTTTCCTGAAGAAACTGATGGGCAGCCATACCTGAATCTTCTGATCGTTGCAATCTCCATAGCACACGACTTAATATTAAGAAAGTTGCAGCCCTTTCTTTTCGAGTCATCTCCAATTCAAGACTCTCTTCTAAAATTTCCTTAGCTCGCTCTGGATCTCCTGATTCCAGTTCAGCCAACGCTAAAGCTCTTAGCAAGCGGCTTTCACTCGGACGCAATTTGACAAGTAATCTTAAATAATCACGAGCTCGTTCTGACTTTCCATAAATCATATAAAGATAACCCAACACATCGAGCAGAGCATGCAGCCGCTCCCTATTAGTCGGATGAAGAAGACGACCTGTCGATGGTGGAAAAAAGTGCTTCGTCATAGCATTCATGTTATCCACCAAGAATCGTTCGACGAAAAGCAGCTAATAATTCGTGATTCATGAACTCCTCTTGGAGCATCTCTTGAACACGAGCAATATCATGTATGGGAGCAATTCCTCCTGCTGCCTCAAGAAGAGGAGCCATATCCGTAATCAGTGACTTGAGCGATTCCCTTGATAAAATCTTGAGTGTTTCAGGCGGAAGATTCATGGAACTTGTCTCCACTTCATCAAGTTGATGACTTTTAAAAAGCTCTTCCAATTTACTTCCAACTGAAATCTCTCCTACTGATGGACGCGAAGGATCTTCTTTGGGCAAGGCAGCAGAAGGAGCAAACTGAGTAACAGTAATAATCCCTGACGTAAAATCAAATGGAGAAAGTCCTTCAATCGGCATGGGAAAAAGTAATGAGTAAAGGGTAATGAGTATTCTTAAGATCAGAAAGGAAATCAGTTTTTTGAAGCTCTTATTTTGCTAGATGTTATTTCCAAAAAATAAACTTATAGAAAAGAGCATGTGTAACTTGCGCCAGCCACTCATTACCCATTACTCATTATCCATTACTTTTTCTGTAATTAAAACAGGTATCAAACAAAAACAAACGTTCATTTCCAAAATTCGTCTCCACTTTTACGCCAAAGCCTTATCCATCGTCTCAGTTAGTTCATCTAAAGCTTGAGAAAGCAGAGCCGCTGTCACTTCATTCTCATCAAAAAGATAAAAAATTCCAAGCGTATCATCGTTGATTTGTGCATGAAGAGGATGGAAGTGAGGCTCTTTATAGTGACACATTTCTAAAATTTTTCGTCCACTGAACAAATAAAAATTTTCAATTTTTCTGGTCAAACCTACGAGCAATTTATTTTTTTGATGAAGAAACTGAAGTTCACCAATTCCCTCAATCGAGAGACGCAGCTTCCCCCCCTCTTCCATCGAAACACCTTTAAGACCATACTGATTACAAAATTCTTTAATAACTTCGGCGATCATGTAGCTACCTCACTTTCTCTAGCAATAGCAGAATCTAATGCATGTTGAATAGCAGTTAAGCAAACTTCTCTATTTTTTCCACTCGGAAAAACACGTTCCGGGAAAAGACGAACCATCTCGTACACCCTAGTTAAAAAATGGATCGAGAGTGCTAGCGGAGGGACACCAAATTGCTGTGCTACTTTTAGAAAATCTTCATCGCTAATCTTATCTTGTATGACACGGTTCAATATTTCGTTGATCAGACGTGATGGCTTCACAGGAACTGTTTGGCACTCTCGATTTAACTTGGTCAGCATTTCCAAAAATGAACGATAAGTATTCCGAAAAAATTCCATTTCACAAAGTCCATCCAAAACTTTTTTAAGCAGACCTGGTTCTAAGGATGGCCGATTGGATTTTAACTCCGCACCTAATGACTTCATGAGGAAGTCTAATGCTTTTTCTAAACGCGCCTGTCCTTCAGGGCCATCCACTTCTTCTGGCACGTAATTTTGTTTTTTCTTTTTTTCTTTTTCTTCTTTTTCTCGCTCCACCTTGTCAGGAAAATCGCTCATGATGGCACGATAAGTATCAACAAGACTTTGGTCACTAAAAACAACCTGGCAATAAAAATCTCGAAGTTGAGCAATCAGGTCTGTTTCCCCTTTTGCCATCGATTCAGCAACACGAGAAACATTGTAGCCAGCGCGCACCTCTGCACCACTACTGTCGAGTAGTTCTTTGAGTATTTGCTGTAACAGCCCTTTTAATTCTTCTTGCTCGGGCTGTCCTTCGAGAAGCTTAATAGCACCAACGAGAGCGGCATGCTTTAATGTTGGATCATCAAAAGCCGTATTTAAAGCATCCTGAATATCTTGATAGGTATCGCTGCGTTGTCCCTTTCGCAATTGAGCCATGAATTTTTTAAACGCAGGAGAGTCAGCAAATTCATTGAAGTCAGGAAGATTTTCTTGCTGATCGGAAAAAGCCTCTTTTTCACGTTCTTGAAATTTTATTTTTAATTCTCCCTTGGCACTCCCCGACGACCGCCCGTCTTGATCGTCCTCGTCTGCGTGAATCCCAAAATCAACATCTTCGTTGACCTTCGATTTTTTAATTTCTCTTCCACGATAGAGTCCAATTCCTTGCAAATCAGAGGTGTCCAAGTCCCCTCCTACTGGAATTGAATAGCGCGCTGTTACTCTTGGATTGAACATGGAAAAAGTAATGAGTAACGAGTAATTGGTAATGAGTGTGTTAAGATCGAAAGGCAATTAGTTTTTCGAAATTTTTGTTTTGTTAGATTTTATTTTAAAAAAACAAACTTTATAAAATAGCACTTTGTAATTTGTGGCAGCCACTCATTACCCATTACTCATTCCTTGCCTCTTTCTTAAGAGGCAAATATTTTAGTGATTTGAACCGCTGGCCTCTGATCCACCATGACTAACTCTGCTTCTGCAATCGCCTTTTCTTGAAGAAACAGCGTTGCTCTGAAGTCGGCGCCACTCAGCGCAAGAACTTCTCCCTCTGCAAGAGTACTCAGGGTCGTCAAAGAAATTCGTTTGCGATCTAATATAAAATCTATTTCCACTTCCATCCCCACTTGCGGCGCATGAGAATCAATCTCTTTTTTTGGGTGAATTAAGGCTCGCCCTGCTAGCGCAGCTACTGCTGGTGCAGGAGATGAATGAGGCGCAAGAGTCGAGTGTTTTTTTAACTCCACTTTTTGGAGAGACGGAGATTCAGGAGACACTTCTTTTGGCAGCCCTGCTTCTGGAGATGTGACTTGCGTTGACTCTGCTTCTGGAAGAGACTCTGGCACCTCCAAAGAAGGAGTTGCCCCCTCTATCACTGAAGAAGATTTTTGTTCTTGTGCTGATTTGGTTTCTTCAGATTCGGACATCTTCTCATTATTAACTTAAAATTCAAGGGAGGTCAAACCATGTCCCAGCGAAGGAGGAGATACCATGGCTGAAACTACTTTGGTAGTTTGTGCTCCCGGATATATCTCCGCCATATCGGCAATGTCTCAAAGCGCTTCTTGCAACGCATGTCGGCATAAATCCAAAAAAATCCTTTGTCATCATTGTATCCTTCGATCTCACCTAACACTCGATGATAATAACGAACAAGCCGGTCTATTTTTAAATTTCCTGAGACATCTTGATCATCTGATTTACCGATGCCACCCCCTAACCAGTGAACCTCCGGGCAGCGATAGTGGCAAAATGCAATGAATTCCATGACCCCTAAAAGAGGAGAGTTCATCTTTTTTTCTTCGCCCTCCCTTTCAACACGACAAATCAGAACATCCGTCGGCGTTGGTTGACGAAAGATAATCAAGAGCCCTTTTATAGAAACTCTTGAAGCGAGCCAATCATCATCGGTGTACTCACCATGAAGAGGATGATCCTGCACATCGTACCCATCCTGGATGAGTGCTTTTGCCATCGGGCTTTCTTGAGGATTTTTCCGAAAATAAAATTCATTGAATCGCTCTGCAATTTCTTCACCACGAGTGCATATTGGAACGAGATCTTTTTCAAGCATAGCAAAACAAATAGCCACAAAAGAACGCAAAGAACACAAAAAACAAACTGTAAATAAAGTGACCTATAATTCGCTGATGCTGATGAAGAGCAAGGAACGAGAGAGTTGCAATTAGAGGCTGCTTTATTCGGCAACACGCGGAGGGAGAGTCCTAACCCAGCGCAAGATTTCTGTAACAGGCCCTAATAATTCTTTAGGAATAATATCACCTATCTCCAATTCTTTGTACAATGCACGCGCTAAAGGGACATTTTCTACAATAGGAATATTTTCTTCGCGGGCGATTGCAATCATTTTCAGCGCAATAAATCCAGTTCCCTTAGCTCTCAAAATAGGAAGCATGATTTTTCCTCGTTCATAAAAAATAGCAGCAGCATAATGAGTAGGATTAGTGACCAGCACCGTAGATTTTTTCGTAGCTGTTGAATTATCTTCAAAAACCATCTCACGTTGCAACCGGCGCCGATTGCCTTTAATCATCGGGTCACCTTCGGACTCATGCATTTCGCGT
Source organism: Chthoniobacterales bacterium (assembly GCA_019747895.1). Taxonomy (GTDB): domain Bacteria; phylum Verrucomicrobiota; class Verrucomicrobiia; order Chthoniobacterales; family UBA6821; genus CAIWMF01. Next base: position 19,864 of record JAIEQF010000011.1, read on the forward strand.
TTGGTTTCATCTTTGGTCATCATTAAATCTTTCGTCAGCATTTTCCGCTGAAGAATATAATCAGCCACAGAAATAACCAGATAGCACAACATAAAGGAATTAATGAAACTCATTAGCATTGGTTTCACAACACTCACCCCATTAAACAAGGTGGCAAAAGGAAGCATGACTAACGGTCCAATTGATTTTTGGATAATGCTGTAAAGAAGAACTCCAAAAATACTGATTTTAATCGTCGACTTAATGAGCTCTATCAATGTTTTCGTCGAAAAAATTTTTTTAAATCCAGACATGGGACTTAACTTGCTAATATCAGGTTTCATCGACTCAAACGCTAATAAAAACCCAAACTGTCCAACATTAGCAATAACTACCCCGATGACAGCGACAATACAAACAGGAAACATGGCTGAAAAAAGAAAGGTAGGCATCATTCCAAAAACATCAATAAGAGCATTGGGCATCGGCTCAACCATTGCTGCAAAAACAAGATCAAAATAATTAACAAACCCTTTCCATGTGGAGGGGAATGTTATCAACGTTGCCGACAAAACAAAAAAAGTACAAACCGTTGTCACAACATCTGTACTTTTTACAACCTGCCCCTTATTTCTCGCGTCGCGCAGACGCTTCGCCGTAGGTTGTTCTGTTTTTTCTCCTGTAGGTTGGTCTCCCATTTAGTTTTTGTTCAAAGTTATAATTTTCTGAGATGCTGACTTGAAAGCTAGGCCGTTTCTAGCTGCAGAGAAGCAAGGCTGTAGACGATAGGCTGTAGGCTATAGCTAAAACAATCTAAAGATAACATCATTGTTAAAATTGCTGCGTCATGACAAATTAATTTTTCTATTTGATACCGGCTTCATTCTGACCTACAGCCTATAGCCTACAGCCTTCTCCAATAGCTGCTTCAACTCTCAAACAAAAATAAATATTCATTTTCAAAACTGATGCACGTACAAGGCTACTTAAATACTGTTTTTAAAAAAACAGCTACTCCAGATTCTGTAAAAAGGTCTTTTTGAAAACCCTCCATGACATAATTCATGTAGTACGTCATAAAGACAAAGCAGATACCACTTTTAATTGGAAGAGAAAGAAAGAAAACATTTAGCTGTGAGACAAAGCGGTTCATTAATCCCAATCCAAAGTCCATGAAAAAAAAGATAATCAACAATGGTGATGCATAGATAATGCCCAATTGGAAGATATCCGTTAAAAATGGAAAAACATGATTCTGCCACCCAACCAAAAAAGGCGGAAGGAAATCACCAATAGGATAGACTTGATAACTCGCAAAGAGCACTCCTAACAAGGATACAAAACCGCCGATAGAAAAAAATACGTAACCTGCCAGACGCAATAGCAATCCTCCCATAGGCGATTCTTGAGCTCCGAGCATCGGGTTAAAAATACCTCCTGCAGTTGTTCCTCGCTGCAAATCGATTAATTCCCCAGCTATTTCAAGGCCCCAAAAAATAATAGAAATAAAATAGGCGATAAGCGTACCAACAAAAAGTTCCTTGAGAACAAGAACCCAAATATAAGTTGGATTAAAATTTCCTTGAGGCAAGGTTGGCAAAATCATAGGAACAACAGCTCCTATGACCGCGATCATCAGCGCTTGCCGCGGCATTCCGCTAATTAAAAAGATGGGAGCAATTGTTAAAACCACCCCTACTCGCGCCGATCCAAGACCAAGAATAAGCGGAATCTCTGTGAAGTATTTTGTAAGTTCGTCCATATGGCAGGGGTTCAGGCTACAGGTTGCAGGTAAAACTAATTGAAAACAAGACGCACTTTTGAATTAAAAAAAAATTTGAAGCTTAAATTATCCTCACACTTTTTTCCTGAAATACTGCAACCTGTAACCTGTACGCCTATTATTACTGGACCATATGAGGAAAATCACGGAATGCAATGATTGTAAAATTTAAAAGATCTCCAAAAACATAATTCATCGCGTAAACAATAACTAAAAAAGTTGCGATAATTTTAACAGCAAAAGGAAGCGTCTGATCTTGAATTTGGGTTAGCGCTTGAAATAAAGCAACGATCAACCCAACAGCTGTTGCAATAACAATAGGAGGTAGGGATGACGTCAAAACTAATAGCATCGCCTGAGAAACCAGATTAACAGAGGCATCTTGGGTCATAGGAAAATTTTTAGGAGATTCGATATGTCATGATGAGACCATCCATTAATCGCGTCCATCCATCAACAAAACAAAACAGAAGAAGCTTAAAAGGAAGAGAAATCGTTGTTGGAGAAAGCATCATCATTCCAAGAGCCATCAAAATATTGGAAATAACGAGATCAATGATGATAAAAGGCAAATAAAGAATAAATCCTATCTGAAAAGCCGCTGTTAATTCAGACACAAGGAAAGAAGGAATTAAAATAATAAAATCTGTTTTAGAAACTGTACTTCCATATTTGGGAGGCCAAATACGCTTGGCCGTGACGACAAAAAACTTTTGCGTGGACATTCTCGTGTTGTTGTTCAGGAATGTTTGCATCGGTTCTTTAATCATATTTATTATAGGAACGATCGTTGAAAGCGTCACGTTTTGGATATTAGCTTTTTCAGCTAACTGATAAGTGTCCGAGAGCACCGGAAACATCACATAAAAGGATAAGATCAACGCCAATCCGTTAAGAACAATATTAGGAGGACTCGATTGCAAACCTATGCCGGTCCTAACTAAGCTAAAGATCACGATAACCTTCGTAAAGGAAGTCATCAGCACGACGACAAAAGGAAGTAGGGCAACTCCCACCAAGACAAGAATAAGCTCGAGAGGATTTCCGGTATTAATATGCATATAGATTTTTTCTCAACGTTAACGCTTTTTGAAAATAGATTTTTATTTTTCTTTGGTACCCAACCCAATTATAGACAAGTAATGAGTAATGAGTAATGGGTAAAGAGTATTTTTAAGATCGAGCAATATTCAATTTTTCAAAACGAGAATGTTAAATACTGCTATTTCCAAGGAACACCCTAATAAAGTTGCGTAATGACTAAAGCATAACGTCCACCAATCATCACAAGATCTCCGGCGCCAACGACGCGTTCTTGAATGAAAATTTTTAATGGTCTTGAAACTTGAGGCGGTTTTTCAATGGACTTGGTTTTTATAAGTTGAAGAGCCTCTTCGATTGTTAGCGAGAGTGAACCGGCGCTAAAGTTTAGCTCAAGTGTTATCGGAATGGATGTTGGCAATGATCCGTTCTTCTCTTCAATTTCGAGAGATGGATCTCCACCTTTGCTGGGATCCCGCGGCGAAAGCAACGGCACTTTTTCTAAAGGGAGAAGCAAGGATTGGAATTGATCTGCTTTAAGCACCATTGGAGTGACCCCGCTTTTTTTAATCAAGCATCGTCCTTGTCCTGTTGCTAAGGCAGATGGTTCTTGAATAATAATGAGGTCGCCTGGAACTAAGCTTTTCCAATCTTCCGGAGACAATATTGCGCTTCCGATCAAAACCTCTCCTTGGAGAAGTTCTCCAGACAAGGCGCTCTCTTTAAGCATGGGCGCTTCTTTTGCAACAGCAAGAACTCGCTCCAATAAAGGCACACTAAGTGTAATTCTAGCCCGCGCTTCACAGCTTGCATTACTATCAAGAATTTCAAAATAGAGATCTTTCTTTTCCACTTCCTCCTCTTTTTCCTTAGCAGGATCCCACACCATCACCGGAAGTTGAAACAGGTGCTCTAGGGCATCCATAACCTCTCGCCCTGCAAATGTCATCAATGCCACTCGAAATTCCTCTGGCAATGATTCGATGCCACCTACCTCTTCGATCCGCCGAACAAGAGGAGTCTCTGGTTTTAATTCAAGGGATAAGTCTACTTTTTGTTGACCGACTTGAAGCGCAAAAGAAATACTTTTCTCAATGACAGCGGGAGAACTTGCCTCAAAAAAAAATATTTTTTTCGAAGGATCTTTTGGAAAAACTGCTAACGATCTTTTAGAAAAAATGAGTTCTCTAAAAATAGCGTCATCTATTTTGGAAATCTCTCGAGGCTTATAAGGTATCGTTGTCATTGTTAGAATTTCCGCGGTTACCCTGCTCAAAACTTGCTAGATCATTCTGCGAATGATCTTGCTCAGCTCCCATCTGAGAGCTGCCAGAAGAAGGTGTTAGCTGCGTTTGAACAATGACCACTTGTCCAGGACAAAGAGCATTGAGATGATTTTGCAGCGTTGTTAAATGAGTATTGAGGAGACGATCGCTAGCCACATTGCTAGTCAAAAAGGAAACCTCCATTTGCTTTGCCGTAGAAACAATATGAATATTTGTTTCAGCAAGAACGTCCCTTCGTAATTGAATGGTCATTTCTTTGCCATCACTACTATCTAAACGAAGACGACTCACCGCCGCAGTCAATTCGTCTAAGAGATGTGTCACTCGCAAAGCTGCAGCCACAGATTCAGAAAGATCCGCACCAGAAGAGCCTGCGGAGCCAGTTACAGGAGCAATCTCAGCGTGTGTGATGGCAGGCCTCGCTATCATCGCATTATTTTCTTCACCTTCCACCATCTTGTGAGTTGCTTCATGAGCGCGCTCGTGCTGAGTCCCATTGAAATCAGTGTCATCTCCTACATCTTGAGTAGCAAAAATTTTTCCTCGCACTTCCATATTTCTGACACTCCCGCTTTCCTCTTTCTGATCATGAGAGCTGACATTATCTAGTTGCTCTTCAAGATCGAGAGCACTGGTGACGCCATCATCATCAAGTAACGATTCTTTAAGAGATGGTGAAAAGGCAGCTGTGTTCTTTGGCCCATTGATACTGGTTTGGCTTGTCACCAATGTCGGAGCAGCAAGATCTGTTCGTGTTTGTTTATTAACAGAGGGCAGCACGCTCTCCACTCCAATTCCAAGACGACTCAATAAAGTTCCTTCGTCTTCTTTTTTGGTGGCGCCAGTAGGAACTGGAATATCAGCAAGATTAATTTGATCTTCACTTTCGTCATACTCAAGATCATCGCTCACCTTAGCTCCACCCTCAGTCATCAGAGCCACCCCATCAATGAGGACACTACTGTCACTTGATGAATTTTCTATTTTAAGGACCTCTCCTTGACCACCAGCTTGTTGTTGAAGTAACGCTTCCTTTACCTGAGAAGCATTTAAATCAACTTTTGAAACATTGCCCGTCACGACTGTTGTTGGAACAATCGATCCATCATCATCCAACGAAGCAGAAGGACGATAGGGTTGAAAAAGCGACTTAACATGTGAGAGAAATGCTGTCACCCCTCCTGCAAGCGATGAGGCAGAAGGAAGATGATCCAGGCTATAACGGAGGCCATCGTTACTTTCATCAACATCACTATTGTTATCCTCAATAGGTTCTGCTTTTTCGTGGCCCGTCACCAAATTTTTGAATTGCTGCCCTTCAGATTTTTTTGTGTTGTCCAAAGAATCACTCAGTGGTGTGTTGGATGACTTTTGAATAGCTGATTTTTGAGAAGAGTGTTCGGAAGTACGATCTAACCGACTCTGGGAGTCAGTAGCATGATGATCTTGTTGAGGATAGTGCGTAGGAGCAGCATGAACCTCCTCTAATTCTCTCTTGCTAAGACGAGAAAGCTCCGGTTGTTGGCCCAGCGAAGAGGTCGGTTTAACAAGAGAAATTGGCTTTGCAACAGTCATTGGCTTTTTGTGAATTGCTTACAAACATTAGAAGATATTAATGAGCGTGCATAGCGAAAATAGTTGATGCAACTTCTTCTAACTCTGCCTCCTCGTCTCGCTCTTCTTGGAGAGCCTCTTCATGCAGCCACATCTCTCGATGTTGGTTGATTTTCCAAACTTCTTTATAAGCTTTTTCTTGCTCTTGCCGACAAACAACTGTCTCTGCTTGCGCTTCCTGAAGTTTTTTTTTCGCCTCATCAACGGCGACAACATAAGTTGATTGGTGGTTACGGTTCCACTCAATTTGCTTCGTGATATCCATTACTTTATGAATGGGATTGAGCTCTCCAACAATCGTAGAAAAAAGACGATCTGCTTCTTTTTTTATCCATTCTAAATAATCCTGCAGCGCCTTTTCAGCATTTTTGACTTCTTGTCGTCGTTGTTCTTCCACAACACGAGCAGCAGCCAGCTTGCGTTCTGCCTCATCCTGCTTACGAAGCCGCAGGGATCGAATAGCTTCAAGAGGATAACGACTCATTTCACAATCGCTTCTAGTTTTTCAATCGTCTCCTGAAAAGTAGAACGATCATCTTTTGCCTGTCGAAGAAAAGTGTTCATCTTATCTCTTTTTGCAATAGCTTCATCAGTCAGAGGATCGTTTCCTGCCTTATACTCTCCAATTTTCAAGAGCAATTCCGCATCTTGATATTTGGCCAAGAGCTCCCGAAATTTTCCCGCTGCATTACGATGTTTTGGAGTGACAATCTGAGACATTACACGACTCACGGAAACAGACACATCGATCGCGGGATAATGATTGGATGCTGCTAGCTTACGAGAAAGAATAATATGTCCGTCCAAAATAGACCGCACCTCATCAGCCACTGGCTCATTCATATCATCGCCTTCAACAAGGACCGTATACAATCCCGTAATCGATCCTTTAGGTGCAGGACCTGCTCTTTCCAAAAGTTGAGGAAGCAGTGAAAAAACGGAGGGCGGATATCCTCTTCGTGCTGGAGGCTCTCCCGTGGCCAATCCGATCAAGCGTTGCGCTCGAGCAAAACGCGTTACAGAATCCATCAAGAGCAAAACTTTTTTTCCTTGATCACGAAAATACTCAGCGATCGCCGTAGCCACATAAGCCGATTTCAAACGTTCCAACGCAGGTCGATCTGAAGTTGAAACAACCATCACCGTTTTTTTCCTGCTTTCGGGAGTAAGGGTCATTTCCAATGTCTCTCTGACTTCGCGACCCCGCTCTCCGATCAGCGCCATCACAATCACGTCAGCTTCGGTGTTACTGACAATTTGAGCAAGAAGCGTTGACTTTCCTCCTCCTGCTGCAGCAAAAATACCCATCCGTTGCCCCTCACCACATGTTAAGAGGCCATCAATACTACGGACTCCCAATGAGAGCGGATCCTTTACAATCGAGCGCTCAAGGGGATCCGGAGGGTAAGCAATAACATTATAATAAGTTTCAGGAACAAAAGGCTCACCAGTATGATCCATAATTTTTCCTAATCCATCAACAACTCGTCCTAAAATTCCTGGACCGACACCAACTTGATGAACTTTTCCGGTAGCAATCACCTCCGTTGTTAATGATAATCCGGTAAAATCTCCAAGCGGCATAATTAAAGCACAGTTTTCAGTAAATCCGAGCACCTCTGCCTCAAGGTTTTCTTTATATCCAGGACGCTTGAGCTCGCAAAGCTCTCCGATCCTACATCCCGGAAGGACGGCCTTCACCAACATGCCGACCACTTCCGTAATTTGTCCTCGCAGCGGCTTGGGTTGTGTTAAGACCGCAATCGACTGCAAGCGACCTAGGAAATTATCATCGGATGATGTGTTCATAAATAAGTTTTTATACCAACGTCAAATCATTTCAGAAAAGAATTCACCACAAAGAACTCAGAGATTACACAAAGAGCACAAAAAGAATTTTTTTATAAAAAAATTCTAAGTACTAAAAGCAAAAATCTTCTTTCAATTTCCTACGGTGACAATTTCCCGAACTTTAAATTTTATCTGCACTTGTGATTCTCAAAACTTTAAAATTTTTCATGAAAATTTTATTTTGTGTTCTCTGTGCGCCGCTTTAGCGGCTTTATGATCTTTGTGGTTAAATTCTTCCTACTTTGGCTACATTAGCAGTTACGATTTGACAGCAACTAAAAGGGAGCTTTCTAAAATAGCCAGCTGACTCTCCAAAGAAGCATCAACAAGCCCCAATGGAGATTCTAAAACGCAAGAACCAGGACTAAGCTCTTCGTGCATTCTCACTTCAATCGTAGAACCAGCCGGCATCCGAGGCTGAAGTTTAGCAATCGCTTTTTCGACAGACTCCTGATCTTTGGGACTAATTTGCAAAATGAGTCGCGTTTGTTGCTTGAACGAATCGAGCGCCTCTCCCACCAGCTGGTAAATTCGCTCTTCGGGAGGCAAATCGAGAATAAGACGACGCAAACAACTTGTTACCAGCGTTACCAGTTGACCTCTTGACTGCTCGTAATAATCCAAAGAGGCCAAGACTGTTTTTAAATGATGCGCAATAGCTGCATCACGTCCCTCCTGCAATCCTTGCTCCATGCCCAGTTTTTTCTGTCGCTCAAATTCTTTTTGAGAGGAGGCGACGATCTCCGCACCTTGTTTGCGCGCTTCTTCTAAAAGCGTGACAGCTTCTCGACAAAGAGCCATTTCTTCTCGGTGAATGACCGGCCCCTTCTTTAAGTAATTGGGCAATTCCTTATCCCACTGGATCAGGGTCTGCGCGGAAGTTGATGGTTTTTCAGAAATCATTTTTGTTTTTTTTGTACCAACGTCTCAAGAAAGAATTGTCCTGCAGCCTGCAACCTGTAACCTGAACTGCTGCATTCACAGCCATGAGCTTGCCTCCTTCCAAAGTTTACAAAGTATCTCTTCCGTCTTCGCTGCAAGAGGAGAAGCGGGTTTTCCTATACCTGTTGAAAAACAGCCTGGCATCTTGCTTGCAATGCGCTGTTGCACTCCACTTTCTTTTGTAGAAAAAGCATTTTCCACAAATAATAAAGATCTCTGCTGGAGCACGACTAACGGATCCTCGACGAGAGCGAGATCCGCAGTCAATGTCTCAAACGAATATTTCGAGAGGGAGCCACTCAAGAGTACGAACTCCATAATATCTTCTCCTATTTCTTGGCGCAACTTTCTCACCACAGCTCCATCAATAATTTTAGCAAGCACCTCTTTCATCGAAAGTGCTGCTGCCAAAAAAGCAAGTCGTTGTAAACGAGCTGGCGCCACTAAACCAATTTCCCACAAAGGATCCTCTGGCCTCCAAGCAACAGGAGCGCTCCAGGACAGCTTGCAACGCAAGATGGCATCTACTTGAGAGCGCACCCGCGTATCTTTTAAAAGAATTTGCTGAAATTTTTCCGGAAAAAATTGCATCAACGTCGCTAGCGACACATGCCTTGAAGGTGAATTATTCCAAAAAATCCATTGGTCAAGAGCGACTGCACTGTCACTTTTTGCAATCCATCGTTGCATGAGATCACTATCAAAAGAAGTAGCCATGGTAAAGAGAGTGTCAGTTGAAGTTGAAACTTGTGGCGACGATAGCTGGATCCGCGCCTTCGCGGGGATGCCGCCAACTTTGTGGCGGCACTTAAACTATGCTGCATTCATGTTCATGGTGTTGGTGCTGCTGCCGGCGGAGCAGCTACAGGACTAGGAGCTGAAGCCGCAGCTGGCGTATTTTCCTCAGCAGGCGGAGGAGTCGATTTTTTGAAAAGTTCTTGATAAATTCGTTTTCCAAAAAGGAGAGCAAGCACGAGTGAGGCTGATATGAGGCCAATTGACGCTAACAACATCCAAAATTTCCAAATTGATTTTCTGGCAATTTTTAATCCAAAAATCGAAACGTCTTGTTCAACATGCAGAGGGTAGTAGTAATCGATGTTTTCAGACTGCATAATCACAACAGAAACGTTGTCGTAGTTCAGTCCTTCCACACTTTTCATAACCAGCGTCTTGATTTGAGGTGTTAAAGTAGGAGGAACTCTTCCTGGACGAAACTTCAAAAAGACAGATGCTGAAGAAGGTGTTAAAGTCTCGGTGTAGGGATCATTTTTAGGAAGCACCAAGGAAACACGCGCTACCAAAACACCATCAATATGACTCAATGTTTCAGCGATCTGCTGACTCAAGGCATACATGAAGCGAATTTTTTCTTCACTGGGCGAAGAAACAATTCCTGTTTTTTTAAAAACTTCTCCAATGCCAGAAAATTTTTCCCCTGGAATACCAAACCATCTCAACAAATCAGTCGCGGCGGCAAATTGTTGCCGCGGAACAGAAATAGAAAAAAGATTTTCTTTTTGAGGAATTTTGACTGCTTGAATATTACGCATCAGAAGCAATCCCATCATGGTGTTTGCATCTGCTTCAGAAAGGTTGGAGTAGAGGACCTCTGGCCCGCAGCCCGAGAGAAGAAAGCAACCAATGATAATTGCTAGTCCCTTCGCAAAAAAATTCCATCTTACTGACGCAAAACTAAAGGAAGACTTGAATGGCATAAATAATACTTTACGATCAGCAGGAGCGATGCAAGATTCCGAATTCAGTGAGGCAGAGATAATCATAAAGGAAAGCCCTCTTTCTTCAGCCCGAATATTTCATACCTCTCACAGCGAGGCGAAGGAAAAAGCTGATGAGACAAGGAGGAGAAAGGATTTTGATCAGGGCTGTATGAAAACATACTGTCCTGATCAAAATTCGACGACGACACAGTCTTCATCGGCTTTGGCCGAGCCGCAGACTGAGAGGCATGAAATATCCGGACTGCAGTGGCAGGTAATTCATTTGCGATATCCAAGAGAAACAGAAATAGTTTCATCACTTAAAATAAAATGGGTGGTTTTTGGTAAGATTAAAGTGCCAAAAATATTCTTTCAACAAAAGAGAGTAGAAAAGCAAGAGGCCAGTGTAAACTACGATTTGTTGTGTAGCCAAATGGAATCTTTCCTTAATGACTATAGCACGAAAGGATATGAGCTTTTTTCGATGACATCTACGCACTCCGGCTTCTCTTCGATTGTACAAACAACGCCACGCCCTCAATCCCGTTTTTTCAAGGCCACAGCTCCTAAAAGCTCTCTTCACGCTGAAGAAGCATTGGTTTTAATTTTTAAAAGAAAGTGAACCTAAAAACCAAAGTCCTTCTTTTTCTATTCTGCTTGATAGCATTTTTTCCTCTTCGCGTGGATGCGATGGTGAGCTTTGGAGAAAAGAAAGGCGAAAAAGCTCCTACTACTACAGCAGAGAGGAATGAAGAACGTGAACGTAACAGCACTCTTGGAGAGGAGAGTGAACAACCTGCTCGTAATGAGAATGCATTTTCATCCATCAAAGAAGAGAATTCCACTCCCCAAGAACCTGCACGATTCAAGCGCACAACGACGCTTGCCAAGATTGTAGCCGAGGCCAAGAAACAAAGAAGACCAGTTCCTGTTATTGCTGATTTCCTTAAAGCCACTCTTCAAAATGAACTCACTGTTGATGGCACTGATTTAAGCCATCCATCCATGGCTCCGATTCCAGAAATTTTAGAAACATTAATAAGAACAGCTGCTGTTGCCATTGTGGCGGTTGATGACCTCTCCAATAATTTGGATCAAGCAAAGCAGGAAATATTCTCCGCTAGGGTCAAGGAAGCGCTCAGAGAGTATCAGGAGGCGATGACATCAGCTGATGCTGAATTACAAAATCTCAACTCGATGATGGGAACTACTGCTGCCACCACTATCACTTCGAATGATGCCACAACTCTTCAGTCACTCATGGAGTCGGCAAGCAGTTTTCATTTCAATTTCACTTGATCTCCAACATCTCCAAACCTTATGAAAATAACCATCGAGCAAAAAGAACCATTCCTCATTGACCTTTATATAACCTTGCCTCCGGAGGCCTTTGAAAAGGCTCACCAGCGCATTATCAACCAATATCAAAAAGAGGTCATCATTCCAGGATTCCGTAAAGGAAAGGCTCCTCATTCTGCTATTGAAAAAAAATATGCTCGAGAAATTGAAGAAGAAGTTTTTGAACGATTAACCGATGAGGCTCTTGAGAGCGCTCTCGAACAAGAGCAGATCGATGCCTTTTACCAACCCATTCTTCGGGAACAAGAGCTTCACGAGGATCGTTCCCTTCACTTGGTATTTACTGTCACACTACGTCCTAAAGTAAATGTTGAGCCATCTGATTATTCAGGTATTGAAGTGGAGGTTGAAGAAAGACTCTATGCTAGTGAAGAAATGGCCGATGACTTTTTTGAAATGGCGCGACATGAATTCGCGAATGAGATTCTTATCAAAGATCGCGGACTCATGATGGGAGATGAGGCATTAATCACTTATGAATGGCAAACAGAGCGAGAAGATCTTTATGAAATAGCAAACGCTGATTCTGATTTTGCTACTTATTTTGCAGTGGATCGTTATTACTCTCATTCCCTAGACGAAGAAGACGAAGGGAATGAATTTTTACCTGGCTTATCCTCTCAACTTCTTGGCATGAGGCCTGAGGAAATAAGGGAGATTGAAATTACCTTTCCTGAGGATTTTTATGAAGAAAGGTTGGGAGGTCTGACTATTCCTTATCGTGTGACTCTTCATGAAATCAGTATCAAAGAACTCCCTCCCATTGATGATTTATTAGCTGTCCAAATCAATCCCCATAATCCTCACAGCACGGTAGAGCAACTCAGAGAAGAAGTCATGATGGATTTACAAAACAAGTTTGATGAGGCTTTTGAAGAAGAAATTAATGAAGCCATCAAAGCGAAACTTGCTCTCAACATCCCTTTGAATCTGCCTTCACCACTCATTGTAAAAACAGAACGTGCGCTCATCACTGATTTTGTCAGGTCATGTAAGGAAGACGAATTATCGGAGGAGGAGTTGCAATCTGAGTTGGGGGATTTTCTGCCAACGGTTAACAAGATAGCTATAAAAACCTTAAAGTGGATAGTGATTGCTCAAGCAATTGAAGAAAAGGAAGCTTTCGAACCGACGGTAGAAGAATTTGATGAATGTTTTCATGAGATTGCAAAAGATCGCGATCTTTCTCCTTCCGAACTTCTTGAAGAAATTGCAAAAAATAATGAGTTCGACAGCATTTATGCACAAGCAGCAGAAAGAAAAGTTTTAAAATTTATTCGGTCTCAAGCTCAGATTATTGAACGGCCACGTGCTGTAGAAAAATAGATAACCCTAGGGGTCAGTCCGCTACTTTGTTTGTGTTGACGAAGCCCCTTCTCTCTTCGCGGCATGATCACACGTGATTTCCCCTAGAAGAGAAACACCAATTTCCTTCAACCAATCAGCAATTTTCTGACTGGTACAAATAAACCTTATTTTGATTCGCTGATCTAATAAAGGTTGCAAGGAAGTCATGAGCGCTCTCCATTCCAAGAGCGGCGCTTTTCTTTCTCCAAAAAAATAGTAAGAGCACTGCTTTGGCAAGAAACCTTGAGGGAGTACTGTCAAAGCTGCAAACTCCGCGGGATCTCGCGCAATACCATCATCCAAATCCCAGACCATTTTTAATTCATTAGGAATTTGTTGAGCGGTTAACATAAATTTTGTTCTAAAGTGAATGGTTGTTGAAAATAGATTTATCTTTTTGTTTAATACCTGGCTCGGCCACAGACAAGGTCATGAGTAATGAGTAATGGGTAACGAGTAACTGGTGCAAGTTGCAAAATAATATTTTCTAAAGTTTATTTTTTAAAAAATAAAAATCATCAAAATAAAATTTCAAAACCCTGATTACCTTTCGATCTTAAAAATACTCATTACCCATTACTAATTACTCATTACTTTTCAGATGAAAATCCTTCTTACTGTCGATCTTGATCACCCTGCTTGCCCTGAAAGAGCTTCAACAGAATGTTTATTGCACTATCTTTGGGACCAGCTTCAAGTCCCCTCATTTTCTACCATTGATATTCTTGCTAAACAACTTTCCGATACATCAATTTTAGAGTGGGCTAAGATCATTGCCTTAAAAAAACATGCTGAGCAATATCGTCAGTTTGCTCGTATCCCTCTTGAAGAATATGATCTTGTCATTGGATGTAACCTTCGCCCAGAAATAGAAACTCTATTCACCTCCTTAGGTGTTCGTTGCCTTACGGTAAGAGAAGTTCCTTGCTTGGGCTTCTCTCGTTTTCTCCTAGCTCGTGCGAATTTTAAAATCCCAACAGAGTACTCCGTGCAACTTCCTTGCTTGAGTAATTTATATAACGAAAATATTCCTTTCGTCGATATTCCTCAAGAAGAGAAGGGTTGGTGGATTGCTAACCGCTTTCTTATTAATCAAACTCACTCTTACCCTAAGAACCTTTTTATTGGCACCACGCTTTTTCAGCCTGAGCGCATTGTTGATGACAAAATTGTTAACCTCGCAAGCTATGCTGATGAAATTAAAGAAATTCTCCTCACCGCTCCTGACCCTTTTTATACAACACGACAACCTGCAGACCAAGAAGAGATCAGGTTTTTCAAGATGATTGGAGGAACATTACCCTGCCTTCCCCTTCCTCGTCTCCTTGCTCGAAGAGAGTTTGATAAGATTATTTCCATTGACTCCGGACTCATTCCTGTAGCAAGAGCTTTTGACAAACCAATTCAAATTTTAGGCAAAGAACGCGACTGGGAAGTCATTCAGTTGCGTCAATTTCGCAACACTGATTTTTTCAAAAAACTTTTTGAAGAAGCTCTCCTTGAATCTTAATCCCATGGATCAAAACACTATTCTTCAACAAGTCGGCCAAGACTGGGGCAACATGAGAGTTCCAGCAATGGAAAACTTAAAACAAGCTCGCGAGCTTCTTGCTAAGCTTCGCATCCAACGAGGAGACGCGCCAGCTTCTGAAAAAGAAAAACAGGTGATGGCTCTTGTAGAGCAACTAACAGGTTTTTGCCAACAAATCGAAGCCCAGTTTATTGTCGTTCAAAAATCGATTGCAGAAACAAATCGCCTCGGTCTGGAACATAACATAAAGGTGCTTATTCAAAAACTAGAAGGGTGGCATAGTTTTTTAAAAATCCATCTCATTGACAAGATGGACTTCATCAAGCAATGGACTGGGGCCATGGGCGTTCCTGCTGCTAATCGAGATCCTAAAGTCATTCACTTTCTTGCAGCTCTCCCTAAACAAATTGCCTGTTACAAAGCATGGGAGTCAGAGCTCTTGCTCCCTCGGAAAATCAGTTCCCTCATGGAAATTGGTTCGAAATTTGGATTGAACGCGCTTGTTCTAGGCCGCATGGCCCGCATTGGAGCAGTCGAACGCGACCAGGCAATGATTTCCTTGTCAAAAAAACTAGAAAGCGCTGGCTCAACTTTAATGTCCCAACCACCCATAGGATTTACTCACTGTGACTTCCAACCCAACAGCGTCTCAAGTCTTCCAGCCGATGCTTTTGATGCCGTCTGGTTTCACCGTCAACCCTGGAATCATTGGATTAGCCAGGATGGCCCACAATTAGTCTCTGCCCTCAGTGAGTTGGGCAATAGAGCTCACTTTCTTTTTTTCACTAGCACCGAAGAGCTCCCTCCACGTCACGATCTGCTGGCTTCTCGTTATAACTTTAAAGTAGCTGGAGAATACGAAGAAGGCTCTCAGATGCTCTACTTTATTGTGGCTCAACGAAAGTTTCTTTCGATTGCTGGGACATTTTTTAGTTGCTCCGACATGCGCATCCATGATCCTTCTTGGCAAGGAACAGAACATATCGGCTTCCAAGCAAGCTTACTCCCTTGGAACAAACCAACTCTTCCACTACAAACAAGAAGGTTGCTCGTTGGTGACAATCGTGCTGCGCGAACTTTTTTAAAACGAACCGCAAACCTCAATGCCCCTAATATTCATGTCAGAGAGGCTGAAGTATGGCGTTCTGTTGGAGGAATCACTCCTGAACTTCCAACACTTATGGGCCGTTCCGAGGATGATGCAGGCTACCATATCCTGCTCAATCTCAATCAAACTCAAGCTCGCTTTCCAACATTTCCTCTCTCGCCTGATGATCGCTTCACATTACTCCGTGCAGCAATGCGATTGCTCTACGAATTGCGACTACGCAATCTTAATCTTAATTTCTTAAGGCTGGGAAATTTTACTCTCACTAAGGAAGGAGCCTCCTTTCTTTCTGCTGAGTTCATTTGTTATGAAGAAATCGAAGATCCATTGGATGCCATCTTATGGTTCTTGCGAGACCTCAAAGCCGACGCGCTTTACTGGCATGAATGGCCTATTGAGCCGTTCCGAGCAGAAGATCTGTCTTTGCTTTTACCAGAGCACCAAGATATCGCGATCTTAGCACTCCGCTCTAAAAACATAGATCAGTTTATTAATGACCCATTAATTGCAAAACGTTTTCTAGACATTTAATGGAAGCCTCATGAAGACTCTCGTACTCACCGCTTGGACAGAAAATATGAGGTCAGTGGTGGAAGTTACTGCTGCCACTAAAAAAGAATACGCCCACCGACATGGTTATGAATTTGCCAATATCTTACTCGAACCAAAGCCTAATGAGTATCCCGCATGGGCTAAAGTCGGCGTGCTTTTTGAAATACTACCAACAGTCGACCGCCTTCTTTGGATTGATGCTGATTCTTTTATCACTAATCCTGAAATCTCCTTAGAAAAAATTCCGCATATCCCAGGATTTACAGCCTCCCGTGATTGGGGCGTCGATGCAGCACTCCATGATTTTTCTACAGCAGGATTGATTCTAACGCCTCATGCCCTCCCAATCGTTGAGCTGGCCCTCAAAAAAACTCACTGGGCCAATGTTCCGCTCTGGGATCAAAATGCTCTTCGTGAGGCAGCTTCCTCCTTCCGCAGTCTGACCAACGTGCTTCCAAGGCGAGCCCTCAATGCTGTCCCGCAAGAACTCCTCCCTTTTGCCGTAGAGCCGTGGCAAGAAGGCGATTTCCTTTGTCATCTCACCAACACAAGCAATCCGAATAGGCGAACATTTTTAGACCACTACTTTCAAGAACAAGCAGGCTCCCAACTGCCAATGTTATTGGATCTTTAATCAGCGCTGTCCAAGATAAAATTTTTCTTTGAAATGAGAACCAATCTCTTGCTGATTAGCAAAGGGTTTAAGAGAAACCGAGGAGCTGTCCGTTTAAACATTTAAACTCTTAGAGGGTGATCTAAAGAGCAAATAAAAGCTTCGCATTTCTGTTTCTGATTTCATTTTTGGCAAGAGTAATCTTTAATAAAAAAATTCTTTTCTGTGATTGAGATTCCAGGATAACTTAGTAAGTCAAGTAGTAATTTTTCTTTTTCAAAATTATCAAACATAAATTCTATTGATTTTTTTAAAAAACGAGTAGTCTCCTTGCTAAGTATCAAAGAAATATACCTCGTCTTTCTTTACTCCATCTAGAATAAGATTTTTTAAAATCAACATTTCATCATTATTATGGCCGCTTCACCACAAGGGTTACCCACAATCCCCGCTTTTTATAATCCTTCTTTTCCTGAGATAGCGAGCACAACGTTTGTTTTGGCAAGTTCGCCCATGCAGGGTACTATTTCTCCCTATGCAACCTATGGAATGAATCTCAATTTCATTGGTGCCGTGATGTTCCCGCAGGTTGCATCTACATTCATTGCACTCCAGACATCACTCCTCAATGTCGATGCCAGCAACCCCTCTGCCTTGCTCCAGGTACAGCTTACGATGAGTGAATATGAAAATGCCGTGCAATCAACTTCTCAGATGTATGCTTCTTTTCAAACACTCATCAAAGCAATCATTCAAAACGTCTAGGTAGTCGCACCACTCTCCTTTTATGGCTTCACCTCAAGGCTTACCCACAACTCCTCCTTACTGGAATACACCGTATAATGAAATAACGCCCCTGAATGGACCGGGAGCATCTCCTATGCCTGGGGTGATTTCGCCCTACGCAACGTATGGAATGAATCTCAACTTCATTGCTGCGGTGATGTTTCCTCAAGTCGCCTCTACCTTTATTGCGCTGCAGACCTCTCTCCTCAACGTTGATGCGAGTAACCCAGCTGCTTTGCTTCAAGTACAGCTCACCATGAGTGAGTACGAAAACGCGGTGCAATCAACATCACAGATGTACGCTTCTTTTCAAACACTCATCAAAGCCATCATTCAAAACATCTAAGTCCTTTAGAAAAATTTTGGCTATTCTCATTGACTTGTCCCATTTTACTATTGCACCCTACTTAGATCCATTTTTATGACTCAACACGCTACTGATCACCACTCAGGCCAACACACTAGCACTGCCACTCCTCATACAGGATTGATCAGCAAAGAAGATCGTCAAATGTTGATGGAAATGGGAATCATGGCTTCCAATAATGTTTTCCCATGGGAAGGACACGCTCTTTTTGGACAGCTTCTCTTAGTGGAACCTGAAGAGGCCTACCCTCGTGTCGGAATGGCTTATTGCAAAATTATGGGAGGACAATTTGCAGAGGCTCATCAGCTGTTAAAAAATAAAGTTGTGACCGCCTCTTCTTTAAAAGACTTTGCACTCGCTTTACGAGGCCTTGCCTTTTATTTGGCAAAACAACCTCAAGAATTAGAGCAACTTTTTAAAGAGCATGAAGAACCTCTAGAAAAAAATCTTCCCGCCAGGAGTATGTTTCAAAACCTTATCACAGCATTATGAGCGTTTCTCACATTAATTCGGCCACCCCTCTTTCTAAAAATTACCGCACTGACCAAAACGTAACACCTTCTGCAGAGGAAGTATCATCTTTTGAAGCGAGTCTAGAAGCACTTTCCGAAAGTGCTTCCGCCGAGAATCAGAACTCTCCTCAAGGGAACAGTGATGGCTCCATCCCTGCTGCTAGTTGGGATGCTGTTCGGCAAGGTTTTACTCATTCTATCTTTGACCACGACCGTCGAGAATTTGCTTACTATGATCGAGTACGGAGAGAAATAGATTACGGAAATAAAGCGTAGAAGAAAACGTTTAAGAGTTGAAGGGTTTAAGAGAAATTCCCACTATCCAAAACGAAAAATGAATTTGAAGTAAAAACATTCTTTATTCCTTATGAACAGGGTTGAAGAGATGAAAAAAAATCAAATGCGCTCTCCCAAATTCCCAAATTCTTAAACCCTTCAACATTTCAACGCTTCAACTTCCCATGGTTTCTAATCTCTCAGCTGCCTCTTCTGCTATAGCGAGTCAAGCGCACGTCAATGCTGCTGCTAATGTTGTCGATCCACAACTCGACTCCAATCAGCTCAAAGATCTCATCCATCAACAACTCGGCATGGATGCTCATTCCTCACTGCCTGCTGATGTAGAAGCTTTTTATACGATGGGCCCTGATGCGGTGGCCGCCCCCACTCACCCACCCGTGAGCACAGCTCCAACAATGTCCATGGATTCTGCAAACTTATTTCAAGATCTTCCTAATTATCTTAATAAGGTAGGAGGACCTTCTGATCCTACAGCCATCTTGAACGCTCAAGTTCAAGTTACTGAAGCCTCCCTTGGTTGGCAACTCATGGGCCAAATTGCAGCAAAAAGCGTGAGCGGCATACAAAGTCTTCTTAACAACCAAGTGTAGTTTAGATCATGGCAGAATATCCGCCCGGCCTTTCGCACCTGTCTCGACACCAATTTGACCGCACAGAAGAATTATTTTCACAATCACTTTCAACCTGGGATGACTTAGAAAATTTTATCCAGTCTTCAGGAGTCAGTATTGATGAATGGATTGCTATTGCAGAAAAGTACGATGGGATTGAAAGTCATTTTTATGCTTCCTATCTTAAAGCTGTGAAAAATCTGATGCAACACTCTGGAGCAAGAAAAAAATTTGAAAGACCACGACAAGTATTTTCTAATCGTATCCGCCCCTCTCTACTGGTGAGAAGAGTTTAATTTTTCCGATCACATGCAACCGCTTTATTTTAATCCCCTCGATAATACGAACTTTATTGGAACTAATCCGCTAGCCACGACGGGCGTTCCAATCAAGACAAGCATTTATCCTTATTTTAACCCAAGTATTTATCAATCATTTACGTTTTATAGCTTTCCAGTACAGACGCTGTATACCACAAATTTAATTTTTGCCACGACCACTAGGGAATACTCTGTACCTGTTGGAGGATTAAAAAGTGTACATGTTGGAAAAGAGGAGGATGGACTTTACATTTACTCAACGCTGGAATTCTATTCCTTATTGGATGTGATTTCAACCCAGTTTTCCACATTTGAAACTTTCTATGCAAGTTACCTTCATATAGAACCAATCACTTATAGTGTTCGTTTTGGAACAGAACTTCGACCTGTTATTGCAAGAACCGATGGAGCAATAGACACTTGGAATACTTATGAATTTTGCTTCTCCCAACAATTTTTTTATTATAGTTATATTGTTCAAACTTGGTATGACATAACAGGCGCGGATACTTGGTTATATGAGGGGAGTAATGCTATTTCTGGCTTACAGAGTTATATAGCTGAATCAGGAACTTTTTTTGCAACTCAAGTCACCAATAGCCATCATCGACCTACTGGCTTGACTTTTCTTGGAAGTTCTTCCTTTGTTAATATCATGGGAAGCAATGTCTACACAGGACTTATTGACACTACTAATTCCATCATCATTTACCAAAACGAACAGGTTAGTAGCTATTACAGTCAATCTCTTTCTTACCAAGTTAACATCGCTAATCTCACTGCTGCTTTGAATAGTGTCTCTCAAAATAGCTCTGCCGATGAGACAGGAAGCGGAACTATCACCGTCACCAATTTTTCGTGGACTTGGGAAAGTACTGCCCAAGGATGGACGGGCAGCCAAAACACTACGTTTAATGGCTATCTTTCAGTACAAACCGTGAATTTTTACCTCTCTGTAACCTATGGAGGAACCGTTATTACTAACTCTTCGATAGCGGTAACCCAAGTACAGTCCCTTATTACCGTTCAAAACAACGATCTTGCCAACGCACAGACTTTCATGAATAACGCAGTCACGACTCTTCAAAGTCAGGTTTCTTTAGCAGGACAGATTATTGGAACTCTTTCTTCTATTATGCAATCCATCATCAGTAATATTTAAAATATTTTTTTCCTCTTGCCATCTCATTCAAAAAACTCCACAAAATAGAAACTACTATGACTACCAAAAACCAACTCAATAGTCCACCGTGTCCTTCTCCCGCCCAAGCCGACAAGATAGGCGATATGGCTTATGAGGCTCTAAAGACGAATATGCCTTTGTACCTTGTTCGTGGTATGACAAAGGAACACATGGATGTCCTTTATGCCCAAGGTTATTATTTTTACTCACAAGCAAAATATAAAGAGGCTCTTCCTCTCTTTAAAGCGTTAACTTTTTATCATTATTTAGATCAAAGGGGCTGGTTGGGAGCAGCTGGATGTTATGAAATGTTAAAGCAATATGAGCAAGCTCTCACTTGCTATTCTTTTGCGACCATTCTTAAGCATGACGACCCAATTCCACCTCTGCATGCCTTTGATTGTTACATTGCTCTTAAAAACTATCCCAAGGCTCTCTCTTGCCTAGAAGCTGTTATTTTGTTTTCCTCTAAAAAGCCAGAACATGCAGCTCTTAAAAAACGAGCTGAATTTTTAAGAGATGCCTTGCAGAAAGCCATCACCGAAAATAAAAAGTCATAGTTCTCTTTATTAACTTCTTGCACTTTAATTTTTATGGACGTAAACAACTCTACTTTTCTACCCACTGCATTTGATCTTAATCAAATTTCTTCCGATTCAAACAATTCTTCTGGTTCCACAGAAAAGCCTTCTTCCCAAGGGCAGGGAACAGGAGGAGGCCCCACTGTTTCAACAGGTGGAGGCCCCAGTGCCTATGCCTCTTTACAGGGAGCACAGGGACAGACAGGAACTGCTGCTGGTCAAAATATCAATGCCACGACATTAGGCCAAGCTCTAGGAGCCACTCAAGACTCAACTACCAACTCAAGCTTATCAGGAGTTATTACTGATGGCCAAGATGGCACTACTGGAGGTTCTCTAATAGCAGATATAGGATTGAGTGCCGACCAACAAGTTGCTCCTCAAGGTGGTCCTAAAGGTCGTAAAAGCTCTGATACAGGTTCAGGTGGTCAATCAGAACAAGGTCAAGTCTATATTCCTAGCGCTGCTGCCTCATTGCAACAAGGACTAAGCGGACCATCATCAGCAGGTTCAACAATGTCAAGTAAAGACATTTCAACCTTTACTCTCAAAGTAGATCCTACCACCACTTCTGACACTTCGACGACTGACTCATCAACTACTGATGTAAATGGAGCGCCAGCAATACCTAATGTTTACGAGATGGTTGAGGAATCTACGAGCATTGGATCGCAGTTACAAGAAGACCAAGTATCACAAATGGTCGCTTCTTCCAATGCCCAGAATACAATATTGTCTCAAGATTATAGCAAGCAAATCACTGATATTAACAATTATATTAAAGCTCAAAATAGTTCTAACAGCAAAAGTAAAGCTGCCCAGGCCTTTAGTTGGGTTGTTAATATTGCTATGGTTGCAGTTGGCACTCTAACAGCTGACCCTTTGCTAATTGCAGCTGGAATTGCTGGTTGCATCATGACTGCTGATCCAAAAATTGTTTCTGGACTCTCCTCGGACTTACAAAAAATGTTTCCCGGCTTGCCTCCAGAGGTTGCTAATATAATGTCAACCTTGATTATTGTAGCTGCAGCATCAGTTGGAACCTGCGGTGTCGGTGCCATTGGAGAAGGAGCCATGGAAGCAGGTTCTGAAGCTGCTATCGCTGCTACTGACTCTGGTGCTGAAGCCGGAGCTGAAACTGGAACTGATGCTTCTACTGATGCTACTACTAGCAATGCAGAAAAGGCTGCTGCAAAAAAGACCGCTAATAATACTGCAGAAACTGCTATTAAAAACCCTATTAACTACACACAAACCGCCAAAGCGCTCGGCACTTCAGAAGGACGGAGTGCTTTTATGGAAGGTGCAATGAGAGGTGCTGGAAAAACAATTACTGAAGCTCCTGCTAAGATAGCTAGCTCCATTGCTAAAACCCCAGAAGCGATGGCTAACAGTGCAAGAAGCCTCTATCAGTGTGCTAGCAGAATGGCTGAACAATGCAGGTCTCTTGGATCAACAGGATTGTTTGAAGCTAGTGAAGCAGGCGCTGAAGCTGGTGCTGCTGCAGGAGAAAGTGTCAGTATGTCTGAAAAAGCTATTACACAATTGAAATCAATCGCTAGCAGTTTAACTAATGATCCATTAAAAATGGTTCACATCACAGCTGATCTCACAATGGCTGCCCTTTCAGCCACTGGAGCGGTCGAGAACTATAATGCTACCGTGCTAAAAGGAAAGGCCGAAAAAGACGAGGCTACTGTACTCAACTCTCAAGCAACAACGACAGCTTTGACTGCTTCAATTAGTCTTTCTAATACTCAAATTCAAGAAGTCTTAGATGATATGAATGGCGATGTTGCAGGCGCAGGTCAGGTCCTAGCACAAATGAGCCAATTAAGCTCAGATACTCTAGGTCAATTGCATGGTGCTTAATCTTTATCTAGAACTTTTCAAAAAAAATAACTTTTTGGAAAGCTCTAAGTTTAACAAGATACAGGCCATAGGAAAGATGCTTCACCTGCAACCTTTAGCTTGTCGTTTTTTTCCTAGCAAATTTGACCTCATCAAGTAAAAACAAGAATTTGTTTTTAAAAACCGTTCATTTTAGAACAAATCATGGCTACTGCATTATCAGTCAGTAACTCTCCTTTTACTGAACTCGCTGGTTTTTTAGCCAATCGCTACCAACTCCCAGCGGAAGAAATTCGCCCTCCTTTATTGGAGCTCGTTATTGATAGTGCCGTAACGTTGGAACTTCAAGAAGAGGGTTCTCAGATCTATCTGGTCGGAGTTGTCGTAGAGCCACTTCTCATCCATGAAGAATATGAGGCGATGTATTTATTAAAGGTAGCCAGTAGCCGTTTAGGATTAACAGAGGGGACATTATCGTGGGATGAAGAACAAAAACGAATTGTTTTTTGGCTAGAAGTAACCTCTTATACTCGAGAAACTGAATTCAATAATCACTTGAATCTTTTTCTGAACCATCTCGATACTTGGATCAAACTTGTTCCTCCTTCACCTGCGGCATATAGTCAAATTACTTAGAACTTACAGGGAAGAACGCAGGAATTTTTAGGAAAAGACTGCGTTCTTCCCTGTAATTTCTAACTAGAGCCTGTCCCAAAGCCCTCAGTTTTTTTAGCGTTTTCAAAAGCGGGTCAAAACGGCCCAATTTCGCAACGGTG
>JAIEQF010000025.1 GCA_019747895.1 Chthoniobacterales bacterium
GACAAACACGGGAACGTTGGGGATTTCTAGTTCAAATAGCTTTGCTGGACCTGTCGTCCTCAACGGAGGAACGCTGAATGCCTCTAACAACTATGCGCTTGGTAGTGGCACCGCAATCAATGTTAATAGCAATGCGACCTTAAATGTTGCATCCAATAACAATGTCGGAGCCATCACAATTGCTTCTGGAACGTTGAGTGGAAGCGGGACTTTGAGTACTACAGGAGTAAATGTATCAGGTAGTAGCAATACCATCTCGCTCAACCTGGTTAACTCTGGAGGATTGACTAATACAGGAGCACTTGCACTTTCTGGTTCCAATACTTTTGGAGGACCAATTACTCTGAATGGAGGTAATGTGATTGAAGGGGCGATTAACGCATTGGGAAATGGAACGGCACTCAATATCAATAGTAATAGTTTGCTCACACTAGCAGGGATAGGAACTAATAATTTTGGAGCAATCACGCTCTCTAATGGTGCAATCAGTGGAGGAGCCTTTACCAATAACGGAATAACGGCATCAGGAACTAGCTCGATCTCTTCCTCCATTTTAGGTGGAGCGGGAGTGACTAACAATGGTGGCACTTTGACTCTTTCCGGATCGAATAGTTATACCGGAGGAACCGTTATTAATAGCAGTACATTAGCTCTGAGTGGTGCTGGTACTTTGGGTGCTGCAACAAACACAACCATTATCACCAATGATGGTGTCTTAAATCTTGGAGGAACGACCCAACAACAAGGTGTGATCAGCATGAGCGGTTGTTCGATAACTAATGGTACCGTCACTAACACCCAAGTGCTCTTCACAGGAAGGACCAACACAGTGAGTGCTTCCATCGTTGGGGCAAGTAGTGTTGTGAGCATCTTAGGAACCAACACCCTTTCGGGCACAGGCAATACCTATACCGGTGGAACCCATATCACCAATAGCGAAATCATTGTAGCTAGTGGCAGCTCCTTGGGAGCAAGTACTAATGTGCTTTCGATGAGCAATGGAACTTTGAATCTCTCGGGAGGAACTGTTACCAACGGAGTTGCTACCATTGCTAGTTCAACCATCACCAATGGTAATCTCAAGCTCACCGCTCTTGTTGGTGTAGGAGCAGGCGCAACGAATAATATTTCAGCAAATATTGGAGGCACTGGTTCTATCACTAACAATAGTGGAGTGATGATTCTTTCTGGAAACAACACTTACACAGGAACGACGATGATCAATGGGGGTGCTGTTAATGTTGATTCTACGACAGGACTTGGAACATCAGCAACTGTTCTTAACGGAGGAGGCCTGGTACTTGATGCCAATGCCACTGCCGGTTCTCTCAACTGGGCGACAAATACTTCTCGGATCACTATTACAACACCTGGTACTTCAAAGCTCAGTGTTAACGGACTTAATTTTGGTGATGCAACAAGTACCTATACTTTTGTGGCCGGCTCTCTAGATAATAATCTCAATGAAGTGCTGAGTTACACCAATGGAACCAATGTTAACATTGATAATTTAATTCTTTTCGGACAAGCAGACGGCTCTTATACCTTCTCAACAAATACGATTGCTGGAGAAACGAAGGTCTATTATCAACTATCCACCAATGGTACTTATTATGTGACGGGAACTAATAACCTCATCGACGCTAATTTTACAAAAGGCAATGTTGTTTATACGGCCGGCAGTGTTCTGACAATTGCAACCAATGGAATATTAAATGTAACGACCAACTACACCAGCAGTCCTACTGGAACACTTGAGTGCACCTTTGGTTCAAGTGCTGTTCCCATCACCGTTGGAGGGACAGCAGCACTTGATGGAAAGTTGATTGTTCACTATGCGAATGGAACATACGATGGAAATGTGAACCAATTGATGACAGCAGGTTCTCTCACAGGAAAATTTTCTAGTATCATAGGAGATAATCCAGAGCGTTACCGCTATCGTGGTGTTTGCGTAGGAGATCCTGAGTACTATATCGTCACAGCTCCTGCAAATTATACGATAGTCGCAGTGAATCAAAATCAACATAACGTTGCCTCAGCGCTCAACAGCTTTATTAATGCTTCGGGAGATTATGGGACTGTAAGCGCAGACCTTGATTACTTAACGGATCCGCAATATCCGAATGTCTTCAACCAAATCTCGCCGCAACTTTACACGACATTGGCTACAGTAGCCTTCAATTCAGCAGTGGCGCAGTACAATGAGATGGTCCAACGTCTAGGAAACATCAGGGTTGCCGGCGTTGGTTTCAGTTCCATGGGTATGAATGATTCACCGATCATGGATGACAACAAGAATCCAAAATCAAATGGAAAAGATATCCTGATTCCTTCCGTAGATAATCATTGGGGATGCTTCGTTGATGGAAATGGAATATTCGCTAACGTCAACATCGGCAACCAACTTCCTGGCTACAGTGCTGAAGGCGGTGGAGTCACCATTGGAGCTGATTACAAATGGAACAATGAATTTTCAACAGGACTTTACGTTGGTTACGAAGGATTCCAATCAAAACAAAGTGGCGGCAATTTCATTTCTGATAATGGATCACGTTTTGGTGCTTTTGGGACTTACCAACACGGGGGCTTCTTTGCGAATGGAATTCTCGGAGGAGATTCTCACAGCTATCAAGTCAATCGCAGTATTCAATTTCAAGGACCTAGTAGTATTGCCCCAGCGCTTAATCGTACTGCAAGTAGCGCGCCAACAGCTGGCGAGCTTGATAGCATGCTGGCTGCAGGCTATGACGTGAAACGCGGGAACTTCACTTTTGGTCCCATCACGAGCTTGCAATACACTTACTTCGGACTCCAACCCTTCACCGAATCAGGAGCTAACTCACTTGATCTCTCGGTTGCCAGTGCCAATGACAACAGCATGGTCTACAGCTTAGGATCGCATTGTTTCTACACCTGGCAGGCAAGTAAAAATATTCTCGTTGTGCCGCAGATCAATCTCGGATGGCAGCACGAGTTTTTACAAAATCCTTACACCCTCAATTCGACTTTTGGAAATGGATCAAGCTTTGCTTACAACTCCACAACGCCGCTTCGTGACTCACTCTACACGGGTGTTGGCTTCACCGTGAACTTGGATAAAAAGTATGACGCTTCGTTCTTCTACAACGCCTCAGCTTGCAACCCAAGCATCATGAGCCAAAACTTCTTTGTTTCACTCGGAACGAAATTTTAAGACAGTGTCGTCAACATCAATGCTCGTTCGTTCAATTGTTGATTCCAGCGTTGAGCAAAACTGAAACTATTAGCCAGCTCGAGAAGCTCTTGAGGCGATGCTCCTGTGGTGTCGAGATCACGGAGCTTTTTTTCAAGCGCCTCTTGCCACTTTTGAACAGAAGAAAGTACTTCATTGATCTTAAGGCGCGCATTAACCAGTTCATCGATCATGATTGCCTTGGCTAAACTTCCTTGAATTGCTTGGTATTTTTTAAGGAGCGAGTCACTGGATTGCAATTGAGTGACAATCGTAGGAAAGAGATCCGTTGCCACAGCTGGGAGAGGGATCGAAGAAGTTTCCGCAACACCTGCCAGATAGCGAAGGCGTTTTGCAGGATCACGTAAAATTGCTGCCGCCTCTTGAAGCTTATGAAAAGAGGCAGTAGAGCCATCGGCTTGATCAGGATGGCATAAAGCGGCGGCACGACGAAAGGCTTCTTCGATTGCGCTGGGATCAAGATGAAAAGCCCGTGATAGGCCAAGAACGCCATAGGGGTCAGTCCTGCCTTTTGTAACATTTAATGACATAGCATGAATTTTAAAACTAATGAAACTAGTGTCAAATGTTACAAAAGGCAGGACTGACCCCTATGCCTGCCCTATGCGGAAAAGCTTTCGCCGCAGGAGCAATGAGCAACAGCATTGGGGTTGGTGACTTTGAAGCCTCCTTTTTGAAGGTCATCGCTGTAGTCGAGTTCGGAACCGCTGACAAAGAGCGCGCTTTTGGGGTCAATGACAATGCGTACGCTTTGAGATTCGACCATGATGTCGCGAGGAACTGGGCCATCGACGAGATCCATTTTGTATTGTAATCCTGAGCAGCCACCACCGATGATAGCGACCCGCAGAGCTCCTCCAGGACGGCCTTGGCGCGTGAGGAGTGAGATCAGCTTGTCCGCAGCAGCCTGAGTGATGCGACAGAGTTTTTCATTGCCGATGCGGTAGGGAAGGGGAGTAGCGAGAGAAGACATAACAGGTTGCAGGTTACAGGTTGCAGGTTGCAGGTTCAAGATAACAGCAAGGATAATTTAATTTTGAAATCCGTAATCTTAGAAAGCTCACTAATACGATATCCCTAAAATAACTGGATTATATGACGCAGGAGTTTTGACGTTGAGCAAGACGGAAGAGTGCAGCGCTATGTCTCATAACGTAAGCTCTGACAACGAAGCTCAGCGACAAAACATACATGCTGCGTGGCAGCCGCTGGATCGACTGCTGTCAGGCAGCCCGTAAGGGCGAGCCTCGCGGGCGCGAGCGAGTTGCAACAAGTCAGATGGTCCAGTTACTTTGGGGATATGGTATAAGATTAAAAATAATCTGATCGAATTTTCTTCAGCCTGTAACCTGCAACCTGTAACCTGAACGCCTCTTTTATGAGCGATCTTAATCACCTGTTTTCCAACAATGAAGCCTGGGCTTCCAATGTCCGTCAGGAAAATCCTACTTTTTTTGAAAAGCTTTCAGCGCAACAACGACCAGAATATCTTTGGATCGGTTGTGCCGATAGTCGTGTGCCTGCAAATGAGATTGTCGGTCTGGCACCGGGAGAACTTTTTGTGCATCGCAATCTTGCAAACATTGTCGTTCATACCGATTTGAATTGTCTTTCGGTGATTCAATATGCCGTTGATGTTTTACGCGTTAAACATGTCATCGTCTGTGGCCATTACGGTTGCGGTGGTGTGCTTGCTGCTCTGCGGAATGAGAGAGTCGGTTTGTCGGATAATTGGCTGCAACATGTACATGATGTGATTCACAAACATCATGCTCTCATCCAGAGCGTCAGCGATGAAGTAGAGTGTGGCTATCGGCTCTGCAAGTTGAATGTGATCGAACAAGTGGTCAATGTTTGTCGGACCACGATTGTTTCTGATGCCTGGGATCGAAAACAGGAACTGACCGTTCACGGTTGGATTTATGGCATGAAGGATGGACTCTTGGAAGACCTACACTGCTCAGCATCTTCCCATGAGGAAGTAAGGATGGCTCATGCTAAGGCTGTGGCTGGGGTTGCAGGTTTATTTTGATTTAATATTCCAAGATGTTTCCAGCGAAGTGCAATGAAGTGCTGTAATTTTTCCATCTTCTCCGATTTTTGCAACGATATCTAAAGAAACCGTTCCTTGAGGATTAATATTTTCAGATCCAAGTGGTGTTGCATTGCCATTAACAATGCCAATCAAAGTGTTGTCTTGAGGTTTTGAAAAAGTACCTATGGCTCTTATGGTAATTTCTCTTAGACCTGTGATGGAATAAGAAAAATCACCATGCGATGCCTGTCCTTGTATCAGGCATGTTCCAGGGCTTGGTGGATGATCGGTAAATACTTTTAAAGGAGTTGAAAAGAGAGCTTGTTGAGAAATTCCTTTTAAATTATTACTTAATGTTTTTCTAAAAGTTGCATTATCGGGATGATCATAATCATCTGTCTCTGGAAAAATGGCTTCTGCAGTGGTATCAGTGACCTGATGAGCCTTAATGACCCTTGGATTTTTTCCAGGTGTTTCAGAATCATTAAGTGTTGCTTCTTGATTAGTAATAGAAGAGGCGCAGAGAGAAGTCTTCTCTAGTCTGTAAGTAAATCCTCTGTTGGCATCAAGATTAAAAGAATCAATCTGGGGTCCTTGAGGCTTTTCTTCAGTCGGTTCAGCATCATGATATCCCTGATTGATCTCAGCTAGATCGTCGCTAGCGAGCTTTAAACTTTCCTGATCGGTTATTTTCTGACTGCTTTCTCGTTTAAGTTCTATTCTAATATCTTTTTTTTCTCCTCCTGATCCTTGAATATGTTCACTTGTGTTAAACGAGATCGTATCAACTTCAGGAGAATCATCAATGAGTCGAACACTAGGAGGTCCTTGAGTTTTCGTTCCTTTTGAACCAAACATCTTTGAGAACCAACTTAGCAAACTACTATTACTTTCTTTTTTCTTTTGTGCTGATGAGCCATCAGTCGTTGGTGGTCCAAAAAAGAAAGAGCTTATTTTTTGCTTTAATGAAAGCTTCGGCTGAGTGTTGGTGCCAGATGCGTTTAAACTTTCTGTGCTTATGGAACCATCTGGTTTAGCAGGTGTTTTTGCTTTCCCAGAATTTCCAAAAAGGTTGAAGCTAATTCCAAAAAGAGAAAAGCTACCGCTGCCTAAAAAACTTGGTTTAGTTGAATCACCTTTAGAAGTGCTATTGGCAGCACCGACTACAGAAGGACTTTTAGCATTGTCAGAACCAGCTAGAGATTGATAAGCAACAGGAGTGCTTACTGACAATCTTGGAGAGTCGCTCATAAAAAAATTAATAAACCAACTTCCGGTGAATCCAGATGCTTTGGAGCAATCCCAGGCTGAGCATGCTCACTAAAATAAAAGAGCCTCCGTAGCTGATCAGCGGAAGCGGGAGTCCCGTGATGGGAGTGACACCGATGGTCATGCCGATATTCATGAAGGTGTGCGTGAAGAAAAGAAAGATGATGCCGATTGCCAGCAGTCGGCCAAAGGGATCGTTGGCTTGGTCGGCAATTGTGAGGCCTATCAGGACAAATGAGGCAAAGGCCATCAAAAGAAAAAATCCTCCGACAAATCCATGCTGCTCGCCAAGAACCGAAAAAATAAAATCATTGTGCACGATCGTGCTCGGAAGGTAGCCGAGTTCGTTCAAAGTATTGGCAGCTTTGAATCCTTTGCCAAAGAGTCCACCAGAGCCGATCGCATTGAGAGATTGATTGATGTTCCATCCTGCGCCTTGAGGATCCAGCGAAGGATCAAGAAAAACGGTGATCCGATCTCGTTGATACGGTTTCATTCCAAAGTTAACCATCAAGGGAATGAAGGAGATGCCAAGCAAGATGAGGGTGAGGAGATAGCGAGCCGGAACATTCGCTGCATAGAGCATCGCAAAGAAAATCGGAAGCCAAACGATCGCTCCGCCTAAGTTGGGTTGGACTAAAACCAAAATCCACGGAAGACCCATGATAGCTCCACAGACAAGAATGCGAATGATAGGAGGGCGTTTTTCTGAGTTGCTAAGATAGAGAGCCAGGACCATGACTCCGCTGACAACGGCGAGCTCGGAAGGCTGGAAACGACAAAAGCCGAGATTCAACCAGCTTCTCGCGCCATAAACTTTGACGCCAAAAAGCATGACGGCAAGGAGTCCCAAGAGCGCAACTCCATAAATCGGGATGGCACCAAGACGCACCCAGCGATAGTCAATGAAGGCTGTAGCAAAAAAAAGTGGAATGCACAAAAGCAACCAGCAAAATTGGCTCAGGGTAAAATGAGTCTCACGCATCCAAGTCGCACTGTAGATGGAATAGAGTCCAAAGGCCAGCAGCGCGAACATTAGCAGCAAAAGCGGCTTGTTGAGTGCTGAGAGTTTTTTGAAAAGCATAATTGCAGGTTACAGGTTACAGGTTACAGGTTACAGGTTACAGGTTACAGGTTATAGAAAAAATTCACAGGGATGGAAGCGATGGAAGGGATGAAAGAATTTTACATACATTAAAATAGAATTTTAAAAAATATGGATAAAACTTATTGAGATCTGATTTCAAAAAACTAAAACTCCAAACAATCTTTTTCAGCATCCCTTTCATCGCTTCTATCCCTGTGAATTTCGTCAAATCCTAGGCACCGCAGCAAGGAGCGCCTTCGTATATTCATCTTGTGGGTTTTTTAAAACTTCATTGGCTAGTCCTGCCTCAACAAGGCGACCATGATGGAGGACAAGGACGCTATTGCTGATATGCTTTACCACAGCAAGATCATGTCCAATAAAAAGCATCGTCAAACCAAGTTCTTCTTGCAGGTCTTGGAGTAAATTAACGATCTGAGCTTGCACACTCACATCGAGAGCACTTACCGGTTCATCGCAAATGAGTAATTCTGGCTCAACTGCCAAGGCCCGTGCAATGCCGATGCGCTGGCGTTGTCCGCCGCTAAATTCGTGAGGATAGCGACGCATCATCTCAGGAAGTAATCCCACTTTTTCGAGTAGCTCTGCCACACGCGCTTGGCGTTGACCAGAGGACATCGCAGGAAAGTGAATTTCCAACGCTTCTGAAATCGTGCTTCCAATGGTCAGGCGAGGATTTAAGGAGCCGTGAGGATCTTGAAAGATCATCTGAATTTTTTTTCGATAAGGATGAAATTCAGCATGGGTCATCAAAGAGATATCAATGCCCCGATAAAAAAGAGAGCCAGAGGTGATCGACTGAAGTTTGACAATGGTACGGCCAATGGTTGTCTTGCCGCTTCCACTCTCGCCAACAAGCCCGACCGTTTGGCCAGCTGGGATCGAGAAGCTGACATCATTAACCGCTTTGACTTCTCCTCGCTGACGACGAAAAATTCCTCGACGGATTGGAAAAGAAACGGAGAGGTTGCGAACTTCAAGAAGAGGGAGCGTTGTTTCATTCATGATGTTGAGACAGAATGTCGATAAATTCATCGGCGCTTTCTGTAGTGAGGAGCTTTTCAAAAACAGCAGGCTCTTTCAGTGAGCGAGCCAATGAGCCCAGCACCCGCAAGTATTCTTGACTTAAGGCATGTGGAATTCCGATGACAATGATCAGACGTACGAGTTGTTCCGATTCTTTAAAAGAAATTCCTGAAATACTTCTCCCTGCTGCCATGACAAGATCTTGAACACTATTGGTTCTAATATGATAAATGATGACGGCATTTTCTTCATCAACTTTTAAGGGAGAATTGGAAAGCGCTATCATTGCTTGAAAGAATTCACTCCAGTTAGTGACACGCCTATCTTGCTTGAGTAGTTTAATAACTTCCTCAACAGCGGCTGATTGTTCCTGATTGGTGAGCGTTAGACGAACAGAATCGGGTGAAAAAAAATAGGGGCGATGATCCATGGGAGTGCGTTGCTCAGACAAGTAGTCTTAAGAAGAGAATTGAAATTGTAAATGAAGTAAGGTTGAAACGTTTCAACACTACGTCATTGCCGCGAAGGTGGAAACAACGGGACGTTGGTAGTCATAAATTACTCCCTGTCCATTTTAATTTTTGGCGAAGGATCTGAGGAAAGCTGGTGTCTGGCAACATCGCCAGAGGAAGCGTTTTTTCAGAAGTGGTGATGGAAAGACGCTCTTGAGCCTCCATGAGTCGAGGTTCGCGACCATCGAGTGAAATGAAAATTTGCTGATCTCCAGGTGCCTCAATCGTGAGGTTGCTTTTATCATTAATCACCATCGAGCGGTTGCTAAAGACATGAGGACAGATCGGAGTGATGAGGAGTGTTTTGCTCTCTGGCATCATGACAGGGCCTCCTGCAGCCAGGGAATAGGCTGTCGAGCCAGTGGGCGTTGCGATGATGAGGCCATCGGCGTGGTATTCGGTGAGGGGAGTTCCATCGATAGTGACGGAGAGGCGAATCAATTGCGAACGTTCACCGCGACTGATAACGATATCGTTCAACGCTAAGCCATGAAAACGATCATTGATCTTGAGTTCTACGAGACTGCGATGACTGAGGATGTATTCTTGATCGATGATGCATTCGAGTGCTCGCTGATATTCTTGTGCCGGCAAGCAGGTCAGAAAACCAAGAGAACCAATGTTGAGTCCAAAAATAGGACGAAGATAAGGCCCAGAATGATGCATGGCGCGTAAGATGCTTCCATCTCCTCCCATCACAAGAAGCAGATCAACTTTTTCTGCAAGCATTTCTTCATTGAGGGGGGACTGTTCTTGGATCAGAGCCGCCGTGGCCCGTTCCATGAGAAAAGGAACATGGCGTGCGTGAAGCTCGGCGACAATCGTTTTGACAACGGAAGCAGCGCCGGGTTTTTGGGTATGGGCTATGAGGCCAATCATAGGTAGCAGGTTACAGGTTGCAGGTTGCAGGTTACAGGAAAAAATGATGCCTTCCTGTTTGCTATAACCTTGTTTAAGGTCGCAATAAAGCCAGGAATTCAATGTTTCCGGTCATGCCGGGGAGCGTTGACTCCATGACATTCTCAAAACGGTGACCAGCTTGTTCAACCCACTCTTGAATCGAGGTAACCGCTTTTTGACGTGCTTCAGCGTCGCGAACGATGCCGCCATGACCGACTTCTTTTTTTGAAAGTTCAAATTGAGGTTTAATTAAAACGATCATGCATCCTGTTGGCTTCACAAGTTGAAAAGCAGCTGGCAGCACGCGGGTCAGCGAGATGAAACTCAGGTCTGCAACAATGAGGTCAAATTGATTTTCAAAATCAGGAGCCTCCAAATAACGTGCGTTGACTCCCTCGTGTACAATCACGCGAGGATCTTGTCGCAGCGACCAAGCGAGTTGTCCTTTCCCAACATCAACAGCCGTGACCTGCTTAGCTCCATGTTGCAAGAGGCAATCGGTGAATCCTCCTGTTGAAGAACCGAGATCGAGGCATTCCCAATCGGTAGGATTGATTTCAAATTGTTGCAATGCGCCTTCTAATTTGTGACCGCCGCGGCCGACGTAGCGATCTTGCTGGGTGATTTCAATCTTGCAGGTGGGAGCGGTTTTCGTTCCAGCCTTGCTCGCAACCTGTCCGTTAACAAGAACACGACCCGCCAAGATGGAACGTTGCGCTTTTTCTCGCGAATCAAAAAATCCCTGCTCGTGGAGGAGCTGATCAAGACGTAAGGAAGATTTCACAGGGATGGAAGAGAATGGAATAAAAAGAAATTGGCCATAAAGAAATCAAAGAATTTAATAGCCACAAAAGAACACAAAGAACACAAAAGAAAAATTATCTTTTCTTCAAAATTCTTTGTGATCTTTGTGTTCTTTTGTGGCTATTCCTCTTTCTTTAATTTGAAAGCAAGCAGCTGCTCCGGATGATCAAAAAGAAATTCCGGATTCATCGAGCGGAGGACTTCAGCTGAGTTATAGCCCCAAGTCACCGCTGCTATGCGGATTGCGGTTGAATGGGAGGCCTCGATGTCACGAGTTTCATCGCCAATGTAGATGAGGTCTTCCGGCTGGAGGTGATGTTCCTTCATGATGCGCCGGATCTCACGACTTTTTCCAAAAAGTTTGGAGGAGCTCCGTAGGAATTCAAAGCAAGTGATCTGATGATGTTTTAAAAAAGCGCTGACATTGGCTTCTGAGTTGGAAGTCAAGATGCCAAGGCGAAAGCCTCGCTCATGGAGTTGCTGTAAGATTTCAGGAACATTAAGGATCGGTTCGACTTGATGGATCCGTTCATGAAATTTTACTAACCCGCGACGTGCGATCTTTGGGACTCGCCAACGGCGGATGCCTAAATGGCGAATGAGTTTTTGCGTCGTCATGTTGCGCGCTTCAGGAAGTTCTTCCTCGGGAAGCGAGCGAAAACGAAACTCTTCAGAGAGCTCATTCAAAATACGAAGAGCCATCGTCCTCGTATCAGCGACAGTACCATCAAAATCAAAAAGGAGGACTTTGGCAGAGGAAGAGATCACAAAATGGTGTTGGAAGTTTAGGACGAAGAAGAAGTCCCACTATTGTTATTTGAAAACATAAAATCAAAAGAAGGAAATGGTTTGATGTCACTTCCCATGGGAATAGGAGCTATAGCTCCTGTTAGTCCAGGAGAGGAAATGTTGCTAGGAGCTGGCGGAGTCGTTGGGAGGTTGAGCTCAATGTGGGTGGAGGAGGTTTCCATGGCGAATAGGTAACGAGTAACGGGTAACGGGTAACGAGTCAAAGTTAGTTGCTTGCGGCAAATTCATAAAAAATGACGGTAGCACAACGCGATAGTTTTACCAGTTTGATGAAACTCATCTGTTAACATTTACTCGTTACTCGTTACTTTTTATTGGCCAATCCATGATCCCTTTAAATTTGCCTTCTTCAGGTTCCATGCCAAAGTTGCCAGCGACAAGTTCAGCAATGCGCTGCATCTCTTCGTTGGTCAACGTTGGCGTCTCGGAAGTCGCAGCAAATTCACGAAGTTGTTCTTCGTTGTAAATGTTA
The DNA here is from genome assembly GCA_019747895.1 of Chthoniobacterales bacterium. Classification (GTDB taxonomy): domain Bacteria; phylum Verrucomicrobiota; class Verrucomicrobiia; order Chthoniobacterales; family UBA6821; genus CAIWMF01. The sequence continues at coordinate 12,172 of JAIEQF010000025.1, forward strand.
GGAAGAACAGTGGCCACGCGAGGATCGTGCAAGAGCCATTGCAGGGCGGCTTGGCCGAGCGTCCGATTTTTGTTTTCTAAGAAACGAAGTTGGTCGATTTTCTTAACACCATTTAAGAGCCAGCTGCGAGGACGGTGATTGCGGTGGTCGTTCGGTGGAAAGACGGTTTCGGCTGTATATTTTCCTTCCAGCATTCCTGAAGAGTGAGGGACCCTGATAAAAAATTTCGTTTTTGCCTGGCACTCCTCCGCAATACGATGAAGCGCTTTGCCTGGATGTTGTTCGAGCAAGTTATAGATGTGTTGCAAGACATCGGGTTGGCGTTTTTCAATCGCGGCTCCACCTTCGCCGAGCCAGCCGATGGCAGGTCCGAGGGCAACACCATCGTGGAGGATTTTTCCTTCAGCGCGAAGTGCTTCGAGGACTTCCCAAAGATCATCCTGCATCACTTGTTCGATGTGAATGTTGTGCAATTGTAAAACATCGATGTGATCGGTCTGGAGACGCTTCAGAGCGGCCTCCGTCGCTTGTCGGATGGAATCGGGACGAAAATCCTGCGGGATTTCGCGTTGACCACGACGCTCATTACCGTGGTTGATAAAATCATAACCAACTTTTGTTGCGATGACGATGCGCTCGCGTTCGCCAACACTCGTGAATGCTTTGGCTATGAGTTCTTCACTGCGACCATTGCCGTAAGTGTCTGCTGCATCAAAAAGCGTAATGCCCAGATCCGCGCCCAAACGCATCAAACGAACAGCTTCGTCATCGGTGAAGGTTCCCCACCAGCCAGTGGAGAGGGTCCAGAGACCAAAACCAATTTCACTAATTTTCAAATTAGAACCAGGGAGTGTGCGGTATTTCATAAGGAATGATTTAACCACAAAGAAATCAAAAATTAAAAAGAAAAAAGAAATAGCCACAAAAGAACACAAAGAAAACAAAAGAAAAAGCATCTTCTCTTCAAAATTCTTTGTGTTCTTTGTGTTCTTTTGTGGCTATTCTCTTCTTTGTCTTTCTTTATTGCATTCTTTGCGGTTAATTCTTTTTGCTATGTCTGAAAACCAAGCAGCACTCAATCCAGAATTGCAGCGCATGAAAATGCGCGATGAAAGAAAAGAACACTGGAGTTTGTGGGGAACTTATTTGAGCGATCGGCAATGGGGGACGGTGCGTGAGGACTATTCTGCAGATGGTGATGCCTGGAACTATTTTCCATTCGAGCATTCTCGTTCTCGTGCTTATCGCTGGGGTGAAGATGGATTGCTAGGATTTACCGATCGAGATAATCAAGTCTGCTTCGCGCCCACATTTTGGAATGGAAAGGATGAGATCCTCAAGGAACGCCCTTTCGGCCTCTCCAATCCTCAAGGAAATCACGGAGAAGATCTCAAAGAATATTATTATTTTCTCGAAAATACGCCGACCGGCAGTTTGATGCGAGCGCTGTACAAATATCCTCAAGCAGCCTTTCCTTACAAACAACTCATTGAAGAAAATGGGCTGCGTTCGAAAAATGATCCTGAGTATGAATTGGTCGATACCGGTATTTTTAATGAAGGACGCTATTTTGATATTCTTGTCGATTACGCCAAAAACGACACCGATGACATTTGCATTCGTATTCAGGCTACGAATCGAGGTCCCGAGGCAGCGCCACTTTATATTTTGCCGACCATTTGGTTTCGCAACACATGGTCTTGGGGGGAGGGTGATCTTTCGAAGCCCGAGATGCATTTAACATCGAATGCTGAGAGTATCATTCTTCAACCGGCCAAGCTCTCCGTCCCCAACAAAGATCAAGAGATTGCCCATCCGTGGGAATTACCGGAATATAAATTATTTTTTGAGCAACCTACAGAAATCTTATTTACAGAAAATGAGACAAATGATGAAAAGATTTTTAAATCTAAAAATCCTGCGCTTTATGTCAAAGACGCTTTTCATGAATATCTGATTCAAGGACGCAAAGAGGCTGTTAATCCGGAAAAAAAAGGAACAAAAGCAGCCCCTGTCTATTTTAAAAATGTAGCGCCTGGAGAGACATGGAGTGTGCGTCTTAGGTTGGTCTCCTCTAAAAAATTAGAACCGAACTCTACGCCCTCTTCAAAGCTTCTTGGCACTGTGATCGATGAAGTGATTCTCCGTCGCGAAGAGGAATGTAAAAAATATTACGAACAACTAAATCCTAACATCGATCCAGATTCTGCTCTCATTCAACGGCGCGCTTTTGCAGGACTTTTTTGGTGCAAAAAGTTTTATTACTATCCCGTGATCACTTGGCTGCGAGGAGATCCCACTATGCCGCCGCCTCCGCCAGAGCGTTGGAAAGGCCGTAATATTACCTGGCAAGAGATGCATGCTCACGATTTGATCTTGATGCCTGACTCTTGGGAATATCCTTACTTTTGTAGTTGGGACTTAATGTTTCAATCACTCGCTCTTGCTGTTGTTGATCCAGCTGCTGCCAAACGACAAAACTTATTGCTCCGCGGCGAACGTTATACTTCTCCTGGGGCTCAAGCGCCTTCTTACGAGTGGTCACTTTCTGATGCAACGCCTCCCATCGATGCATGGGCCGCCTGGAGAATTTATTCTATCGAGCGAGCAAAGACCGGAAAGGGCGATCACGCCTACCTTCGCGAATCATTTAACAAATTGCTCCTGACTTATTCTTGGTGGTGTAATCGCGTTGATAGTCGCGGAGATGATGTTTTTGCCGGGGGGTTTTTAGGGCTCGATAACATTAGCATTTTTGATCGGCGCTATGATCTTCCTGATGGCAGCAAGATCATGCAAAGTGATGGAACTGCCTGGATGTCGATGTTTGCTTTGAACATGCTCAACATTGCGATCGAATTGGCAAAGACCGATCCAGAGTACGAGCGTGTCGCCAATAAATTTTTAAGTGACTTTGTTTACCTTGCTGCAGCCTTGAATAATAAAGGTCCTGATGGCTTCACTCTTTGGGATCATGAAGATGGATTTTATTATGATGTCATTAAGCGACCTGATGGCTCTTCAGCTCATTTAAAAGTTCGTTCGGTAGTCGGTCTGACGCCTCTTTTTGCTGTAGAGAGTTTTGATGCAGCGACCGTGGATAATTTCAAATCCTTGCTCAAGCGATTTGATTGGTTTCGTCATCATCGTCCTGAATTGATGTTTCAATTGCAGCATGTCCAAGAAGTCATTGAGGGCCGTCGTCTGGTTTCTTTGGTACCACCAGACCGACTTAAAAGAATTTGCAAACGTCTCTTTGATGAAAACGAATTTCTTTCACCACATGGAATCAGAGCTCTTTCAAAATATTATTTGGATCATCCCTACACCTTCACCGAAGGGGAGACCAGTGCGACTATTACTTATTCGCCAGCAGAAAGCCCTTCCGGGATGTTTGGGGGAAATTCCAATTGGCGTGGGCCTGTTTGGATGCCGATGAATTTTCTTATTATCGAAGCGCTCCAGAAATTTGGTTTTTATTATGGAGATAAATTGAAAATCGAATTTCCAACAGGAAGCGGTGTCATGATGAATCTTTGGGACATCTCGCTAGAATTGGAACGGCGTGTCGTGAGTCTTTTTGTTAAAGATAAAAAAGGCCGGCGACCTTTTAATGGTGATGTTGACCTTTTTCAAAATGATCCTCATTGGAAAGATGAAATTCTCTTTTATGAATATTTTCATGGAGACACCGGCGCTGGTTTGGGAGCAAGTCATCAGACAGGCTGGACGGCACTTGTGGCGAAGTTAATTCACCAGTTGTCTTCGTTTGAGCAGCTCTAGTGCATTGTAAATTCTACTATTGCGGCGAAGAGCTGCGTTGCGCCGGTGCTCAACTCGTCGAGTATGTTCATATACACTCCTCGTCTGTGCGCCGTCGCGCCTTGCTCTTCATCCGCACTAGCGAATTTCCAACGCACTAGCTTAATGAAAAAAGTAAAACTATAAGCACTAGTGCTTCTTCTCAATATTCGGCAAAAAGCCTGTCAGCAAGCCGAGAAAGGGGAGGAAGGCGCAGACTTTAAAAACGAACTCAATGCTTGTCTTGTCAGCAAGAGCTCCTAGAAGAACGGAACCGAGGCCTGCCATTCCAAAAGCAAGGCCGAAGAAGAGGCCTGAGATTAAGCCTACATTTCCTGGTAGCAATTCTTGAGCATAGACGAGGATGGCTGAAAAGGCAGAGGAAATGATGAGACCAATAAAGACAACTAAGACGCCAATCCAGAAGAGGTTTGCATACGGAAGAAAAATAGAGAAGGGGGTAGCGCCAAGAATGGAGATCCAAATAATTTTTTTACGACCATAACGATCTCCGAGAGGGCCGCCAATGATGGTTCCCACGGCCGTTGCAAAGAGGAACAGAAAAAGAAAATATTGAGCGTGAGGAATGGAGAGGTGAAATTTTTTGATCAGAAAGAAAGTGAAATAGCTGATCATGCTCGACATGTAGAAGAACTTCGAAAAGACAAGAACGATTAAGATGGTGAGGGCCATGGCAATTTTGGCTCGTGGCAATCGACTGTAATGTGATTTAGCCGCAGCCTTGCTAGGAAGGCGATGAATGTTTTGGATAAACCAAAAACCGATTCGTGTGAGGATGATGATTCCCATGAAAGCAAAAGCTCCAAACCAAACGAGCTTAGGGCGTCCATAGGGAACGATGAACAAAGCTGCAAACAAAGGTCCGAGCGAGGTTCCCATGTTTCCTCCGACTTGAAAAAGCGATTGGGCCAGTCCATGATTGCCTCCCGAAGCCATGTGAGCAATGCGAGATGCTTCTGGATGAAAGATCGCTGCGCCTGCTCCAATAAGGCCTGCCGCCAGCAGGACATAATAGAAATGTCCTGCAAGAGCCATCAGGACAATTCCGCTGAATGAAAGTACCATTCCTGCAGCCAAGGCAAATGGTTTTGGATAACGATCGGTATAAAGTCCGATAAAGGGTTGCAGCACGGAGCCTGTGAACTGGCTTGCGAGTGTGATCAATCCAATTTGAAAAAAAGTAAGGTGAAAAGAACCTTTTAAAAGCGGATAAATGGCAGGAACTAACGATTGCGTGACGTCATTCAGCAGGTGGCAAAAGCTGAGTGTGAGGAGAACAACAATAACAGTCTGATGAGATTGTTGGGGATGAGTCTCAGTCGGGGTCTTCACGTCATTTGACTATAATACATCAATCAAGAACGGTCAAAGGTTGGATAAGTAAAAGTTTAAAAAGCGAGGGCTGTGCTTGCCATGTAAGCGGTCCCATCATTCGCGATTGCAACCAGTGCATTGCCGGCGTTGTTATTTTTTTCTAAAGCTGCAAACATGGCGGCGCTGATGGCTATAATCGGATTATCAAGAGCCGTTGGACTGGCATCAGCGACGAAAAAAATTCTATTGCCGGAGTAGATGATGAGAGATCGTTCTGTCTTAAAATCTTTGCCAAGATAAACCCAGGCTGTTCTTTGACCAATGGGGCAGGTGATGACATCGAGAATTTTAATCTGAGGGGTAGTGCTAGCTTGCATGGCTTTGAAATGAGGAGAGCTGTTTTGTGCAGGAGTTATGGAGTAGTCAGATCCTGTTTCAACGCCAGCGTAATGGTAGGCAAATCCCTTTCCTTGATAAATCAAGAACTCTCCCGAGCCAGCTGAAAAAGAATTGGTCATGGCCTCTGTTTTTTTCCAAGTCATACCATCCGTTGAAAAAAGTGGTTCCTGTTGTGAAAAATCATCGACAAGAAAAAAGCCATCACGCTTTTTCTGAGAGGCTTCTACGACGACAAATCCTAGTTGATTATTGGGACTCTGTTGCAGAGAAAAAACTTTTTTCTCCGAACCAGAGGGAGAAGTGATCTGCGTCCAGGTGATACCATCACTAGTTTTTGCAACAGCACCGTCGCGTCCTGTCACCAGGCCTTGTGTTGAAGAAAAAGCAGCAACATCGTAGTGGCTTGCGGAGCCTGGAATTTCCTGCTGATTCCAAGTGTTGCCACCGTCAGCGGAGGACGCGACCACAGAGTGATTATTTTTAGCATCAATGCCAAAAATAAAAAAACGTCCCAATCCATATTGAACACTGCAAACAGCCGCATGTTCAAACTCTCCTTTTTTTTGCCACCCAAGATGGAGGTTGGCATGATCGAGAAGATAGATCTCATCATCAGCTCCTTTTTTGTTTTTGATGACAGCAATAAAATCCCCAAGACCTGTAGCAGCCCCAATACTGATCGGATGCCCTGGGAGTGGCTGCTCCATCGAGATCCGTTCCCATGCAAAATGAGGCATGTGATCCTGGCCCATCGGCATCGCAGCAACGAGGCTTGGAAAAAGTTCTGCGACGACTAATAACAAGAATGCTGCTCGTAAAAAAAAGAATCGATGAACAAGTGAGAGATGCTGGATCATCCTTATTGGACAATCCAAACGGCAATTTGTTCAAAATTTATAACTGACAACGTTCCGTTGTCAGTTAACTCTGCGAAAGCAGGAGTTAAATGATGTTGGTAGGTGCCACCAGCCTCACCACCAACTGCGTGAGGAGCATCTCTTCTCCTCCCTGGCTGCGAAGCAGCTGCTGATTGGTGTTGCGGCAGACTAAGAATCCTTCTTGGAGTTCCTGTTCTTGAAATTTATTTGCATTCACTGCTGAAATGCCTAGGCCATAAGCATTCAACGAGCCATCTTTTTTGCGAGGAAGGTGAGCTGTTTCTGAAGCTGGAAGTTTTTGAAGAACCGAGGCAAAAAATTGAGGCTTCTCAGGGGTCTTCAAACGATGTTTGGTGAGGAGGCTTTTTGCTAGGAGGAGATTACGAACGGTTGGTACGATGGCCGCAAGCAAAATTCCCATGGCACTCTCGCCTTGACGGAGTAATTGTTTCAGCGTCTTGAGAGAGAGCGGAAGATCACGTTTTGCAATGGCATTACTCAAATCAAAAATTCCGCCCGTGCGTGTTTGAGGGACAAGATCCCGAACCATTTCTTCATGAATCACGGCTCCTTCTCCAGCAGCTGTGATTAATTTTGCCAACTCTGACTCCATTTGCCCAGAGTTTGCTCCGACGCGTGCTGCCAAAATTTCAGCAGCTTCCTCATCTAAACGAACACCACGTTCTCGTGCCCGTGAGGTGACCCAGGAGATGACATCATTTTCGGTAGCATTAAATCCAAAGTCCGGTTTATCACAAAGAGTCGTGATGGCGAGCGCTGATAAGCTTTTATAAAAAGCACGTCGCTTGTCGGGTTCTGGAGCGCTCATCAGAAAACGAGTTCCTTCTGGTAATTCTGACTTCAAGATTTTTAATAATTTTTCGAGTGCCTCTTGAGTGGCTTCAGAACGGCCTGCAGGGCTCTCTTTTAAAAAAGTCGCGCTTTTGAGCCAGACCAATTTTCCTCCTCCTAAAAAAGGAAAAGTCTGCAAACTTTGGATTGTTTCATGAATCGCGTTAACAGAATGGTCTACGGTTTCTCCTGGAGCCTCGATGACTTCCATGCCAAAAGCATCGTCACTAGGTGCTAGCTCGATCGCCAGCGCTTGGGCTTTGCGGCGGACCTCGGCATCATCGCTTCCAGTAACGAAAAAAATAGAGCGTGTCCCAAAATGTTTCAAATCGCGCACTGCGTCGTCGCTCCGGTGCTCGTCTCGTCGAGTATTTCCATATACACTCCTCGGCTGTGCTCTTCGCTCCTCGCATTGCATCGATTTTAAATCATTTTTGGACACGCTCTTCATCCTATTACTGATAGTTCTCTGAATAAAGGCGATAATGCTATGATTTCTTTTTTCGTTTCTTATACGGCCGTGAGACTTGTTTCAAGTTCTCTCCCGATTTTACAGCTTGAATCTGATCGCGCAAGAGAGCAGCTCGTTCGTATTCCATTTTTCGAGAGGCTTCCACCATTTCTGTTTGTAATTCTTTCAATAAGACGGCGCGGTCATAAGGGGTCTCTTCCAAAAGATCATTTTCATCAGCCTCTAAGATGACGCGCAAACTTTTTTGAACAGGGCGAGAGACACCTGTTGGAGTGATCTTGTTTTCACGATTATAATCCATTTGACGACGACGTCGATCTTCTGTGATCTCAAGGAGTGCGCGAATGCTTTCCGTGATTCTATCAGCAAAGAGAAAAACTTCTCCATTGATATGACGTGCCGCACGGCCTGCTGTTTGAATCAGCGAAGTTTTGCTCCGCAAGAAACCTTCTTTGTCGGCATCAAGAATGCAGACGAGGCTGACTTCTGGAAGATCGAGCCCTTCTCGAAGCAAGTTAATGCCAACCAAAATATCAAAATCACCAGTACGAAGAGATCTCAAAATTTCCACACGTTCAATCGTATCAACATCGCTGTGAAGATAACTCACCTTGAGGCCAACTTCTTTGAGGTAGTCGCTCAAATCTTCAGCCGTTCTTTTGGTGAGCGTTGTTACCAAGACCCGCTCGTGTCGCTCCACCCGAGAGCGACAGAGCTCGATGGTCTCATCGATCTGTGATGCTAAAGGACGAACGGTAATACGTGGATCAAGCAATCCTGTTGGCCTCATGATTTGTTCAACAACCAGGGTTGTTCCTGGAACGGTGGGATCAAGCGGTTCTGTTGCTGTGTTTGGTTTTGGATGCTCCAACAGCGGCATGCTTGTTTTGGGATCCGTGTAATCTTGCTTGCCGGCGATGCTGTTAGAAAATTCAAATTTTCCAGGAGTGGCACTGATATAAAGATGTTGCTTTCCTGTTGCCATGAACTCTTCAAAGTTAAGTGGACGATTGTCCAAAGCGCTTGGGAGGCGGAAGCCATACTCAACGAGCGTCATTTTGCGAGCGCGATCGCCAGCGTACATTCCTCCAATTTGAGGAAGCGTGGCGTGGGATTCATCAATCACAATCATCGTATCTTGAGGCAAGAAGTCGAGGAGCGTGTAAGGTCGCGATCCAGCTTCTCTACCGGTGAGGTGACGGGAATAATTTTCAATGCCATTGCAAAATCCCATCTCTTGCATCATTTCTAAATCATACTCAGTCCTCATTTTTACTCGCTGTGCTTCGATATATTTTCCTTGTGATTCGAGGCAGGCGAGGCGTTCTTTAAGCTCTCCCTGAATGCTCTGCATCGCTTTTTGCATTTTATCCTTAGGCGTGACAAATTGCTTGGCAGGAAAAAGAGTCAGGTGCGTTAGATTGTATTTAGCATTTCCGGTCAAAGGATCAAAGGCCGCAATTCGATCAATTTCATCTCCAAAAAATTCAAGGCGGATGCCGAGATCTTCCTCTTGAGCGGGGTGAATTTCGATAACATCACCACGCACGCGAAAAGTGCCTCGAGAAAATTCAATTTCATTTCGCTCATAAAGCATCGTGACTAATTTTTTTAAAAGTTCTTCACGAGGGATGCTGGTCCCTTGCTTGAGTGTCAGAACCATTTCTAAAAAATCCTCAGGCGAAGCTAAACCGTAGATGCACGAAACACTGGCAACCACGATCACATCGCGTCGTGTCAGGAGCGAGCTTGTGGTCGAAAGACGGAGGCGCTCAATCTCTTCGTTGATGGAACTATCTTTTTCGATGTAGGTGTCCGAGCGAGGAATGTAGGCCTCTGGCTGATAGTAATCAAAGTAACTAACAAAATATTCGACCGCATTGTTAGGGAAGAACTGCTTAAACTCCGAATAGAGTTGTGCCGCTAATGTTTTATTGTGCGACATGATCAATGTCGGGCGATTCAACGCTTGGATGACATTGGCCGTTGTGTAAGTTTTTCCAGAGCCGGTGACGCCAAGCAAAGTCTGATGGCGGTTTCCAGCCGAGAGCGAGCGCGTTAATTTATCAATGGCCTGAGCTTGATCTCCTTGAGGTTGGTAGTCTGAATGAAGCTCGAAAGACATAAATGTGACTGAAGACTGAAGGCTAAAGGCTGAAGTGTATAGAAATTCCCAACTTTAATTTACTGGTCTTCAGCAAATCAGCAAAACAATTTAATAGTTTGCCATGAATTGATCGTAAAAGTTACTCTTATTGTTCATGAATATTCAGGATCCTTTGTTACTTCCTCTCTGGAAGAAAGTAGAAGCAGGAGAGCGTCTCTCACCAGACGAAGGGATGATTCTTTATGCATCTGATGACTTGGAGGGAATTGGGGCGATGGCGAATGAGGTGAGGAAGAGAAAGCATGGAGCCGTTGCCACCTATATTTCCAATCGCTATATCAACTATGCTAATCTTTGTGTTCTCAACTGCCAATTTTGTGCCTTCAGTGCCAAGAAACGAGATCCGCATGCTTTTGAAATGGCTGTTCCTGAAGTTGTCGCTGCCACCAAAGAGGCTTGGGAAGAAGGTGCCACCGAGATTCACATGGTTGGGGGTCTTCATCCGACATTGCCAGCGAGCTGGTATCTCGAGTTGCTGCGTGAAATGAAACGTGCTTGCCCTGAGATCAAGGTGAAGGCTTTTACAGCGATTGAAATCCGACATTTATCAAAACGTATTTTTAAAAAATCAATTTCTGAAACACTCCATTTGCTACGCGAGGCTGGATTGGATGCGTTGACGGGGGGAGGTGCTGAAATTTTTGATCCGATCGTTCGTGATCAAATTTGTCGTGGCAAAGAAACAGCAGAGGAGTGGGCCGAAGTTCATCGTCTTTGGCATCAAATGGGAATGAGGAGTACGGCAACGATGCTCTACGGTCATATCGAAACGGCGGCTCATCGCATCGATCATTTGCGACAGCTTCGAGAACTTCAAGATGAGACCCGTGGTTTTACGGCCTTCATTCCATATGCTTTTGTTCCTGAGACAACCGAGTTGGCTCATATCGTTCCCGTCGCCCCGGAAGAAAATTTAAAGAACTTGGCTATTGCCCGTTTGTTTCTCGATAACTTTGATCATATCACCGCTTATTGGATTAGCATGGGGCTTTTGGTTGCTGCGGCAGCGCTTGATTATGGCGTGGATGATTTGCACGGAACGATCAAAGAAGAAAAAATCTTTCACATGGCTGGCGTTAAAACGCCTCAAGAGCAGAGCATCGTTTCCTTTGAAGAGGTTATTCGAAAAGCAGGTCGGGAGCCATGTCAGAGGGATACGTTTTATCAGAAAATTCAAAATTAATTAATAGCCACAAAAGAACACAAAGAGCACAAAAGAAACGATTTGATTATATGCCATTTTTGTGTTCTTTGTGTTCTTTTGTGGCTATTCTCTTTGAATGTATTCTCTCGGCGCCGTATCCTACCTTAATGCGCAGCCTTTGCTGAGAGGGATTTCATGTGAGCTCATTAAAACAACCCCTTCAAAGTTACTCTCCATTTTTGAGTCAGGCAAAGTCGATGCGGCATTGTTATCGCTTTATGATATTTTGAAGAGGCCTCAATTAAAAACAGTCGATAACATTGCGATTGGGTGTCGGGGGCCCGTTTATAGTGTGATTCTAGCTTATGAGGGTTCGTTAGAAAAAATAAAAAAAATAAGACTCGATCCAGCGTCGCACACATCGAATGAACTTATAAAAATTATTTTTAAAAAATTTTACCAACTCGATCCAGAGTTTGTAGAAGAGGGTAACTCAAATGATTTAAAATTGTTGCCGCGTCTGATCATTGGCGATCCTGCCATTGCCTTTCGCGAGGGCAGTACCACTTGTTCGATTTTAGACTTGGGAGAAGAATGGTATCGATTTACAGGGCTTCCTTTTGTTTTCGCGAGATGGTGTTTGAAAAAAGATCATCCTCATCAACAAGAAATCATTCGCATGCTTCAGCAGGCGAAAGAATGTGGCTTGCGTGAGCGAGAGAAAATCGCAGCTTCTTGTTCTGATCCAGTATTTGCTCTTCTCTATTTCACAGAATATATCCGTTATGATTGTGGGGCAGAGGAAGAGAGGGGGATTGAGTTGTTTAGATCGTTTCTCTAAACCGTTATTTGATTTCTGAGTGGGAGCTGGTATTTTAAATCAAGATGATCTCCCGAGCCAAACCCCTCCTGCTTTTATTACTAGCACAAGCGTGCGTTGGAATTAATATTGTTTTATCCAAAGGATTAGTGGATCACATTAATCCTTTGATCATGATGACAACTCGTTTTACTTTTGCAGCATTGTTTATGTTGCCGTTATGTCTGCAATCAGGTGAAACAAAGGACTGGAAATTTCATTTAACAAAAAAGGATTGGCTTGCCTTGTTAGCGAAGAGTCTTGGAGCTGGACTCTTTTTTAATTTGTTCATGTTAACTGGACTTCATTTTACTAATGCCAATAGCGCAGGCCTCATCACAAGTCTTCTGCCAGCAATTGTTGTTGTGTTAAACATTCTCATTTTTAAACAAAAACTTAGTAAGCAGATGTTCATTGCCATCATTATTTCGATAGCTGGGTTAATTTTGATTAACGTAGAATCTTTTGGAGGCTCTAGTGCCAATGCGTTGCTCGGAAATTCGCTGGTTTTTTTATCCTTACTGCCCGAGGGATTATATTACACTTTGAGCAAGTACTATCCCATTTCAAAAATCCCCGCTGTTACGAATGCCATCCTTTTGAATGCGCTGAATTTAATTTTTCTTTATGGAGTTCTAGCATTCATGCCACTCTCCGTATGGCGCCTCATTACCTGGCATGATGGAATAACCATGGCATTCTTAGGACTCACAACAGGACTCTTCTTTCTTTGCTGGCAACGTGGAGTTGAGCAAGTCGATGCTGGTTATGCCTCCTTGGCTACGGCCTTCATGCCATTATCAACGGTAGTGTTGGCTTGGTTGATTCTGGGAGAAACACTCACCGCAATCAAATTCAGTGGGATGTTATTGGTGATCCTCTCGATTGTTCATTATGCGAGGCATCAAAGAAGGAACTCGTAGTTCCATTATTTTTTCAAGTTGAACTTCCATTTTTAATTGCTGTTCCGCAGCAAGGTTTGGAAGTAAAAGCCTCACTTGCTCTGCCACAGCCGTTCTCACGCCATCGACGACAATCTGAGTGCTTCGTTCAATTTCAATATTGACGAAGTCGCCAACTTTTTTTTCTGAAAAAGTGGTCCGTCGCAATGTTTCAGGAATAAGCCAAATATCGAACGACTTTCTTTCTGCATCAACATCACTCACGGTAAGGCTTGCACCATTGATGGCCAGGAAACCTTTGCTGAAAATATAGCGCATCCATTCAGGTGACATTTCTATTTTCACCATCCAATTATTGGGTGGCTTTTGAATTTCAATAATTTTTCCGCGGCAATCGACATGACCTGATAAAATGTGGCCGCCAATTTCCGCGCCTTCTTTGGCGGAGCGTTCGACGTTAATGTGAGATCCAACTTTGGCATCGACTAATGTTGTTATTCGAAGGCTCTGAAGCATGATGTCAAAATCAACGGTCTGTTGATCGTAGATTTTACTGACGGTCAAACAAACGCCATCGACAGCAACGCTGGCTCCTATTGCGAGACCATCACTAAAATTAGGATCTTCAAAATAAAGTGTGATGGTGCGCAGGCCATCGAGATCGTTGATGGCCTTGATGGTGGCGATGTCTTGGACGATTCCGGTAAACATAAAAGCAGGTGGCAGGTTACAGCATTTCAGGGTACAGGGTAAATACTTGAAAACAAAGATACGCTTTTTGAATCCAATAGGTGGCAAAAAATATTTCCTTCATTTGTAAGCTCTTTCAGTCTGTATCCTGTAACCTGAAACGCTGTAACCTGAATAGCTGTTTTTACCATCCCTGAATGACTGCTCCCTCAAAAAGTTGGTTGGCTTTACTGAAGACCTCAGCGCTTTGATAGGCTTTGACAAATTCCTGAACGTTTTTTTCGTTTTTATTATCTTCACGAGCAACGATGACATTCACGTAGGGAGAATCTTTTTCTTCAACAAATAATCCGTCGCGTGTTGGAATCAAATTGATTTGCGTGGCATAAGTCGTATTGATAACCGCTACATCGACATCTTCGAGAGAACGAGGTAATTGGGCTGCCTCGAGCTCAATAAACTGGAGATGCTTTGGATTGCTGATGACATCGAGAGGCGTTCCTGTAAGACCAACATTTTCTTTTAAGGTGATGAGGCCTTGTTTTTGAAGCAGGAGCAGCGCACGACCAAGATTCGTTGGATCGTTGGGAAGAGCGATTTTCGCTCCATCAGGGAGTTGATTCATCTGCTTAATTTTTTGAGAGTAGCCAGCCAGCGGAAAAACAAAAGTGTTACCAACCGAAGCAAGATGGTATCCACGATCTTTGATTTGAGCATCAAGATATGGTTTGTGCTGAAAAACATTCAGGTCGATGCTTCCATCGTTGAGCGCAATGTTAGGTGTCGCATAATCCGAGAAAGTAACAATCTGAACGGTGAGATCATATTTTTCTTTGGCTATCTTAGCAGCTGTTTCCATGAGGTCTGACTCGCGACCGCTAATCACACCGACTTTTAAAACATGATCCTCTTTTTTCCGTTGGCAGCTTGTGAAGGCAACAGTGAGGAGAAGAAGGGTGGTGAGGAGTTGGGTAGGGAGTCTCATGTAAAAAATTATTATTTATGCTTCTTTAGCGAAAGAAAGAATCTGATCGATGTGCATATCATGAGATTCATCCCAGTAGATGAGACGATGGTCATGCTTGACGGATAAAAAAATCCTATGTGAGATAGTTTTTTATATGCCGGAGATTTTAAAAAGCGCTTCATCTTTAAAAAAAGACGTCGATGATCAGATAGAGTAATATCCAACGAAAAATCTTTATGAGGGACTACTTCAAGAATTTTAGCTCTGTTTAGCATATGCGATTAATTTTTTAATGGCCGATGACCGAACTACTCTATCGAATCTTTTGACATGATAAAATCAAAAAAAATGTAACTCAAAAGACTGGAACTTTGTTTTTAAATTCGCTGAGGCAGATGAGGAACAAGGAGCGGCGGCGCACAGCGGCTGAGTGTATAGCTAATACTCGATGACGCGAGCACCGACGCGACACAGTTCCTCGCTGCATCAGTAGAATTTAAAAACAAAGTTACCGGTGATCAAATTTTTTCACGAGATAGTGACCCACACTCTGAATGAATTGAACAAGGAGAATCAAAATTAAAACCGTCACCAACATGACCGTAGCATCAAAGCGTTGGTATCCGTAGCGAATGCCGATATCTCCTAGACCGCCGCCGCCGATGGCTCCTGCCATGGCTGAATAGTTGACTAGCGTGATCATCGTGATGGTGACGCTATTCAAAATGCCGGGTAATGCTTCCGGCAAAAGAATTTTGGTGATCATTTGAAAAGGTCGCAATCCCATTGCTTGAGCAGCATCCATGAGGCCGGAAGGAATTTCCATCAAGGTTCCTTCAACGAGTCGCGCCATGAAAGGAATAGCAGCGACGGTGAGTGGTACAATCGCAGCAACGGTTCCAATGCTGGTCCCAACAATGAATCGTGTGAAGGGAATGATCGCGACTAAGAGGATAATAAAGGGAATGGAACGGCCAGCATTAACGAGCATTTCGAGTGTTTTTTGGACGCGCGGGAGTGGCAGGATCTGACCTGGCCGCGTGATATGCAAAATAACCCCAAGTATTAATCCGAGGAGAGAGGCCACGAGCGTGGAGAAAAAAACCATGAGCATGGTTTCGCCTAATGCTGCTACGAGTAGTTTAATCATTGGTTCTGACATATCCGAGGACTTCCAATTGAATGTTATTTTGAATGAAGAATTGTTGAGCTGCCTTGCATTGATGCTGCGTTCCAAAAAGTTCTGCAAGGAGATAACCAAATTTGACTCCTCCGGCATATTCAACATCAGCGCTGAGAATGCTGATATCGATATTAAAAAAGCGACAAGCCTCGGAGATGAGTGGTTTGTCGACTGTGTTGCCCGTGAATCCAAGCTTTACCAAGGGATAGCTCTGATCGCATGGTGTTGATTTCATGCGAGCCACATACTCTTCAGGAATTTTGAGATGAAAGGTAGCATTAATAAATTCACGCGCAATGGGTGTTGCAGCATTGCTAAAAAAAGAAGTCACGCTGCCTCGTTCTATCAACTTGCCTTGATCTAGAATGGCCACTTCATCGCAAATAGTTTTGATGACATCCATTTCGTGCGTGATGAGCAAGATGGTAAGTCCTAATTTTCGATTAATTTTTTGAAGGAGGTTCAAGATGGAGTGCGTTGTTTTAGGATCCAAGGCGGAGGTCGCTTCATCACAAAGCAGCACTTTGGGAGAGGGGGCCAATGCTCTCGCAATAGCGACACGCTGCTTTTGGCCTCCAGACAGCTCCGAGGGATAAGCCATGGCTCGATCTTCGAGGCCGACTAGTTGAAGTAACTCGCCAACTCGTTGTTTGATCTCTTTTTTGGAATGACCCGTTAGTTCTAATGGTAATGCAATATTTCCAAAAACAGTCCGCGAAGAGAGTAAATGAAATTGTTGAAAAATCATTCCCATTTTTCGACGCGCTTCGGTTAACTCTTCACGATTGAGGTGCATGAGATTCATCCCATCAACAAGGACAGAGCCTTGATCGGGACGTTCGAGAAGATTGACCATGCGGATCAAGGTGCTTTTTCCAGCTCCAGAAGCTCCAATGATCCCCATGATTTTTCCAGCAGGAACATGAAGACTAATATTTTGAAGAGCAGAGACGCTGCTGGAACCAGAATGATACTTTTTATAAATGCCGTTGAGTTTAATCATGGAAGAAAAAAAAGTTTATTTTAATGATGTCCTCAAAAGAGTCGTGCCTGGGGATTCTGGGATCAAAAGAGGTTCTTGCATGCTTGCGGGGACTAAGAAAAATTGGCCTGGTGTGAACGTTTGAGTGCCACAACGGACTGTTCCGGTGAGGCAGGTGATCAATGAAAAATTATTTTCCTCGTTTGCTAAGCGAGGTTTGTCTAGCGTCCATTTTTCTATTTGAAAATAGGGAGAGTCAGCAATGAGTGATTGATCGCAAGATTGGATGCTTGGCTCGTAGTCCTCAAAATTAATCGAGGCTAAAGACTCGGCAAGGTGCAGCTGGCGCGGCTTGCCATCAAGCCCTTTGCGATTCCAGTCAAAGACGCGATAGGTCGTGTCGCTGTTTTGCTGGATTTCAGCAATCATGATTCCTTTTCCAAGAGCATGAAGACGTCCACTAGGAATAAACATGCTCTCTCCAGCATGGACAGGCACCCGATGCAATGTCGATTCAATGTTTCCCTCCTGCAGCGCTTGTTCAAATTGTTCGCGCGTAACTCCTCGATGTAAACCGACATCGATCGTGGCTCCTGGATCAGCTTCTAAAATATACCAGCATTCTGTTTTGGCTTCGCCGCCAAGCTGCTTGGCGAGGGCTTCTGGAGGGTGAACTTGAAGAGAGAGAATTTCAGCAGCATCGAGGACTTTGCAGAGGAGAGGGAAGCGAGATGAAGAATTTTTTGAATGAGCCTTTCCAAAAATCTCTTCGCGATGTTGCGTCCAAAGTTCCTGTAAATTTTTTCCAGCCAGAGGGCCTTGTGCAACGATGCTCTGTGCCTCTGAGCGATCGACAATGGCCCAAAGCTCCCCAATTTTTTTTTCTGGAGGAAGAGAAAAATGCAAGAGCATCTCCAACCGGCGTCCTCCCCATGGGCGCTCCATAAAAATTGGTTGAAAGGTAATCGGATCGTTCGACATGGGTGCTATTTCAAGGAAAAGAAAAGCAGAATAACTACTTCTTTTATGAGAAGCAAATAGAAGGAGAAGTTTTTTGCAATTACGCCGTTTTGTGAGATATTGTAACGCTCTTAAACTAAAATTGATGATGATGAAGAAGTTCCCCTCTGTTTTTTGCTTATTATTTTTATTGCTCCGTGCCGTTGCTGTGGCCCAAGAGAGCAGCGATGCTGCTTTAGCTCAACCAGCAACTTCACAAGATGCATCCAGGGGTGAAAACAGTTCTCCCTTAATGATGGCTCTTCGCGGGCCTCTAGCTCCAGCAGGAGCAGGCGAGCGCGGTGAGGCAGGTGGAGGAAGGGATCCTAGAAATGATGGCCGCGATCCTCGCTTTGATCGTGATGATGAGGAAGGTGACGGTGCTGATAGTGATGATGAGCAGCGAGGTGATCCGCAGCATCTTCATGTTCAAGAAGGAGTGGCGAGAGCGATACCGATAAACCCAATACTGCAACAAGACAATGAGTTTGGAAATCGAGCTGACATAAATCTTCTGAGAGGACAAGAAGCAAGATCTCTCGCAAGGCTAAGAGCCATGCAGCAAAAAACGTGGGTTGATAATTTCATGGAAGCATTTGGTAATCCGTTGAAGACCTTATTGAGATTAAAGGATGCTGTCGTTGAAAAAGCTTCCGCCTGCTGGCAAGGAGAATCAAGATTGCAGCAAGCGCAGAGACAAGCACGAGTATTGCAACAAAATATTCAATTAATGCAACATCAACTTGATAGAGCGGCGCCAGCAGAGCAGGTAATAATTCCAATTACCATGGAGAGACTCAACAATCTAGAAGCTCAATTGAATAGCGTGATTCGAGAGCAAGAAGATGCAGGAACTCCTTTGAACCCTGAACAAAAGGCTCAAAAGATGATAGAGCTAGCTACAACAGAATACTTCAATGATAGAGGTACTTCAACACTGTCAGAGGATGATTTAAAATGGCCCAATCTCAATTCCCTTGATTGGAGTTATTATCTTCATGCAGATGATCGTGAACTTTTAGGTGCTCTCTATCAAAATCTATTTCAAAGCACATACGCGCAACTGCAATTAGAGCGACTTCAGTTAGCATCTCCCGAAAATCATGAGTTGAGTATTGATGAACAAGCAGAGCTGATGATAGAGGTTCTTAAAGCAAATTTACCAAGCCAGTATTTTAGTGATAATGTTCAACAAAGCAGGTGGCTTTATCAGCAAACATATATTCAAAAATGTTGGATGGATTTTGCACGCTTTCAAAATGTTTCTGACCTATTGCTGCGCAATGTTGCGTATAAGATTTTTGATGAAGTGAATAACATTCCGTCATTCAATCGTTCAAACAATCGTCTTCTGACACCTCCACAACTATCATACCGCTTAATTCGAGTTGTTACTCAAGTGGCCCCTTTGTTGAATATTCCTGAGGAACAACGTTTGGATTATTGTCACGAATGGGCTTGCTCTCGACAAGGTCGCATGAATGACAACGAAATGACAACATTGCTCAATGAGATTCGTCGTAATGGTCCTTTGATGGGGCTGCCGTTACCTTCTAGAATTATACCTCAGCAATAGATTTTTTTTGAGCTTGGGTTTCAGCTGATTTTTTGATAGTAACGACGCCTTCATCAAAAATAGTAGCGACTTGTTGCAGCAGGGTGATAGGATGAAGGAAGTTCAATTGTTGCGTGAGAGCGCTCAATATGTTTTTCAAACCCGCAAAGATGATCTTTCAAAGAGTGAAATTTTGAATTTAAAAGATATTTATCATCACCAACTCAAAGGAATATTATGACTCTCACAGAAGCATGGATTGAAGAAGGTCGACAAGAGGGCCTGCACAAAGGCTTGCAAGAAGGTCTACAAAAATTTCGCTCTTTGCTCGTTAAGCAGCTAGAACGACGTTTTCCAAATCAAGTTACTTCTAATCATCTCCAATTGATTAAAGAAGCGGATAGTGAATCGCTTTCTCTTTGGGGAGAGAAACTCATCGATGCCAGTTCTATTGAAGAAGTTTTTATTTGGTAGGATTTGAGACAGGAGAATAAAAGAAAATTCCACTTGTATCAAAAGCGCTTCGTGTGGTACTAATGCTTTTTTTATGAAAGTCTCCCTCCATTTTTTCTTTGCCATTTTCTTTGCATCTTTTGCTTGCTCTGTTTTTGGAGAAACGCCAGAAATCGATCCCACGCTAAATACTCCGTTAATGATGAAGAAACCCCCTGGTGCTCATGAAAAATCAAAGAATAATGGTGTAGAAGTAAGATTTGATTATGACGGCAGAGATAATAGACTTGTAACGGATCCTAATAATGATCCTTCTGTCTTCGCACAACGAGAAAATCTTACTACTACTACCCGAGGCATACAGGAGAGTAAATCTAACAACTTAAAAGAAGAATCAGAGAGTCCAGTTGTCAATCAGAACACCATGTTCGATCGTTTCATGGCAGTTTTTGGAAATCCAGTAGGAACACTTTTTGGACCCAATAAACAACTAGAAGCGCAGGAGAGAATTCGTGCGGTAACGCAAAGGCAACGAGAAACTCTTAGTGCAGCTCTTAATCAAAAGATAACAGCTTCTAACAAAATAACGCTTAATTCAAGTGAGATGGCTGATTTATTAATGCAGGTGAAAGCAGAATTTAATCGAAGCCACATAAATCAGAGTGATGTTATAGATCGTCTTCTTGAATTGGCAGAAAAGGAAGGTGGAGTAGACTGTGCTGATGAATTTATTTTTAAAAATTTTGATGAATCTTTAGAGAATCTCCAACAAAGTCATGGCACTCTTGGCAGTTCTACTGCTGATCATGCAGTTATCGAACAAAGTGAACAAGAGCAAGCTCAGCAGTTGATCACAGCTGCTAAAAATTCACCTCTCTTTTCTAAGATTTTTAAGGTGAAAAGACTTAGTTGGTGCTTAGGGTGGGCTTCATCAAGACGTCATTCGGAGGCTGTGCTTGCTCAAGTAAAAGTTCTTGCAAATAGAGACGAGCCCTCCTTCGGTACACGCCAAGAGGAAAAAAATCAATACCGAATATTATATGAAGCTCAAGGAGCTCGAGCTTTAGAAAATGAATTTATGAAACTTCTCGCAAAAGAAAGTGCTGAACTTGCTGGAGCTGCCTTAAATGATCCTAACAAAATTGCTGATTTACTCATGACAGTCAGATGGCAATTTTATAAGGCTGTTCAAGTAGGCGCTGTCAATATTGATTCACAACTACTCTCTTTGGCAAAAGCTCAAGGAGATTTAGTTAGAGATGCTTTTTATTATCAAATTTTTGATCAGTCTCTTGATCAAATACAAAATAACCAACAACAGCTACTACGAGGGAATAATCGTCCGCTTTCTGCTCCTGAACTTGCTGAACAACTCATTAAGGCAGTTAAACAATCGTCGCTTTTTACGACTGTTCCTGTAGACCAGCGCTTATCTTATTGTAGTGAATGGGCACGTTCTCGGTTAGCTGATGAAGAGGTTCTTAATCTTATTCGTATTAACTGGACCCAGACCACAATATAGTTTTTGGCTAGAGGCCCCTCAAAATCCTTGAGGAGATAATCAGCAGTCTGAATACTCGTACTTTAATCAGGCCCTTGTTTTTCCATGACAATGGGAAAGCTCTTCTCTACGATGAGGAGAGCTTGCCGTGACTACAAACCAAACATCGATTGCTGTCTCTTCAGCGTCAGCAAAAGCTCCCAAAGAAAAAAAACCGCTCCGACTTTTTTTAGGCGAGAATGTGTTGCAATATTTGCAGAGCAGCAAACAAACACTTGCTTTCATTGGGAGTGTAACGCTCAGCACGTTTCGATTCAAAAAATTTCGCTGGATGGATTGGTTTGTTCAAATGCAGCAATGTTGGCAATCCTCCATCTTCATTGTGAGTTTGATCAGTTTTTTAGTTGGCGTGATCTTAGCTTTTCAATCGGCGATTCAGCTGCGGCAGTATGGCGCTGGAATTTTTGTGGCTGATCTTGTTGGGCTTGCCGTGGTGCGCGAAATGGGGCCGATGATGGCTGCGATTGTGGTGGCAGGCGGTACGGGGGCCGGCTTCGCAGCAGCGTTGGGAAACATGCGAATCAATGAAGAGATCGATGCCTTAGAAACGTTAGGGATTTCTTCGATCGACTTTCTCGTGCTGCCGCGACTTTTGGCAGTGACTATCATGATGCCGATCCTAACCCTCTATGCCAATCTTATGGGGATTTTAGGTGGCCTTTTTGTTTCATCAACCTTGCTCAGCATTCCAGCAATGGCTTATTGGATCGAGACTCAAAATCGTGTCGGTGTAACGGATGTTTCTATTGGAATTATCAAAAGTTTCTTTTTTGGAATCATGATTGCACTAACCGGCTGCTGGCGCGGCATGCAATGCAGTCGAGATACAACCGGAGTGGGCGTGGCAACTTCTTCCGCTGTCGTGACGAGCATTATGCTCATTGTCTTGGGAGATGCGCTGTTTGCAGTCATCTACAATGCTCTAGGAATATGAACGCCATCGAAGTCGAAAATTTAACCTGTGCTTATGGAGATAAGACCATTTTAAAAGATGTCTCTTTTTCGGTGAAGGAGAGAGAGATTCTCTTTATCATTGGTGGGAGTGGTTGTGGTAAGAGCACACTCTTGCGTTGCATGATTGGATTACTCGCTCCAAAAAGTGGAGAGATTCGTTATTTTGAGAAAAGTTTTTTGAATGCTTCTGAGGAAGAGCAGCGCCATATTTTGAAATCGTTTGGCGTCCTTTACCAAAGTAATGCGCTTTGGAGTTCGATGACGATTGCTGAAAATATTGCTTTGCCTTTAGAACAATACACAACTCACACCAAAACAGAGATTGCAGAAAAGGTTGCTTTGAAATTAGAACAAGTGGGACTGCCAGGAGTGCAAGAGCTTTATCCGCGAGAGTTGAGTGGCGGGATGAAAAAGAGAGCGGCTCTAGCGCGAGCGCTGGCACTCGATCCTAAAATTGTTTTCTTTGATGAACCGACAAGCGGCCTGGATCCCGTTACAGCGCGAGGAATGGATGATCTGATTTTAGAGGTGAGTAAAACATTTGGAACAACGATGGTCATCGTTTCGCATGAGCTTGCTAGTATTTTCAGCCTTGCTCATCGCGTGATCTTGCTTGATGGAGAAGTTCAAGGCATCATTGCTGAAGGGAGCCCCGAAAAATTAGCTGCAGAAAGGAATGATAAACGTGTTGCTAATTTTTTTACCAACAGGAAATCAAACATAAATCCCGCTAGCTTTTGGGGTCAGTGTTCAAATTTCAAATTTTAAATGTGACTCTAACTTTGAAAAAATTAAAAATTTGAAATTTGAACACTGACCCCAAAATTGTTTATGAAATCAAAATTAAACCCAGTCAGCATCGGTAGTTTTGTGATCGGTGCCCTGATTCTCTTGGTGGTAGGGCTTCTTTCTTTCAAGTCGCTTTATTTTTTGAATAAGCCACTCCGTTTTGTTTGCTACTTTGATGAATCGGTTCAAGGACTCGATGTCGGGAGTCGCGTGAAGTTACGAGGGGTTCCGGTAGGCAGTGTTGTATCGATTAAAGTTCAGTATGATTGGAAAGCAAATAAGTCGGAAGTTATGGTGGTAGGGGAAATAGAAAAAAATGCCATCGTGGATCGCTCCGGACATTCCATTCAAGTAAAAGATGACTTCATGCTGCAGCCATTAGTGGATCAAGGGTTGAGGGCTAAGGTCGATTTGATCGGTATTACCGGAATGCAGTTTGTGCAACTCGATTTTTTTGATCCTAAAAAAAACAAGCCAGAAATTCCGGATGGGCATTCGCCATATCCTGTGATTCCGACGATGCGGTCAGGAATTTCACAGCTTAAAGAAAACTTACTTGAAGTTGCCGATCATTTGAAAGAAGTCGATTTCAAAAAAATGACGACGCAGGTTACCACGGCTGCCGCAGCGATCGAGCGCTTGGCTAATTTTATCGACAAGAATCCCTCGGCGTTGATTTTTGGAAGAAGGTCTAGGAAAGAGAAGAAGTGAAGCAGGCTGTAGGCTATAGACTGGAAACAGCTTTTGGGGTCAGTGTTCAAATTTCAAATTTTAAATGTGACTCTAACTTTCAAAAAATTTGAAATTTGAACACTGACCCCAAAATTGTTGTTCGTGCGTGATTGCAAAAAAGCATTTTTTGCTGCATCATAACCCGAATGTCTCAATCTCGTCGTCGTCATAGCTGGAATGAAGTGATCGGAGTTCTTCTCGTTGGAGGAGGGGTTCTTCTCTTGCTCGCGTTGCTCTCTTTTGAGCCACGGGATGTTCCGCCGTGGCTATTTTACGCAAAATATTCTTCCGCTTCTCCAATCCCTCTCAATTTTGTAGGACGTGTTGGCGCTATCATTGCGGGACTTCTCTTTTTTCTTCTTGGAGGTGCCTCTTTTTTTGGAGCAGCTGCTTTACTTGGACTCGGCATTGCTAAATTCTTAGGTGAGGAGGGGCATTTTGGAATTCGTTTTGGATGGTCTTTTGTTTTTGTTTTGAGTTGGTCTTTTTTTCTCGACCTGATGGATCAGTTGCAATTGGTTTCCACCGTTTGGAAAAAAACCTTGGCTCTTCCTAGTGCAGGAGGCTGGTTTGGTCATGCTTTTGGAGTCGCTTTGGGGAAAAATTCCATGGGCACGGTTGGATCGATTTTTCTTTTTCTCATGGTGATGCTCACCAGCCTCATCTTGGCAACCGGCTTTCATCCTATTCATACGAGTCGCCGCATTTTTGTCGCTCTTGGAAAAGCTCTTCTTTGGCTCTTCCATTGGGTGAAGAGAAGGGTTGTTAAGGGCACTGCTTCTGAAGAGCCAGAAGATCTAGCAATACCTCAGTCAAAGCCAACCCGGCGACGCTCTAAAAGTAAAGAGATGGAGTCGATTCCCTTCGAGGAAGAAGTTATTTCTGAAAATACTTTTGAAGAGCCCACAGAATTTCCTCTTCCTAAAATCATCGATGCCAGCGTTCCTGCGCCGCCTCGTAAACCAACTCTTGCTGAGGTGATGAAAGTCTCTTCGCCTAAAGCTCCTGCTAGCTCGAGTGCGGAAACAGCATTGACAAGTCTTGATTTAGAAAACTACACCTTGCCCGACTTGGACCTTTTAGAAAAGCATGAGAGCGACGATCGGAAACCAGCTGATCCGGCCGTGCTCCAGGCTGTGCAGAAAGTTATCCTCGAAACGCTGGCTCAATTTGGAATTGAAGCGAGCCCTGGTGATATTACGAAAGGTCCCACCATCACTCGCTACGAGGTCTATCCAGCAAGCGGTGTTCGAGTTGACCGCATTTCCAATTTGGAACGCGATCTGGCGCGGGCCACGCGGGCTGAGCGGATCAATATCTTGGCTCCAATTCCCGGCAAAGATACCGTTGGAATTGAAATTGCTAACAGCGATAAAGTCAAAGTTGCCATTCGTGAACTTTTCGATAGCGATGCATGGCATTCTTCAAAAGCAAAACTGCCACTCGCATTAGGAAAAGATGTTTATGGAAATCCGATCATTGCTGATTTGGCCCAGATGCCTCATTTGCTCGTTGCTGGAGCCACCGGTAGCGGAAAGAGTGTTTGTATTAACTCGATCATTACGAGTCTAATTTTTAAACATACCCCTGAAAATTTACGTTTTATCATGATCGATCCGAAAGTGGTCGAGATGCAAATTTATAATAAACTTCCACACTTGGTGACCCCTGTGGTCACTGATCCTAAAAAAGTCCTGCTCGCTTTACGATGGGTCATTGAGGAAATGGAATTGAGGTATAAGATTTTTGCAAAGACGGGAGTTCGCAATATCACTGGCTTCAATGCACGTCCTGAAGCTACAGCCGTTCCAAAAGAAGAGCCGACATTGGAAGAAGTTCAGGAGTTAGCAGATGCTTTGGCCGCAAAAGAAGAGGCTGACAATGACTCATTGGAAAACGAGGAAGAAGAGCCAGTCGTGCGAATGGTTCCTCATCGTCGGACAGAAGAGCCTGAAATTATTATTCCTAGGCACATGCCATTTATTGTCGTGATTGTTGATGAGTTGGCTGACTTGATGCAAACAGCACCTGCCGATGTGGAGTCAGCGATTGCTCGGATTACCCAGATGGCTCGTGCAGCTGGGATTCACATGATCGTTGCAACGCAAACACCTCGTGCTGACGTTGTCACTGGAATTATCAAGGCTAACATCCCAACGCGCATTGCGTTCCAAGTGGCTTCGAAGATTGATAGCCGAGTGATCCTCGATGCAAATGGTGCGGACAAGCTCTTGGGACAAGGTGATATGCTTTATCTTCCTCCAGGAAGTGCGAAGGTGACGCGCGCTCAAGGTGTGCTCGTCACGGATGAGGAGATTGGAAAAGTTGTCGACTTTTTGGCCACTCAAAGCAAACCTGTTTTTGAACCGAGCATTGCCGAAAAATTATCGAGCACCACTTTCCCCGAAGAAGAGATTACGGATGGTGAAGAAGAGCTGGTTACAAAATGCCTCGAAATTATTCGTCAGGAAAAACGAGCCTCGACCTCAATGCTGCAGCGACGTTTGCGCCTCGGTTATACTCGGGCAGCCCGTGTTGTCGATATTCTTGAACAACGCGGTATTCTTGGACCTAAAGATGGGGCAAGAGATCGTGAGATTCTTATCGACCTTGAAAGCTTGTAGGTGACTACCGACATCATTTCATTTCTTGAAAATAAAATAACATCGGTAGTGTTGAAACGTTGAAATGTTGAACGGAATATAACTTAGCTCGTTAAGAGTTTTTTTCTATTTCATCCTAAACCCCTAAATCAGGCGCTGAACATCTGCTCATTACTAATGAACTTAATTTTTATAAGACGTCTGAGTTATCTTTTACGTAAGAAGTTTTTTCCATCATCGGAGTCCATTGGTTCTTTAGGAAAAGAATTCAAACAGGCTCGTGAAAAAAAAGAGCTTTCTGTTGCTCAAGTTGCCAAAAAATTACGGCTTCCTGATTATGTGATTGTGCTGCTTGAAGAGGGGAAATGCCATGACATGATTTCCCCTTCGTTGTTAGACCCTGGTTACTTTAGGCTCGTAGCCGTCGCTTACGCACGACTTCTTGGCCTCGACTTCAAGGCGATCTATCCTCTTCTCCCTCCCGTTGCTTCATTGAGGTCTGCCTCCTTCATTAAAAAATTGAGCCCGCTTCAATCAAAGCCCCGGAAACCTTATTTTATCAGGGAGCAGCAGCAACTGACCTATTCCTTGAACGATGCGATGCTTTTTTTGTGGAAGGTCCTTAAAATCACACTCGTTATTGTCATCGCTCTCTATCTATGGGGAGTGGCGAGACATTTCATGAGAGTGATTTTTTAGGGTGTTTAAGGCTAGTAGTCGTTCAATTGACTGGTAAAGCGCTAGTTTCGTATAACTGCTTTTGTAGAAAGTTGAAAGGTTGAGCCGCTGCTGAAGCAGCTGTTGAGCGCCACTTGCGCGGCTGTTGAGAAGACCCCATCCTGTTAACCTCTCAACTCCCCAACAAAACCTACGATATAAGATTGTGTTTTCTTTTGTACAATCTGGTCTTCTGAACGGATATAGTCAAATTACTTAGAAATTACGGGGAAGAACGCAGGAATTTTTAGAAAAGGCCAGGCCGAAGACCAAGCGCTATCTAAACGATAACGTGACGGGATGAGAACGCAGTCTTTTCCTAAAAAGGACAAGTCAGTTGCTTGTAAGTTCTAAGTAATTTGACTATACTAAGGCTATGCAGCTTGAGGAGTTTTTTTCTCTGCTTTGAAAATGTGCCAATAGGACGGACCGAACCCTTTGATTTGACCTAATCTTCATCTGAATCATAATTAGCTTGGGTAGGTGGAGTTAATACCTTCTTTAAGATTTCAATGCGGGCAGCTTTTGATGTGGACTTATCAAAGAGCTTCTTCACATCATTTTCTTTTAGGTTTAATAGCTGTTTCTTTATCTGTGTAATTTGATTCTTAGTAAAAAATGCTTTTAGATCATAGGAAGGAGGGGTAAGGACACCATAATGGGCAGTTAAAGGAGAAAGGTCACTATTAGTGAGCCTATCTAGTTTCATTCCTTCAGTAGTAAGATAACCATTATGAGTTCCGTAGCCTTCTATAATTTTTGTATCCTTAGCCAATACATTTATTGCATCCGCAACCTTGTCGGCGGTTACATCTAGGGAGGCATTTTGTGTCTTTAAAAATTGCGCTAGTGCACCTTTGGTGAGAGGGCTTCCATAATCTTTCTTCGACTTCATCGTTGCTGCAAAGGCATCAGCTGTCTTGTCGCCATAAACACTTCTTATGTCGGCTTCAACTTGAATAAAAACACTTTTGTTATTCTTTTTTATTTGAGGTTCTCTAAAGAGTGCTCTGCACATCAGACCAAAGATGCTTGAAGGCTTTTGACCACCTACTTCGTAGGTTTGAGCAATGTCGTTGGTGTGATTAATTTCTGTTGTATCACTATGAGTTCTCTCTAGGGCTTGTAAACGAGCTGCTGCTGGATTGCTTCCGGAGAGTTGCATATAAATTAGAATTATAAAGCTAAGATGACTTTTTCTAAAAAGTGAAAATATCAACAGTCTCATTATCTGTCACTTTTTTTAGCGGCATCTCCGTCAGAATGGTGCTCATTATGATTTAAAACAGCAGTTCAATTTAAAACAAGAATGCTTTTTATTGCTACGAAGAAAGTTGAAGCGTTGAAATGTTGAAGGATTGAAAGTGGACTTTAAGTCTCGGTGAAAATCTTTAGTATAATTGACAATAAAAACAGTATTGACTCTATGACTCACGACACCGTGTTAAAATGCGCCTCCTTTCAACATTTCAACGCTTCAACGTTTCAACACTGCCAACGGTATGTTGGCAGGTAGCGTGAATGGTGCTATACTTTCACGCTGTTATCAGGCAGACTGTATGAGCTCAAAATTCGTGGTAATGCTAACAAATTGCGTTGAGCAATGGGATCAGTCCCTTAATTTTAATCATTAAATGAAAAATTACGGGACTGACTCGCTTGCTCTGGATCCACTGTTCCCCTGAAAAATTGAGATAATACGACAAACTTCGCGACACTATTTTTTATGAGTCTCTCTTCTAATTCTGAATCCATGTCCACTCTTCCCACCAAGCGCAAGATCGGCTTGGTCAGCCTTGGCTGCGCTAAAAATCTGGTCGATGCGGAGATTCTTCTCGGGAATGCCATGGTGCATGGTTATGAGCTGACTCAGGAAAATGATGAGGCTGATGTGGTCCTTGTTAACACTTGCGGTTTTATTGATCCAGCAAAGGAAGAAAGCATCAATGCTATTTTGGAAGCGCATCGTCGTCGCCTTCATGGTGCGAAGCCAGGTCAGAAGCTCGTAGTGGGAGGATGTCTCTCTCAACGCTACTCGACGAACTTAGCGGAACAACTTCCCGAGGTGGATGCGTTTTTGGGGCTCGATGAGATCTCGCGCGCAGGAGAAATTTTTAATCGTCTCTTCGATGAGGAGGCAGGTGAGGGACCGCAAGTGACCGTCTCGCGTCGCGCCGCCTATATTCCTGATTTTGATACGCCTCGGGTGCGCCTGACTGCGAGTCATACGACTTATGTCAAAATCGCCGAGGGGTGTAATCATCCTTGCTCATTCTGTGTCATTCCACGGATGCGGGGACGGCATCGGAGTCGGACGATTGAATCGGTGGTGAAGGAAGTCGAAGCGCTCGTGGCTTCCGGCGTGAAAGAAATTAATTTGGTGAGTCAAGATACGACTTATTTTGGAATGGATCTTTGGGAAGAAAAAGCAGGGCCGCGTCAACCCGTCGACGAGACACGTGGTGTCAGCTTGGTGGGGCTGCTGGATGCTCTTGGAAAAATTGAAGGTGATTTTTGGATTCGTTTGCTCTACACGCACCCAGCGCATTGGAGTGACTCTTTGATTGAAGCGATTGCTCGCAATCCGAAAGTAGCTCGTTACATCGACATGCCGTTGCAGCACATTCACGAAGAGATGCTGAGCGCGATGAAGCGTGAGACAGGACGGCAACACATCGTCGATCTCATCGACCGTCTTCGTGCAGGCATTCCTGACCTCACGATTCGAACAACGTTCATCGTTGGCTTCCCAGGAGAGACCGAAGAGCATTTTGAATCGCTGCTCGATTTTATTCGAGAGACGCGTTTTGAACGTCTCGGTGTTTTTGCTTACTCTCGAGAAGAAGAATCCCGCGCGGCCAAGATGCCCGATCAAATTCATGGTAACACCAAGCAACGCCGTCTGCGCGAAGCGATGCTCTTACAACAAAAAATTGCTCGTGAATGGGCAGAGGCTCAAATTGGAAAAACCATCAAAGTTCTCGCTGACACGAATCTCCTAGGCCGTACGGAAGGAGATGCACCTGACGTCGATTGCCGTGTTCATTTTACGAAGCCTGTGACAGCTGGTAGTTTTGTTTCCTGCACCGTTACTGGAACTCAGGATTATGATTTGATTGCAACGCCGGTCTAGGGTTTGTCCAAATGTGGGTCAGTTTTAAGAATAAAAATTTATTTTCTTGTTGACAATAGGCACACATTGTGCTCGTATCTGCTAGATGAATGAATCTTATGATTTTTGTGCCAAGAAGAATCGCTGGCTCAAAGAACATAGATCGATCAGTTTTGAAGAGATTATCGCTGCCATAAAAACCGATAACCTGTTATCGATTGTTACTCATCATAATCACAATAAATATCCGGATCAACTCATGTACCTTATTGACATTGATGATTACGTTTATGTTGTACCATTTATCAGAAAAGATAAAAAAAATGTTTTTCTCAAAACAATTTTTAAAAGTCGCAAAATGACCAAGCAATATTTACTGGGAAAATAAAATTATGAGCAAATCAAAAGAAAGTGATCAAAAGTTAGATGCAGAAGAACAAGATTTATTGACCTCTTTTGAACGCAATGAATGGAAAGAATCTCCTAATTTCAAAGAAGAAAAATCTTTTGCAGAGCGCGCTGCTGAAAATTATTTTCGCAAAGATGCGCGAATTAATATTCGACTCACCAAAAACGATCTAACAAAGATTAAACAATTGGCAGCACATGAGGGCATGCCTTATCAGACGTTGATAGCAAGCCTGCTTCACAAATATGCCAAAGGTCATTTAGCGTAAAGGACCAGCAGGAATGGAGTCTATACAGAAAGTTTAACTTATACCTTTCACAAATGATTTTTAGGATTTTCTGCTTGTTGCAACTCGCTCGCTCCCGCGAGGCTCGCCCCTTCGGGGCTGCCTTCGGCAGTCGATTCAGCGGCTGCCACGCCGCATGTATTCTATTGCCCCTGGCTGTCTTGCCCTCGCTTACGTTATGTACGCCTAACGTCGCACTCGGGAAACGTCATCCCCGCGAAGGCGGGGACCCAGTAGATAGTTAGACAATAGTTACTGCCCATAAAATTCCTAAAAATCATCCGCAAAAGGTATACATGAATGCGGCTAAAATATTTCACACTAAATGCACCCTTCTTTCTGGCAACGTCTTCAGATTTTATCATGGTTGGAAAAATTTCCATTAGCTCACTCCTTCGTTATTTACGTTGGACAGACAGCATTGCTTGTTATTGAGACTTTGCAGGCTATTGTCGCCGGTCGCGTGCGACCCAGGCTCGTGCTGCAACAACTCGTCGATATTGGATATGGATCACAATTTGTGGTCATCGTCACGGGAGCTTTTACAGGAGCTGTTTTTACAGCACAGACCTTTTATCAATTTTCGACTCTTGGAATGAGTTCTGCCGTTGGTCCTGTGGTGGCGGTTTCTTTGTTTCGAGAATTAGGACCAGTCTTAACTGGCTTGATGGTTGCAGGACGGGTAGGGGCTGCAATGAGTGCTGAAATTGGAACGATGAAAGTGACCCAGCAACTTGATGCCCTTCGTGCCTTGGCGGTGAGTCCGATCGATTACCTCGTTGTGCCACGAGCTGTGGCGATGTTGATTTCGATGCCGCTCCTCGTTTGCGAGTGTGTTTTTTTTGGAATCTTAGCTTCTTACTTTGTTGCCGTAAAACTCTTGGGAGTGAACTCCATTTACTTTTTACAAAACATTTGGCGCTTCATTGATGGACACAATATCGTGATGTCACTTTCCAAAGGATTTGTTTTTGCCATCATCGTTGTCTTTTTGAGTTGCCAGCAAGGACTGACCACGCGCGAAGGAGCTGTGGGCGTCGGTCGTGCGACAACAGAGGCTGTTGTGATCTGCTCGCTTTGTATTTTGATTGCGAATTTTTTCCTAACGATGGCGCTGAATATGGTCTTCCCTGCTGGTCTTCGTTAGAGCATTCCTAAACTCTACTGATGCGGCGAAGAGCTATGTCGCGCCGGTGCTCGCGCCATCGAGTATTTTCATATATAGTCAAATTACTTAGAACTTACAAGCAATTGACTTGTCCTTTTTAGGAAAAGACTGCGTTCTCATCCCGTCA
>JAIEQF010000012.1 GCA_019747895.1 Chthoniobacterales bacterium
CTGATGAGAGTGAATTGTTAGAAGAATTTTTGAATGATCCACATTTCGATGAGCTTTCACACAGTCATCATTCTTCTAATCCTTCTCTGTGGAATTTTTCTTCTTCTCAAAGTCCCTCACAACATTCAGAGGAAATAGAAGAGAAACTCTCATTTTAAAGAAAATGCAAAAAATTCTTCGGCTGTTTTGGTAGTAGACATTGCAACTTCTTCAAGCGTAAGACCTCTAATTTGAGCAATTTTTTCTGCAACAAGTCGTGTGTGCCATGGCTCTGCGCGTTGCCCTCGGTAAGGATCTGGAGCCAAGTAGGGACAATCTGTTTCGACCATGTAAGCATCTGCAGGAATTGCAGCAACCGTCGCGCGAACGAGTGGCGCATTTTTAAACGTCACAATTCCAGTAAAAGAAACGAGGTGTCCTAAGGCGATGACTTTTGCAGCCTGCTCTGGCGTTCCGCCAAAACAATGAAAGACAGCGCGTAATTTTCCTGTGTATGGTTTTAAAATCCGCAACGTTTCCTCCCAAGCAGCATTTGAACCAGCAACATCACGCTGATGAATGATGACATTGAGCCCCAGTTCAACAGCAAGGTCTAACTGCTGTTGAAAAGCACTGGCTTGATTTTTTTTCCAGAGAGATTTTGTTCCAATTGCTTCACCAGCTTTTAAATTCGCTGAGACTGATGAAGAGTAAGGAGCCGACGGCGCACAGGCCCGCAGTTTACAAGAGGTACTCGAGGACCCGAGCACCGGCGCGACGCAGCTATTCGCAGTCTCAGTAGAATTTGAAGGCTGGTGAAAATAGTCGATGCCAATTTCGCCTATGGCCACGACCTTGGGATGCCTCGCTAGCTCCCGAAGCGCTGAAATAAAATCACCTTTTTCATCATCAATTTCTGTTGGATGAATTCCGATGGCGACAAAGACCGATGGAAAGCGCTCGGCCAGCGCTAAGACAGATCGACTGCTTTCCAGACCTGTTCCAATAGAAATGATTCGCGTCACGCCAGCATCATGAGCACGCTGGATAAGAGCAGGAAGATCATCTGCAAATTTGGGATGATCGAGATGAGCGTGGGTTTCGACGAGTTTCATTTTAGAATTATTTCCAAAAATAATAGTTAGACGTCAACTGTGACCGAATAAATTGATGAAGTTGTTCTGCTCTTTCAGGAGAAAGCCGTTTTTCCACCGATTCCAACACAGGAAGTGAAGCTCCCTGTTTAAAAGCCAACAGATCTCCATTGATGATTCCAAAAGGCACTCTGGAAAAATAAAGATCTACCCGAGGATCGTGCAAAAAAGCCAAAGCTCCTTGCAGTCGAAAGTTCACGAAAAAAGGAAGTGCGTTCACATTCATTTGCAGTTTCAACGAAATAAGAAGAACCAGCGCAATAACTCCTCCAGCAAGCATCGCCTTTGCTTTTTTTCGTTGCTCAATAATTGAATCCAGAACCGCCAGGAATGGAAGACTCAATAAAGGAAGCATGACGAGCAAGTATCTGGGCCCATACCCCCACCCTCCACTCCAGGTCAAGAGCTTGGCATTCACGAGCAGGATGACTAATCCGATGGAAAGGAAGAGGCATGTCTGAAAGCGAAATTTTTTGAAAAAAGCAGGATATCCAAAAAGAGCAAACAGCAGCAGAGGGAAATAAATAAAAATACTGTACTGAGGATTGAAGAAAAAATGAGAGAGCCCGGAAAAAAAATGTCCGGAAAAAATGGGCTGACCGCGTTCTTGCCATTGTCCGTAGCCACTTTCAAACGGAGAGCCAAATTTATAGTCATTCACACCAAGAATCACTCCCATCGCTAAGGCCACAGGCAGACCGAAGGAGCAGAACGAAGGGAACAAAGACCACCACGAGCGCCATGAGCACCACGAAAAAAGAGACTCTTGATTCTGACGCTTTTGGTAATACTCCAAAATAAAAAAGAGTCCCACAACAGGAAGTAAGATGACATAAACCACTTTAGTTAGGATCAACAGCGAAAAAAAGAGACCCGCCAGAGCCTCATGCCGTCTTGTTTTCAAGCCATCACAACTTCGTACAAGATGATAATAAAAACCCAACACAAAAAGCACCTGATAGATTTCGGAATTGTGACCTCTCAAATAATTCCACCAGTAAGTCGTATAAAATGCCGCTGCAACATAGAAAAATGCTACGACTTCTCGTTTTGTATAACGACTCGCAATGAAAAAAAGATAAACGGCACTCGCTAGTGCCAATAAAAGATTGAAGAGATTGAGATAGATCACTCTCGATGGAGAACTATAACTCAAGATTCCTTCGCAGCATTTTTGAATAAAAAGAGCGGGAAGATATATCAGGCTATTTAAAATGCCATACTTGCAATACCATTTTTCTTTTGTCACATTCTCTACAAAAAATTGACCGCGTTCACCAAAAGATTGAGCCAACGCTGCAGGAATCGCGAGCGAACCACCATTGATGAGGCTCACCGTCTCGCACCTCACAGCCATGGGATCGGCAATGTATTCTTCCCTTGGCATGGAAAGAATTCCGACAAAAAAAACGAATGCAATGAGAGCACCTAAAACAAAGCGATGTTTTGTTAATAAGAGCTGATTAAATTCATGATTCATGATTCACTAACTCTATTACAAATGAATCCAGAACAGGAATATGAAATTTGCATTCTAGGAGCTGGCCCTGCTGGCTTGAGCTGTGCTTATGAACATACAAAAAGAAAGAGACAGGGTCTCATCCTTGATAAAAATCCGATCGTAGGAGGATTAGCACGCACTGAAGTCTATAAAGGTTATCGCTTTGACGTCGGCCCTCACCGCTTTTTCACCAAGAATGATGAGATCGATCGCCTTTGGCATGAAATTGGGGGAGAGGAAATCATTCGAGTCCCTCGACTGACCCGCATTGTCTATCGCGGAAAATTTTTTGACTATCCCTTAAAACCTTTTCAAGCCCTTTTTGGACTGGGACTCTTCACTTCCTTCCAAGCTTTTTTTAGTTACCTTATTGCTCAACTTTCGCGACGCAACAAATCTTTGAATTCTTTTGAAGATTGGATCACTCAGAAATTTGGCCGCAAACTTTATACGATATTTTTTAAAACCTACACCGAAAAAGTCTGGGGAATTCCATGCTCGCAAATCGGCTCAGAATGGGCCGCTCAGCGTATCAAAGGTTTGTCTTTCACCGAAATCATTCGCAATGCATTTTTTGGACAGATCAAAAATAAAAACAAAAAAGTTACTTCTCTTGTTGATGAATTTTCTTATCCGAAGCATGGCGCCGGCCGCGTTTATGAAAAAATGCGAGATCATGTCGAGCAACACGGCTTTGAAATTCACACCTCTGAAACCGTAGAGCAAATTTTTCTTCAAGACGGAAAATATCTTATTCAAGCACGTCGTGCTGATGGTTCGCTTCATCGTTATCGTTGCCATGCTCTTTTTTCTAGCATTCCTCTCACGGAGTTCATTCTTAAACTTCAACCGCCTGCACCATCAGCAGTGATCGAATCAGCTCGTTCTCTTTATTACCGCGATCATATTACAGTTAATCTCATTTTGGAGGGATCCGCTCCCTTTCCAGATAATTGGATCTATATTCATAGTCCAGAAGTTCGCATGGCTCGTGTTTGTGAATACGGAAATTTTTCCAAGGAGATGCTCCCGAACGGCCAAGGAAGCGCTGTTAGCATAGAATATTTCTGCTTTGCCAGCGATGACCTCTGGCAAATGGAAGATGCAACCTTGATTTCCTTTGCTGTTGAGGAGATGAAAACATTAAAGCTTCTTACAAAAAATCGCGTCTTGGATGCTTTTGTGGTGCGGGAAAAAGACAGTTATCCGGCCTATTACATTGGCCATCGCCCCCATTTTGAAGAGCTCAAGAATTTTGTTGCTCAACTCCCTCATCTTTGGATGATTGGCCGCGGTGGAATGTATAAATATAACAACCAAGATCATTCCATGCTTTCAGGACTCCTCGCAGCAAGAGCGTACGATGGCGAAGCGATTGATCTTTGGGAAATCAACAGCGATGAACATTATTTAGAGGAAAAGCAATTACCCAGTGCTCGCTCTGCTTCTAATTCGAGCTAATCTTCGTAACCATGCGGATGCTCTTGATGCCAGGCCCAAGCGCTCTTCACGATCTCCTCAATATTTTGATAACGAGGATTCCATCCTAACGACTTCTTGATTTTATCGGAACCGCCAATGAGTCGAGGAGGATCGCCAGGACGACGCGGCTTTTCAACAACAGGAATAGAATGTCCTGTCACACGACGACAGCAATCAATGACTTCCTTCACCGATGTCCCACCTCCGGTTCCAAGATTATAAAAAGCATTCTGCTCCGCCTTCAACGCGAGCAAATGAGCCTGTGCTAAATCGAGAATATGAATATAGTCTCGGATACAGCTTCCATCTGGGGTTTCGTAATCGGTCCCATAAATTTCGACGGCCTCTTTTTGTCCGAGGGCTACTTTGAGAACGTTGGGAATCAAATGCGTTTCGATGCGATGATCTTCTCCAAATTGCTTGGTAGCACCAGCGGCATTAAAATAACGGAGCGCCACAAAAGTGAGTTCGTGAATTTTTCCGTACCATTGCAAAATGCGTTCAAACATTAATTTTGATTCTCCATAAGGATTAATCGGGCATTGAGGCATGTCTTCGGTAATAGGCATCGTCGCAGGCATGCCAAAAGTAGCGCAGGTCGAAGAAAAAACAAATCGCTTCACTCCTTCTGCTACCATGGCATCGAGTAGATTCAAGCCAGCAGTAACATTATTGTTAAAATATTTAGAAGGATTCACCATCGACTCTCCTACCAGCGCATTTGCTGCGAAATGCATGACTGCAGTTGCTTTCGATGTGCGCAAAGCGTGCTGCACAACGGCGCGATCAGCTAAATCTCCCTGAAAAAATTGGGCGCGCGGATCAATCGCAGCACGATGCCCTTCACTCAGATTATCAAATACAGCAACGTGATAACCTGCATTGAGCAGTTCCTCCGTGCAGATGCTACCGATGTAGCCAGCGCCTCCAGTGACAAAAATTGTTTCCATTTCGACAAACAATACTTCATATTCAAAAAAAGTCGAAAAAGATTATAAACCTATTTAATTTTCTAACCCACCATGAACGTTTTCGAAGCTATCCGCACACGCCGCGCTGTTAAAAAATTTGATCCTCACCACGTGATGTCAGAGCAAGAGATCAAAGATCTGTTGTCTTTAGCGATGGAGGCTCCTACGGCTTTTAATATTCACAACTGGCGCTTCATGCTTGTCCAAAACCCAGAAGTTCGCAAGCAGGTCCGTGAAGCTGCCTGGGGTCAAGAACAGGTGACCGATGCCTCTCTCCTCATCGTCATGTGCGCTGATCTCTCTTCATGGAAAGATCGTCCAGAACGTTACTGGGCAAACACCACACAAGCTACTCGCGATTTTATTTTGCCAGCCATTCACAATTACTACGATGGAAAGCCGCAGGTCATCCGCGATGAAGCGATGCGTTCTTGTGGATTAGCAGGACAAACCATCATGCTCGCGGCTAAGGCCATGGGCCTTGATTCGTGCCCGATGGACGGTTTTGACTTTGATGCTGTTGCGAAAATTATTCATCTTCCCGAAAATCACATCATTAGCTTCATGATCGCTGTTGGAAAAAAAATTCAAGAGCCTCATCCTAAACCAGGACAACTTACTTATGAAGAAGTGGTAAAGATTGATCGATTTTAGAGTCTAGTTTATTGATTGAGAAAAATAATTGTTAGAACGTGTTCAAAATTCGCTGATGTGGATGAAGAGCAAGGAGCGACGGCGCACAGCGGCTGAGTGTATATAGTCAAATTACTTAGAACTTACAAGCAATTGACTTGTCCTTTTTAGGAAAAGACTGCGTTCTCATCCCGTCACGTTATCGTTTAGATAGCGCTCGGTCTTCGGCCTGGCCTTTTCTAAAAATTCCTGCGTTCTTCCCTGTAATTTCTAAGTAATTTGACTATAATTAATACTCGATGACGCGAGCACCGAAGCGACATCGCTCTTCGCCGCAGCAGTAGAATTTAGAACACGTTCTAAACGGCTTTTTCGCCGGTTTCTTCCGTGCGAATCCGGATCGCATTTTCAATAGGAAGAACAAAAACTTTTCCATCTCCAATTTTTCCAGTTTTTGCAGATCGAACAATGGCAGCAATTGCTCCTTCCACCGCTTCATCAGCCAAGACAATTTCAATTTTAATTTTGGGAAGAAAATCGACTGTGTATTCGCTTCCGCGATAAATTTCGGTGTGTCCTTTTTGACGACCAAATCCTTTAACCTCAGTGACCGTCATCCCCTCAATGCCAATCTCATTGAGCGCCTCTTTTACTTCTTCAACTTTGAATGGCTTAATAATTGCTTCAATTTTTTTCATAAAGTTCCTTTGAGATGGAAGAAAACATAAGCCAGTAGAACTTTTTTTTCAATGGCCGTTTTTATATAAAAAAACAGCGCTGAAAAAATTCAGCGCTGGTCTTTGTAAAAATTTATCAACTGTTAGAAATTGACGCGAATACCAACTCGTGGCAATGCCATAGTCAATCCACTAGTACCATAAAGCCAGCGGCAATCAGCAAACAAACCGGCATGTTCTAGCAAGCGCCATTCAATGCCACCTCCAACATTTCCATCACCCTGGCTAACAGGTCCCCAGCTTGCACCACCACCAAGCATTACATAAGGAGCGAGATTCCATGCACAGACAGGATAGCGAAGGAGCAAGTCTGCCTGAAGGCTATCACCAGCTTGAAGACCATCAAAACCAGTCATTCCTGCATTTCTCATGCTTCCAACAGAATCATCGATACCAACACCAAGGTATTTTGTGAAAAAATAGTTTACTCCCCAGTTGCCGCCAAGACCTTGTTTGCCTTGACCATTATAAACTCCAGCAGCACCAACAGTAGAAGCATCAAGCTGCCATTCGTGAGCACGGAAGCGACAGTCATCCGCAGGCACCACCACTTTTTTAGAACTCACTGTTTCTCCGGCAAAGGAAACTGCAGCTGTTGCGAGAATAAGGACAAGGAGAGAAAATGATTTTTTCATAAGATCCGAAAAGCTTATTGCCATGAGGAAAAGAAGGCAAGGTCTTTAAAACAAAAAATAGCAAAAAAAACGGCACTGGTTTTCCCAGTGCCGTTTTATAAACAAACTATTCTAAACGTTCTTAATCGATAAGAAGAGAAATTAGAAGTTGAAGCGAAGCCCAGCGCGAGGAAGAGCCATGCTGAGGTTACCATTAGCGGCACCTGTACCATAGAGCCAACGGCATTCTGCAAAGAGACCAACGTTGCGAGCAAAGCGCCATTCGACACCGCCGCCAACATTGCCATCACCTTGAGAAACAGGACCCCAAGTAGCACCACCACCAACCATGACGTAAGGAGCAAGGTTCCAAGCGCAGATAGGATAACGAAGAAGAAGATCTGCTTGTAAGCAATCAACTCCAACTGCACCAGCTCCGCTTGATGGCCAAAAACCACCAACCGCATCATCAATACCAACACCGATATATTGAGTGAAGAAGTAGTTGATTCCTAGATCGCCACCGATTCCGCCACCACTCTTGCCGTTATAGTTACCGCCAGCACCTTCAGCTGCAACATCAACTTGCCATTCGTTTGCACGAAAACGGCAATCGTCTGCAGGAGCGACAACTTTTTTAGAACTGACTGCTTGTCCAGCAAACGACGTAGCAGCCGTTGCTAGAACAAGTGCGATTAATGATAATGTTTTGTTCATAGATTTAATTGGTTTGTGAAATAAGAATGTTCAGGTCTCTTGGATAAATGGAGAAGGCGTTTGAGTCAACAGTTAATTTTCATTTTTTTCTTCGAGCTTTTCTTGAACAGCAACCTCGAGCGCCTCTTGCTCTTCTTCAGAATTGGAAAGCGGCAACTCAGGCTCTGCTGAAGCCGCTCTAGAAGCTTCACTTTGAGGAAGAGGAACGTAACGCAACTCTGCAGCATTAGGGAGTTCATCTAAAGCACGCAAACCAAAATGGTCCAAGAATGCCTGCGTCGTCGTATAGAGAAGGGGTCGCCCAGGAACTTCAGAACGACCTGCAATGCGAATAAGCCCCCTATCTAACAATGTTTGCATCACACCATCAACAGCCACACCCCTGACTGCTTCAATGTCAGCACGAATCATCGGTTGTCGATAAGCTATGATGGCTAATGTCTCCAAAGCTGGAGCGCTTAAGCGCGTAGGACGAGCCTCTGGAAAAAGTTGACGCAACCAAGGCGCAAATCGTGATGCCGTGACCAACTGCCACCCTGAAGCGGTTTCGCGGAGTTCATACGCCCGTCCACTCAATGCGATCTCTTGCTTCAATGCATCAAGTGCACCTGCAAGATCTGTTTCTTTTAATGAACCAAAAGCAGAGGCCTCGCTTTCAGGAACCGCTGCTGCTGCTTTGAAATAACTGAGGAGTTCTTTGGTCGTCACAGCCTTTTGAGAGGCGAAGAGAAGAGCTTCCACAATTTGGGAGAGCTGAGGAAGGGCGCCATCGCTATGCGATGGAAGTTCGCAGTTGGCAGTTCGCAGTTCACAGTTTTCATCGCTTTGCGATGTCTGCGAACCG
The DNA here is from genome assembly GCA_019747895.1 of Chthoniobacterales bacterium. Lineage (GTDB taxonomy): Bacteria > Verrucomicrobiota > Verrucomicrobiia > Chthoniobacterales > UBA6821 > CAIWMF01. The sequence continues at coordinate 8,633 of JAIEQF010000012.1, forward strand.
TTATTCTTGTTTTGTTGATCCATAAGAAAAAATTTATTTTGTCACTTTTATTCTGCGAACTGCAAACCGCTAACTGCGAACTGATCTTGCGAAGCAAGATCACCTCTGCTGATCATGATCTCTCCAAACTCTTGCTCCTGGCGCACGGCCAGTTGCTTCATCCTGATTAATTCTAGCATGGCAAGAAAGGTAACGACCATCTCCGACCGGGAAGCCACTGCCGAGAAGAGCTCTTGAAATTGCACTGGAACTCCAGGTGTGATCATGCGAAGGAGATGTTGCATCCGATCAGCTACGGTGTATGTCTCTTCGTAGATTTCTGAACCAACTTCCTCCTTTGGGAGGCGATGCAACGCTTTTTGAAACGCATTAATGAGATCAAAAATAGAGACTTCGTTCAACAAGAGCGGCCCTTCTGCAGGAAAGTCTGCTGCGGAAAGCACTCCAGGACGTGGAAAGAGCGTCCCCTGCAAGGCCTCTTGATCACGAAGGTGCGCAGCAGCCTCTTTGAATTTTTTATATTCGATCAGTTGTCGAATCAATTCCCAGCGCGGATCATCCTCTTCCACATCTTCTTCAGGCATCTGCTGATCTTTGGGAAGCAAGGTACGGCTCTTGATGTAGAGAAGGTTGGCAGCCATCACCACAAAGTCTCCAGCCACTTCAATATTCAAAACCTCTAACGCTTCGAGGTATTTCAAATATTGATTAGTGATGAGCTCGAGAGAGACATCGTAAATATCGACCTCTTCTTTTTTGATGAGGTAGAGCAATAAGTCTAGCGGCCCCTCGAAAACTTCGAGGGAAATTTTATACTCTGATTCCATGAAAATTAGTGCCTGAAAAAATTTACAGTTTTTCTTTTTATTAGGAAGATGTCACCTCAGACTAGTGTGTTGGAAATTCGCTAGTGCGGATGAAGAGCAAGGCGCGACGGCGCACAGACGAGGAGTGTATATGGAAATACTCGACAAGTCGAGCACCGACGCAACGCAGCTCTTCGCCGCAATAGTAGAATTTACAATGCACTAGGAGCGCAGTCCTCTCTTCATTGCTTCCTTAGCAACACGAAGCTTATGAGTCTTGGATTCACGACGCTTCGTTTTATTTTTACGAAGTTGCTGAGCTAACTTTGCAACCGTGAGATCCACTGCCGCATAAAGATCATCTTCTGCATCTTCAGCGTGAATATCAGGACCAGGCAGGGCTAGATGAACTTTAACAATGTAGCGTTTCTTTTTTGTTTCATCATGCATGATCACCACATGAGCAGCAATCAAGGAAGGAGCCATCGCTTCCAGATGTTCGACTTTTTCACAAACATAGGAATGGATAGCTGCGGTGAGCACCATGTGACGAGGACTTAAATGAATTTGCATAAGTTTTAAAAAATTTAAAAAAAGTAATAGCCACAAAAGAACGCAAAGAACACAAAAAAAGCTGATTTATTTTAACTTCAGCCCCAAAAAATTCCTAACGGTGCCCATTTCTGATTGAGAAAAAGGTTCTGGCGTGAGATCAACCCAGAGAGCGCTCGAGGACCCTCCATCCAAATTGAGAGCTCGCTGCATCGGATGTGTTGGAAAAAACCGCGGGGCTGCAGCCAACAAAACACGGGCAGCATTGGCGAGCGTGACAGGAGAAATGACGCCGATCATCCAAAGACCGTGACCATCCGTAGCCACAAACGTCCGACGCGCAATTCGTGTTCCTTCTAAGCCAGCAACGGGAGCTTTATGATCGATTAAAAAAGGTCCCGCTTGTAGCACTCCTATTGTTTCCACAGGCATGCTCTCTCCCACTCGCAGCAGCTGCAACTTCTCTCCCGCCATGACAACGAATCCACTTAGGAGCCGCGCCGTTTCTTGAGCGTGCACTACTTTTCCTTGACTGATCATTAATCCCAACGGTTTTCCATCGGGATGAAAATAAGCTCCGTTCACCCCAGCTAAGAAATGCTGCTCGCTCATCACTTGTGCTAGCTTTTTATCTCGCAGAGGATTGTCGATCACCTGCAACTCGCAATTCTGTTCCTGGAATACAATCGCCGTAACAACGGCTTCCCTATCTTTTTCTACAGTCGAAATTTCTCGCAAGGTCACTGACTTTACCAAAGCGCCTCCAGGGAGAGCGCCTCGCTCCCTGCTTTTGATGACATGCCATCGTGCGCTAGAGGCGACCCCCAAGCTAGCGATGCAAAGAAAAATAAGAAAATACCAAGAGCGCTTCATAAAAAAGATTTTTATTTTTTCTCTGCTTCAAAATGACTCACAATCGCCTCCACCAAGCCAGGAATGTCATGCTGCTTGGCTTCCAGGCCGAGGGCCATTCCCAGTTCTTTCATCACGGAAGAAGTCACTGGACCAATGCTGGCCAAAACTATTTTTTCAGACAAAGAAATTGATTTCTTCTCGAGAAGATTTTTAAAATGTTGCGCCGTCGAGCCACTTGTAAAAGTAATCAGGTCCGCACCCTCTGTAGCAAAGCGTTGCAGGCCGCCCGTTTCATCTTCAGTCATGCCCATGGTCTGATAAACAGCAACATCATCGACAATAGCTCCACAATTTTCTAATTCTACAGCAAGCATCTCTCGCGCTCCTGAGGCTCGCGGCAGCAGCATCTTCAAATTTTCAACTCCCAGTTTTTTAAATTCTTTCAAGAGCGATTCGGCCACAAACTGCGGTGGCATCAGATCAATTCCAAAATGATATTCCCTAATTTTTTGTGCTGTCCCAGGCCCGATGGCAGCAATTTTTGCATTTCCTAATTCGCGAGCATCTTCATGGAGTTTATAAAATGCTTCAAAAAAATGAGCCACTCCATTGGGGCTCGTGAAGATGATCCAATCGTAATGGTGTGCCTGCACCACGGCTTCAGCAAAGGCTTCGCGATCTTTCTTTTCTTGGACAGGCTCGATCCGAATCGTGGGAAGTTCATAGGCATCAGCTCCTAAATTGCGCAAGGCTACAACCAGCTCACTAGCCTTCTCTCGCGTGCGAGTAACGGCAATCCGTTTTCCAAAAAGAGGGCGTGTTTCAAACCAATTCAACTTCTCTCGCAAATTAACAACGTCACCAAAGACAGCGATCGCTGGAGCCTTGAAGTTTTCTTGCTGAGCTAGTTCTGCAATATTTTCTAGCGTTCCGGTGAGCGTTTGATGACGCCCTGTTGTCGCCCACCGCACGAGGGCAACAGGCGTTGTTGCTCCCATCCCGGCGGCAGCAAGCTTCGCGGTGATTGCGGCAAGCCGCTCCATCCCCATCAGCATCACTTTAGTTCCGCTCGTTGTGGCTAACATTTGATAATCGAGTGCCGATTGTTCCTTTGAAGGATCTTCGTGCCCGGTGAAAATCGTGAGCATCGAATTGCTCGAGCGATGCGTTACCGGAATGCCGGCGTAGGCCAATCCCCCAATGGCAGAAGTCACACCCGGAACAATTTCAAAACGAAGTCCTGCCGCAGCCAGTGCCTCTGCCTCCTCTCCACCACGTCCAAACAAAAACGGATCACCTCCCTTGAGCCGCACTACCCGCTTTCCGGCTTTGGTGAATTTTACAAGCAATGCATTAATCTCCTCCTGCGAGAGCGTGTGATCACCGGCGGCTTTACCAACATAGATCCGTTCAGCCGCTGCGGGCGCTTGTTTCAACAACTCAGCATTACAAAGATAGTCATAGACTACGACCTCTGCCTGACGCAACAACTCTGCTCCTCTCATCGTTAAAAGCCCTGGATCGCCTGGTCCTGCACCGACGAGATAGCAGATTCCATCGCTTCGCGATGAAAATTCGTAGTTCGTAGTTCGTAATTTTTTACCCATAAGATTGTAGCTTTATAAAAATGTAATTAGAGACACCGTGTTTCATTGGAAATACTACGTATTGTCATCTCGGCACGAATGCGCATGATCGCTTCATGAAGTTTTTGTTGCAGTTGTTCTTTTGGCAATGCTTTTGTCCAATAAGAAGAAACGTGAATTCCTTTTTTTTCTAAATCGAGCAATTCTATCGTCTCTTCTTTCTTTCCTGCGCAAAGGATAAGGCCAATTGGTTTTTCTTCATCTTTAGTACGTTCATGGCGATTAAGCCAAGCAAGATAAAGCTCCATTTGACTCTTATAAGCAGGCTTGAATTCACCAAGTTTTAATTCAAGAGCAACCAACCGACGAAGATGACGATGATAGAAAAGAAGATCAAGATGATATTCTTCATGATCTATGCTCATCCTTTTCTGACGAGCAACAAAGGTGAAGCCAACACCTAATTCCAAAATAAAATTTTCTATTTCGCGCAGAATAGCAGTCTCTAAATCTTTCTCAGCAAAAGTATCTTTGAGCCCAAGAAAATCGAGAATATAGGGATCACGAAAGACAAGTTCTGGCGTTACAATGTCTTCATCTCGTAATTTTTTAAGTTCTAACGCAGCAAGTGCTGCTGGCTTTTTTGAAAGCGCTGTTCGCTCAAAGAGCATTGAATCAATTTTTTTCTGAAGAACGCGTGTATTCCAGCCCTCAAGTCGGCACATTTCAGCATAGAAATCCCGTTTAATGGGATCATCTAAGTAAATGATCATTCGAAAATGAGTCCAGCCTAATTGTCTCCCCAGCGCGGAGACAATTGCCAGATCTGGAAAAGATTCAACAAAACGAATCATATGCCGCAATGTTTTCTCTGAAAAACCACGCCCAAATTCATTTTCTAATTCTCTCCCCAATGCGGAGATAATTTGCTTTCCATACTCAGCACGTTTTTCTTGAAGAATTTCTTTTTTAATACGATTCCCAATAGTCCAATAAAGTGCAACAAGCCCAGAATCAACTGCTCGAGCAACTGCTTGACGAGCGTTCAAAATGAATTGTCGCACTTCAGTTAGCAATTCTTTGTTGACTTTGCTCACAAACAAAGAAGAGGAGGCAAGAGATGTTTTTTTCTTAGGCATTGAGATTAGTTTTTAAACCACCGCTAACTTTTCTCCAAGCTGTGTTGCCACGCGCAGCGCCACTTCTTCCGGAGTAGTTCCGGTGGCCTCGCCCTCGCGCAACTTTGCTGAAGGAAAAGGAACATAGGTAGCACGAAGATGAAGTTGTTGCGTAGCAGGATCGATCGTTGCAAGGGCTCCCAATGCCATATGACAACCGCCACCGAGATAGCGCAACAAAAGCCGCTCTGCAGTGACGCAGCGCGCTGTTTCTTCATGATGAATTTTTTTTAATGCTTTTTCAAATTCTGAATCATGATGCTCAGCGCGTGCCTCAATGGCAATCGCTCCTTGACCCGGCGCTGGAAAAAGGCCTTTCAACTCCGTTACAAAAAGCTCCCCTCCCTCAAAAAGAAATTTGCCGCAACCATTAACAATTTTAAGATCAAATCCGAGTCGCTCTAATCCTGCACGGGCTAAAAAGAGTGCATTAAGAGCAAAGGGGTCAGTCCCAGAAATTGCAGAATCTGGTGCCAGTCTATGAATTTTGGGGTCTGACCCTAAATTCTGCAATTTCTGGGACTGACCCCTTTGGAGTTTTCTTAAGCGGGTTGGAACATTACCACGAATCGGCTTCACGACAAGATCAGGACGTTGAGAGCGGACCCACTCAAGACGCCGCGGACTACTTGTTCCGACAATGGAGCCCGAAGCGAGTTTGTTCCACCCCTCTTTTTCTAGCGTGATCACAACATCAGCAACATTTGCTCGCGGAAGGATCGCTGCTAATTTTAATCCGGGAGGCGTCACCACCGGAAGATCCTTGAGACTGTGCACCGCCGCATCAATTTCACCAGCCAGCAGCGCCTCCTCCAATTGACGCGTAAAAAGCCCTGATCCTTCGGCCACCGGCTCATGAAGAGCCAGACCTTGTTTAGCATCTCCCGTGGTGGTGATGATTTTTTCTTCCAGGACTAATTGAGGAGCAACGGCACGCAATGCCTCGCCGACCAAGGTCGTCTGTACTCGAGCTAGAGCACTTCCGCGAGTCCCAAGGATAAATGACGATCTGTTCATCGTTCGATCTTATAATACGAATTAAAATGAACGAGCAGAAAAACTACATGATGGGGCAAGCACGAGATAGGGAACCCTTTTTTCTAGCTGAAATTTTTCTTGTTGTTGGAGGTTGTCAATTTGTTGCACGAGCTCCTCTTCATCAGGATCTGTCTCTTTTTGTTCTTTCCCAAAAGCAATCTCATGATCGATATCACTCTTGTCCAAAATGAAATCAGGAGCAGAAATAAGAGGACTCAATTTGCTTTGTATAGTCAAATTACTTAGAAATTACAGGGAAGAACGCAGGAATTTTTAGAAAAGGCCAGGCCGAAGACCGAGCGCTATCTAAACGATAACGTGACGGGATGAGAACGCAGTTTTTCCTAAAAAGGACAAGTCAATTGCTTGTAAGTTCTAAGTAATTTGACTATAGACCTACTTCGGTTGAAACGTTGAAGAACCGGCAATATGAGGTCTGTTCAACATTTCAATCCTGTTCGCAGCAACAAAAAGTATTCTTATTTCAAATTAAACAATCGTTTTGGACAGCAGTGATTTGCTCTGTAGATCAGGCTCTGTTTAAGAGTTTAAGGGACGGGCTCAGGATTCTCTCATTTTGGCGCCAGAGCTATTTTTACTCCTCAACCATTTTAAAAAAGTTCCAACATGCTCCTCGATCATCAATTCGCAACGCACGACTTCTTGGCGGCGCACGTCCAGGGACTGCGCGGCGATTTGTTGAAGGCTGTCGATGTCATAGAGAAAAACTCCTTCGAGCTCGTTGATAGCAGGCTCGGCATCGCGAGGGACAGCCAGATCAATCACGAAGAGTGGACGTTTTTTACGTTGTTTGAGGAGCGGCTTTAATTTTTCTACCGTAAGAATTGCATGAGGCGCACCTGTCGAACTGATCACGATGTCGACATCGGCGAATGTCTTTTCCCAATGATCAAAGTGGAGTGCCATCCCACCGATCTCGGCTGCCAAAGCGGCAGCGCGATCATAAGTGCGATTCGAAACAATAACACTTCGTACACCTCGTGATTGAAGACTGCGCGCTGTGCGTTCACTGATTTCTCCTGCTCCCAAAATCATGACCCGACATTGGTCGAGCTCTCCAAAAATCTTTTCGGCAAGCTCCACTGCTACCGAACCAACAGAAACAGCACCACGTGTTATCTGCGTTTCGGTCCTCACTGATTTTGCTACTCGAAAAGCATGTTGAAACAAGCGATGGAGTGGACCTGTTGTTGTTCCATATTCCGAAGCGAGCGCATACGCTTTTTTTACCTGCCCAAAAATTTCCGTTTCCCCAATGACCATCGAATCGAGCCCACTAGCCACGCGAAAAAGATGGCGCACGGCTGCGGGAGTCGTGTGATGATAAAGCGGCAGCATTTCTCCTGAACGTTCCTGGAGAATTTCTTCGAAACCATGCAACGTTTGCAAAGGACATAAGGTCGATGCGTAGAGCTCGACACGGTTGCAGGTCGAGAGCATCACAGCTCCAGAAACACCATCAATTTTTCGTACACGCTCGAGCATGGCAGCCATCTCCCGATCTTGAATAGCAGCCTGCTCTCGCATGCTGAGCGAAGCCGTTCGATGATTGAGGCCAGCGCAGAAAATATTCATGAAAGCCAAAAAAGGATACCAAGTGCGAAAAGAAAAATCAAAATCACTCCTTGAGCAAAACGATGGACCGAGAAGCGACGCGCTTGCTGAGCCACTCCCAGCAGTCCATAACTTCCCCACAACAAAAATGAAACCCAAAATTTTATTCCTGAAATAGAAATTGCAGACAAGGCGCCAGCGAGAAAACTCATCGTCAGCAATCCCAATCCTAACCACAACAAGCGCGTTGTTGTTATTTCCAATAATTGCATCGGCGGCAGAAAATGAAAAATGGGAGCAGGCGCTTGCGACTTGAGTTGCGCTTCTTGAAATAAAAACATCAGTGCTGAAACAGAAGCCAATCCTAATGCGCCAAAGGCAACCAGCGAGAGCGCGGCATGTGCTTCAATCCAGGAATTGAGTGAATGCTGCATCGGAACTGCTGGACCTAGCAATAGCAAGCCCGCCGATTGAAGAATCACAATGAGCGGTGCTGTAAAAGTTCCCATCAATGAAACACGATAGGTTGAGCCAATAAGAAGGTAAAACCAACCGATGGCCCAACTCAAAAAAATCAACATCTCCGGCAAGGTCGTGATAGGACAAGCGTGTGTTCCTTTTCCCCTCAACGCTAAAAACCAGCTTTGACATAAGACTCCTAAAAAAATCGCCGCAAAACTAAACCTCCCGGGATGAATCTGTTTTGCCCTCAATGCCAAGAGCGTCGAGCAAAAACTAAACAAATAAAAAAAGGTGGAGCCCCAGAGGGAAGTTAATTCCATTTCGAGAATATAATCTTATTTACATGATTTCACAAGAGCTCTACTCAACAGAAATAATACCATCTTTAATAATTAATGAGATTATTTGAGGCAGGAGTTTTGGTGTTGAGTAAGGCGTCAGACCGAAGCGCTATCCAAAGATAACGCTAGAGATGACAACGATGCTCAGCGCCAAAACATACATGCGGCGTGGCAGCCGCTGGATCGACTGCCGAAGGCAGCCCGTAAGGGCGAGCCTCGCGGGCGCGAGCGAGTTGCAACAAGTCAAATGGTCTTAGTAATTATTAAAGATGGTATAAGCAGGTGAATAGCTGCAAATAAAATTTATTGCCACTAAGCGGCTGCACCAAACAAATCTCGACTGCTTTTCAAAAGCCGTTCACTTCCGGGCAGATTTTTTTATTTTACCGAAGATCTCGGCAATTCAAACTCAAACTGCAATACTCAAACTGCTGTTTTAGCAGCTCCCTGTCATATTTTTCGCCACGACCCATGCATCAAACTGTTCTTCGGTCACGAAACCTAGCGCCAGCGCTGCTTCGCGGAGCGTCATTCCTTCTTGATGCGCTTTCTTTGCGATCTGAGCCGCTTTGTCATAGCCGATGTGCGTGTTAAGAGCGGTGACCAACATTAGCGACTCTTTCACATATTTTTTAATTTGTTGATGATTCACTTCAATCCCTTCGACGCAATGTTCTGTGAAAGAATGGCAGACATCGCCAAGCAGACGTACCGAGTGGAGAAAGTTGTGAATGATGAGCGGTTTAAAAACATTCAGTTCAAAATTTCCCTGTGATGCTGCAATGCCGATCGCCGTATCATTTCCCATCACTTGAACGGCCACCATGGTGACCGCCTCACACTGCGTCGGATTTACCTTGCCAGGCATGATCGATGAGCCCGGTTCATTTTCAGGCAAGATCAACTCTCCAAGGCCACAACGAGGTCCCGAGCCCAACCAACGAAGATCGTTCGCTATTTTCATGAGCGAAGCAGCGAGCGATTTTAAGGCGCCACTGGCCATGACAAATTCTCCATGGCTGGCTAATGCAGCAAATTTATTTTCCGCAGAGACAAAACGAAAACCAGTCATCGTGGCCAAGTAAGCAGCAACTTTTGCTCCAAATTCAGGAGGTGCATTGAGACCAGTCCCAACAGCAGTGCCCCCAATTGCAAGAGGCAACAACCCATCAAGTGCGACTTCGATGCGTTTCAAATCTTGATCCAACATCGCTACGTAGCCTGAAAATTCCTGCCCCAATGTGATCGGCGTGGCATCTTGCAAATGAGTCCGTCCAATTTTAACAATGTGTGAAAAAGCTTTGGCTTTTTCATTTAACATATGCCTCAACTCAAGAACCCTTGGCAGGAGATGCTCTTTCAGCACAGCGACTGCTGCTACATTCATCGCCGTGGGGAATGTATCGTTGGAAGACTGTGATTTGTTCACGTCGTCATTAGGATGAATCGGGGTCTTGGAACCGAGGACACCACCAGCTAATTCGATCGCACGATTGGAAATCACTTCGTTCGCATTCATATTGCTCTGCGTTCCGCTTCCTGTTTGCCAAATGCGTAGCGGAAAGTGCTCGTTCAATTTTCCTGCAATCACTTCATCAGCAGCCTGCACGATGAGCTCTTTTTTTTCTTGGCTCAAAATGCCAAGATCGCAATTCGCCAAAGCACAGGCTTTTTTGAGCTGCCCCAAGGCTTTGATCAAGGCTGCAGGCTTCACATCATCTCCAATGTTGAAGTGAATGAGCGATCGTGCTGTTTGCGCCCCGTAGTAGCGATGATGAGGAACAGGAATCGTTCCCATGCTGTCGAATTCTTGGCGGTGGGTGGTGTTTGAGGTCACGGTTATGATATTGTAAAAAAATAAATCAGATGAAAGAAAAATCTAGGACTCTACCAAAGAATAAAGTTTAACAAAATTGAAAATACTTCACTACAAATAAAACTGTCTCAGAAATTCGCTGATGCGGATGAAGAGCCAGGAGAGGCGGCGCACAGCGGCTGAGTGTATAGTTAATACTCGATGACGCGAGCACCGACGCGACACAGCTCTTCGCCGCAGCAGTAGAATTAATGAGACAGTTTTTTATTCGCCTCGATAAGTACACCTAGCCTTCGGCGTCTCATGAATGACAATTTCATAGAGGCCAGGCAACTGAGGCGCCAGCTTTTCCCAAAACCAACCACACATATTTTCGATAGTTGGATTTTCAAGTCCCTCGATGTCGTTCAAGTAAGAATGATCCACAAGCTCGATCAAAGGAGCCATCGCTTTGCTGATGAGAGCATGATCGCAGAAGTATCCTGTCGTTGGATCTTTCTCACCTTTTAAGGAAATCTCGATTTTAAAACTATGCCCATGCATCTTTTTGCAACGGGTGATGTGAGGCACTGTCTGTGCGGCTTCGAATCTGAATTTTTTAGTGAGGATAACTTGCATGATCAGGTAGCAGGTTACAGATTACAGGTCGCAGGAAAATCTTTTTTTATTTTTCTCTCATTTTATTTTTCTTAATCAGCTCATCCTGATGAAATGAAAAAGCTATATAAAATTTTTCCTGTAACCTCCAGCCCTTCATCTGTAACCTGCTCCCATGATCAACCCCATCTGGTTAGGACTCCTTCTCATCGGCATTATCACAGGGCTCCTCACGGGTCATCTTGAAGCAGTCACAGCAGCAACGTTCGAAGCTTGCAAGACGGCCATCATGACCATCTCTCTTCCTCTCGCAGGAGTCATGGCCCTCTGGCTCGGAATCATGCGGCTTGCTGAAAAATCAGGAGCCCTTCAAAAACTCGCTGCGTTGTTGCGACCACTCCTTGTCAGACTTTTTCCTGATGTCCCCCCCAATCATCCCGCGATGGGATCGATCGTGATGAACATTGCCGCCAACATGCTGGGGCTTGGCAATGCAGCCACTCCTCTTGGGCTTCGCGCGATGCAAGATTTGCAAACACTCAATCGCCGCCCCGGCGTAGCGACTAATGCGATGTGTACTTTTTTGGCGATCAACACGAGCTCCATTCAGCTGATTCCTGCCACGGCCATCGGAATTTTGGCAGCCGCTGGCGCGATTCATCCGACTTCGATCATCGGCACAGCTCTCATCGCTTCCACTTGCTCCTGCATCTTCGGCATCACTGCAGCAAAACTTCTCCAACGCATGCCCGTTTTTTCATTACCACCGTTGCCCTCGTTGCCAACATCAAAAAGCATCGCAATGGAATCAACCAGCGCTCCAGCTTTTGAAATCAGCGTTCCACCAAAACCCCTCTCCACTTTTGGAAAAGGAACACTCTTTCTTTTTGTGATGCTTTTTGTGGGAGCTGCGTGGCAGATAGCAGCGCGCCGCGCAGGCTCTATCTCCCTATTTTTAGGGATTCTTGAGACAATCTCGCTTTTGGCCATTCCGTTTCTTCTCGGTTTTTTCCCGCTCTACGCTTTCTTGCGCGGCGTTCCTGTCTATGAAGAATTTGTGGAAGGTGCCAAAGAAGGGTTTCAAGTTATCCTGCGCATTTTTCCTTACCTCGTGGCGATCTTGGTTGCGATTGGAATTTTTCGCGCTGCAGGATGTATCGATTTTTTAAGTCATCTCCTAGCTCCCCTTCTTGATCGCATTGGACTCCCTTCTCAATTATTGCCGCTTATTTTTGTGAGACCGTTGAGTGGCGGCGCTGCGGTTGGCTGCTTTGCAGAAATAGTGAAGAGTGCGGGACCAAATAGTTTTGTGAGTCAATTAGCAGGCACCATTCTCGGTGGCACCGAAACAACACTCTATGTCCTCGCTGTCTACTTTGGTTCTGTAGCAATCAAACGAGGACGCCATGCCTTGGCAGCTGGGCTCATTGCGGATACAGCAGGCGTCGTTGCCTCACTCATCATTTGTCATTTGCTGTGGAAAAATTAACCGCAAAGAATATTTAGAAAAAAAGGAATAGCCACAAAAGAACACAAGGAACACGAAAAATTAAAAATCTTTTCTTTGTGTTCCTTGTGTTCTTTTGTGGCTATTTTCTTTCTTTTTCCTGTGAGTTTCTTGTGATTAAATAGCAACCTTCATGTTCCAAGTTATTTTCAATCCTATCAGTGCCGCTGAAATGAGCGTGCTCCCCAAAGAACTGCAACTTGATCTTCTGTGCGAGTTCCAAGTTTTACCTCAAGACCTCGAAAGTCTCGGCAATGAAAAATTTGGTGCGATTCATCGTGATGGGAGAAAACTTTTTCGTTATCGTTGCGTCGACTATCGCATCTACTTTGAGGCACATCCCAAGGGAGTGATCGTTCATCGCGTTCTTCATAAAAATACCATTCGCGATTTTCTTTATCGCTCGGAGCTTCCGATGACCGAAGATGAACAGATTGCTGATGCTGGAGCTTTTTGGCAATTAATCGATGAGGGAGCTACAAGCTAATAAAATTCACAGGGATGGAAGCGATAGAAGGGATAAAATAAATTTTCTTTTTAGCTTCTATAAATTTTTTTTAATTAGTTTTCGATAAATTCTGGCAACACTTCTAAAAATATATTTCACTTTCAAAAAACTTCTTTTATTCCTTCTATCGCTTCCATCCCTGTGAATATTCCCCAGCCTACTCCTACCGAACACAACGATCCCATCAACGCGGCTATCCTCGCAATCTCCGAAGATAAGATTGCTGGATTTCATGAAGATCCTTTTTCATTGATTGCGGAGAAATCAGGCCAGCCACTCGAGGTCGTTTTATCAAGAATCCGAGCCATGCTAGAAGCGGGTACGATTCGCCGAGTCCGTCAGACACTCATTGCAAATAATTTGGCGCCAGGGTCGCTTGTTGCATGGCGTATCCCTGAGGGAAAGCTCGATACCGCTTTTGATTTTATGTTTCGCGAAGACCCTTTCTCCGGACATGTGGTCACTCGCTCAACAGATGCCAATATTCCTGGTGGAGCTTTTAAACTTTGGACCACGATTAAAGTGCCCACCGAATTTTCACTCCAAGAACATTGCGAACTCCTTCAGCAAAAAACCGGAGCCGAGAGTTTTCGACTCATGCCTGCCAAAGGAATTTTTGCACTTGGCGTGGGTCATGTTCGTCGCAAAACATCTCAACCCGGGGATCGCGCCGATCAGCCCGCAACGATGATGATGCCTTCTGTGGTCAAGCTCACTAATCGCGAATGGGAAATTCTTTTGGAATTAAAACGCGAGTTTCTTCCCGAAGAAATCACCTCCTTTCCATGGCGCCAACGTGCTGAAAAAGCCGGCATCCCGGAAGAAGAATTTTTGGCGATTGGACGCTCCTTGGAGGAGAGAAAACTGTTGGGGCGCTTCTCCACTTTTTTAGAACATGTCAAACCCTCTGCAACAGGCGTGCGAGTAACTCGTTTTAACGGCCTCTTCCATTGGGCTGTCCCTCCAGGACGTGAGGCAGAAGCTGGCGCAGAAATTGGCCGCCACGATATTATGACTCATTGCTATTGGCGAGAAGGAGGCCCGGAGTTTCACCATGTCAACATCATGGGAGTAGCTCACGGAACTGATCGCGGACGCCTCTTCGAACATAAAGCAGCTATGGACCAACACCTACAAGAAGCTGGTATTCCCCTGCTCTACACAAACGTTTTTTGGGGAGGCAGGAGTGAAATTAAACCTTCCGAAATTTCTCCGATCATTTACAAAGAGTGGTTGAAGAAGATGCATAACTCCCAACGTACCGCTGGGAGTTGTTGAACGCTGCTTCGCAGCTGTTGAGGTGTTGAAGAGTTGAAGGGAAGCTCCGTATCATGTGCCTTTCTTTTTTACAAATGATGTCCTTTTAACCTGGCGCAAAATTTCTCAAAAAACTTTAGTTTTCTTTTTTTAAATTTTCTTTTCTATCTTGAACAGTAATTATGCGTCCTAAAAACTCCAAGACAACGCCTCTACCTACGAAGCCTGCTGGAAATCCTTTCTTTAGCATCACATTAAAAATCTTGATCGGCATTGCCACGATCCAACTTGCTGCAGCTCTCATCGTATTGGCTCCACGCGTGACGACGACTTTGGTTGGGCTACTTCCTCACAAAACTCCAAGCGCTTCAGAAAAATTGCTACCAATAGTTGACTCTCATCAAAAAAAAGCAACTCCACTTTCCTCGCGATCAGAAAGTGGACCCTCTCGCAATGAAGTAGTTGCTAAAGCTGAGACCGCATTGGTTGAAGGCAACAATCCGCAACCGGGCGCCAGTTTGAGCATCATCGATATCCGGCATACTCAGGGCAACCTAGGAGAGCAGATGCTTAAAATTGCCATCAAATCACAAACACAGGAACCAATTTCGATTCCCGATATTAAAGTCCAAGTCTATTTTTATGACCAACAAGGAGAGGAGATTATTGCCAGCAAAGCGCCTGTCACCTCACGCTGGGTCCGTTCTCCTGTTGAATGGAAAGATGCGGAACCAGAGATTTTAGAAGTCACTTATCAACCCGAAACTGTCACGCCAGATCTTTATTACGTCGGTTATGTCGTCGCTGTTTATTACAAAGGAGAACTTCAAAGCTATCGTGCCGACCCCGTCAAGCTGACGAATCAATTTCCGATCAAGGTGTTTATTGGGCATAATGAAATCTGAAAAATTGCTTTTATACTCTACTGAGGCAGGGTACTACTGCGTCACTCCGGTGCTCGTCGCTTCACGTATTAATATACGCTCAGCGCCTGCGCTCCGAGGTTCCTTGTATTACATCTGCCTCAGCGAACCTAAAAGCAATTTTAGCTGAGCCTACTTTGAACTAAAAAATCTTGCCTCTAGAATCTATTTTTTTATCCTTAAGAAGATGCGTGTTTCTTCTTTTTTCTTACCTTTTGTTGTTCTCACCGCTCTCTTTTTTTCGAGCTGTGCTTCGTATGACCATCGCCTTGATGATCACTCATTGAAATATCTTGGCACCGATGGATCCTTGACGCGCCAATCGCGCTTGTCCTTAGCAGATCAAATTTCTTACTGGGATGCTGAGAATGTTCCAGGTTCTCCTTCCATCGTCATCGACTTGAGTGAACAACGACTTTACTATTACAAAGGAAACAAACTAGTTGGAGTCTCTGCGGTTTCGACGGGATGTGAAGGACGAGAGACAAAAATAGGGCATTATAAAATTAGCAAAAAAGACCTTCACCATGTTTCTTCGGAATGTGGTGACTATGTCAACAGTCAGGGAGAAGTGGTCGTCAAAAATATCGTCACCAAAGAAATCAAAATGCCGAAAGGAGCTCATTTTGTCGGCTCTCCCATGCCTTATTTCATGATGATTTATCCAGGTGTTGGAATGCATACCGGTTTTCTTCCAGGCGTTCCTGATTCTCATGGTTGCATCAGACTTCCCGATCGCATGGCGAAGAAGTTCTTTGAAGTGACGCCCATTGGTACACCAGTAACAGTACAAAGATAGCGATCGCTATGCGAAAGTTTGAGTATTTGAAGTTTGAGTTACCGAGGCCTTCGGCAAAATAAACAAAAATAAAACCGCAAAGCACACGGATTAGTGCGCGCCAAAAAATGACAAATTTTTTATGAAGCGCAGCCTATTGAACTCAAACTCAAACTACAGTACTCAAACTATTACGAAGCAGTTTTTAGTCTGTTTACACCTCCTCTTCCGAACGTAATTTTCGTTGTAGCAGATCATACATCGCTTCCTGAGGCGTTTTCTTTTGATGAAGAAGATCAACAACAGCGTCAATAATCGGCACTTCGATATCAAGCTTTTGAGCACAAGCCTGAGCGCTTTGAGCGGTAGGAAGTCCTTCCGCAACCATCACCATGGAATGTTGAATTTCACTTACTGATTTTCCACGACACAATTGCAAGCCTGCTTGATAATTGCGACTGTGAGGACTAAAACAGGTCGCCATCAGATCTCCGACGCCACTCAATCCACTAAAGGTCTGGCGATCGCCTCCCATAGCCATTCCTAGACGAGTCATTTCCGCAAGAGATCTGGTCACAATCCCAGCTTTAGCATTTTCTCCCATTCCCAAACCATCAGAGACAGCAGCAGCAATGGCAAAAATATTTTTTAAGGCACCGCCAAGTTGAATGCCGCGAATGTCCGAACTGCTATAAGCGCGATAGGAAGTTTCTTGAAAAATGGAGAGCAATCTTGTCGTCAAGGCAGGCTCTTCACATCCCAAAACCCCAGCCGCAGGCAAGCCGCGAGAGATATCTCCCGCTAAATTTGGACCAGAGAGGACCGCCATAGAGGCATGAGGCAAGATCTCTGCTAAAACTTCACTCATCAATTTACCGCTGCTATGTTCTATTCCTTTTGTGCAAGAAATCAACGTTCCAGAAAAACGAGGAGCAACTTTTGCAAAAGCTGTTGCCACGTTTCTTAAAAATTTCGAAGGGATGACAAAAAAGATTGCGCCAGCATCAGCACACTCAGCGAGCTCGTGAGTCAGATGAATGTTTTTTGGAAAAATGACACCAGGAACGTAAGCTGGATTGAGTCGCGATATTTTTATTTCTTCAACATGATGAGGATTGTGCCCCCAAAGCGTTATGGAATCTCCTTGTTGTGCCATGGTCAATGCCAAGGCGCTGCCCCAGCTTCCAGTTCCCAATACACAAATTTTTTTTGACGATGTCATAAAATTACTTTTTTTTGCTTTTAAAATTGGGTTCTGTTCCCTGGCATAATCGCTTCAAATTTCCGCGATGCCTCCAAATCACAACAATCGCCATCAAGAGTGCAACCAGAAATGAAAGCCAGTCAGCGCTTATCCAAGAAGGCCAATCATAACGAGACCCAAAAAAATAAAATACCGCAACGGTCAGCGGCAACATCGAAGCCCCAACAAGAGAAGCTAGCGAGACATAGCCCGTCGTAAAAAAAACAATCAACCAACTTCCTATACAAAAAGGAAATGCTCCTGGAAAAAGGCCGACAATAATTCCTGCTGATGTTGAAATCCCCTTTCCTCCTCGAAAACTCAGCCAACAAGGAAAGTTATGACCTAACAACGCCATCAATGCTGCAAGGGCTCCTGGAGCGGAGTGAGGATTGATATGAACAGCCTCACTCCATCGTGTTGCTAAAATGACAGGCAACCATCCTTTTAAAAAATCGATCGCAAAAACAATTCCTCCCCATTTTTTCCCAAGCACCCGCACCACATTAGTCGCTCCAATATTTCCACTTCCATGCTGGCGAATATCAATACCACAGCAGCGTCCCACCAAATAGCCAGCAGGGAAAGAGCCGATAAAATAAGCTCCTACGGCAAGAAGGACCCAGGCTGTAAGAAAGGCTGGAGGCTGGAGGCTGGAGACTGGAGGAAGAAGAGTTTGAAGTGCTGCTGAGTAGTTCATAGAGGCGTTACTATTCTATTGTCAAACAAAGTTGAAACGAAAACAATTCTTTCAATGTCACAAAATATTATCAAAATCATTTTATTTAGTTTGTGTTATGCTACTTCTCTCTCTGCGATGAATAATTCTTCTAATAATGTTGATGTCCATCTTGTTGGCCCCAATGGCTTGCCAGGGCCATTGGTCTCAGTCCCACGCGTTGTTAAGACGGACGCTGAATGGGAAAAACAACTCGGCCCTACAGCCTATCGCATTCTTCGAGCGAAAGGAACAGAGGCTCCTTTTTGTGGCAACCTTTTGGACAATCACCAAGATGGAATTTATTGTTGTGCAGGGTGTGATCTCCCGCTGTTTTCCTCTTCGTCCAAATTTCACTCTGGCACTGGCTGGCCCAGTTTTTTCCAACCCTTTACCAAAGAAAACATCATCACTCATCATGACACTTCTCACGGGATGGTCCGCAATGAGATTCTCTGCGCACGTTGCGGCGGCCATTTGGGCCATGTCTTCAATGATGGACCTCCACCAACGGGACTGCGCTATTGTTTGAATTCAGCAGCGTTGATTTTTAGAGATGAGGCAGCGATCTTGAAAAAAGAAAAGAAGAATTAAAAAATCAATCTGCCTTTATTTTCACCAGCCTTACACGACACTAAAAACTCTTTAGAAAAACTAATTGAATTTACGCGGCTCGTTAAAAGTCCTTTCTATCGGCGCAAAAAAAGAATCTCTTGTCACTTTCACTTCTGAAGGAGTTAAATCGCTTTCTCTTGAATTGGAAAAAGAAAAATTTATTTTCCCCAAATAGTCTCTCAGACTGAACCCACTTGAGGCCCTTCCTGTTTCAGTCAATTTACCCGATATTCCCCCACCTGCGTTTGCTGCTTGGTTTTTACATTGATTCAATAGACTTTGCTTAGCAAAGGAAAATCTTACTGTAATGGAAGATAAAATATTGGAAAAACCCTTAAAAACAGCTGAACCAGCTTGCGAGCCAGCTTGCTTGACTGTATCCAACAGACTTTTTTTTTCAGAAATGCAATCCTGATTCGTCAGGTAGTTACCAAAAGATCGATTGTTTTTTACGTCACTCATTGTATCAATAAAAACAATTAACCTTCTTGATACCTTTGCGCAATCGGAAAGCGCCGTCCAACTCCAAAAGCTCTCCCTGTGACCTTTAAGCCAGGAGCGGCCTGCTGACGTTTGTACTCACTGCGATAAACTTGAGTCACTATCCAGCGAACTGTTTTCTCTTCAAATCCCAGCGCCACAATTTCTGCAATAGAGCGATGCTCTTCAACAGCAAGTCGCAAGATCGCATCGAGGATCTCATAAGGCGGCAATGAGTCTTGATCTTTTTGATTGGGCCTCAACTCGGCGCTAGGATCTTTTTCTAATGTGGCACGCGGAATGATCTCTCGCTGACGATTGATCCAATGTGACAATTCATAGACGATGGTTTTTGGTACATCAGCAATTACGGCAAGGCCACCACACATGTCGCCATACAACGTGCAATAGCCGACTGCCATCTCGCTTTTATTTCCTGTTGTAAGAACCATACTTCCCAGTTTGTTAGAAAGGGCCATCAACGTTACACCGCGCAATCGCGACTGAAGATTTTCTTCAGTAATGTCTGCAGAATATCCTGCAAAAGGTTCTTGAAGCGCCCGCAGCATCCCTTCGTAAGAGGTTGTGATGGGCAAATGGAGTGTTTGCATTCCCAGATTATTCGCCAAGGCATGAGCATCATCGATGCTCCCTTGTGATGAGTAAGGCCCTGGCATCAAAACTCCCGTTACCGAATCCGCTCCCAGCGCCTCAACAGCGATGGTGGCCACTAACGCGGAATCGATCCCACCGCTGAGTCCGAGAAGCGCTTTTTTAAAACCACATTTGTGAAGATAATCTCTCACTCCCAAGACCAAGGCATCGTAAAGCTCTTCCAGCTCCACGTCGCGAAGGCTCTTTTTAGGAGCAAGCGGGTCAGTCCCGTAATTTGTCATTTCATGCTTAACATTAAGGGACTGACCCCATTGCTCATCGATGACTTTGTTTTCTTCACGACATCCTGACAAGCGTTGCACCGCATTGCCACCAGCAGCAATCACCAACGAGTTTCCATCAAAAATCAATTGATCATTCGCTCCCACAGCATTGCAATAGACGATGGAAACGTGAAAACGCTTTGCTTGAGCGCGCAACATTTGTTCGCGCAGTGCTGACTTCCCTATTTGAAAAGGAGAAGCACTCAAATTGACAATCATCTCAGCCCCTGATGCCATCAGCTCCTGAAGGGGATCATAGCGATAAAGAGCTTGCGGCAAATAGTCGGGTGTCCAAAGATCTTCGCAAATGGTGATGCCTATTTTTTTTCCTTGAACCTCAAACAAAGACACTTCTTTTCCTGGCTCAAAATAGCGGGCCTCATCAAAGACATCGTAAGTCGGGAGCAATCGCTTATGCGCAACAATAATTGGATAATCTTTTCTCAAGACTGCAGCTGCATTAAAAAATGGTTTTCCTTGTGCACTCGAATTCACATCGACAAATCCAACAACGAGAGGAACAGTACCGACTTGTTCTTGCAGCCGATCAAGCTGCTGCCGCGTACGCCCTACAAAGTCACTGACAAAAAGAAGATCTTGCGGCGGATAACCTGTCAACGCCAACTCTGGCGTGATCACCAACTCGGCTCCTTGCGCGACCAGATCGCGATAGGCAGCGAGGATGAGGCCTGCATTGCCTGCAAGATCACCAACAGTACTGTTAATTTGGGCAATTCCAATATTCATGAGCTCAGGTTACAGATTACAGATCACAGGTTACAGGAGAAATTTCTAAGCTAGGTGTAGAGTGTATTCCAAATGCGCTGAGGCTAGTGAAGTACAAGGCGCGAGGAGCACAGACGCTGAGCGTATATATAATACGTGAAGCGGTGAGCACCACAGCAACGTAGTAATTCACAGCATCAGTAGCATTTGGGATGCGCTCTAAACAAATGAGCCCGGATTTGCATCCAGGCTCATTGTGATTTTTGTTACGAGGCTATTTTAGTCCCGGCCTCACCGGTTCTGGGGATTTATTCTTTCGAAGCTTTTTCAGCTTCAACAGTTGTCTCAGTAGTTGATACTACAGGCGCATCGACCCATTCTAAGTAAGCCATCGGAGCACTATCACTCTGACGAGGTCCTAGCTTAATAATTCGTGTGTACCCACCTTGGCGATTCGCCGCAGCAGGCGCAATATTTTCAAAAAGGACTTTGACGATATCTTTTTGCTTGAGATAGGAAATCGCTATCCGGCGTGCATGAAGATCCCCTTTTTTACCAAGAGTGACCATCTTTTCTGCAAGCGGCTTTGTTGCCTTTGCCTTAGCAAGTGTTGTTTTAATACGACGGTGCTCGATCAAGCTACAAACTTGATTGGAGAGCATAGAATCTCGGTGCGCTGTGGAGCGGCCGAGCTTAACAGTTTTTCTGCGATGGCGCATAATTTAAAAGTAATGTTAAAAGTTGAAAAATCAAAAACTATTCCACTACTGGAGCAGAAACCTCAATAAGGCCTGCCTCAAACTTCATACCAAGTCCAAGACCAAGTTGAACAAGTTTGTCTTTGATTTCATTGAGTGATTTCTTACCAAAGTTACGATACTTCAGCATTTCAGGTTCTGATTTTTGAGCCAATTGTCCGACTGATGTAATGTTAGCATTATTCAAGCAGTTGGCTGCACGTACAGAGAGCTCAATTTCATTGACACTCATTGCAAGCAATTTCTTTAAACGGCTGTTTTCTTGACTGACTTCCGTTGGAGTTTCATCAAACTCAATTTGAGTATCATCATAATTGACGAAGACATCGAGATGGTGACGCAAGATAGCGGAAGCTTGAAGGACAGCTTCCTCAGGTGTCAAACGGCCATCAGTCCAGAGTTCAAGAATCAGCTTGTCGTAATCGGTACGTTGTCCAACACGAGTATTCTCGACAGAGTATTTAACCTTTGTGACTGGAGAAAAAATGGAATCAATTGCAATCACACCGATCGGCATGTCAGGATATTTATTTTCATCACCTGTTGCAAAGCCGCGCCCTACCTTGATCTCGAGCTCAGCCTCAAACTTCATCTTCTTGTCGAGGGTACAAATATGTTGCTCTGGGTTCAGAACTTCGCATTGAGCGCTGGAAGCAATGTCTCCTGCGGTAACGGCTCCTTCTTTGTTAACCGAAAGAATCAAGTTCCGCACTTCATGATCATGAGCTTTAAATTTTACCTTCTTGAGGTTGAGGATGATTTCAACAACATCTTCTACCACGCCTGGTAAGCTGGAAAATTCATGAGCAGCACCTTCAATACGAACGGAAGTAATAGCGGCACCTTCGAGCGAGGAGAGCAATGTCCGACGCAACGAGTTCCCAATGGTGTGGCCGTAACCAGCTTCAAACGGCTCAGCAATAAACTTTGCGTAGGTAGGAGTAGCGGCGTTCTCTTCTTTAACAAGAGATTTTGGCATTTCAAAACGACCAAGACGAATAGGCATAATAGTAATGTTTCCTGTGCCGGGTTTCCCTTGGCGCTATCTGGCACTCAGCAAAAAACGGAGCACCCAAGGACCGACGGCAATGATAAATTTGCGCAGCCCGTGACTGTAACAGAACTTGAGCTGCATGCAATCTTTTTTAGAAAGAAATAAGAATTTAACCACAAAGATTACAAATGTCGCTTTCAACGACATCGCATAGATCACAAAAGAGATTTTTTTATAAAAAATTCTTTTTGTGCTCCTTGTGTTGCTGCGTTAGCGGCATTTGTGATCCTTGTGATGAACCCTCTTTCTGTCCTACTTCGTAGGCACCGTCGCAATCGTCTGCACGATGCGGCTTGCGATCTTGTACGGATCGGCCTGAGAATTAGGACGGCGATCTTCGAGGTAGCCTTTGTAACCGCTGTTAACAAAGCTGTGAGGAATCCGAATGGAAGCACCACGATTGGCTATTCCATAATTAAATTTATCAATCGACTGTGTCTCATGAAGTCCTGTCAGACGAAGATGGTTGTCAGGACCATAAACAGCGATGTGTTCGTTTTTGAATTTATCAAAAGCGGCCATCAACTTTTCAAAATAGTCTTTGCCACCTTGTTCACGCATAAATTTGGTAGAAAAATTACAATGCATACCGGAACCGTTCCAATCAAAATCTTTTCCGAGCGGCTTGCAATGAAACTCCACATCAACGCCATAGCTTTCACAGAGACGCATCAGCAAGTAGCGGGCCATCCAAACCTCATCAGCAGCGGTTTTGGAGCCTTTCCCAAAAACTTGGAACTCCCATTGTCCTTTGGCCACTTCCGCATTAATCCCCTCGTGGTTGATCCCTGCGGCAAGACAAAGTTCTAGGTGTTCATCGACAATGTCACGAGCGATACCACCAACTTGTGCATAACCCACACCGCAGTAATAACGGCCTTGTGGTTCCGGAAAACCACTTTGAGGAAAGCCGAGTGGACGTCCTTCGCTATAAAGAAAATATTCCTGTTCAAATCCAAACCAGACATCAGGCTCATCGATGATCGTGGCGCGCGAGTTCGAAGGATGGGGCGTGCCATCTGGCATCAAGACCTCAGCCATGACAAGAAATCCATTTTCTTTGGTCGGATCGACATAGAGAGCCACCGGCTTGAGGATACAATCTGAGCTTTTTCCCTCTGCTTGACGCGTCGAACTTCCATCAAAATTCCACATCGGAATTTCAGCCAAGGTGGGCGCTGTTTCAAATTCTTTGACGGTAGTTTTGCTACGGAGATTGGCAACGGGTTCATAACCGTCGAGCCAGATATATTCTAATTTGTATTTAGCCATAATGAGCAGGGTACAGGGTTATAGGGAACAGGAAGAATCCAATTAAATTCGAAAATCTAAATTTAAATAAAGTTGCTGGCAATGATAATCATAGACTTTGTTTTAAAACCTTAAAAAAATCTGTAAACTGTAATCTGAAATCTGTAACCTGATTCTCCATGCAAGCTGTTAAAGACACTCTTCGGGCTACCGTTCACGTCACTTTTGATGGACGTGTCTTAAAGCAATTTCGCGGGCCACAAGCCGCAGAGCGCTTTACTAACGAAGTGAAGATGCTCCGTTTTTTGGACCAACATCATTGCCCCTTTGTACCGCGTTTATTAGAAATCGATGAAAGCGCTTTAAAAATTGTCACAACGAGCTGTGGATCTCGCGTAGAGCACCTCGATGAGGGGCGCCTGCAAGAACTTTTTGATGAACTAGAACAGTATGGCGTACGCCATGATGATCGTGATAAACGAAATATCACTTACCGACAACGAGACGGTCGTTTTTGTATTATCGATTTTGAATTTGCAACGATGATCGAAGACAAAGGGCTTAAGGCTGAGGACTAAAGGTTTTTTGACTTACTTAACAAAGATTAATTTTTAACGAATTTATTGAAAACATTCTTTTGACACTTGTTCCACAAATCAAAATTTTTTTCCTTTGCATACCTTCAGCCCTCAGCCCTCAGCCTTCAGCCCTTCTTCCCTCCGCTGGTCAGGCCACACCGACCGAGGAAGAGTGCGTACGAATAACGAAGATAGTTTTTTAGGATTAGTTCTCGACGCCCAAGAGATTCACCTTCTTGGGAAAATGGGAGAAGCCCCTCTTGATCGTGACTATGTCTTTGCGGTCTGCGATGGCCTCGGCGGAGCCAAAGCGGGAGAATTTGCCAGCCGCATCGCCGTCGAGAAAATCACCAAGATGTTCCCAAAATATTTGTCAGAAAAAAAACTTCCGCGAGAAGAAGAAATTTCTAAAACTACCGTCTTGCTTGTAGAACTTTTTAGCGAGATCCACCGTGCCCTTCTTTTTTTAAGCGCCAGCTACGACGAGTGTCACGGCATGGGCACAACCCTCACACTTTGTTGGCTCCGACCTCATCATTGTATCTTTGCCCATATTGGAGATAGCAGACTTTATCATTTGCCAGCTGCACAAAGCAGCAGCCCTCTTTCTATTCAGCAGCTTTCAGAAGATGACACCCATGTCGGCTGGCTTTTTCGTCATGGAAAAATTAACGAACGTGAAGCGAAGCACCATCAAGGCCGCAACCTCCTTCAAAAGGCTCTTGGAGCCGATCATCAATTTGTGACTCCTCAAGTTGGCTTTTTTAATTGCTCTCGAGGCGATCGCCTACTCCTCTGCACGGATGGAGTGACCGATGGACTCTTTGATCATCAACTCGTAAACATCCTCAATCATCCCACTCAAAAAACTCCTGCCCACCACCTCGTCGAAGAAGCAGTCGTCCAATCAGGACGCGATAATGCAACAGCGATTGTTTTGGAGTTTGCGGAAACTGACCTAGAAAAATGATTTTTAAATGAATATCTATTCAACTATGGACAAAGTAATGAGTAATGGGTAATGAGTATTTTTCAAATCGAAAGACAATCAATTTTTCTAAATTCTTATTTTGCTAGATTTTTTAAAAAACAAATTTTAGACATAGTACATTACACCTTGCGTCAGTTACTCATTACTCATTACTTTTCTTTTATGAACATCTTGATCCTCGCAGCGGGCTATGCAACCCGACTCTACCCCCTCACTGAAAACCAACCTAAACCTCTTCTCGAGGTAGCTGGCAAGCCGATGCTGGAGTGGGTCATTGATAATCTTGCCCCCATCCCAGACATTGAGAAAGTCTTTCTCGTCACCAATAATAAATTTGCTGAGATCTTTAAAACCTGGGCCACAAGCTATCAAAAAAAACATCCCAAACTTCATTTCACGATCGTCAATGATGGATCAACGAGCGATACCGATAAACTCGGCGCCATTGGCGACATTCATTACGTCTTAAAAAAAGAAAATATCTTCGACCAAGATCTTCTCGTTGTTGCGGGAGACAATCTTTTTAGTCAACCTGTGGCTGAGTTTGCAAGCGCTGCCAAGGCTCACCCGGCCACGTTGGCGCTTTATGATGTCGGTGATTTGGAAGCGATCAAAAAATACAATAACGTCACCACGAACGAGCGTGGCGTCATCACACACTTTGAAGAAAAGCCAGCAAAACCAAGCAGCACGCTGACTGGCATTGCGCTTTACTACTATCGCAGCGATGTGCTTCCTCTCATCGAGACTTACATCGCAGAGGGAAATAATCCTGATCAACCTGGCCGCCTGATTCAATGGCTCTACCCACGCCTCGAGGTTGGCACCTGGATCGTTCCTGGCACCTGGTTTGATATCGGCAGCAAAGAAACACTTGTCGAAGCGAATGAGGTTTTTAAGAAGTTTTGTCCGTCGGTATAAAACCGCGACGAGGGTGTCTTGAGGAAAATGAGATCCTGCTACACTCTTAGTGAAACGGAATTAGAATTATCAATCTTTGCGAAAACGCATGCTCGGAAGACAGCGATTGCTGGAGTTGATCAACAGCATCTGCATATCTCACTCCATGCAAAACCAGAGGAAGGCAAAGCGAATATTGAGTTGATCAAATTTCTTTCTGAATATTTCAAAATCCCCAAGACACAAATTGTCTTACGTCATGGAAAACAGAGCCGTTATAAAAAAGTTGTTTGCCGATTGGAAAAAAACCAGCGAACCACAAGAGCAGAAATTATTGAACAGCTCACTAGACTTCTTTCCAAACTCGCTGAGACTGATGAAGTACCAGAGCCACACCGCAATTCGGAGCATCAGTAGAGTTTTGAAAGAATTCTACTCAAATTGGAATCAACTCAAATGCCGGAATCATTGCTATCACAGCCTCTCCCTGATCAGTTACGGCCAGATAAGCCCCTTCAGCCACAGCACATCCTGCAGTAACATGGTAGCTGTTATAAGAAAATTTTTCACCGGGCAATAAATAAGGAAATTCTCCCACCACTCCTTCTCCTTCCATCACGGCAACATCGCCTCCTTCTTCGCGCACCACCCACTTGCGTCCTTTCACGGTCAATGCTTGATCGCTGTTATTGTGAATCGTGATGAAGTAGACAAAGGCATACGGCTTGCTTAGTGGCCTCTCTAAATCAGGATCTTCAGTCACACCATTGATTTTGACCGTGAATCCTTCAAGCAAGCGTGGTGTCGATTTCATCAATGAAAAGAAAAAAGAAGAAATTAACCGCAAAGAACGCAGAGAGCGCAAAGAAAGGAAAATAAAATTTTGAAAAATAGAGAGCCTAGCAAATTTTTATACTTTTAAAAATTCTTTGCGTTCTCTGCGTTCTTTGCGGTTAATTATTTTTATGCTCGTGCGTCGCTTTGGGCTGATGCGTTGAAATGATCGAAAGCATTTTTAGATCCTTCGCAGGAACCGCTGCGGGAGCACCTGTCATCATTTCCACGCCACGATTATTTTTTGGAAAAGCAATGACATCACGAATCGATTCCTCGTGGGCAAGGAGCGCAATGAAGCGATCGAGCCCTAAGGCAATGCCTCCATGAGGCGGAGCACCAAAACGAAACGCGCGAAGCAAGTGGCCGAAAAGTTTTTCTTGTTGTTCTTCATCCATTCCGAGAGCTGCAAAAACTTGCGCCTGCAAATCGCTTTCATGAATCCGAAGGCTTCCTCCGCCAACTTCCACGCCGTTGAGAACAATGTCATAAGCTTCCGCACGAATTTCTCCAAATGCGCCAGCATCAAGGAGCGCCTGATCTTCCGCCTTAGGGCGTGTGAAGGGGTGGTGCACAGCATTCCACTTTTTGTCTTCGTCGCTATAAGCAAAGAGAGGCATATCGACAACCCAGAGAAATGCGAGTTGCTGAGGATCGATCGGAATTTTTTGCAACTCTGCCACCTTCAGTCGCACGCGCCCAAGAGCCGTGCAAACTGTTTCCCAGGTGTCAGCCCCAAAAAGAATCAGATCTCCCTCTTCGATATTGAGCGCTGTTGTCAGTGCTATTTTTTCGGCTTCGCTAAAAAATTTAACGATCGGTGACTTCCACTCTCCGTTTTCTACTTTGATAAAAGCAAGCCCCTTCGCCCCTGCCACCTTAGCCACATCAGTCAATGCTTCAATCTGTCCGGTTGTAATCGAAGCAAATCCTTTTGCATTGATTGCTTTGACGACCCCTTTGGCTTCGAGAGCGCTGCGAAAAACTTTGAACTCGGTCGCTGCAAAAAGATTCCCCAAATCCTGCAACTCCATCCCAAAGCGCATGTCTGGCTTATCGCTTCCAAAACGATTCATCGCATCGCGATGCGTTAAACGTAAGAAGGGCGTCGTGATCTCCACGCCACGAGCCTCACGCACAACACGAATGAAAAGTTCCTCAATGAGTTTGAAAATATCTTCGTCATCAATGAAGGAAGCTTCGATATCAACTTGCGTAAACTCTGGTTGACGATCTGCTCTAAAATCTTCATCGCGAAAACAGCGCGCAATTTGAAAATAGCGATCGATCCCACCGACCATCAAAAGCTGCTTGTATTGCTGCGGCGCTTGCGGCAAGGCATAGAAATGCCCTGGAGTGAGCCTCGAAGGAACTAAAAATTCGCGCGCGCCCTCAGGAGTGTGTCGCGACAAATAGGGTGTTTCAATTTCCCAAAAACCACGTTCATCGAGACCATCACGAAGGAGCTTGGTAATGCGATGACGCAAGCGAATGTTTTCTTTCATCTCGGGCCGACGCAAATCGAGATAGCGATACGCCAAACGCAAATCTTCATTCCCGATGCGTTCTTCCATCGGAAAAGGGGGAACCTCCGAGCGATTGAGAATGATGAGCTCGGTGGCTACGAGTTCAATAGCACCCGTGGTGAGCCGCGTATTTTCAGTCCCAACGAGCCGCGCAGCAACTTCGCCTTGGACTGTCAAAACATCTTCGGAGCGCAATGTGTGTGCCAACGCAGCAGCCTCAGCATGCACCTCAGGACGAAAAACAACCTGCGTTATTCCATCACGATCACGAAGATCAATAAAAATAACGCCTCCATGATCCCGGCGTGAAGCAACCCAGCCACTGAGTTTCACGGTACGTCCAATATCTTCGGCGCGCAAAGCGCCACATAAACAATCGCGATAATTCATTTTAAAAAGTTAAGAAGGATGAAGAGAATAGCCACAAAAGAACACAAAGAACACAAAGAAGTTTTTAAATCAAAAAAATCTTTTAATAGACTGAACAGCAAAGAAGTTTGAGCCTCTCAAAAAAGCAAGCCAGCACTACCAATGAGGACAAATCCTTTTTGTGTTCTTTTGTGGCTATTCTCTTTCTTTTTTCAGCTCCTCGCAGAGCCAACCCATCAATCCTTCAACCGCCACAGCACTCTCCTCCCGCGTGCTCAATCGTTTCACTTTAAGCTGAGGCCATTCGGCACCGATCATCACAGCAAAAGAAGCCCCACCATTTTCTGCAGCACTAAATTGTTTTCCAACACGCTCAGGCGCCAATGAAAAAACTACTCTCAACCCAGCATCCCGAAGTTGTTGCGCGAGTCCGATGGCCTGAGGACGTTGCGCCTCATCGGCAATGACAAGATAGACTTGGCAAGCTGAAGTCGCAGCATGAAACGCTTCTTCGCGCTGAGTGGCGAGTGGAACTTCTTTTAAAAATTCCAACATCACTGCATCTCCCATGCCAAATCCAACGGCGGGAAGCGTCACTGCTCCATTGCTAAGATCGTGAATCAAGCGGTCATAGCGACCTCCTCCAGCAACCGCACGCAAACTTCCTTGCAGGGCGAATGCCTCAAAAACAATTCCGGTGTAGTAGGCAAGCCCGCGCACAATGGAAAGATCTGGCTTAATAAAATCACGCAAACCTCGTGCAGCAAGCTCCTCGAGGAGCGGCTCCAGAACAGGAATGCGAGGCGATGCCATGAAGTCGCGCAATTTTTCTACCGTCAATCCCGAATGCTCCAACCCCGCTAATTTCTCCTCAGTCTTTTCTTGAGGCTCTCGTTCCATTTTGTCGACGATGTTGAGGAACTCTGTCGTGCTTTCTTTTTTAATCCCAAATTGTTCAAGAAAATCGTGCCAAGCAAGACGATCGCTCAAGCGTATGGTGACATCCTTAGGACCAAATCCAAAATGACGCAACAGGTCAATTAGCAAGGCGATGATTTCTGCGTCAGCTGTCACGGAGCACTCCCCCAACAAATCACAATTGAGTTGCAAAAACTCCCGCAGCCGGCCTCGCTGTTGCCGTTCATAACGAAAACAATTTCCAACATTGAACCAACGAAGCGGCTTTGCAAATTCACGATCATGAGCTGCTACGATGCGGGCCAAGGTAGGCGTCATCTCCGGACGCAAGGCTACAGGACGATCGCCACGATCCGTAAATTGATAGAGCTGCGTCAAGATTTCTCCTCCGCTATTTTTTTTCTGATAAAGCTCCAACGATTCTAATGTTGGTCCATCAAATTCGACAAATCCGTAACGCCGTGCGACATTACGCCACCCCTCAGTGAGGTAGCGTCGCCGCGCATAATGGCAAGGCAAGAGATCTCTAAATCCAGAAAGGGGTTTCATAATGAGATAGCAGCCTAATAGCTACTATTTCATAGTTGAAGTTAAAAAGTTAAAGTTGAAGTTTTAACTTTCATGTTCGAAAAAGTTTACTTCAACTTCAATTAACCACTTCAACTACCGTTCAGAATTTTTTCTAAACGGTACGATTTCTCTTGCACCTCTTGCCTCGAAGAGGTAACTACCAACCTCTTCGTTTGACGAATAACATCCCAATTCTTGTTATGATTAAGAAAAAGACTTCTGTGAAAAAAATAAAAAAAACGCCCGTGAAAAAAGCGACTGAGAGCCTAAAGAAAGCCGTCAAAAGCCCTTCCAAAGGCCTTAAGAAAGTTCTTGTAAAAAAAGCGCCCGTGAAAAAAGTGGCGAAAAAAGCGATCGAAATCGCTCCTAAAATTTCTTCTAAAAAAAGCTCAACTCCAAAAAAGTTAGCGCCAAAAATGACTCCTACAGAAAAAACAGTTCGCAAAACAAAAGCCTTGCCGGAAAACAGAGGCGTTCTTCGTCAAACTTTTATTACACAACCTGCTAAGAAAAAAAATCAAATCCTCTCTCCCTTTTTAGGAAAACAAAAAGTACGTCTCTTGCAACTCAAGGACACACTACTTGATTCAATGAAAGGGGTCGCTCGCGATAACCTCCATGCCGGAAGCCAAACTTCAGGCTTTGGGATGCATCAAGCCGATGCGGGAAGCGATGCTTATGACCGCGATTTTGCCTTGAGCATCTTATCTCAGGAACAAAATTCACTTTATGAGATTGACGAAGCGCTCAAACGCATCGATGATGGTACCTATGGAGTTTGTGAAATTTCAAACAAGCAAATTCCTCGTGCGCGTTTGGAAGCCCGACCTTTTACTCGATATACTGTAGAATGTCAGGCTGACCTTGAAAAACGGCAGCACGTTGTTGGAACTCGCCTTCCCGTTAGCGCCCTCTTTGGCTTGACCGAAGAAGAGACTGAAAATGATGAAGATGAGAACCTTCTTGAACCAACTAAAGATTGATTATGGCCCGTGATATTATTACATTAGAATGCACCGAAGCAACCGCTGAGGGAAAACCTGTTTCTCGTTACGTCAGTACGCGCAACAAGAAGAGTCTGAACACTCCAGGTCGCCTCGAAAAGAAAAAGTACAACCCGAACCTCCGTCGTCATACTCTCCATCGCGAAACTAAGTAGAGCACCAACGACAACCACATTAAATAATGCACACTCAACCTAAAACTGCAAAACGTCGTTCCAACTTCCGTCGGGCCAATCGCGCGATGCCACATCGCCGCATCGACATTTCAACAGACGCTATCGATTTTAAAAATCCTGAACTTCTCAAGAAGTTTGTAACGGAAAATGGAAAAATTCTTTCTCGCCGCACCACGGGTGTCGCTGCTCACTTACATCGCAAGATTACCCGTGCGATCAAGCAGTCTCGTGCTGCGCTCTTCATGAAGTAATTCATAAGAAAATTTAAGCAAACCGCTAAATACGCGAAATAGCGCAAAAAAGATTGTTCTTTTTTAGCGATGTTTGGCGAATTTAGCGGTTTTCTTTTTTTATCCCTGTGAATTTTTTTTCTACGCGTATAGTTGGCATTCTTCACACAGAAGCTTGCCTTAAAAATTTAAGTGAAGAGGGAGATGCGTTACAATTGCCAGGAATCGACCTGTTGGAAATTCGTTTAGATGCACTGCCTCATGGCTGCTTGATACCCAAAAAATGGCCCTTGCCAGTTATTGCTACGGCACGCGATCCGAAAGAAGGTGGACAGAATAATCTTTTCTTGCAAGAGCGTCAGCAGCTATTAACAACTGCTCTTTCGTGGGCTAACATCATTGATATTGAATTAGCCTCGGCAAAAGAATTTTCTCCGATCATCACCATGGCGCACGATCAACAATGCGAGGTGATTCTTTCTTATCATAATTTCAAAACAACGCCATCGTTGAAGGAATTAGAAGCCCTGGCCTCTCAAGCTGCTCAAGCAGATGCCACCATTTTTAAAGTGGCAACCACGACCTCTTCGGAAGAAGAATTAGAACGCCTCTTGGAATTCCAACAACTCTCTCATCCTCTTCCCGTCGCCACAATGGGCATGGGATCTCTCGGAAAAACCTCACGCCTGCGCCTGGCAGCAACTGGCTCAGCGCTTGTTTATGGCTGGCTCTACGAACCCCTCACCATGATACCTGCATCCACGCAATGGTCAGCACGAGAGTTGGCACGCTTTATTGGAGATGATTACTAAGCATTTCATCACTAAAAGTTGCAAGCCCATTTAAATCTTTGGCATGAATACTGATCGCACCTTCTGGAATTTTTCCACTGAGAACTGGTAACTCCGGCGCAGTCGTTGACGAGAGAGCTGGTATCTTTATTGGATTGTTAAAAATCATCTCGTTAATCCCAACGTAATTTGGATGATCACTAGTGATATTGATTGTACCATTAGTAATCTTTCCGCCATTTTTAAAATTGAGCATTGGTAAAATGACGACTCCACCATTGAGATCATAAACTTGATTTTCATCTTGCGAAATAGACATTCCGTTAAGCACAGTCGCTATATCTTCTAAAAACAAGGGACTTTCTAATGAAAACAATGGGCCGTCTGATGAAAATATAGCTTTATCTAAATTAATCCTTCCATTGATAATCTTGGATCCGTCGGCCAACTTAATTTCAGCTGTTTTAATAGTTTGACTTGCAAAGTCTATTATAGCTTTACTGCCAACATTAATTCCCCGAGGAAAATAGCTGTTCGATCCAGTAAGGGGAGGAACACTTTCTAGGAGATTGCTTGGACCAATAAGATCACTCGGGCTACCGGTTACTACAAAAGAAGAGGAACCTGTAGAAAGGTGAAGACTTCCATTTTGATTTAAGGAACCATCATAAATGAAACCTGGTTGAAGAGGTGCAAGAGGTGCATTTATTAGAAGATCACCAGAAATTGATATAGTTGCGGTTGGATGAAGAAGATTAAGATTATTTTGATCTCCATTTTGCATAGAATTCAAAACAGTACATCCTGACCCGAGAGCATAATTGTTAGAACTAGTAAGAGACCCACCAGAAAGCGTTACTTCTCCTGAAAAATCATTTGATCCGTTAAATGAATTTGGATCCCAATTTTTTGCACTATCCGCAGTAGTACATCCTGATCCCCCGTATACATTCCCCCAATTTTGCGCACTCAGATGTCCTGGAAAAAAGAAGGTAGTGACTGATACTACAAAAGCAAGCAGTGAAAAATGAATAAGGTTTTGAGGAGAAGCGAATGTTTTTTTCATAGAAGAGCTTTATAATCAAAATCAGGGCTCAACGTCAAGAAGGGATTTTATTTTAGCGATGTTTCGCGTGTTTCACGGTTCATCATTCTTACTTTTTGTTTTTCCTTTGATTTCTTTGTGCTCTTTGTGGCCATTCTTTTTTCAAAACTACATCCTCTCCGGAACTTGAATTCCCAACAACTCCAACCCGAGCCGCAGAACCCGCGCAGTAAGCTCTACAAGCGCAAGACGCGATTGTTTGATCGATGCCTCTGCTTTTAAAATCGGGCAGTGTTCATAGAAACGATGAAAGCTATTGGCCAATTCATAAAGTGCCAGGCACAAAATATTCGGACGTGCATCGACTAAAACAGCCGGAACAATTTCTGCAAATTGCAAAAGCTGTAGCGCTAAAGTGCGCTCGACATCCTCTTGAAGCTTGATAGGACCTAGCACGGAGCCACCTCCCCCTTCTTTGTCTTTTCGTAAAATTGATTGAATCCGAACATAAGCATTCTGCAAGTAAGGCGCTGTGTTCCCTTGAAACGAAAGCATTTTTTCCCAAGAAAAAATAGTATCCGTCGTCCGATGCTGCATGAGATCCGCATATTTTAAGGCTCCCAAGCCGACAGTCTGTGCGATCCTCTTTTTTTCCTCTTCGGAAAAAGAAGGGTTTTTTTCTGAGACAAGCTTGAAAGCACGATCTACAGCCTCTTCCAAAAGAGCAATCAATTCGACATTGTCTCCACTCCGCGTCTTCATCATCTTACGATCCTCGCCCAAGATGCTCCCAAAAATAATGTGCCGGAGGCCTGCTTGAATTCCCATTTTTTTTGCTACAGCAAAAAGTTGTTCAAAGTGCAGCTGCTGCGGCATCCCGCAAACATACCAGACTTGGTCAGGATGCCAGCGCTGCTCGCGATATTCGAGCGTTGCAATGTCGGTTGTAGCATATAAAAACCCGCCATCAGCTTTGCGAATGAGGAATGGTTTTTCAGCAAGGGCGGGATGATCTTTAAAGAAAATAACAAGTGCTCCTTGACTCTCTTCAGCAATTCCCTCTTGCTCGAGCTTCTTTACCAAAGGCGCCAGAGCCTCATTGTACGAGCTTTCGCCAAGACACTCATCAAAAGAAATATCAAGAAGTCCATACACCTGTTCAAATTCTTTCCATGAAATTGCAACAACTTCTTTCCAAATCGCGATATTCTCAGCATCGCCCTGCTGCAACTTGACGAGCTCTTCGCGCACGGCAGTTTTCATCGCAGGATCGTGCTGCTCTCGTTCCGTCACTTCACGATAAAGGCGAACCAATTCATGAACAGTGGATGCCTCTGGATCAGCAGGATTCCTTAAATGCTTCCAACCATAAATAACTTTTCCAAACTGTGTTCCCCAATCACCAAGATGATTGTCAGTAACCACATGATGCCCTAAAAACCTGGCGATTCGCGCCAAAGCATCTCCCAAAACGGTACTTTTGATGTGCCCCACATGCATCGGCTTCGCCACATTCGGAGAACTAAAATCGATGACAATCGTCTGCGGCTTTTCAACCACGGGAACTCCACAACGCGGATCTTGCAGTAATAATGTAACTCGCTCTTCTAAAAAGGAAGTCGTTAATCGAAAATTAATAAACCCGGCTCCAGCCACTTCTGGCGGTGCAGAGAGGTCAGCCACATCGATTTTCTCAATTAATTCTGTCGCTACGAGACGTGGATTTTTTCGCTCCTGTTTGGCGATGACCATCGCCGCATTCGCCTGATAATCGCCAAAGCGGGCATCTGCTACTGGAGTAACGATGGCAAGCGAGCGATCTAGGTGAAGCTTAAACAAAGCATCGCCGAGCCGTTGTTGAAGAAGTGTTTGAAGCGTTTCTTGCATGAAAAATAAAAATCACCTTATGATAGCATATGTTGCCTGATCCTCTAAAAGATTTTTCATGATGAATATAAGAACAAGCTTAAGCGCCGATCATCTTCCTCCTATCAGTTCATCTCCTGAAGAGAACAAGCCTCCCCGCAGTGCTTCTGCTCCAGCGCGCATGAACGGTTCTGATCTCTCCTTTAAATTAACAGAACCTAAAACACATATTATAAATACCAACTCCTTTTGCACTCGCTCAAGACGAGAAAGCTTATTCCAATTATCAAGCTGCATTAACTGAACAAAAGACGGAACAACCTTCTTTATGGAGTTCCCTCTTTGGCTCGAAAGCGGTTAAGCAACATTATTTCTGTAAAATTGAAAAGAGGGTAATGAAAAAGTTAGAGGTGAAGGGTTAGTTTTTAGCGA
>JAIEQF010000028.1 GCA_019747895.1 Chthoniobacterales bacterium
CGTTGCTTATGCCCATCTTTTTTCAACCCTCAAACCCTCTTAAAATCTAGCTCCAAACTCGCTTGGACAGAGTCTAAGTATTAAAGACAAGTATCCTCTCTTTAAGTTGTCCGCGATTACAATTGTCCAACCATAAAATTTTTTAAAAAACTTTATTTTGTGTTGCAACTCGCTCGCTCCCGCGAGGCTCGCCCTTACGGGCTGCCTTCGGCAGTCGATCAGGCGGCTGCCACGCCGCACGTATGTTTGCTAGCCGCTTTAGCGGCTTTGTGATCTTTGTGGTGAATTTCTTCTCTTCTTTTTATCCCGCATCGGGAGGAGCCAAATTCATCAAGACCGTTGTGAGATAAACCGGCTCTGGATGAACCTTCCGGTATTTTGTAATCTCACGCCGTTCGAGCACTTGGAATCCATAGCGTTCAAAAACACGTGCTCCACGCCGTGTCTCAAACGTCACCACCTGGCCATAGACCGACTCAACCCCTTTACTCCTGAGATAATCAAGATAAGCGTTCATCAGCGCTGTTGAATGAGCGAGGCCCTGCGCTTCAGGTAGAATATTAAAATGAAAATGGGCGCTTTTTCTTGGCGCTGCAGGAACCTCTCGCCAAGAGTTTCTCAAAATCCACCCGATAAAATCGCGCGTAGCTCGATTGTAAGTTGGGTAGTGAATCATCCCACGACAGAAAAGTTTGATGTTGTTTGCAAAATTAAACCATTGCTGCCGAAAAGGAAGACGCGATCCGAGAAGGTATCCTTTGATGATTCCTTCGTGCTCCAAAACAAAAGAAGATTCAGGCTCGATATCTGTGTAATAACGCGTTAAGTAATCTGCAAAAAGTTCGCGATCTTCAAAAACAGGAGCAATATCTTGTCCCAAAAAACCAGTCTGACAACACAACTCGCGCACACGAGCGCGATCCGAGATCTGATAGGGCCGGATAAGGACGCTTGTGTTGGCAGAGTGTGTCATTGCATTAATACTAGTTCACAAGAAGTTTGAGTATTTGTAGTTTGAGTTTGAGTTATCAAGGCCTTCGGCAAAAATAAAAATTCCTTCGCGCGAAGCCTATTGAACTCAAACTCAAACTAGAAGCACTCAAACTTTCATCGAACAATAATTTGAGGTTTATGTTAAGGACTGAAAAACTGACGTCAAGGATCGTACTCCCTAATAACATTTTCATAAACCTTAAAAAGTTTTTCAAAAACTTTCTTCCAACAATAGCGTTCCCTCACGATGCCAGCAGCTTTGATTCCCAACTCAACCAAATCGGCTCGCGAGCCTTGTTCAATGGCTTCGGCAAGTACTAGTGGATTATTTTTACGAGCTCCTAATTCACTTCCTACCACTACGAGTCGTTCCGTTGAAGTTCCTTGAATCCCAATCACAGGCGTTCCAGATGCTTGCGTCTCGAGCGTCACCAATCCAAAGGTCTCTTGTGTCCCAGGATGAATGAAGAGATCAGCCGCCCGATAAATATCAGCGAGCTCCTTGGCATCTTGGCAATAAGAGCGCCAGGTGACTTCTCCTGTTTTCTCAGCGAGGCGTTGCAAGGAGCCTCGCAGCGGACCATCTCCAATCACGATCAAATGATAGCGATGCGACTGCTGTTGATGCAGATGAGAAAAAGCGCCGAGCAATGTTCTCACATTTTTTTCAGGTGCTAATCGTCCCACATAAAGCAGAAGACAGCGATCGTGAGGCAAAGACAACTCTTCGCGAACAGCTTTCCCACGTTCTCGATCAGGATAAAAAATAGAGGTATCGACACCAAGCTCGAGCGTGACGGCATTTTCGACACCCCACGTTTTGAGCAAATCCGTGTAGAGCGCACTCGGAACCAGCGTTCGTTGAAAGCGATTGTAGAGCGCCACCACATAGCGTTTTGAAATTTCCTCCGCTATGAGGACAGAGATCCCACCAAAATATTTTGCGACAGAACGAACCGTCGCTTCTGGAAAATGAGAATGATAAAATCCAACGGTCGGAATACCAAGACCATGCCCAGATGCAATCGCCTTCCAAGCGACTTGATATGGGTCTCCCGACTCGATGATATCAGGTCTCTCGCGTTCTAGCACCTCTTCGATCAAGGCTAAATTGAGCAAAACACGATAGCGCGCTGTGCGAGAAATGAGAGGCGAAGCAATCGTATAAACAATATTCCCATTCTCTTCGCAACGTTCTGTTTTTTCACCAGGAACAATCAACAAATGCCGATGTCCTGCTGCTCGCAGGTGCTTTGCTTTTTCGCTGATATAACGACGCACTCCTCCACCAACAGGGGAATAAAATTGAGTGAGATCGCAAACGAGCATGGGAACAGGTTACAGGGGACAGCTTTTCAGCGTTTCAGGTTAAGCTTCTTGCCTTCGGCAATCATGAAAAAGCAGATCATGATAACACGTCAATTTTTGAGGAAGTTTTATTTTTTAGTATTTTTATTTTTGGCGAAGCCCTAATTTTTAGCTGTAACCTGAAATGCTGCTACCTGCTCCCCTGCTCAGCTAGCCAGCGTTCCGCGGTGATCGCTGCTGCGCATCCTTGGCCAGCAGCCGTTACGGCCTGACGATAGATTTGGTCGGCAACATCACCTGCGGCAAAGACGCCAGGAAGGTTCATTTCCGTTCCATGTTTTGGAACAAGATATCCTTTTTTATCAATGTCTAACTTTCCTGCAAAAGGACCCGTGTTGGCATTGTGTCCAATCGCAACAAAGACACACTTCACTTCTAACTCTCGCTCTTCACCCGTTACGAGATCCTTAAGTTGAACGGCGCGCATTTTTTTTTCTTCATCGGTCACATAACGTTCGATGGCTGCATTCCAGATCGGCTTGATCTTAGGATGCGCGAGAGCTCGATCTGCCATGATCTTGGAAGCTCGAAGTGTATCGCGACGATGAATCAAATAAACTTCAGATGCAAAACGCGTGAGGAACAAAGCCTCTTCACAGGCCGAATCACCACCACCGACAACACAAACGGGAACATTGCGATAAAAAGCTCCATCGCACGTTGCACACGATGTCAAACCATGACCAACGAGTTCTTTTTCTCCCTCAAGGCCAAGCCAACGCGCAGAGGCACCGCTGGCGATGATGAGCGCTTTCGTCTCTATCCAATTGCCATCGACCTTCACACGGTTGATCCCATCGCGTTGCTCAAACTCTTCGACACTGCCATACAGAAAGCGTGCACCGAATCGCTCTGCCTGTTTGTGCATCTTCATAATGAGTTCTGGCCCGTCGATCCCTTCAGGAAATCCTGGAAAATTTTCCACCTCCGTTGTCGTGGTCAATTGACCACCAGGCTGACCTCCTTCGAGAACGAGCGGGGAAAGATTCGCACGTGCTGTGTAGATGGCTGCTGTTAATCCGGCGCAGCCGGTACCGACGATAATGACTTGTTCCATGAAATAATAATACAATCGTAAAGTCCCCTTTAGGGCGACTCTATTCTCTTAAAAATTTTCCTCCCAATAATAAAAAAAACAGTGCCAAAAAAGAAGCAATCAGAATAACTAGTGGCATCGCCATTAAATTTCTCCCTCCTAAAATACCAACACTCATTGATGAGATAGCGCCAAGAAACATTTGAGAAAAACCAATCAATGCGGAAGCCCGGCCAGTATTATTTCCAAAAGGAGCGATCGCCAGTACGTTGGAATTAGAAAAAGTGATGTTGACAGAAGCCATCAAAAAAAAGAGGAGACTCGATGCCACTATCAATGAGGGGTGATTGGCGAGAAACATCATTAAAAACAACAAAGCCATTCCTCCTTGAAAAAACAAGGCGCCTCGCAAAATAGAGATACTACTGAAACTCCGCAGCAACCAAATATTCAGTTGGCTGGCTGAAATAAAACCCGCTGCAATCAATGTAAAAATCCAACTGAACGTTGTTGTACTCACATGAAAAAAATTTAAAAAGAGTTGCGGCGATCCCGAAACGTAAGCAAAAAGGGCAGCAAAAGAGCAAGCCCCGCAAAGACCATAAATATAGAAACAGGGAGTAGCAGCGATTTGTTGGTAATCTTTTAAAATACCCCATGGACTTAAACGCACGTCTTGATCAGGCAGAACCTTTGATGGCAAGAGGAAGCGAGCTCCAAGAATAAGAAAAAAAGAGATTATAGCTAACATCAAGAAAATCGCCTGCCATCCGAAAACAAGCGTGAGGACATTTCCTAAGCTCGGAGCAAAAAGAGGGGACACTCCCATGACAAGGATCATGATAGAAAAAATTTTGGCCCGCTCCTCAGGCTCGAAGAAATCTCGCACTGAAGCAAAAGAAACAATTCCTGCAACGCATCCTCCTGCGCCAACAACAAAGCGCCAAAAGATCATTTGCTCAAGATGGCGGCTCGTCATGCAGGAGAGTGAAGCAATCAGGTAAATGAATAGCCCAACATAAAGTGGCTTCTTACGTCCGAAGCGATCGAGGAGCGGCCCATAGCAAAGTTGACCCAAAGCAATTCCAATAAAATCACTAGAAAGAGTCAGTGCCAACAATGCAGCCGTGGTATGCAAATCAAGAGCAATCGCGGGAAATGCGGGAAGGTACATATCGAGCGTCAATGGACCTAACGCTATCAAAAATCCTAAAAGACCAATGATACCTCTTCTCTTTGATGAAGAGAGCACGTTACTCATTGGAGAACCCTCTCAAATAACGGTAGGAATAAATCCCGCTGCTATGCCCATCTCCCCAAAAAAATTGAATCCCGTAACCACCGACAAATTCATATTTTTTTAAAAGAAAACTTTCATCTGTGAGTTGTTTTTTCAAGATAACTTTATTCCCCATCACATCAGGCTCTCCCTCACAGACAGCACAAGGACACGCTTCGCGCAGCGCACGTAGAGAAATAAATTGTTCCGTTCCATCACTCCAAGCCAATGCCAGCTCATTTCCCATAACGGCGAGAGCCGTTGGCAGGGTAGAGGCTGGAGGCATAAGAAAGTTTGAGTGTTAGAAGTTTGAGCTAAGTCAAGAAAAACTGCCTCAACAATTCGCTGAAGCGGATGAAATACAAGGAACCTCGGAGCACAGACGCTGAGCGTATATTAATACGTGAAGCGGTGAGCACCGGAGTGACGCTGTAGTTCGCCGCCTCAGTAGAATTGATGAGGTAGTTTTTTACTTGAACAAGAGAGGGACGACTAAGATCGCAACAATGTTCACAACCTTGATCATGGGATTGATTGCAGGTCCTGCGGTATCTTTGTAAGGATCGCCGACAGTGTCACCTGTAACCGCTGCTGAGTGAGCAGAGGAACCTTTGCCACCATGATTTCCTTCTTCAATATATTTTTTTGCATTATCCCAAGCCCCACCACTCGATGTCATCGAGATAGCAAGGAAGAGACCAGTGACAATCGTTCCGACAAGCACACCACCAAGAGCTACAGCTCCAAGCCAAGGAATAAATCCAACAGCAAGAACCGTTGCAATAGGAAGAAGCGCGGGAATAATCATTTCACGAAGAGCTGCCTTCGTTACGATATCAACACACGTGCCATACTCCGGCGTATCTTGTCCGGTGAGAATGCCAGGATGAAGCTTGAGTTGACGACGTACTTCGATGACGACAGCGCCAGCAGCTTTACCGACCGCATCAATACTGAAAGCGGAGAAAACAAAAGGAAGTAGTCCTCCAATTAGCAATCCTGCAATCACACGAGGATCGGAGAGAGAAAAGTTCAAGGCTGTGCTTCCATTCATATGGTTTTTGAGCTCTTCAACATAAGAACCAAAAAGAACTAATGCTGCAAGACCAGCTGAAGCGATCGCGTAGCCTTTCGTAACAGCCTTCATCGTGTTGCCCACAGCATCAAGCTCATCGGTTATAGCACGAGCGGATGCAGGCGATTCACTCATCACAGCAATACCACCAGCATTGTCGGTGATAGGACCGAAAGCATCGAGCGAGATGATGATTCCAGAAAGCGAGAGCATGCTCATGACTGCAACTGCTACACCATAGAGCCCTGCAAAATGGAAGCTTCCTAAGATCGCAGCAATAATGAACACCGCAGGCAAGACTGTTGCATGATTTCCCACAGCGATACCAGCAATGATGTTCGTACCATGACCAGTCTCCGAAGCGCGTGCAATCCGGCGGACAGGTTCATATTCGGTAGAAGTAAAATAGTTGGTGATGAGCACAATGATTGCTGTCATTAAAAGACCAATCAACGCAGCGATGTAAAGCCCTTGTGATGTGATCGTCATTGTTTCTGTTACAATATCATTAGGAAAAAGCATTTTGGTCGCAGGATAAAATAATACTGCTGAGAAGAGCGCATTCAAGACGACTGCCGTGATCAAGGTCGCGCCTGGCTTTTTGTTAGAAGCATTGACATAAAAAATACCAATGATCGATCCAATCACCGAAATGCCACCAAGAACAAAAGGATAGAGGATGGCAGCAGGAGTTGATTTGAGAGTCAAGTAGCCGACAAAGATAGCGCCAATAAGACTGACGGCATAAGTTTCAAAAACGTCAGCTGCCATTCCAGCACAGTCTCCAACGTTGTCTCCAACGTTATCCGCAATGGTTGCTGGATTGCGTGGATCATCTTCGTCGAGATTTTGTTCAATCTTTCCAACAAGGTCCGCGCCAACGTCAGCAGCTTTGGTGTAGATTCCACCGCCAAGACGAGCAAAGACACTAATCAAACTGGCTCCAAGAGCTAATCCGATCAGACTGTTGATCGCTTCTGCCTCTCCGAGCAAGGGACGAGCCAATGCGTAAAATCCGCCAACGGAAATAAGAGCCAACCCAACAACGAGCAGTCCAGTAACAGCACCACCACTAAAAGCCATCCGCATGGCAGCATGACGCGAGAGCAAGGCTCCAGCAGCTGTGCGCACGTTAGCAATGACAGCAACTCGCATTCCGACATAACCGGCAGCCAAGGAGCAGAGAGCCCCAATGACAAAACCACCGGAAGCAGCTTGTCCTTTGAAATAGTAAAGCAGGGCAAAAATAACCACAGCGATGAGAGAAATGGCCGTGATTTGCCGATTAAGATAAGCTTTAGCTCCCTCTTGGATCGCGCTGGCAATCACTCCCATCTTTGGAGTTCCTGCAGAGGAGGTAATAACAGATCGGATTAATGCTAGGGCAACAAGGAGGCCAAGCGTTCCACAGATCATGGCGAAGTTAATGCCATTTTGAATTTGCATGAGGTTCGTAAACATAAAGCGATAGTTGAATCTTTTTGAGGATTTTTAGGGTGCTCTGAAATATACGTTAAACCAAAAATAAGCAACTCTTTTTAGTCACTATTAATAGGACTGCCTGTAAAAAAAGAAGCATTAATCTGATTTCCTCAAACGTATTGCAAGCACCATTCCCACCATCATGACCCCCAAACAGAGGTAAGAAAACCAATCCCCATGCTTCGTATAAAATGTTGTCACCGGGTCACGTGGCACGGAGAGCTGACTAAAGAGTACGCCTTCTAGAAACGTGCTCCCATCAGCATCGCGCAACACTTGCGTCATTCGGCCATAGCGATCGATCACGCAGGTCACCCCTGTATTCGCAACACGCAGAAGGGGCAGCTTTGTCTCGGCAGCACGAAAGAGCGCATTGATCGCATGCTGTTCCGAGGCTATCGTATGACCGAACCATCCATCATTGGTCAGCGTAATTAGGAGCTGGGCTCGGCGCAGCGCAAAGCGCCGAACCAAATCGCCAAGCGTATCTTCAAAACAGATCAAGGGAGCGATGCCAATCGGCTTGGTTGATAATTGTAAAACCTTTGGTCCTGGCCCTGTGTTAAAATCTCCAAGAACACGATCTCCAATAATCCACTCAAAAAGAGGAAATGTTTTTCGACAGGGAATATATTCCCCAAACGGAACTAAATGGATCTTGGCATAAACCTGCGGCACTTTTCCAGAAGGGCCCAATAAAATAGCAGCATTATAATCGCGAGAAGGATTTTCTTCGTAATAAAGCGACCCTGCCAACAAGTCTGCATGGCCACCTTGGAGAAGTTGGTTTACTTGGGAAAAAATCTTTTCATCATTCAACAGCGGCCGTGGCGTTGCCGCCTCGGGCCAGACCACCAAATCGGGATGCGCTTGTAATGCCAACCGCGTCTCTTTCTTATAAACCTTCATGATCTCTTCTTCAAAAGCACGATCCCATTTATGATTTTGCGGAATATTTCCCTGCACGGCTGCCACTGAAAGCCACTCTTGAAGGGGAAGAGGAGCCGCCAACTCGGACGCTCCGTAGACTAACGCGGCTATCACTAACCCAAGAATCAAGCTGACATCTCCATGAAAATGCCACGGACTTTTTAAGAGTGGTTCTATTTTTTTCCTTCGACAATGTCTCTCAATGGCAATCGCCGTCATGCATCCCGTCATGATTCCAAGAAACGAGAGACCAGCGACTCCAGTGATATCAACAAACTGAAGCAGAGAAATATTTTGATAAAAAGAAACTCCAAAAGAATTCCAACCAAAACCAGTAAACAAAGTTCCTCTCAGCCACTCAATCCCAACCCACGCTGCAGCGCTCAGCAAGACGGCCCCAAGAGAACACCATGAACTCATCTCTCTATTAAAACCTGTTTTTAAAAAAAGTGGTCTGACCACCATCGCGACGAACAAAGCCCAGAGGCCGAAGTAAAGAGCCAAGAAAGGAGGCAAAAACACAACTCCTTCCCAAGCAACTGAAGAAACCCAAGAGAGTGTTGTTCCAAAAAAAACAACACCTGTGATCCATCCTAGAAAAAATGACGCGCGTGCACGGGCTA
This sequence comes from Chthoniobacterales bacterium, assembly GCA_019747895.1. GTDB lineage: Bacteria > Verrucomicrobiota > Verrucomicrobiia > Chthoniobacterales > UBA6821 > CAIWMF01. The sequence goes on from JAIEQF010000028.1 coordinate 8,787, forward strand.
AGTGCGAAGAAGGGAGCGGCGCATAAAAAAGCACCCACGCAAGCGGAGTCATTGCAAAAAAAGGAATCCATCCTAGATGACCTGCCCATGCGGAATCGAAGTTTAAGAAAGGGAGAGCTATCGCCAATCCGGTGAGGAGAGCGAGGAAAATTTTATAACTACTCAGCTGCTTCATAGGAATTAGTTTTGCAAGTAACGAGGAGAAAAAAGTTGAGTCGCTGCTTCGCAGCTGTTGAGGAGTTGAGGGGAAAATTCTTGAAAATAATACTACAATACGCAAAGAGACCTCAGAAGTCTTTATTGAAATAAGCTGCAAAGCAGCTTCTCTATATCCTCTCAACCCCTCAACATTTCAACCACTCAACCTTCCTCCACTTGCAATTTCAATTCCCTTTCTAAGAAATTTTTTCTGTGCAACAACAACCTCACAAATCAGCAGAAGCAGGTACCGTCGTATCAATCGTCACCTCACAAGCTTCTCCTGGAAAAAATGAGGTTGGTTTTTCTAGCAACTGCAAAAGGACAGATCCTTTCACAACGGTCACGATCTCAGCTTGCAGCGGGGTTCCTGGAGCACTTGCCAATGTTACTTTGGCATGTTGGCGCGGATGCAATTGTGCCGTTATCGATGACGAAAAGGAAGCGTTCACACGTCCGTTAGATTCCATGACCATGGCGTGACTCGTAGAAAAAACATGTCGCGAGTAGTTCCAAAAAGTTCCGACTGCTGCTAAAAGTGAAAATCCAACGATAAAAAGAACAAGACGCGTACCATTAGAATTAGAAAAAGGAGAACCAGGCGATTTCATTTGGAAAATGAATGATAAAGAAGAATAATCCTGAGGACAACTATCATCATGAGAAAAATTTTTCTTTTCCTTTTTTTAATTCCACTTTTTTCAGCGGCAGCTATCCCCGAGTCTTCTGATGTGATTTCGGAACATGCCATCGAACAAGCAACGTCTCAAGAGAGCAACGAAGAAAGCCCCTTCCTCATTGAACGAGAAGATGCCAAGCAAGCGGCTGCAACTGCTGCTGCCACGATTACCAGCGTAAACAAGCTCTATCCTCCACGGCACTCCATCTCCAAACAAATTGCTAACTTTTGCAAACATTTGGCAGGAGTCATGGAATCTTCATTATCCAAAATTCCCGTGCTCCGCGTAACAGTAGAACCTGCTCTTTTTTCAGCAGCAGAAAATTCTGAACTGAGCGTCACCCTAAAAATCACTAACGACAAAAAAGATTTGATTATGTTTCACTTCCCAACCAATCAGCGTTTGGAAATCGTCGTAACGGATGATCAGAAAAAAATTCTGAGTCGCTGGTCTCAAGATCGATCTTTTGACCCAGCAGATGATACGGTTGTCATTAACCCTAAAGAGTCTATTTTTTATACAGAAAAAATTTCTACCATAGGCATGCAAGATGGAAAAACTTACACCATCGAAGTTTCTTTAGTAAATCAACCTGAATATACCATTTCCACAACAGTCACTCCTCAAGCAGAAGGCGTCAATCGCTCTTTTCTAAAAGCCACCGAAGACCCGAGCACCAAAGACAAAGGGTTGTTGCCTTTTTGAAATAAAAAATAATAGTTGCAAAGTTGTCGTTATCTAACTATTTTTTCGGCCAGTTCATTTTATATTAAATCACCATGTCTGATAAATCCATTGAAGAAAAAGTACGCGGAATCATTGTCGAGCAACTCGGCGTAACCGCAGAGCAAGCTACTCTTGAGGCCTCCTTTATTGAAGATCTTGGCGCTGACTCCCTCGATACTGTCGAGCTCGTCATGGCCTTCGAAGAAGAGTTTGGCGTTGAAGTTCCCGACGAAGATGCTGAAAAGCTTCTTAAAGTTGGCGATGTTGTTAAATACATCGAAGAACATAGCAAAGCTTAATTTTAGTCTCTTTTCAAAAAGCCGCTCACTCCCGCAGTGAGCGGCTTTTTTGCGTCCACCCGCAACTATAGGCTATAGTCTATTTTTTCCTGTAACCTGCAACCTGCAACCTGTAACCTGTTTTCATGCGTCTTATTGTCACCGGTGGTTGTGGTTTTATTGGAAGTGAATTCGTTAGGCAGGCTCTAGCTCGCCCTGAAGTCACCTCGCTCGTCAACATTGATCTCCTCACCTATGCAGGAAATGCGGAAAACTTAATCTCCGTTGCTAGCGATCCACGTTATCGTTTTGTGCAGGCTGATATTGCTGATGAAACAGCCATGCAGGCTATTTTTTTAGAAGAGAGTCAAAAAACCGAACAACCGTTAGATGCCGTCGTCAACTTCGCAGCTGAGTCCCACGTCGATCGAAGCATCCTGTCCCCCCAAGATTTTATTCGCACCAACATCAATGGAACGAGCATCCTTTTAGAAAAAGCACGAGCACACGCCGTGAAGCGCTTTCTTCAGGTCTCGACGGATGAAGTCTACGGCTCACTCGGACCAGAGGGATATTTTACGGAGGAAACACCGCTCCACCCTAACTCTCCTTATTCTGCGAGCAAAGCCAGCGCCGATCTTTTAGTGGGAGCCTCTCATCATACTTACGGACAAGAAGTGCTCATCACGCGTTGTTCCAATAACTACGGGCCTTATCAGTTTCCTGAAAAATTAATCCCACTCATGATTCTCTCAGCTATGCAGGATAAGCCACTTCCTGTCTATGGCGATGGACTCAACGTGCGCGATTGGATTCATGTTGCAGATCATTGCGAAGCACTCTGGCAAGCCCTCCTCCATGGACGCGCTGGTGAAATTTATAATATTGGTGCCGATGCCACCAAAAAGAACATCGACATCGTGCGCTCCATCTTGCAACAACTTGGAAAGCCAGAATCACTCATCACCTATGTCACCGATCGACTGGGCCATGACCGCCGCTACGCGATTGATTCTTCCAAAATCCATCGTGAACTCGGCTGGAAACCACGCTGGCAGCAGGAAGAAGGATTGGTAGCAACGGTAGAGTGGTATTTGAAAAACAGCTCATGGTGGGAAAAGTTGCTAACTAAGAATTAGGAATGGAAGAGAGGGCCATACAGAGAATTTTTATCTTGGGTTCTGGCGGCAGGCTCGGAGCGGCTTTGATGAAGGAGTGGCAAAAACTCGATTGCCTCAAACTCGTTAGTCTTTCACGATCTGAACTCGATTTCTCTCAGCCAGAAGCGGCAGTAAACGTATTAAAAAATTATAAACTTACTGAAAAAGATTTTATCATCAATTGCGCTGCGATGACGAACGTCGACCAGTGCGAAGAAGATTCTGGCTTGGCTATGAACGTCAATGCGACTACACCAGGCTTACTCGCTCAACTCGCAGCTGATGCAGGCGCTAGGTTTCTTCACGTAAGCACTGATTATGTTTTTGATGGAAAATTGGAACGCGCTTATCGCGAAACTGATCAACCTCATCCTATCAGCCACTACGGAGCCAGCAAATTAGCGGGAGAAGAGGCGGTCATGGCCACCTCACCTCATCACTATGTTGCCCGCGTCTCTTGGGTCTTTGGTCCAGAACGACCCAGCTTTGTGGATCAAATCATCGAGCGCGCTTTCACCAGCGATCAATCTGCTGCCATCGATGACAAAACTTCCTCTCCTGCCTACACCAAGGATCTAGCTGAGTGGTTTCAAATCTTTCTCCAACCAGAAATCGATGGTGGCATTTATCATCTTTGCAACTCAGGCCTCTGCTCTTGGCGCGAGTATGGGGAATACGCTTTGCAAGTTGCTGCGCGCTACGGCATGCCGCTGCGCACGACTTCGGTCGCGCCTTTGAAATTATCCGAGATGAAAAATTTCATAGCACAACGCCCTCAACATTCTGCATTAGATACCACTAAATTTTCCACACTGCTCGGAAAACCTCTTAGATCCTGGCAGGAAGCGGTGGAGGAGTATATCAGGTTGCAGGTTACAGGGAACAGGCTACAGGATTAAAGCAACCTGAAAAAAACGCACTCAGTCCAATTGATATTTTATGCTGATCTTTATTTTCTTTGATTTTTGCCACAAGTCTTATTTTCCTGCAACCTGTCACCTGTAACCTGATCCATGCGCTTCTATCTTCCACCTCATGCTTGGAACGAGCCTCAACTCGATAAAGCCGAGGCGCATCATGCCCAGCGCGTGTTGCGCTTACAACCAGGAGCAGCGATCACGGTTTTTGATGGAGAAGGTCGTGTCGCTTCAGCCGTCATTGAAACCTTTCATAAAAAAAGTGCTCTTCTTCGTCTGGGAGCCTCACAATTAACACCACGTCCCACTGTTGAAATCACTGTCGCGCAGGCCATCCCCAAAGGACGGAATATGGATCTCATTATTCAAAAAGCTGTTGAGCTTGGCGCCGCACGCATCATCCCTCTCGTGACGGATAGAACCATCGTCCGGTGCCAGAGCGATGACGCAAAACAAGAACGGTGGCAGGGTATCGCTCTAGAGGCCTGCAAACAGTGCGGTCAAAATTGGATGCCCCTCGTAGAAGCGCCTTGCTCTCTTCAAGAATCTTTAGACTTCTTTCAAAACTCTACTTCTGACGCGAATTGCGACGTCGCTCCGGTGCTCGCGTCATCGAGTATTAACTATACACTCAGCCGCTGTGCGCCGGAGCCTCCTGGCACTTCATCGCCAGAAGCGAGTTTTGAAAGAAGTCTTTTTAAAAAAATTAACTCCAACGATCTCCTCCTCATTGCCTCGTTAGAAAAAGAAGCCGCGCCGATGAAAAATATTTTTTCCTCGTTGAAAAAAAATAGCTCATCTTCCATTTCTTCTGCTACTATTTTTATCGGCCCTGAAGGCGATTTTACCCATGAGGAATATCTCCTCGCTAGAGCCGCAGGCTGTCAGCCTATCTCACTTGGCCCTATCGTTCTTCGAACAGAAACAGCAGCTCTTTATTGCTTGAGTGTGCTAGCTTATGAATTGTTACGTTAATGAAATCTTCCGCAAAAAAAATTGACTCGCCCACATTGCATGACATGCAAAATGAAGCTGATGACCGCCAACTAGCAATCGATCGCGTTGGTGTCAAAAATTTATGTTACCCGATCCAAATTCGCGATCGGCATGAAGAGGGACAACCAGAGCACCTCCAGAGCACCATCGCCACGATCCAACTGACTGTGGATCTGCCTCATCATTTTAAAGGCACCCACATGAGTCGCTTTGTCGAAGTACTCAATTCTCATGGGCCCGTGCTTCATGTTTTTAACATTCGTTCTATTCTTGAACAGCTCGTTGATAAACTTGAAGCGGAACAAGCTCATGTTGATTTTGAATTTCCTTTCTTTCTTGAAAAAGAAGCCCCTGTGAGCAGGGCAAAGTCGCTCATGAATTATAGAGTCCGTTTCAGCGCAACCCTTTCGAAGAATGAAAAGATAAAACAGAATCCTTCTGACTTTGTTGCAACAGTCATCGTTCCAGTCACCACCCTCTGTCCTTGCTCCAAAGCCATCAGCGAGTCAGGAGCACACAATCAACGTGGCGAAGTTACTTTTTCTGTGCGGTGCAAAAAAGCACTCTGGATTGAAGAGATGATTCGCCGTGTCGAAGATGCCGCTAGCTGCGAACTCTACACGCTCTTAAAACGTCCCGATGAAAAATTTGTTACCGAACGTGCCTACGCCAATCCTGTTTTTGTCGAAGACCTCGTCCGTAACGTTGCCATGCGCGCAGAACAAGATCCGAACATTCTTTGGTATCGCGTCGAAGCAGAAAACTTTGAATCGATCCATAATCACAATGCGTATGCGCTTATTGAGAAGCCTGCTGCAAAGCAGCAAGCTTCTCAAGGTTACAGGGCACAGGTTACAGGTTGCAGGTAAAATCAGGTTTTTGACAAAAATGATATATTCAAAAAAACTTCATTTTGCCGCAGGCAAACAAACTTTTCCTGTGACCTGCAACCTGTAACCTGTAACCTTTTCTCTTAGTAATCTTAGTAATCAAACAAAAATTTAAAAATATTTCTAAAAACTGTGTCCGTGCAGACACTCCCTATTTATGAGCTACCGCGTCTTTGCTAGAAAATATCGTCCTCAACGGTTTTCCGAATTGGTTGGACAAGCTCCGATTATTCAGACGTTACAAAATGCCATTACGACCAATCGTTTGGCTCAAGCTTATCTTTTTGTGGGGCCGCGTGGTGTTGGCAAAACATCGACCGCGCGTATTTTTGCTAAGGCACTCAATTGCATCAATGGCCCAACGATTGATCCTTGTGGTACGTGCGATGCCTGTATCGAAATTACCGAAGGTCGCAATCTTGATGTGTTAGAAATTGACGGCGCGAGTAACAACAGCGTTGAAAGCATTCGAACACTGCGTGAAAATGCCGCCTTTGCGCCAACGCGAGGTCTTTACAAAATTTATCTCATCGATGAAGTGCACATGCTCACCACAGCGGCTTTCAATGCACTTCTCAAGACACTGGAAGAACCACCTCCTCATGTAAAATTTCTTTTTGCAACGACAGAAGCCCAAAAACTTCCTGCCACCATCATCAGCCGCTGCCAACGTTTTGATCTCCATCGCCTCTCCGAAGAGCTGATGGCAAAACATCTGCTAGAAATTGCCGCCAAAGAAAAAATCACACTCGCTCTCGATGCTGCTCAGGCCCTGGCTCATGGGGCCGATGGCGCGCTGCGCGATGCCGAGTCAATGTTCGATCAAGTCGTCTCATTTTGCGGAAACAAGATTGAAGCCAAGGATGTTCAGGACGTCTTTGGCTTCACGCCGCGCGAGACGGTTCGTCAATTAGCTGCGGTCGTCTTTCAACACGATACTCCTGCTGCACTCGCGCTCCTCCTCGAACAGAACAACGCTGGCAAAGATCTCGCTCGTTTGTTAACAGATTTTATTGGTTTTGTGCGTGACCTCTTAGTTGAAAAAGTTTCTCCAACTTCGGACGATTCTTTTTTTGGCGAATTGGGAGCCATGGTCTCTACAGAAAAATTGCTCACTCTTTTAGAAGAGCTAGGAAATGCAGAGGGGCGACTTCGTTGGGCCACTAATAAAAAATTACAACTCGATGTCGTCATCATCAAAGTGATTCACTTACTTCAAGAAGTCAGCCTCGATGACGTTCTCGCTGCATTGACAGACTTGCAAGAAGGAACTTCGGCCACTTTACCAACTACAAAGCCACTTATTCCTCAGAAACTAAAGCCACCAGTTAGTACGTACCGCATGACAGCCACTGGATCAAATGCCGAAGGCAGCGCCGACAGGATGAGCCCCGTGGGCGCGAGTGAATTGCAAGTTGAAGCAAAAAAAACACCAATCACTCCAGCGATAGAAAAAATTGCTGATGCTCCAGCACCCGAGCGCCGTTTAACCGCCACGATTTCAACACCACCCGCACCTCCTCTTCCCGCTGTTGAAAAAAACACGATCATAGCAGAGACTCCGATCCCTCCAGCCTCCAGCCTTACTTCCACTGCGACCATCCCTCAGCCTTCAGCCCTCAGCCCTCAGCCTTCAGTTAACCCTTGGACTCCTGTTGCTGAGCAGTTGGCTAGCGAATCGCGATTAAAATTTGGTTGGCTAGCCTCAGGAAAATTTTTGGAACAACGTGGCAACAAAATTGTCGTTGAATTCCCTACCTCATGCGAAGCACAAACAGAAACTCTTTTCTGGCCTCAAGCTCGTAAAAAAATCCAAGAATGCCTTTCCAAAAATGAGGGCTCTCTACTAGAACTCGTTGCTCAATTTACAGGAGAAGAGTTAGCTGAGGAATTGCACGAAGAAACCTTAGAAGAAGAAATCCCATTGCCACCTGCTCCGCAAGCCTCAGGCAAAACGACAACTGCTAAGACAACTCTTCCTCCAGCAGCTCCAGTTGGAACTCCGCTCACTCCGGAAGCGTTAGCCAACTTCAAAAATGATCCTCTCATTCAAGAAGCTCTTGAAATTTTTAAAGCAGAAATTATAGGGACCTAACTTATTGTCGATCACTTAATTCTATGCTATACTTCAGCCCTATGAAAACCCTACTAACCCTAGTTCTATCCACCCTCCTCTTAACCTCAACCGGGCTTGTTGCACAGACACAATCTTCATCTAGCCCTGGTTACAACTTCTGGTCAAATAATAGCTTTAATTTTTATGGTGAAGCTAATTTCCCTGCGCAGGTTGAACATACCTTTCATCAAGATCAATCTTTTGATATCTCTTTTCAGTTAAATAGCAATGAATCTGTTGAGCTCAACGAAACAGCTTTTGCTGCTCAGAGCGCTTTGGACCTCAGTTCAGCAACAAAAATGAATTACCTCACGACTAATTTAGATGCTGATCTTATTAAGAACCCATCCACAAGTGATAATTTTGATATGGGGAGTTATTCCTACTACTCGTATCACTTCACTCCAGCAGCCGTAGGAAAAAGTGATATTGTTTTCACTGCTACTGACAAGAATGGTGTTGCTAAAACAGTCACTGTCAGCATTACAATCGTTCCTTAATTTTCACAAAAACTTTTAATCAAAAAGCTCGTCTGGATGAAAATCTAGGCGAGCTTTTTTATACCCCTTCAGGAGACTGGTTCTAAAAAAGAAAACCCATTTGTTAACGAGATTTTTGTTGAGAGGGCGAGGGACTGAGGAATTGAGAGGATGGTTTCTTCTCAACAGCCGCGCTAGCGGCGCTCAACAGCTGCTTAGCAGCGGCTCAACGTTTCAACACTACCAATGTTATTTTATTTCGAAGAAATGAAATGACGTTGGCAGCTCCACTTCCTGCAATATTCTTCGAGCTGCTCTTCAAAAAGAGGAAGAGGGTTCCATTGCAACCATCCCGGCATGGGCGGATATTCAAAAGGACAGTAAACAGCCGTTCCAGTTTGATTGAACAGAGCCCCCAAGTAACTAAACGCAGAGCGGCTCATAACAAGGACATCCGCAGTCGCTAGTTTTTCTAACGTTTCAATCGGATCGCCATTAATAAATTTTTTTAAATGAGGCAGCTCCTCAAAGTCTGCCAGATGATAGCTCTCTGGATCTAGCACCATCGGGGCTTCAAGACGACCTTCTATTCCATAATGATCGGGAGTCACTGTAAATGGCTGCGGCGACAACTCTGTATAAAGCTCGCAAACATAGGGAATATTAAATCGCTCAAGCATCGCGATTACTTTAGTTGCAACATCAATATAATATTGATTCGGAAGCAAGCGCTTCGAATAACCAATCGGTAAATCACCCCATCTCACATGAATGGCAATTCTAAAAAGAGAAGAGTTTTGTTTTTTAGAACCTTTCTTAAATGGAGAAAGAGCGCGAGCAGACTCCCAAGCCAACGGAGTGTTGCCGACCATGGCGCTGGCGGAAGAGAGCTTTACTAAGAAAAATTTGTGAGGCTGTTGTCTAGCCTCTTCCATGAGGTAAGAGAGAATTCTTTTGTGTGCGAAAACAAACTTCGTCACGTTGGCATCAGGAGGAACTTCAACATCGGAAGGAATGTGAAATTTTTCGTTATATCGTTTTGGCAATTCGCAATCCTCTTCATTTTTTTCTAAGGAAATGACGCCTTGATATCCGATTCGCTTCAACGGTGAATGGTAATAGGAAACATTCAACTGGCGAGCAAGGGCATAGATCCCGTAGATACGACAAAGCTGTGAACCTGCTCCATCCATGAGAGAATCATTGTCATAGGTAAGCGCTAAATTTTTTAGCCGCGAAGTTGTGTTGACGGATGTAGAAGAAAAAAATCTAGAAGGGATAAACTCTCGTGCTCTTTTCCATGTTTGACAGCAATCCTCTATTTTTGCTTCGAGGTCTTCATCGCAGTTCATCCAACGAGACAATTTGGAAGGAATCGAAGGTGGAGCAATAACAACTCCTGTTTGATTGAGCAATCCTCCGACATAACTTAACGATGAAGGATTCATGATGAGAATATCAGCCGATGCCAATGATTTCAAAACTGCCATCGGATTGCTGTTGATCACTTTTTTTAAACATGGAACCTGCTCGAAATCATGAAGCGAAAATATTTCCGGCCTCATCTTCAGGAAGCGAGGATCATCTAGAGATGCCCTTCTCATCGACTCAGAAGAGATGTCACTAAAAAGTTCACAAATAAAAGGAAGTTGGTGTTTTTTTAAAACCCTCGTCACCCTCATCGCAACTTGAACAAAATAGCCATTGGACAACACCTGCTCTGGTTTTGCTGCAAAAAAATCGGCGCCATTAACGCGAATGCCTATTTTCACAAACGCATTGTTACGAACTTTGTTAAAAGGAAATACTTCTTCAACAAAATTCCATAGTTCAGGTTTATGATTAATAATAGAAAGAGGGTTTCCTAACCTGATGAGATGGAAGTGTTCGTCATAAGCCGCTTGAGACCTGACTGCAGATAAAAAATCGATCGTGGTCTCCATTGTTGTGTGAACCCTTCCACCGCTTGGAAGAACAATATCTGAAGGAATCTGAAAAATTTTATTCGCTAACTCGACAAAATCAAAATCGCTTTGGATGCCTTCCAGAGAACCCAGCCCCTGATCATTTACTTTTCGTAGCGGCGAATGGATGTAGGCGATTTTTAAATGTCGAGCAAGCGCGTAAATTCCATAAAGGCGATGGAGCTGAGAACCAATATCATCGCAAAAAAGTTCACTGGCATAGGTGAGCCCCACCTTATCAAGTCGTGATATTGTTTGCTCCATTAATCCATCATCTTCAAAAATGTTCCCCTAATGCAACAATCACTTAAATTTTTAAGTTACCTCCAACTCGAAATTTCTTTTTAAAGTGACCTAATGCTGATGAAATACAAGACGTCGAGGAGTACAGACGCTGAGCGTATTTGTATACGTGAAGCGACGAGCACCACAGCAATGCAGTAGTTCGCAGCAGAAGGTTACTTAAAAAAGAAATTTTATGAATATAGCTAAAATGATGCAAGCCGCAGCCACGGCTCAAAAGAAAATGGCGAAGATCCAAGAAGAGCTCGCTCAACGCACAGTAGAAGCAACCTCGGGCGGCGGTCGTGTGACCGTCACAGCAAGTGGCACTGGTGAAATTTTATCTCTCAAAATTGCTCCCGAAGTCGTTTCTGCTGACGATGTGGAAATATTAGAAGATTTAATTTTAAGCGCCGTCCGTCAAGCAATGGCTGATGCAAAAAAAATGAGTGAAGCAGAAATGGGCAAGCTAACGGCTGGTCTAGGCATGTCGGGACTTCCTTTTTAGACACTATTTTTGACTGAAAACTGAAAGCTATCATTCTGCTCTAATGACGCTTCGAAGAAGTTTGAGTATTTGTAGTTTGAGTTTGAGTTATCTAGGCTTCGCTTTATGCCGCAATGCGCGAAGCGCCTATTGAACTCAAACTCAAACTACAAATACTCAAACATTATCACATGTAACTTAATTTTTTTTAAGTGAATATAAATCTAATCACGTGATGACATGCCCTAACCATTGTTCGCAGTACTCTTCGAGTTGTTCTTCAAAAAACACACGCGGAAAAGGCCGCAGCCAATCTGACATCGGAGGATGCCAGAAGGGAGCATAGAGTGACTTCCCATCTTGATTGAAAAGAGCCGCCAAGTAACTAAAAGAAGACTTACTCATGATGAGAAAATCGGCTGTTGCCAATGCTTCTAATGTTTCGATCGGATCTTCATTGATTCTTTTGTGCAAGTTAGGAATCACCTCAAAGTCCGAAACTCGATATTGCTCTGGCGTGAGCATGACGGATTCTTTCAAGCGATATTCTTCAATCCTATTTTTCACACCATGATGTTGAGGGGTCACCATAAATGATGCTGAGGGCATCTCTGTGTGCAATTCACAAACAAAAGGAATCTCCCATTTTTCCAACATCTGAATGACTTTGGTTGCAGTTGCAATGTAGTAGTCATTAGGCAGGAGGCGTTCCTGATGATCAATCAACAAATCTCCCCATCGCACATGAATGGCAACGCGAAAAGCCGAAGAAATTTTTTTTGGAAAAGGAGAAAGAGTTCGAGCATGTTCAAAAACAACAGGTTTCGCATCCGTGATAGTCATTGGAAAGCCTATCCTCACTAAAAAAAAGTCAGAAGGATTTTGTTCTGCTTTTTTGATCTGCTCTAACAAAAGCTTTTCTTCGGCATAAAACTGAGTCGTGATGATGGCATCTGATGGAACATCGACATCGGAATTGATGTGAAATACTTTGTTGTATCGCGCAACCAATTCTAAATTATTTTCGTTTTCCTCTAATGCTCTCACTCCTTGATATCCGATTTCTTCGAGTGGTGAATGAACATAAGGAATATTGTAGGCTCTCGATAGCGCATAGACTCCATAGATGCGATGGAGCTGCGATCCGGAGCCATCCATGAGGAGCTCAGGAGCATAGGTGAGAGCTATATTTTTAAGTCGAGGATTCATATCTCGCGATGCTCCTTCCATTTTTTACAAAATTCCTGCAGCTGTTCTTTAAAAAGAATGCGAGGAGTCCATTCGAGCCACCCTGGCAGCGGCGGATGCCAAAATGGAAAATAGACCATAGCCCCTGTTTGATTCAGGATTGCCGAAAGATAACTAAATGAAGAGCGACTCATGATGAGGAGATCAGCTGTAGCTAATGCTTCCAGTGTTTCAATAGGATCTTCGTTGAAATGTTTTTCCAAATGAGGCAATTCATTAAACTCTCTGAGATCATATTGCTCAGGTCTGAGTATGACAGGCTCATTAATACGACCGACCATGCCATGATGTTGAGGAGTTACCAGAAGAGGTTTTGTCGGAAACTCTGTATGCAATTCACAAACAAAAGAAATCTGAAATTTTTTTAAAATTTCTATCACCTCCTGTGCAACCTCAACATAGTGAAAATTGGGAACAATCCGATCCCTATGTGCAATAGGAAGATCTCCCAGCCTGACATGAATGGCGATGCGAAAAGTTAAAGAGTCCTTTTTTTTAAAAGGAGAAATTTCTTTTGCATAACGAAACACCTCTGGATACCTGTCTGTAAAAGGAGTGGTAAAAGCCAGCTTGATTAAGAAAAACTGATTTTTTTTCTCCTTAGCTTCGCACGCAATATCGGTTAAGAATTTTCCATCACCAATCATACAGCTTACACAGGCATATGTGTTAGGGAGTTCAATATCGGAGGGAATATGAAAAAGTTGATTGTAGCGGTCTAACAACTCCAAGCTGTTTTCATTTTTTTCTAAGGCAACCATCCCCTGATAACCAATCTCCTTTAGCGGCGAATGCCAGTAGGAGACGTTAAAGATTCTTGAGAGAGCATAGACTCCATAGATACGTTGAAGCTGCGATCCTGCCCCATCGCAGAGGAAATCATTAGCGTAAGTAAACGCTATATTAGTAAGTCTCTCTTCTTGCATAAGAAATCCTCACCATTGTTGAGCCCAGCGTTCACAGCACTCATTAATTTCCTCCTCAAAAAACTCTCCTTGGTCATTCGTAATCCAATGAGGAAGTGCTGTGTGCCAAAGTGGATGACTCACAATAATCCCTTTGTGATTTAATACTCCAGCAACATAGCTAAAAGAAGAACGGCTCATAATCAGGAGATCTGCTGTTGCTAATGATTGCAATGCTTCAATAGGATCGCCATTAATAAATTTCTGCAGCTTTGGTAACACTTCAAAATCTTCCAGTTGGCACATCTCGGAAGTGATCGTCCTTGTTCCTATGATCTTTTCATGATCAATGCCACAGTGTTCTTCTGTGATTGTAAAAGTCTTTGAAGGAAGTTCGGTATAAAGCTCACACAAAAAAGGAATTTTGTGCTTCTTTAAGATTCTTATGATATTTAGTGCCGTATCAATGTAATAAGCATTGGGCGATATGCGCTCTGGATCGACAACAAAAAAATCTCCTCTTCTCACATGAAGAGCCATTCTAAAAACTCGACTCTGACTCGCTTGAAAAGGGGCTACCTTTTCAACATAGCGCATCATTTGAGGATTTTTATCCGTCATGGGATAAGGATGCCCCAATCTCACTAAATGAAATTCATCACTTTTTTTTGCCTTGTCTCGAGCGGCACATAAGAAATCTAAATCTGTAGACATGGCAGTACAGACCACTCCTGTTTTAGGAAATTCTACATCAGATGCTATGTGAAAGACCTCGTTACAACGAGAAACAAACGCTGGATCGAGCTCATTTTTTTCCAACGCTGCAAGCCCTTGATAATTTATTTTTCCAATGGGTGAATGGATATAAGCAACATCTAAAAATCGCGAAAGAGCATAGATACCATAAATGCACTGCAACTGAGATCCTAGGCCGTCACTAAAAAATTCACTGGCATAAGTCAGAGCCAAGTTATTCACCCTTGAAAACTCTCCTCCCATAAAATTAAAATTTTTTCTTGGAAGAGCAACCACACCCTCCCCCGCAGCCAGGTTTTTTGTGGCCTTTCCACCAGCGATAAATAAAACCAATAGCTGTCAGCACAACGAGCGTGAGCGCAATGGCTGTTTGAAGTGAGGCGTTCATAAAAATCTTAATTAAAATAGGTCGGCAGTTGCGGATTTAAAAAATGCTCATAGGCCCGCAGAATGTCTTCTTTGCTGGCTCGGTTGGGGTCGAGCTCTGGCAGATCATGAATCGAATGAAATGCAATTTCACTCACCTCGATGTTTACTTTCGGTTTTCCCCCGATGAGATCACAGAGGAGAAAAATTTTATAGATGGAGTGAAGCTGCTGTGGGTAACCGGATCGCTCCATATCAACAACAGAAACAATCGAGCGAGCTTGAACATGATATCCTGTTTCCTCCAGACATTCCTTTTCACTATTTTCACGAAGCGTCTTATTCACATCAGCCCATCCGCCAGGCAAGGTCCACTTTTGAGAAGATCGTTCTTTAACGAGCAACACTTCCTCGTCACGAAAAATAACTCCTCTCACATCAACTTTGGGAGTGAAATACCCTACCTCTTGCGGCCATTCAAAATCAGAAAATTTTCCATTCGAGAGCTGCAACAGTTCACTCGCCATCGCCCGCAACCGCGTGAAGCGCTCTTTGTCAAACGGGTCTTTCGTATATGTCAGACCAGCCTGAGCCATCGCTGCAAGCTCCCGTGAGAATTTGAGAAGAGTTGGCATTTTTTAATTTTTTTTCTCTAATGAAACCCCAACAGCATCCCTCCCTGATAAACGAGCAGCGAGGCTAAATAAGCCGCCCCAGTCATGTAGCAGAATTGGAAAATGGGCCAGCGCAGGCTATTCGTTTCGCGGCGCACAACAGCAAGCGTGCTGATGCATTGCATGGAGAGCACAAAGAAAACCAAGAGCGAAAGACAGGTCAACGGCGTGTAGACAGGCAGACCATTGGATCGCTTTTCCTTCAATAATGTTAAGCGAAGAAAAGAACTGTTTTCTTTAACTTCTTTTTCATCTCCCTCCACATGATAAATAATTGCCAAGGTACTGATAAAAACTTCGCGCGCTGCCTGTGCTGCCACAAGTCCGATTCCCATCTTCCAATCGAAGCCGAGCGGCGCAATCACTGGCTCTAAAAAATGACCTAAGTGCCCAGCGTAGCTCTGATCAAGTTGTTCAGCCTTATCAGGCTCGCCAGAAAATGACTCTGTTTTTACTTTTGGGAAACTTGCCAAGAACCAAAGCAAAATAGAAATTCCTAAAATCACCGTGCCAGCACGTTTCAAAAACATGCTCGCCCGCTGAAACATTTGAAGAAAAATATGTTTGATAGCGGGACAACGATAAGGCGGCAATTCCATCAGAAAAATAGGTGTCTCACCGCGCAAAATTGTTTTTTTAAACAACCAAGCAAAAGCCAAAGCGGCGACTGTTCCAAAAAGATAGAGCCCCATCATGATAGCACCTTTGGTCCAGACCGAGACCGCACCTGCAGGAAAAAGCGCAGCAATCATCAACGCATAGACCGGCAAGCGCGCAGAGCAACTCATCAACGGAGCTACTAAAATAGTCACCAGTCGATCTTTTGCATTTTCAATGGTTCGTGTTGCCATGATGCCTGGAATAGCACAGGCATAGGAACTCAAGAGAGGAATGAACGATTTTCCATGCAACCCCACTTTACTCATCACACGATCCATTAAAAAGGCTGCGCGGGCCATGTAGCCAGTGTCTTCGAGCAATCCAATAAAAAAGAAGAGCACCAAAATCTGTGGCAAAAATGTTATGACTCCGCCGATGCCAGCCACGACGCCATCGGAGAGAAGATCCCTCAAATCTCCTGCGGGTAGAATTCCTTTAATCCCATCTCCTAAAAGATCAAATCCTTTTTCAATCCATTCCATCGGATAAGCAGCTACAACAAAAATCGAAACAAACATGAGGCTCATAATGCCTAAAAACCCAACCCATCCCCAAAACGGATGCGTTAAAATTTCATCAAGACGATGCGTTGTTTCATCATTGGTAATAGTGCTACGACCTTGTGATGTTTGGCAGGTTTTATTGATCTGCTCATAGCGCACTCCAATTAATTCCTCTCGCCACGTTGGCAGTTCTCGATCAAGCATCACGCGCTGCGCCACGGCTACTCCTAATGCCGAACTCATGTGAAGCTCTGCCGCTAGCAATTCGATTTCAACATCAGGAGCTGTTAAAAGAAGCATTGATTTAACACGAATCAGAGGATCACGTTGTTTGCTATTCTCATCTGATTGTATCGCTAGCGACAGCAATTCATTTTTAGCAGAAAGCGCAGCTAGCGTATCCACGGCACGCATTAACGCTGAAGGAAAAGCAAGCGCCCAATTGCTTCGTTCCATCTCAGCACGACTGAGCGCCAATTTCAAAGGCAGGAGAGTCTCTCGGTGTTGCGCCTGACAAGGGATAACAGGAACTCCTAATTTTTCAGAAAGTTTTTTTGCATCAATAAAAACCCCTCCCGCTTCTGCAAGATCCACCATGTTGAGTGCGATAATGCTTGGCAATCCCAGCTCTAACACTTGTGTAATGAAATAAAGATTACGCTCCAGATGAGAGGCATCAACCACACAAAGCACACGATCGGGACGTGCCGTATCAGAGCGCAACCCCAATAGCACATTGCGTGTCACTCGTTCATCAGGAGCATGCGCGCTGAGACTATAACTTCCTGGAAGATCGAGGAGCTCGATTTTTTCACCATGTTGTCCAATAAAATAACCTGATTTTTTTTCTACTGTCACCCCTGGATAGTTGCCAACTTTTTGTCGCAAGCCAGTCAGCGCATTGAAAAGTGTTGTTTTACCGCAATTCGGATTGCCAACAACAGCATAACGTCTGGGCTGGACTGAGGATTCTTCGCTCATGATGGAGCAGGTTACAGGGTGCAGGTTACAGGTTACAGAAAAAAACCATTTGTTTTCTTATGAAATTTTTTCTACCTGGATAGCCGCAGCATCTTTTAAGCGCAAACTGAGACTATAGCCGCGAACCTTGATTTCGAGCGGATCTCCAAGGGGAGCCTTCCGAACATAACTTACCTCAGTACCAGATAAGAGCCCCATTTCTCGCAAACGTGTGGCAAGAAGTTGATCTTGCGGCAACGCTCGAACAATCGCTCTATCGCCTGGTTTTAAATCAGAGAGGGAATAAAACATAATAAAGTATAAAAATAATCGTGAAAATTGATGTTCGCAAGAGAGGAACCGTTTTTCACTGAGAAACTATTTTTTTGAATTTGGCTTCACCCAAATTTTTTTTGCCAAGTCATGACTTAGCGCTAATCGTGTCCCACAAACATTACAAATGATTTGCCCTCCTCTGCTTAACAACTGAATTTCTGCTTTCTCACACAAGCCGACTTCGCGCAAGCGACGACAAAGCTTTTCGTTACCTTCTAGACGGTCGACCAATAAAACGGGCCCAGGTTCTGCTTCAGAAAGGGGTTTCGGCAATGACAAACTCATAAATGCAAGTAAAGAGTAACGGGTAACGAGTAACGAGTATATTTTTATTCGGCAAATTCAAATTAAAGATTGTATCATTATATATCAGATTTATCAAAATACGTTCTTTGCTTCACCATGACCCGTTACTCGTTACCCGTTACTCGTTACTAAATGCATCCTCATTTTGCGAGATTTCAAAAATTGGCAGAACTTGTCGATGGAGCCAATACTGTCAATCAAGCGCTTATCGACTTTCATCAAAATAAAACCTCGTCAGTCATCAAAGGAAGGAATGTTATTGCTGGCTATGTCCGTGGCTGGGGGCTCCAGTTTAATATTATTCGTTCTTTTATTCAGCAAGATCCTATTTATCGCGAAAGCTTGAAACTGGTTGAAGGAATTCACCTCACTCATGAAGTATCCTTAATGAATATTTTTCTGATCATGAAGTATGGATTAAAAAATCTAGAGCGTTTTAAATATTGTTGTAGTCGATGCAGTGCCAGGAACGAGGCGCACAGTACCGCAGTGTATTCTGATACTCGAGGACACGAGCACCGGAGTGACACCACAATGCGCGACTCCAGCAATATTAAAAATGCTCTAGAAGGCGACATTATTGAATTTGGTTCCTACCACGGAGGATCTGCTATTTTCATGGCCAACGTAGCAAAGAGACTTGGGATGACAGGCACTGTTTATGCATTGGATACTTTTACAGGCCTTCCTGCAGCTGATCCCGTTCTTGATTTTCTCGTGACAAATGATTTTAAAAATACTTCTTTTGAATCTTTGTCTGAGCGCATCAGTAAACTTGATTTACCCAATCTCGTTCCTATTAAAGGCCCTTTTCAAAAAACGGCACCTGCCTTGTTGCGTCGTTCTCAAAAAATTTTATTAGCTTATCTTGATTGTAAAACTTACGAGTCGACACATTACGCTCTTTCTTCGGTCCTTCCTCACATGCACCCTGCAGGTGGATATATCTTGTTGCACGATCCGATTCATAGCAATGGCCTAGGACCTCTTCAAGCCATGGAAGAGATGATTGAGACTCATCAACTCTACGCGGAGCAGGCCTATCCGCATATGGTCTATCGTTATCCGAAACTCTGTTCACAAGCGAATCAGTTTTGAAAATGAACATTTATTTTTGTCTGATACTCGATTCAACTACAGACAAAGTAATGAGTAATGAATAACGGGTAACGAGTGCAATAGTTGTCTTCGTCAAATTCTAAATAAAAGAACCAATCATCACGGATTAATTTTCCCAAACTTATTATTTTTGTCTGTTCATATTCACTCGTTACTCGTTACCCGCTACTCGTTACTTTTCTATTATGCCTCATTCATATCAAGAGTTAGTAATATCTTTTCTTGAGAATGCCAATCACCCTAAACGCAACGGCATTCTTCAAGGGCGAAACGTGATGGCAGGCTACGCTCGTGCCTCTGCTCTTCAATGCAACGCGATTCATCCCTTTATCGCCAACGATCCGCTTTATATTGAAAGCAGAGCGTTGATACAGCATCGTCCACTGCTGACCGAATCTCGTTTGATCAATCTTTTTCTCATTCTCAAATATGGTTTAAAAGGACTTGAGGGAGATATCATCGAGTTTGGAGCCTATCGTGGAGGATCTGCTATTTTCTTAGCCAATGTCGCTCGCGGACTTGGTCTTTCAACGACTGTTTATGCGCTCGATACATTTGAAGGAATGCCCACCTCAGACCCTACTCTCAATTTTCATCATGCAACCGATTTTGCGAATGTTTCTTTTCAAGAACTCTTGGAGTACAAAGAAAAATGCGGACTTACTAATTTAGTTTTGATCAAAGGCCGCTTTGAAGAGACGGCGCGCCCGCTTTTAGAAAAAAGTCAAAATATTGTTTTAGCTCATATCGATTGCGATCTTTATGAAGGAACGCGTTATGCCATCAAGACAACCCTTCCTCACTTTCATCCTGGAGGAGGATATCTTGTCTTTGATGATGCCCTACAAAGCACTTGTCTTGGGGCTTTGCAGGCTGTTGAAGAGATGATTCAACAACATCACCTCCGCGCAGAACAATCGTTCCCGCATTTAGTTTATCGGTATCCAAAAGTATGCTGAGAAAAGAATTCACAGGGATGGAAGCGATGGAAGGGATATTTTAAATAATCTTTTAAAGTTTTATTTTTTAAATTTCCTCTCAAAAATTTTTGACTGCATTCCTAAAAAAGCAATTTCAGACTTATTAAAATTCTTTCATCGCTTCCATACCTGTGAATCCCTTCACTTTTTCTTTGTAAACGTCAATTTGTCCTTCTCAACATTGACGACAACTGTATCCCCTTCGCCCAAGGTTCCATCAAGAATTTCCATACTCAATGGATCTAAAATCTTTTGTTGAATGACTCGCCTGAGTGGGCGGGCGCCATAAGCAGGATCGTATCCTTCTTTAGCCAAATAGAGTTTTGCTTTTTCAGAAAGTTCCAACTGAATTTTTTGTTTTTCAAGGCGATACAGGAGACGTCTCAGCTGGATCGTGACGATCTCTCCGATTTCTTTGTCAGTGAGACGATCAAAAATCACAATCTCATCAATGCGGTTGAGGAATTCCGGCCGAAAGTGTCCTCTCAGCGCTTCCATCACACGGCGATTCCGTTCTTCCACTTCCAAATCTTCCATGATCGCGATGCTGCCAATGTTACTCGTCATGATGATAACGGTATTTTTGAAATCAACGGTACGGCCTTGTCCATCGGTGATGCGCCCATCATCGAGCACTTGTAAGAGCACATTGAAAACATCACTGTGGGCTTTTTCAACTTCATCAAAAAGAATGACGCTGTAGGGCTTTCGGCGCACAGCCTCGCTCAACTGCCCCCCCTCATCATATCCAACATATCCAGGAGGAGCTCCAATCAAGCGCGCCACGGTGTGCTTTTCCATGTACTCACTCATGTCGAGACGCACGATCGCATTCTCATCATCAAAAAGAAATTCAGCGAGCGCTTTAGAAAGTTCCGTTTTTCCAACTCCTGTTGGCCCTAAGAACATGAACGAACCGATCGGTCGATTTTCTTCCTGCAGGCCTGCACAAGCGCGGCGAACGGCATTGGAAACAGCTTTGATCGCCTGCTGTTGCCCGACAACGCGCTCGATGAGACGCTCTTCCATCTTGATGAGTTTTTGCCGCTCTCCTTCCTGTAAGTTCGAAACAGGGATGCCGGTCCAGACAGCAACAACTTTAGCGATATCCTCCTCGGTCACTTCTTCCTTGAGCAAGGCTTGCTGCCCTCCTTTGGCCATCTTGGCATTGTGATCCTCTAACTGCTTCGTCAATTCAGGAATACGACCATACTGAATCTCACTCGCTTTCCCAAAATCACCTTGCCTCTGCACGGTAGCCAATTCATTTTTGAGTCGCTCAATCTCCTCATTCAATTTTTGAGATTTTCCAATCTCTTCCTTTTCCTTTTGCCACCTAGCTTTGAGCGTGGATGCCGTTTCTTTAATAGCTGATAACTCTTTTTCTAATTTTTCAAGACGCTCTTTGCTCGCAGCATCTTTTTCTTTGCGCAAAGCCTGACGCTCCATTTCCAACATCATGATCGATCGCTCTTGTTGATCAATCTCCGTGGGCATCGAATCCAATTCAATCTTCAATCGCGAAGCCGCTTCATCAATGAGATCAACGGCTTTGTCAGGCAAAAAGCGATCTGAAATGTAACGATGTGAAAGCACAGCCGCTGCAACCAGCGCTGCATCTTGAATACGGACGCCATGATGAATTTCATAGCGTTCCTTGAGGCCACGCAAAATCGCAATCGTATCTTCCACGCTCGGTTCATTGACCACAACAGGCTGAAAGCGCCGCTCGAGAGCGGCATCTTTTTCAATGTACTTGCGATACTCATCCAACGTTGTAGCACCGATGGTGCGCAACTCACCACGCGCCAACTGAGGTTTGAGAAGATTGGAGGCGTCGACCGCTCCTTCGGCAGCGCCTGCGCCAACGATGGTATGCAGCTCATCGATGAAGAGAATAATTTTTCCTTCAGAATCGGTAACCTCTTTTAAAAAAGCTTTGAGTCGATCTTCAAACTCTCCACGAAATTTTGCTCCAGCAATCATCGATCCGAGATCCATCGCGATGACTTTTTTATTTTTGAGCGACTCAGGCACATCACCACTCACAATGCGGCGCGCGAGCCCTTCCACAATCGCGGTCTTACCAACACCTGGTTCACCGATGAGGACAGGATTATTTTTAGTCCGTCGCGAAAGCACCTGCATTGTCCGGCGAATCTCTTCATCACGACCAATGACGGGATCGATTTTGCCTTGACGTGCTAGCTCCGTCAAATCGCGTCCATATTTTTCAAGCGACTGATATTTTCCCTCTGGATTTTGATCCGTCACACGTTGACTTCCGCGCACCTCCACCAGCGCTTTCATTAGCTTGTCACGCAAAACCCCTTGTTCTTTGAGAAGCGAGGCAGCTTTATTTTTCTCATCGCTCAATGCCAATAAATAATGTTCGGCGCTGAGGTATTCATCTTTTAATTTTTCTTGTTCTTTTTCTGCCTGATCAATCGTCTTGCGGAGATCATTGCCCACAAAAGGTTGGGCTCCTCCCTGCACTCGAGAACGAGTAGCAATCTGAGATTCCAATTGAGTCATCACGGAGGAAGTTGCCACGCCCATTTTTTCTAGCAACGGTCGCGCCAATCCTTCACTTTGTTCGAGGAGCGCTAACAAGAAATGCTCGTTATCGATCTCTTGCTGGCCATGTTTTGAAGTCAGATCAAGGGCTCCTTGAAGAGCCTCTTGCATTTTTGTGGTGAATTTATCGGGGCGCATAAAATAAGCTGTAGGTTATAGGCTATAGGCTATAGGTAAAAATAATTGAAACCCAATCTTAATTTTAATGTCCATTTTATTCTCTTGCTTTAATGCATAAAAACAATGCTACAACGTTCAGAGCACCTTTTAATTACATGAAGAAATTCCTACAGCCTACAGCCTATAGTCTACAGTCTTTTCTCCTCTGCCTTTTTTTCTCCAGCTGCGCTCATCACGAACTTCCAACTTATGAAAAGCCACTGCCACGGATGGCTGTTGAAAAAATCCGTACAACAGCATACACACACACGGAGAAGGATCATTGCCGCTATGGCTATTGTTCGGCGTTAGGCACACCATTAAAAAATGGAAAAATTAATAGCGCTGCCGCTGACTGGTCACGCTGGCCAGCGGGAACCAAGTTTCGGATCAAAGCAACCAACGAAATTTTTATTGTCGATGATTATGGCTTTGCACTTGCTGGAACAAATACCATCGACCTCTACAAGCCAACACGAGCTAAAATGCACGAATGGGGGGTCCGCCGCGTGACGATTGAAATTTTAGAATGGGGCGATCCTTGGAAAAGTTACATCTACATGGCACGCGTCAAAGGCTACCGCCACATCAAACGGATGATGCAAGAGATGGAACATTTCTATCCCGACCACCGAGCAAAAATATGCCCCGTGGTGAGATGTTAGGCTGTAGGCCACTTCGCAGCAGGCTGCAGGAAAATTTGAGGGGATTCATTTTCCATTACTACCGTCTTCATTGCCACTTGAAGCGGGAGCAGCAGGTGCCTCAACAATATTGAATCGGAAGGTTAGGACCTTTGGTGCTGTGGAAAACTGACCATGATATGTAAAGGTCAAGGTTACCTCTCCTACAGCAGCGGCGTACAAGCAATAATACACTCCATACTTTTCAGTCATTCTCGACCACTGTTTTTTTGGCGGAAACACCGGCCGCGCTCCTTCATCTTCCCACCCTCCCACAAGGGGGTTGAGATTTTTATTGTCTTGTTGAAGTGACCATGGGTTTTTAAATAGATAATCTGAATTTTGATGATCATAGGTTCCCTCAATCAAACTTTTCCCTAAATCAATTTTAATCCACTGACCTTGAGACATTGTAATAATATTTTCTGCAGTGGTGTTTTCTAAAGCATCTCTCTTTGTGAACACAATTGGATTCACGCAAGGAGGCTCATCATCTGCCTCTACGTCTTCCAAAGTCTCAGTTAAAGGAACAAAAGTATCTGCCACTTGAGGAAACATGGCAGCCCCAACAAAATTAAGATTCATTTCAGTAGGATTAGGAAAATCTCCTGAATCTACAGCTGGAGGTTGAGGCTGCGTTGGAAAAGGGTCTTCTTGCGCCAACGTTTTTCCAGCAAGAAAAGTGAGACTCAGAAGCAAGGCGACAAAAAGAACGAGTGGGTTTGGTTTCATAGGTCTCGCTTTTCTAGCGCTCGCATGCAGCCATGTAAAATAACTTTTACTTCAACTGCTTGATCATCCAGTCTCTAACTTCTAGGCTCATTTAGGATCTACCCAGCGATCATGTTCGCGGATCAGCTCCACAAGACGTTCCACAGCCTCTGCCTGAGGAATATTAAATTTGACCGCTTTCTTGCCGACGTAGAGATTAATTTTTCCTGGAGCGCCGCCGACATAACCAAAGTCAGCATCGGCCATTTCGCCAGGTCCATTGACAATGCACCCCATGATGGCGATGCGAACACCCTTGAGATGATTGGTGGCAGCCCTGATGTGAGCCGTTGTCTCTTGCAAATTAAAAAGTGTCCGACCGCACGAAGGACAAGCCACGTAATCTGTTTTAAAAATCCGCACCCCTGCTGCCTGCAAAATATTGTAAGCCAAGCGGAGCGAGGCTCCAGGAGCCGCTTCCCGCCTGATGAGAATGGCATCGCCAATTCCATCGCAGAGCAACGATCCGATAATTGTGGAAGCAGCGAGTAAATTTTTTGCAAAATCATCTGTTTCTTTTGAGGAGAGATCTAACGTATCTTTAAGCAAAATCGGATGCCTTGCAGGAATTCGTGCCACTAACAATCGAAAAGCTGCAATCGGTCCTAGCTCGATGCCATCACGCACGGTGACAAGCTGAGGCATTTTTTCTTTTTCTAAAATGACAACCTCTTCATCAGAACGTGGGTCAATTTCTCGTAGTGGCAAATCTTCAAGAATGAGTTCTGGTTGATACTCTCCCATCTGTTCTAATTTGTGGGCCACCGCTTCATGAGTAGCACGCGGCACCACCACGCGCACCAAAGAATCACCACCAACCTCCAAGCCTTTTACCATAAGCCTTTCTGAGGCGCGTCGCTGATAGTCAAACAAAGGCCAAGTCGGAGCTTGATCTTCATATCCTTCAGCCTCCAGCCTCCAGCCTCCAGCCTGGGCATTGCGAAGCAATGCCCTTGCTACCGGAATTTCATATTTACTATCTTCCGTCAGCGAAACACGAATCGTGTCCCCAATTCCATCAGCCAGCAACGAGCCAACTCCTATCGCACTTTTAATACGCCCATCTTCGCCATCGCCGGCCTCAGTTACGCCTAAATGAATCGGATAATTCCAATCATCTCCTTCTTCATTTAATCGAGTTACCAACAATCGATAAGCTGCAATCATGACTTTGGGATTGGAGGCCTTCATCGAAAAAACAAAGTTGTGATAATCAAGGTCACGCGCAATCCGTGCAAATTCCAAGGCGCTCTCCACCATGCCACGAGGTGAATCACCAAAACGATTCATAATCCGATCGCTCAACGAGCCATGATTCGTTCCGATGCGCATCGCAACACCACGTTCCTTGCAACGCTCAACCAGGGGCGTAAAGCGCTGTCGAATCCTTTCTAACTCTGCTTCGTACTCCAGATCGCTATATTCGCGAACATTAAATTTTTTAGAGTCTGCAAAATTTCCAGGATTGATCCGAATCTTCTCTACCCAGAGAGCCGCTTCCATCGCGGCTTCTGGCTTAAAATGAATATCAGCCACCAGCGGCACGTCGCATCCAGCAGCAATCAATGCCGCTTTGATATTTTTTAAATTCGCAGCATCTTTGACGGTCGGTGCTGTAACGCGAACAATTTCACATCCTGCTTCCACCAGCTCCAAAGTCTCACGCACACAGTTTTCTGTGTTCATCGTGTCAGAGGTCAACATCGACTGCACGCGAATGGGATGAGTACCTCCCATCGCAAGTGAACCAATCGTTACGACACGAGAAGAACGACGTTGATAATGGTAGAGGCTGTTGCAATAAAGCATGAAAAGAAATTAATCATAAAGAACGCAAAGCAAAACCAAAAAAGAAAAAACGAGAGAAGCAATGCTCCTCTCGTTTCCTCATTAAAATTTGATTTCTTTTATTAGACTTCTTTCCAAATTCGCTTCTGGTGATGAAGTGCCAGGAGCCTTCGGCGCGCAGCCGCTGAGTGTATATCTAATACTCGATGACGTGAGCACCGAAGCGACGCCGCAATTCGCGTCAGAAGTAGAGTTTCGAAAGAAGTCTATTGATTCACTGTAGCACCACCTTGCCAGGGGATAATCTTACCATCATCAGGAATCGCACTATAATCAGTAACATTAATCGTAAACTGGATCGTCTCTACCGGATCTTTCCAAGGCAAGGATCCATCTGTATTTCGAACCATCGCATTGGAATAATAATATTTTTTGAAGGTTAAGGTTATAGTTCCAGTTTCTTTTGGCAAAAACTCCCATGGGTATGAAGTTTCGTGCGTTTGCCATTTTGTACTCCAACCTACTGGAGAATGCAAAGTATCATGAACTAATCCTGGTGGGCATGCTTCCATCTCAAGAACATCATTGTCAACGCCATCATTGTCATACTCCCAACGGAAACCATGTTGAGAACCTCCACCGCTACAATAAACAGACGAGTTACTCTCATTTCCTTGAAGAGAAATTCTAACAATCGGATTGGAGCTTAGAGATATCTCGATTGGATTGTCTGCGGTGTTCGCTTGATCTTCGGTGAGAGTGCTTACTGGAGGGCAAAAGACAATTTTACTTTGGCTAAACTTTTTAATCCATTCAGGATGCTCGCGAGCTATCTTGAAATAAGGATCCTCTGCCTTTTTTATTGTAAGCCCTCCAGTAGGAGGCCCCATCGGAGGCAGATTCTGTATATCATCAGCTCGAAGAGCCTGGTTGCTAAAAAGAAAGCCTATTAATAAAAGGGAGGAAAATATTTTTTTCATCTTGATAACCTACGCAGCAAACACTGCTTGTCAAAAAAAGATTTCACTTCTTCTCGGACTGAGAAGCAGGAGCTGCACAGCTTGGAGCAAACTTCATTGTGACTGCAGCTTCACTATTTTTTTCTCGATGGCTCCAGGGCAGATCGAGCACATCAAAGAAGCTGACATAAATCATAAATCCGATAAGGAGAGCCGCGAAGCCGCTTTGAATCCATTCCAGCACGCGATGCTGCAGCGGCTTGCGGATGATACTCTCGATGATGGCTAACAAAATGTGCCCACCATCCAGCACCGGCAGTGGAAGCAAATTGAGCAACGCCAAATTCACATTGAGCACAACGCTGAACCAAAGTGCCAAACGCCATCCCATTGGGCTTTGAAAAAGCATGTAATAAATACGCATGATCCCGACAGGCCCACTGAGATGCTGCAGCGTAATTTCCGAATGAGGTGTCACAACAGCAGAGATGGTCTCCCACATCGTGCTGATGCTCGCCATAATCTGGTCTCCAGGAGAGGGGCGCGTTAGCGTCATCACTCCACGCTGATCCCAATAAATGCCAAGCCGCGCCTCTTTTTCTCCAACAGGAATCTGTGGCGTGAGGGTCACATTAAATAATTTAGAAGTGTCTTGATTGATTTCACGATGCACTGTCAGCGTGACTGGCTTTCCAGGCGTTGCTTTTAAAACTTCAGCCAACGCGGGAAGGCTTAATAATTTTGTGTTGTTAGCAGCAATGATGAGATCATGCGACTGCAAGCCAGCCTCTGCAGCAGGACTTCCTTTAACAACTTGAGCGATCATTGGAGTCTGTGCCGGCAAGAGTTGAATCTGCCGCAGATTTTTTCTTCCCCAACCAGTACGCGGTTGAACCACTGGCTCAACTTCCACGATTTTTTCCACACCAGCACGTTCAAATCGAATGGGAATCAGCGGCGCCTGACTGGTAGCCACATTCCAAGCGACGCTATCACTCATGCGTCCCATGCCGTTGATGCGAGTCACAGGATGTCCATTCACCGATAAAATTTTATCGCCAGGTTGCAATCCCGCTTTGGCAGCTGGTCCATCAGGCAACACATAACCAATCACAGAAGTCCTTTCTGCCTCGCTCACAGGGCGACCGACTTTCCAAACAATACACGCAAACAGAAACGCCAGTAAGAGACTAAAGGCGGGGCCTGCTGCAGCGACAATGATTTTATGAAGAGGAGAAGCTAGAGGCAGATCTTTATAATCGTTCTCGGTCTTTCCTTCCAAGGCCTCCATCGGCGCGAGCTGTGGAATGGCGACAAATCCACCTGCGGGAATGCATCCCAAACGATATTCCACGCCATCAATTTTTTTGGACCAAAGTGGCTTACCAAACCAAATGGCAAATTTTTCTACAACGAGACCACAAGCACGAGCGGCAAGAAAATGTCCCAACTCATGCACCACAATCATGAGATTGAAGAGCAAAATAACTTCAAGTGAAATGCCGATGATGGAAAAGAGATGAGTTAACATAAAAGAAAGAAAAATGTAATGGTTAATGAGTAATGGGTAAAGCGTGTTTACTCGGAGAGGTCTGGAATTCCTCGAGCGCCATGCCAGTAGCGAATAATTTCAATTTTTTTATTCAAAAAATCGATTCGATAAATAACTCGATAACTTTTTACAATAATTTCCCGTATGACACGATCGCCTATCTCTGGAAAGATACGACCTATCTCAGGATGAGTTCGAAGTATATTTGTCTTTGAATGAAGAAATGCTGCAAAACGCTCAGCAGCCAAAGGAGAATCGAGAGAAATATAGCCGATGATCCCCTTAAGATCGCGCCGCGCCAGGGGAGACAAAGTTATCTGATAATCCATGAAGGAATTTCTTTTTCCACTTCTTCAAGAGTAAAAAATTCTCCTCGATCGAGCTCAGCTAATCCCGCTTTGACCGCTGTTATCAATTCTATGCTATAGGCTTCATCGCCTATTTTTATAGGGTCTTCTACTAATGTTGGAATGGAATGGTCCATAATCATGGAAAGAGGACTAGCAACAAAAAGTTCTCAGGTCAAACTAAAACCTGTTCTACGCATGCTCAAAATGACTGACAAGTTCGCTCTGATGAGTCTTCATCAAATCTTTTTTAAGATTATGCCTCAAGTGCCCTTTGAAAGAAGCTTCCAGATGATCCAGGATGGCGCCATTGATATCAGAAGAAGCCGCGAAATCCCATACAGTGGGCTGATGTTTTTTCAGAACCGCTCCGATATCTTTGATCAATGCTTTCACCGCTCTTTTTTCATGTTCCATCTTGATGGTCATTTTTTCTGAGGCAGCATGCTCTTTGCCTGCGGTTCCATCGATGGGAAAGTTGCCTGCCACATCTGACATTTTATCGCTAAAATCTCCGAGCATCTCTTCGATAACAAACTGCTCCAATAACTCAATCGATTTTTCATCCCGCTCTTTGGAAGTTTTGAAGGCTTTGAGCCCACCCCGATCAGCGACGATGATAAGATTCATAAAAGTTTTTTGTTGATTGCTCAGATTTCTCTCAAACTTTCTTTTTGAAGAGAATTTAAAAAGTCAGCATAGGCATGCCGGATGCCTGATTCCAAGCTAAACTTGGGCCGCCAGCCTGTTGCGAGCAGCTTACCACTATCCATCAGCTTTCGCGGTGTGCCATCGGGGCGCGTTGTGTCCCATTCCAACTTGCCTTCGAAACCAGTGATGCGAGCGATGAGTTCTGCAAGTTCGCGAATGGTCACATCCGTTCCGCTCCCTGCGTTGATCCAGTCAGGAGGAGTTTCCATAGCGAGCACAGCCAAGAGCGCGGAAGCAAGATCGTCAACGTGAAGAAATTCACGGAGACTTTTTCCTGTGCCCCAAAGCGTCACGGAGGGAGCTTTTATTTGCACCGCCTCATGAAAGCGCCGAAGCAAGGCCGGGAGGACATGGGAATTTTCTGAATGATAGTTGTCGCCAGGCCCGTAGAGATTCGTCGGCATCGCAGAATGAAAAAGAACCCCATACTGCTGACGATAAAATTGACAAAGTTTTAGCCCTGCAATTTTTGCAATGGCATAGGCTTCATTTGTTGACTCCAAGGGCCCAGAGAGGAGGTACTCTTCCTTCATTGGCTGTGGCGCTTCACGTGGATAGATGCAGGAGCTTCCTAAAAAAAGGAGTTGCTTCACGCCATGCCGATACGCTTCATGAATAATGTTATGAGCACTGGCAAGATTCTCATGAATGAATTCTGCGGGATAAGTTGAGTTAGCATGAATACCACCAACGCGCGCTGCGGCAACGATGACAACGCTTGGTTTTTCTTGTTCAAAAAACGATCGTACGGCAACAGCATCGCAAAGATCGAGCTCTTGACGTGTGCGCAAAACCAGATTTTCACAACCTTGAGCCTGGAAAGCACGGACCAGCGCAGAGCCGACCATCCCACGATGGCCAGCGATGTAGATTTTTTGAGAAGAAGGAAGTTTTTTAAAAGTGGACATTGGGTGTTCCTCGGGCGGCGTGCCAGTAGCGCAGAATACGAATCTGCTTTTTTGAAATATTCACTCTGTACATGATTCTATAATTTCCAACAATGATTTCTCGAACTCCCGTGTTACTAGCTTCAGGAACGACTCGTCCTATTTCTGGATGGCTTTTTATTATTTTGTGCTTTGAAAAGAGTTTTTGACCAAATCGTTCGGCTGCCAGAGCGGAGTCACGTGAAATATAACGTTTAATGTCTCGAAGATCAGACCAAGCCTCAGGGGAAACAATTACTCGAAAGTCCATGAGTAATACGCTTTTTCTAATTCTTCGAGAGTTACAAATTCTCCTCGATCTATAGACGCGTCAGCTTCTTTAAGAGCTGCTATTAATGAAGCTGTATAGACGGTATCGTCGCTTTTAGGATCTTCTAATAACATTGGATTAGGATAGTCTGCAATCATGAGAAAAGCACTAGCTGATTAAGAGAGCAGGAGCAAGAACCGTTTTCTTTTTTTACTGCTGCTGTATCTTAATTTTTTCCACAATCTCCCGATGGGCTAACTCTTGCTGCGCCAAGATCAAATCAGCTTCGGTCATAATTTTCACTAGCTCTTTGAATTTCACTTTCGGTTCCCAACCAATCTGTTTCTTGAGTTTAGCAGGATCGCCAATGAGCAACTCTACTTCACTAGGACGCTCGTAGCGGACATCGTGAGAAACATATTTTTCCCAATCAAGATCGAGCAATCCAAAACACTCTTCACAAAACTCACGGATCGTGTGGGTCTCCCCCGTCGCGCAGACATAATCATCTGGCTTATCTTGCTGCAACATCAGCCACATCACTTCCACGTATTCTTTGGCATAGCCCCAATCTCGCTTGGCATCAAGGTTTCCGAGGAAGAGCTTATCTTGAAGGCCCATCTTGATCCGCGTTGCTGCACGTGTGATTTTGCGCGTGACAAAAGTTTCACCGCGACGCGGGCTTTCGTGATTGAACAAAATGCCGTTGGAAGCATGCAGATTGTAGGCTTCACGATAATTAACGGTCAGCCAGTAAGCAAAAACCTTAGCGCATCCATACGGCGAACGCGGATGAAACGGCGTTGTCTCGCGCTGTGGAACTTCTTGCACCAACCCAAACATTTCCGACGAAGAAGCCTGATAAAAGCGGACATCTTGTGTAAGCCCCGCCTCCCGAATGGCTTCTAACAAGCGAACCGTACTGAGTCCTGTCACATCGCCAGTATACTCAGGAATATCAAAGGAAACACGAACATGGCTCTGCGCTCCCAGATTGTAGATTTCATCAGGCTTCAATTCATAAAGCAACTTCACCATCTGCACCGAATCAGCAAGATCTCCATAGTGCAAAAAGAGTTTTGTCCCATTGATGTGGGGATCGTGATAAAGATGTTCAATGCGGCTTGTATTGAAAGTTGAAGAACGTCGAATCACGCCGTGAACCTCATATCCTTTCTGCAAGAGGAATTCCGCAAGATAAGAACCATCTTGTCCTGTGATACCAGTAATGAGTGCTTTTTTCATAAAAAAATAAACTGAAGAATTAATCGCAAAGAATTAAAAAATTATTTAACCGCA
The DNA here is from genome assembly GCA_019747895.1 of Chthoniobacterales bacterium. Taxonomy (GTDB): domain Bacteria; phylum Verrucomicrobiota; class Verrucomicrobiia; order Chthoniobacterales; family UBA6821; genus CAIWMF01. The sequence continues at coordinate 40,816 of JAIEQF010000028.1, forward strand.
AAGAACGCAGAAAACGCAAAGAATTTAATTTCTTTTTCTGAGCCGACGAGGGGATTCGAACCCCTGACCTGCTGATTACGAATCAGCTGCACTACCACTGTGCTACGTCGGCAATATTTGAATAACAAACTTCTTACTCTCCACCCTAAATGGTGATAATGTCAAGAAAGGTTACTATTTTGAGTTTATACTTTATTAAAACCCCTCATGCAAAAAAAATTTATTTCAGATGTCTTCAATAAAAAATCGAATTGCATCACTTCTGATATTAATTTTTCCATGGCTCTGCTTTTCAGGTTTTTTAGAATTTTGGTTTTGGCATCAGACCCACTTGCTTTCTTTTTCTTCCTTGGTCATATCATTGACATTAAGCGGATCGTGCTTGATTTATGGAAATTTTTTTACTCGAAAAACTCAGTTGCCTTCTACTCTACAAGATCAAAAACCATTTCAATTAGTTTTAGGTTTTTTTGTTTTTAATACGCTTCTCTTTTTAATAACGATTCTAGGATCACTGAAAGTGGTCACAAGCTTTTGGCTCTTGGTTACCGGAGGTCTTGTGATCATGAGCAAAACCTTGCTGAAAAGTGAGAAGGCCTATTCTTTTTCACCATTAAAAAAAGATCTACCCGGGCTGCTCTGCTTGATTTTAAGCGGGCTAGGAGCAACGTTATGGTGTCATGATGCCTTGAGTCTTCCTATTAATGATGGTCGCACGTTTTTTTTCCCGATCTGGCAAGACAGTTTTTTGCATGCTCGTCTCATCAGTATTTTTGCTCAGGCAGATGGCATTCATGCTCTTTCAAACCTGTGTATGAAGGATTTTCCTATGGGGCTGTATCATTACGGCAGCTATCTTATACCAGCAGTCACAATTTCAGTGACACATGCCACAGCCTATGAAATTTTTTGCTGTTTCCTAGTCCCTATTGGAATTTTTCTTTCGGGATTAGCAGCCTTTTCTCTAGCAACAAGCCTATGGGGAGCATGGCCTGGACTTGCCGCAATTCTTGCAGTTGTTTTTTTGCCAGATGCCTATCAACAGGGGTTTCAAAATAAGTTTCTCAGTTATCATTTTTTGCAACAGGTAGGGCCAGCCGGTTTGTATGGGACTGCTTGCGTAGCTGTTTCTTGGATTTTTATCTTAGAAGGATGCCGAGAAAAAAAACTTCCCCTCCTTGTTTTGGGATATGTTTTTCTTGCTATAACGGTGATTTATAAAGCGCAGCTTTTTGTGGCGAATGCCTTTTTAATCCTAATCTATCCTTGTTTTTTCTTTCTCCAATGTCGTACGCGGTGGCGTCTATTGGTGGCATTGTTACTGACACTGCTTTTTTGCAGCGTGATTGCTATTTCACAACATTCCTCTTCCATCCCCATCATCCGGCTTGATGGAAGTTCCTTACATCGTTATGCAACCATGCTCAGTAATTGTATAACCCCAGGAAGACTACATGATTTTTTATTAGAAAAATTCGCAACTTACCCATTTCGTACCCCATGGTATCAGATAGGAGCAGCCATGATGATCTTCTTTTGTACGCTGGGAATCTGGCCCCCCCTTTGGATCATCACAACTTTTTCTCTACGACGAAGAGCAGTATTACTAACACTGCTATTTCCCTTAGTTATTATTATCAATTACCTCATCATGTCTCTCGGTCTTGCCTTTGACACCAAACATATCGGCATGCCTGAAGAGTTGGTTCATCGTCCTTTTGTCTGGGCCTATTTTGCAGTAACTGCCTGGACAGCTGGAGGGCTCTATTTTGTATTTTTTGAAAATCGCTTTCCAAAGAGTCTACTTAGTCGAATGATTTGCTTGTTAATTTTATTGGTGAGTTTTACCACTCCACTCTTTTTTGCACATGGCCTTCAGACGATGCCTGCTTGGGGAAAAACACTCACATCAAATGCTGTGCCAGTAGATATGATGAAAGCCATCAATTTTATCCGAAATCACAGCTCTAATTTTGAAACACTCCAAGATTCAGAAGGAGATCCTTATTTCATAGTGACAGGATTAACCGAACGACAAGCCTATGCTATAACAAACTCTGAGTTGAATATTTCTGCATCTCCTGTTCTTACAACAAGGCTACAAAAACTGGAAGTTTTTAAAAAAATACAATCAGAGAAAGATCTTTTGTCATTCCTCCAAACGCACTCCATGGATTGGTACCTTTTACATCCTGACACTATTGTTGCTTGGCCAGATTCTTTTAAAAATAAAGTGGCTTTTGTAAGTGGTGGGTACCGTGTCTACCACTGGCCTCATCATTAAAAAATTTTTATGAGTCAGCCCCCAAATTCAAGAATCGCTATCACAAGATTGCTTTTTCATGACAGCTCGCTATCATTTTAGGCCGCTTGTTCATGAAATCCCCCTGCCCCATCCAAGATCATCTGCATAAAATTTTATCCTCTCTTTTCTGCGCAGTGCTGGGAGTCTTCCTGCTTTTTCAAAGCGCATCCCTATTTGCAACTCCTGCAGAGATGAATGCCATCAATCCTGTTCAAGTCGCAGATGCTGGCAACCAGGGCGATCCAATCGCTTACGGATGGGGCTCGGTTTCGTATGAATTTTGGATCGGAAAAAATGATGTTACCGTGGGAGAGTATGCCATTTTTCTTAATGCCGTGGCTCAAAAAGATCCGCTCCATCTTTACGACGCAAGAATGTGGAGCGATCGCTGGCAATTGATTCAACGCCTCGGACCTGACGATCAGGGGAATTTTCATTATCAGGCAAGAGCGGCCGCAAGCCGTTACCCCATTATTTTTATCAGCTATAAAAATGCTCAACGTTATTGCAACTGGCTCGAAAATGGAAAACCAAGTGGCACTGAAATTGCTGGCATCACAGAAACAGGAACGTATGACCTCACCTCATCGACAGCTACCATTGCTGTTGCAGAAAAAACAGCGACATTCCGATTGCCGACGAATAATGAATATCACAAAGTGACCTACTACAAAGGAGGCAGCCTCAACGCTGGTTTTTACAAATATCCAACGCAAACAGACACGCTGCCTACAAGTCACTCGATGGATCTCAACGGAACTCACAATGTCAATGTTGGCTTGCGCTCGCAAGGAACGAACGGTCTCAATTTTTTACAAAACGTCGGCAACACCATCCACCTCGCCTCTTTTCCTAATACGACTTACGACGGTTGCAATCCTCATTCTGCGGGCTTCTACGGAACACATGATAATGGAAGCAATGTTGCTCAATGGACCAGTACCACCGACGGCTCTGGATCATTTCTCTTGGTGCGAGGCGCCGACTGGGATTATTGGGACCACAACACCAACATCTGGGATCCATTTTATTATACAGCATCAACTTCTTTACGCGTCCAAACTCCAGATCAGGCTGATGAGCATGTGGGATTTAGGGTGGTGGCTATTACACAAGAAAAAGCAAACTCAATTCCAACCGGACCAACAGCCCCTATTGTTGACCCAACTCCTGAACCGACGCCAGAGCCAACGCCGACTCCAGAACCTTCACCAACTCCAGCGCCAAAACCAACGCCTAGTCTCATAGCCTTACCATCTCCTAACATTGTTGATTCAATTGCACCTTCTGATCTTCAACCAAACACCAAAGAATTTTTTGCAGCACGCGCAGCTTACGTAGAAGCAAATAATAAATATCATGAAGCTAATGATGCTTACGTTGCGGCTGATGTTCCCTACAAAGAAATCCAGGATAAATTTGTCGAGCTTTATGTTAAGGAACTATTTTCTCTCAGCGACCAATATCTCTCAGCGTATCAACAATGGGGAGCGGAGAATTCTAATTTTATCGAAGTGAAAGAAAAATTTGATCTCTACTGGAATCAAGCAGGAGGATTATGGCTTCCTCATCTTGATGCTATCGACAAACGGCTTCATCATGATAGAGATCTAAGGGATCAAGCTGAGCAAGAATATCAACTAGCTCAATCCGACTATAAGAACATTTGCACCAAGCTTGGTCATATTAACGATTCGTATGACAATCAAATCGTCCAATATAATCAGGCTATTCAAAATTATATTCCCGTTGCATATGCCTTTTTTGAAGCAGAGTCTGATTGGGATCAGGCTATCGCTTTATATATCTACTGGCGACGACAGTATGTAACCAACTATGAAGAAGTTCCTGCAAATACTAAACAACGAGCTTCTGCTGATTTTTGTATAAAATTTACAACTGATGACTATCAGAATAAAAATGTTGTCTATCAAGGAAAGTTAAAGGAGTTTAAAAAGGTATACTATCCTGAGTGAAAATTACTGTAACGTCGTCACTAGAGGGCGTCTTGAAATTCAAGGATGAGACTTTTTAAGTTGTTTGAGCATTGTTCTTGTCATTGCTGAAGCTGGGAACATAATTTGCTCACAATAAACAAATTGTATATTTTTACTAACAGGGTCTCTATCAGACCATTGCACCCTCTTCGTAAAAACGCTACAATGCCCTTAGCAGCTCGTCTGTTGGATGGAGTGCAGTACGTTACCACCTGAAATAAGGTCAGGTGTCCGGTTAGCGACAGGTGTCCGGTTAAGGGATGGGATTAATTAAAGTTTAGAGTTTTTTTCG
>JAIEQF010000004.1 GCA_019747895.1 Chthoniobacterales bacterium
GTGACGGGATGAGAACGCAGTCTTTTCCTAAAAAGGACAAGTCAGTTGCTTGTAAGTTCTAAGTAATTTGACTATACATGTAAATACTCGACGAGTCGAGCACCGGCGCGACACAGTTTCTCGCTGCGTCAGTAGAGTTTCAAGATAGGTTTTAGCAGCCAAACCGTACATCACGAATGAGCTTTGCTCCAAATCGTGCCTGCAGTTTTTTTAATACTTCTTTTTTCCAAACACGGTCGAGCTCATACCGAATCGTAGGCTGAATCACGCGGACAGAAAGAATGCCGTGTGAGAGCTGTTGAGGCTCTGAATGTGCTGCAAGAAAATCTCCCACCATTTCATTCCACGTAGCAGCAATCTCTTCCTGCTTGATTCGCGTATGAAGCCCAAGCTTCGTTACAACCTTGGTCAAAACATCCGTAACAATTATTTGTCTGTCGGGTATTGTCTCGCTGGGAAGTCCTCGCCACTCACGCAAAACTCGCTTGCGTAAAAACGAAAGATGACTTTTGGAAGACATGAATTTGTTTTAGGGTTTAGAAATTTTTATTGTTGTTTATATGCCTAATCAGAATTTGGGCTAGTACCTTGTTCAAACTTCGCTGTAGTGGATGAAGGGCAAGGCGCGACGGCGCACAGCGACTGAGTGTATATATGGCGCGAGCACCGGCGCAACGCAGCTCTTCGCCATCACAGTAGAATTTAGGATAGGCACTAGATATGAATTGCGTGACCGTTTGCTGCTTCCGTCGCCTCCATCACTGCTTCACTGAGCGTCGGATGGGCATGGATGGTACTGGCAATATCGTCGTACGTTGCTTCGAGCGTAATGGCTAATCCTAATTCTGCAATCATCTCCGTTGCCTCGTTGCCGATAATATGAGCGCCAACAATCTCGCCGTGAGGTTCGTTGAAAAGAAGTTTTACAAAACCATCGGTCTCGCCCATGGCTTGGGCTTTGCCGCTCGCCTGGAAAGGAAATTTCCCAATTTTCACTGTCATTCCTTTTTCTTTAGCAGCACGCTCAGTTAAACCGACGCTGGCAACTTGTGGCTGACAGTAGGTACAACCTGGGAAAGTGCGATTGCGTTGTGGTTTTCGTTTTCCAAACATTCCTTCTACGGCTTGAATCGCTTCCCAGCTGGCGACGTGAGCCAACCACGGTGGCCCAACGATGTCGCCCGCTCCATAGATTCCTGAAACACTCGTTTCATATTTCTCGTTAACGGCAAGATATCCTTTTGGATCGAGCTTGAAGGCCATTCCGCCAGGGAGGAGCGGTGCAACACCAATAGCGACAAGCGCCACATCGGCAGTGAGGGTTTCACTCTTTTTTCCAGAAACAGTAATGGAAACTCCAGTTGCTGTGGTCTCCGCTTTCTCCACTTTTGTCTCGGTTAAAATTTTGATGCCTTGTTTGGTCAACGATTTTTCAAGAGCCGCGCTGACCTCGGTATCTTCGACGGGAAGAATATTGGGCATCATTTCAACAACCGTAACTTTTGTTCCAAATGCGTTGAAAAAATAAGCGAACTCAATACCAATAGCTCCTGCGCCAATGACAATGACTTCTTTTGGCTGCGTTGGCAGCGCCATGGCTTGCCGGCTGCCGATGACGGAGGTCCCATTCATCGGGAATCCAGGCATCTCGCGAGTCACAACTCCAGTCGTGATGAGAATTTTTGGCGCGGCAAGTTGCGCTGCAGTCCCATCTTTTTTAAGAACGTCAACCTGGCCAGCCTTTGGAATAGAGGCTTCGCCGAGGATGTAGTCGACTTTATTTTTTTTGAGAAGGAACTCTATCCCTCCTGCAAGCTTGTCGGCAACCTTCCGAGAACGGCCAATAACCTTGCTCCAATCGTAGTTCATGCTTCCAATTTCAAAACCAAAATCACCGGCGTGATTTTTAAGGAGCGAGTAGAGCTCTGCATTGCGCAATAAAGATTTTGTGGGAATACAACCCCAGTTGAGACAGGTGCCGCCAGCGCGCTCACGTTCAACCACAGCAACCTTCTTACCCAGCTGCGACGCACGAATAGCGCCTACGTAGCCAGCAGGTCCACCACCAATTACAATAAGATCATAAGGAATCATCGACATAGTCACCCATTATCACGTTTTCTTTGCCACATCGTCAAAAAGAATCGTCTCTTTTTAAATTTTTTCTACCCTTTCATATTATTCTCTTGTTTCCTTTTAAGAGTTGTCCTTCTTCATTGTCTGGAGACGCTGAAGAGTTTCAACCTTCTGTGCTATTTTGATGCCTGAACGGGTAGAGTTTTTTCTTTCCTCTTCAACCAGAGAGCAAGAACATCGATATCTGCTGGGGTCACTCCACTAATGCGCGAGGCGTGTCGTAGAGAAGTCGGTGTATATTCTGTCAACTTTTGTCGCGCTTCCGAGCTGAGACTGGGAACTGAATGATAATCGAATTGATCGGGAATTTTCCATTCCTCTTGTTTTTTGGTACGTTGAATTTGAAGCTCTTCTCGTTTTAAATAGCCTTCAAACTTGAGTTCGGTTTCAAGGTAGGACCAGATTTCGGAAGAATATCCTTGCAGAAGTTCATCAGGAAGTTTTCCCACATTGTTCTCTGGACGTCGCAACCAATTTTCTAATCCAATTCCTTCATGCCGCATGGCAGGGAGTTTTTCCATGAGATTAGCAATAGATTTCTTTTTTGATTGATAACTTTCTCTCCGATAGCTACATGCCAATCCAAGCTTAATTGCTTTTTCAGTTAATCTAATATCACAATTGTCTTGGCGCAATCGAAGTCGGTATTCTGCACGACTGGTAAACATACGATATGGTTCAGGCGTCCCTCGCGTGACAAGATCGTCAATCATCACTCCAATATAGGCCTCTTCACGTCCTAAGAGGAGAGGTTCTTTTTTAAGAACTTTTAGTGCAGCATTGGCCCCTGCTACCAATCCTTGTCCTGCAGCTTCTTCATAACCAGAAGTTCCATTGATCTGACCTGCAAAATAAAGGCCACTGATTTTTTTTGTCTCAAGTGTTGAGTAAAGCTGATTAGGAAAAATGTAATCGTATTCGACGGCGTATCCTGGTCTAAGGATCTCAGCCTTTTCAAGGCCTTCAATCGATCTTATAAAGTCATATTGAACTTCAAAGGGAAGACTCGTAGAAAGTCCATTAACATAAACTTCTCCTGTATTTCGTCCTTCTGGTTCTAAAAAAATTTGATGTCGCGGCTTTTCAGAAAATTTAACAACTTTATCTTCGATGGAAGGACAATAGCGAGGTCCTACTCCCTCGATCATTCCGGCATAAAGAGGGGATCGATGAATATTGGAGGCAATAATTTCATGGGTCTTCTCATTAGTGTAAGTCAGCCAACATGGGATCTGTTCCACGTGGAATATTCCATCTTTAACATGATTGAGTGTATGGATCTCTCCGCACTCTTGAGTGATGGTCTCGCGAATATGAGAAAAAGGAGAGGGATTAACATCTCCATCTTGCCGTTCACAAGCAGAGAAATCGATAGAGCTGGCTAAAAGACGGCAAGGAGTTCCAGTTTTGAAACGGCCCATTTTAAAACCCAAAGATTCTATACTTTCGCTAATACTAGAAGCACTATCAGCCATTCTTCCTCCTGGCTGACTTCTTTTTCCAACATGAATCAGTCCTCGCATGAAAGTACCACTCGTTAAAACAACTGCTGCAGAGTAGTAACGAACACCAAAAGTCGTTTCAATACCAGTGATATGATCATCTTTTGTTAAAAATCGAGCTACATTCGCTTGGGTTAGCGTCAGTAAAGGCGTTCTTTCTAAAATAGCTTTTAATCGAAATTGATAAGACTTCTTATCACATTGAGCTCGAGGGGCACGGATACTAGGTCCTTTATTAGCATTAAGCATTCTAAACTGAATACCGGTAGCATCTGCATTTAGTCCCATCATTCCTCCAAGAGCGTCAATTTCGCGAACAATATGTCCTTTAGCAGATCCACCAATTGCTGGATTGCAGGACATTTGTCCAATTGTATCAGCATTTTGAGTTAATAAGAGTGTCTCACATCCTAACCTGGCAGAAGCTAAGGCTGCTTCTATACCAGCATGGCCAGCTCCAATAACAATAACTTGATACTTTTTAGGATAATTAAAAAAATCCATTTTTTATTTTACTTTCTTATTATCAACATTTAATAAATTTTTTTATAATTCAGAAATAATGTTTAAATAATGTTTAAATGTTAATATAAATATGAATAACTTGTTCCGTAGAACTTCCTTTCTGAAAAAAAGAGTCTTTTATTAAGATCTTAAAACACATTGAAAAATTTACTGATCTTTCTTATATTGTGGTTGTTAAATTGGTTGGAATAAAAGTTATTCTCATCCTTACTATTATGAAATAGACTCTAAATTATTTAAAATTAAAGTCATGATGGGAATAACTCAAAATTTGAAATTTTTACCTCTTAGACTCAAAGCTTTTTTGAAATCTAGATTTTATCTTATCTTTTTTTTGATTTGTTTATTTGTCTCTTTAATTTTCCATTTTGTTATCTTAACCAATTTTACTGTAACTTCATTTAATCCTTCCTCCTTTGATAAAGTTATTCCAAGACGTGTTCAGTTAAAAAGAGTAGATATAGATCCAACTCTCCTAAAGGAAGAACCTAAATTAGCATCTTCATTAGTTCAGGTTGGAATAAATATTTCAGGAAATGAAATGACAACTGATCAACCATCGATTGTTAAAGATGTTAAACCTACTGAACTAAAGATTGAAGAAATTTCGGAAGAAAAAGCAAAACATCTTTTAGAAAATCAAATAATTTCAAAAACGAAGACCAATTTCAAACAACCTTCAATCGACTGGGACCAAATACAAGGTGAAAGTAAAAGTTCCCTTAAAGATATTAAAACGCAAGAAACAGTTTCTTTGGGAAATTATAGTCAGCTCGAACAGCTTCTTGACCAAAATAGTCCTCTCACTTCAAAAACAGCACCCATCTTACTTCCAACAGATCTCCTTTTTGAATATAATGCAGATCAGCTGAAGCCAGATGCAGAGAAGAGCCTCGAAAAATTAGAACTTCTCATTCAGCGAAATCCAAAGGCTCAATTCATTATTGAAGGTTTTACTGACAGTTTTGGGAGCGATGAATATAATTTGGATTTAAGCCAAAGGAGAGCTGAATCACTAAAAAAGTGGTTATTATCACACCAGCTTATCGATGGATCAAAAATTCAGGCAAGAGGTTTTGGAAAAAAAAACTTTATTGTTCCAAGTAATGGAAGTATTGAACAGCAACGACTCAATAGGCGTGTTGAGATTGTTATTCATCAAAATTAAAAAGTTATGAAATTTTCTTTTTCTCTCTCAAATGAAGAAAGGAATTTTTTTGAGAAGTCTATAAAAGAGATTAAAGAAGAGGTAAGTCAGAGCACCAAGCTAAATCCCTCAACAAAGTCTGTATTAAAAATATTACAACGCTTTAAAAGCAGCGAGAACCAGCGGCTTAAAAAGTGGCATCGGCAAGAAATCAAAGGGAGAGATATAGCTCAATGCCGCTCTGATGCAATGGATGTCATCATAGAAGAACTGCTTGAAACGGCTCTCAAAGAAAATAAAATTTCTTTAAAAAATGAGGGTTTTTGTGTGATTGCCTTAGGTGGTTACGGAAGGAGAGAACTAAGTCCTTACAGTGATATTGACATCATGTTTTTACAAGAAACAGAATCAATAAAGCCCTCTACGGAAAAAATTGTTAGCTCCATATTGATGGCATTATGGGATCTTGGTTTAAAAGTAGGACATGCTACCCGCTCTCTTACTGAAGCAATCGACCATGCCAATCAAGATATGCTCTCAAAAACAGCTATGCTGGAGATGAGGTTGATAAAAGGAGACAAAAAGATTTTTAAAAAAGTTAAAGAACAATTTTTTAAAAAATGCATTCACAATAAAGAAAAAGAATATGTAGCTTGGAGGTTAGAGGATCTTCAACGAATGCATGAAAAATTTGGTAAGACAGTATTCATGCAAGAACCAAATATTAAGTCAGGAAAGGGAGGTCTACGGGACTATCAAAACCTTCTCTGGATTGCGAATGTTTATGTCAAAGCCAACACGCTTTCTCGATTGGTAGAATTAAAATATCTTCGCGAAAGCGAACGCCGGAAATTGGAAAAAAATGAATCTTTTCTACTGAGCGTTCGCCAAGAAATGCATGATCAAGAAAAACGATCTCAAGACCGTTTGACGCTTCGTTTGCAAGGGGTCGTTGCAACCGCCTTGGGATATCCTCAACGAGATATTCTTAAGAGAAGCGAGGCATTCATGAAGGATTACTATGAGAAAACAAGGGAGCTTTATCTCATCACCTCATTAGTTCTTGAACGAATGAAGCTATTAGAAAAAAGGCAAAATGTGATTACATCGTTTTTTTCTAAAAAATTTAATGTCGAAAAAGCAGATGGCTTTTTGTTGAAAAAAGGGACGATTTTTCCAGAGCATCTCAATATTTTTAATAAAGAACCGCAGCGCATGATGAGAGCCTTTTATTTGGCTCAAATGAGGGGAGCTGAGTTTTCGCCAGAGCTGAGCGACCTCATCAAGCGACGTTTACTTCTCGTGGACCATCAGTTTCAGGAATCAGCAGAAAACCGAAACATTTTTTTACTCATTCTTTCTCGCAAGGGAGAAGTCGGCCGTATCCTCCGACTCATGCATGATCTTGGATTTTTAGGAAAATATCTTCCCGAATTTGGAGCATTAACCTGCCTCGTTCAGCACGAGTTCTATCATCATTATACGGCAGACGAACACACGTTAGTCTGTATTGAAAAAATAGATCAACTTCTTTTTAGTAATGACCCAAAGCTTTTCCGATATAGGACACTTTTTAAAAACTTGGATGATCCAGCTATTCTCTATCTCAGCATGTTGCTTCACGATATTGGCAAAGCAGCTAATGTTCCTGAACATGCTAAAGCTAGTGCTGCGGATGCAAAACAAATTGCAGAGCGGTTTAATCTTCATGGAGAGAGGCTCCAGCGACTCTTGACTTTAGTTGAATATCATGGGGAATTGGGAGCCATTGCGCGCTCTCGTGATTTAGAAGATTTCACGACCATCAGCAATTTCGCAAAAATAATTCAAACAACGCCGACGCTTCATGCCCTCATGATCTTGACGTTGGCTGATGGCATGGGCACAGCAGATGCCCAATGGAGTGATTGGAAAGAGCAGCTCGTTTGGAATCTTTTTGAAAAAACAAAAAACTATTTAGAAATAGGAATTCATTTTTTTAAAAAAATCGACGCCAATCGCGTTGGAATGGAAGAAGAGGTGAGAGGGCTTTTAGGAACTGGATTTAGTGAAGAAATCAGAGCTCATTTTGACCAGATGCCCGAACGATATTTTAGAATGATGGAACCTCAGCTTCTGACGGAACATTTACAACTGTTTCGAAATTTTTTTGAACGATTTAAAAATGATCAGGCCAATATTATCGAGCCCGAAATTCGTTGGAAAGAGCATTTGGAGCAGGGGTACACCGAAGTTTGGATTTGTGGCTGGGATCGAAGATATCTTCTCGAAAAAATAGCAGCATCATTCTTGATCGCAGGGATCAATCTTCTCGGGGCTGACATTTTTACTCGAACGGACCATCTCACGTTAGATATTTTTAGAGTAAATAGCGTTCGTCGAGATTCCGTCATCAACGAAAAAGAAAAACGAACTATGGAGCGAAGCCTCAAGGAATTTTTAAATACCACAGAAAAACCGATCTTTAAAAAACCAGAGCCTCATTCTTTGAGCCAGTGGCAGGCGTATCCACTGAGCAGATGCGAGAGCAAAGTGGTTCAACCTTCGCCAGAATCAAAAGACTCTGGCGAAGGACAACCGTTTAGAAAAAAGCAAATCAGTAAAGAGAGCGGATACGCGGAAGAGACTATTTTGTCACGAGTAGTGATCGATTCTCATTCCCATCCAGTCTATACTTTGGTGGAGGTAGAGGCCCCCGATCGGCAAGGTCTTTTTTATGATCTCGTGCAGGTTTTTAGTCAGCAGGGGTTTTCTATTGATCTCGCGCGAATTGCCACGGAGATGAGAGCTGCCTTTGATACATTTTATGTTTTAAATGCAGATGGGAAAAAAATAGAAACGGCCGAGGAGAGAGAGGCGCTGCAACGACAATTAGGGGTTGCAATAGCACCTGCTCTTTTTAAAAGGGGATCAGGATCAGATAACAAGTAGTTGCATTTATCGATATCCGACGTATCTTTGGTTTCAACCACGTATCTAGACCGCTATGTCACTAGAGAACTTCCAACGACTCATTAAAATGTTTGGGGAGCATATTGGGGTTCCTTGTCTTGAACCTCATCCGCAAGGGCTTTGCTCGCTGCGCTTCGATGATCGGGTGACCATTGATCTCGAATATAACGAAGAGCAGGATGCTCTTCTTATTTCAAGCTTAGTCGGGGTTTTGAAACCAAAGGAAAGCAAACTCTTTTACGACGAATTGTTAGAAGCTAATTTATTATGGGGAGGAACAGGCGGTGCTACGATTGGTGTAGATCCAGCGAGCTTAACAGTCTTTCTTTGTTATCAAGAGCTGCTCAAGGGAGTTTCTTTGGAGCAGTTTCAACAATTGGTGAAAAGGTTTAGCGATACGGCTCTTTTTTGGAATCAACGTCTCGCTGAGGGGCCGAAGCAGAAAAAAAGACGCATAAAAAGATCTAGCGTCGGAAAATAGAAAGTCAGAAGAGACGAAAGTTTGACTAGCAAAAATTTTTTTCGTTGGCAAGCGTCTTTTTTTGAGGAAAAATAAAATGAAAAAAGAGCTTGCTCTTCGATTCATTTTAGACTGGCCTATCTGAATGCAACCATCTAACTCAAAACTAAACGCTATCGTCTACTTTATTGGATTTACGGCAGCCCTTGCAGGCCTCTTATTCGGGCTTGATATAGGAGTCATCTCGGGGGCTAATGAATTTATTCAAAAAGAATTTCAGATTACAGATCATGTTATTGAAATGATCGTAAGCGCTACGCTTTGGGGGGCTGTATTTGGAGTCCTCATTTCTGGCACTTTTTCCAATCTATTCGGGCGCAAAAAAGCAATGCTCCTCAGTGCTTTTATTTTTGCAGTAGGGTCTATTGCTTGTGCCATGAGCACCTCTGCCGATCAATTGATCGCCGCTCGATTTTTCTTGGGTATTGCCGTTGGATTGGCTTCCTTCACTGCGCCGCTTTACCTCTCAGAAATTTCTCCCCAGAATGTACGGGGTATGATGGTCTCTATGTATCAATTCATGATTACCCTTGGAATCTTAGTTGCCTTTTTAAGTGACATGTACTTTGGTACCACTGCTTCTATTGCTGGACAGGTAGGAGGACATTGGCGTGTTATGCTTGGCATTATTGCGGTGCCAGCAGGAATAATGTTTTTCGGAATGCTGGTTCTTCCAGAAAGTCCTCGATGGCTTTTTCTCAAAGGGTTTCAAGAGCGCGGGGTCGATGTTTTTCGGAAAATGCTTTTACCTGAACATGAAATTGCGCGTGAAGTTATTGAAATTCAAACAAACCTTCAACAGAAGCACAATGGTTTTCAAATGTTGTTAAATAATTCCAATTTCCGACGGGCTATTATCCTAGGCATTATGTTGCAAATCCTGCAGCAGCTGACAGGTATCAATGTGATATTGTACTATGCGCCGCGTATTTTTAAAATCGCCGGATTTGCCAGCACTTCAGGACAGATGTGGGGGACCGTGATTGTCGGAGCTACCAACCTACTCGCTACATTTATTGCAATTGCTTTTGTCGATAAGTTGGGAAGGAAGCCGATGATGTATGCTGGGTTTGTTGTGACGGGGCTTTCCATGATTATCGTTGGTACTCTTTTTAATATGGACCTCGCGCAATCACCCGTTCTCGGCTACTACGCGATCCTAGCCTTGCTTTGCTTCATCATTGGCTTTTCGATGAGCTCTGGGCCGATCACTTGGATTATCTGTTCAGAGATCTTCCCGCTTGCTGGTCGCGATCTTGGCGTGACCTTTAGCACGGCGGCAAACTGGGCTTCTAATGCAGTCCTTGGAGGAGTTTTCTTGACGATGTTGGCGAAATTAGGAAATGGAAATACATTTCTGTTTTTTGGTTGGTTTCCAGTAGTTGCTATTTTATTTTTCCGCTTTTTTGTTCCAGAAACAAAAGGTGTCTCGCTAGAAAAAATAGAAAGCAATCTTCTCTCAGGCCTGCCATTACGTAAGATAGGAAGGTAAAGGCGACAGGCGAGGCTTGCCTCGCCTGAAATTTGGGGAGCTAGCGCAAGGAGATAGGCGCTAGCTTCATTGAACACCTCTTCAACCAGAGAAATCTGAACCATTTCGACAGAGAAAATATTGCAAGGCGATCATAGAAGATGCTAAAATATCGATGGCAACTCATTGAATGTGAGAATGATTTGCTGAAAATCGTCCAGGTCATTTTCCAGGATAGATCATAGCACCCCGGTGAAAAAATGACGCTACAGGTCAAATAAACGCGTTTTTTCCAAGCGCCACTCTCAGTTTTTAGGGGATTCGTTCTGCGTTACCAGGAAGCCCTGGCTAATCGGATGCATTTTCATACTATCGGAGCGTAAAAATCGTTCTCTCATTAAATTTTCGAATGAGAGTGACGAGGCTTCTTTTTCTGGTATGACCGTCCATGCCATCGCTATCGAAGGAATGAAATATTATCGTCCTTCCGCGATTACCTGGCAGGCATTGTAGTGGCGCTCAAATTTCCAGAGAAATATATAGTCAAATTACTTAGAACTTACAAGCAACTGACTTGTCCTTTTTAGGAAAAGACTGCGTTCTCATCCCGTCACGTTATCGTTTAGATAGCGCTCGGTCTTCGGCCTGGCCTTTTTTAAAAATTCCTGCGTTCTTCCCTGTAATTTCTAAGTAATTTGACTATAAAAGAAAAGGGGGCCGTTCCGAAAAGGGTTCAAAAGGGGGCGATCCCATAGATCGTTATATTTGGTGCCAGTCCATTAGATTTTAATATTAGACTTCTTTCGAAACTCTACTTCTGACGCGAATTGCGGCGTCGTTTCGGTGCTCGCGTCATCGAGTATTAGATATACACTCAGCCGCTGTGCGACGAAGACTCCTGGCACTTCATCGCCAGAAGCGAGTTTGGAAAGAAGTCTATTACTTTAGGAGCCTGATTTTTCCTAGCTCTGGAGGCATCTCTCTGCTAAGAAAAAACTTCTTTTATGCCAACGTTGTTAGCAATGACTCATCATTCTACCCGCTTCCAAGCCTTGTAAGCATAGAAAAAAACAACAGGGACAATGAGGAGAAGCATTCCGCTAGAAAAAGTGATGAAGTAGTGGATTTTTCCTCCAACATCGATGTTGGCAGGTGGAAGGAATCCAACCAGGAGCGTTACAACGCAGCCGAAAAGGCCGATGGCACAAACCAGGAGGGTGCCGAACATGCCTCCAGGAATTTTAAAACCATCCATGCAGGCGGTATTTTTTATTTTAAGACGCAATGCGGCGATAAACATCAGAACATACATGAGGATGTAAAGTTGCGTACTGAGGGCGGTGAGCAGCCAGTAGGCCCCATTAACACTCGGCATCAGGCCCCAAGCGGAACAGGCCAGGCTTACAACAACGGCTTGAGCAATGAGGAGACGGGCAGCGACGCCATGACGATTACGAACAGTAAAAAAGGAAGGAAGATACCCACTTTCTGCCGCTTGAAGCAGGCCTTTGGCAGGAGAAATAATCCAACTAATCATCGAGCCGCCACTTCCGACTAAGATCATCAACATGACCACCGGAATCAAAAAGGTGAGATGATAGGCAGTGAAGAAGAAACTGAATGTCTGCATGACGCCAGCCACTAAATTAATTTTGTCCAGTGGGATGACCAGGGCGATGGCAAGGGATCCAAGCGTCATCGAGGCCAAAATAATCAATACTGAAAAGAAGAGCGCTTTTGGAAAAGTCTTTCTTGGGTTTTTCACTTCGCTGATGTGGACTGTAGCCAATTCTACTCCTAAAAAGGAGGTCATGATGGCGGTGAGGGCTCCCAGAGAGGACCAGCTTTCAGAACGATGAAAACTTGGAAGAAGGTTGTTGAGATGAAGGTGAATTTGAACCGGATGTCCCAATAGGAGCCAGGCGATGGCTAGTGCAATAATGAAAATAATAGGAACAAGCGCTCCAAAGAACGCGCCAAGACTCGCAAATTTAGCGGAGCGATGGATGCCTGCGAGATTGATAAAAGTCAGTCCCCAAAAAACAATCAAGATAACGCTAATCAAATAGGTTTTGTTGTTAGCTAGTTCCGGATTAAAAAAGAAAGCCGCGGTTGCTGCAATAAAGGAGAGAATCGAAGGAAACCAAATGAGCGTATTAATCCATTGCAACCAGACGGCTAGAAGGCCAACTTTAGGCCCTAGGCCACGATCAACCCAGTGGTAGATGCCGCCGTGTTCGTGTGATAGCGAGGAGAGTTGAGCAGAAACAAGCGCGACCGGAATAAGAAACATCAACGCTGAAAGAACAAAGAAGAAAATCAACGTGCTTCCAAAAAGTGCTGTCTGGGGAAGATTTCTAATATTATCAATGGCGCTGATGATCAGCAGCGTGAGCGCCATGGACGTTAACTGTTTTTTACTCGATGAGGAAGGGGTGATCAAAATAAGTTGCGTTTAGGGGGCGGGAAGTTAAGAATATTTTTGATAGATCGTCAAGTTTGCTGTGCTACAAGGCTGTAGACTGTAGGTAAAGTAACTTGAAGAAAAAAGTAAGTTTTTTGAAGCCATCGCTCGTGATGGTTGTTTTTTTACAAATAGTCAGCATTGCTGCTTATACTCACAAGCTTTCAAGAGCGGTTGCGTTTTTAGAAAAGGCGTCTGATTTGCTTTTCTGTAGCCTATAGCCTACGGCCTACAGCCTGAGTACAGTTCCTTCAGCGTGTTATAAGCCGGTCTGGGGTTGCGATCAATATCGACAATGCCCCACCACTCTTCATTAAAAACAGAATCAGGACAAGGGCCTTCGCCTGGTTCTGTAATGCCGTGCGTGGAGTGAACATCTGGAGCCATCGTCTGATCTTTCCACCATTCATCATCCCATTCAAAAATGCAACCGCCGACCAAAACATGGTTCGGATTCAGAGCCGATAAATTATTGAACATTTCAGTGACAAGAGTGCGAGTCGCCAGTTCTTGAGATGCGTCATCCTCGGCGTTGATTGTGGTATTAAAAGCATCTGCTCCAAATTCTCCAAGATAAAGCGGTTTCGTCATGTGGGATGCCCATTGTTCCAAGCGATGATCAAAATCTAATCCATGGTAAATATTGAGGCCAAAAAGGTCGATCGATTTGAGATGCTGCAGGGTTGGCCAGATGGCTTCATCTTTGAGCACTTTCCTTGAAAAATTAGTGCTCACAGGATGTGTTGTATCAAGAAGCTTAATGTAGCGAGCGCTATTTTTTACGAGGCTGAGAGAGTCATGAAATCCGAGACCCTCAGGATTTTTTGGGTCAACATCTTTACTGTAAAAGTAATTGTGATTCCATTCGTTTCCAATTTCCCAAATAAGCGTAGAAGGATGATTTTTCAGGTGTGTCACGATAGAGCTGACTTTCTCAAAGGGCGCTAGATAATAATTGAAAACTGGAACGATCGTGTATAATTGATATTTTACTAAAAGGTCTAAGATCCGTTTGTCTAAAAGCGGCTCATAAGTGCGTATCGTATTGACCCCAGCCTCGTGCATCATTTGAAAATCTTTTTCTATAGCAACGAGGTCCTCTGCCGATGGATTCAAGGTGATAAGGCCAGAAGGATGCGTGCCACCTTTGCGGACAGGGTTATAACAAACCCCTTTCATGATAAAAGGTTTTCCATCGACGATGAGTTGACGGCCTACAATTTTAATGTTGCCTGTCAGCGAAGAGGATTCTTGATGAAAGAAATGATGAGTACATTTATTAAAAAAGGAAATCAAGCGGTCTTGCTTGTGGCGTCCCATCGCCACAAAAATAAAGGCGACAAGGAGCAAGCAGAGGAGCGGCTGGAAGAAGGATTTTAATTTCATGGAGCTCAATTATAATGAGTTTGAGTAAAGTTTTTGAAGTGTGTAATAAGCAGGCCGAGGATTGCGATCGATATCAAGAATGCCAAACCATCGCTCATTCAAGGCATGATCAAGAGAAGGAGCGCTAGTTCCGCCTGGGGCATGAGAGTCAGGAGGATCAGGAATGCCAGGAGGAGGGACATTAGGTTTCCACCATTCATCACACCATTCAAAAAGATTGCCGCCGACAAGAGCATTATTTGGGTTGAGCGCAGAAAGACTGCTAAGAACTTCGTTAGCTAAGGAATCAATCACAAGATCCTGAGTGGCGTCATCCTCACCCCCAGTTGGCTTACCTGTTGTTGGATCGATAGGGCCGATATTAATGTTGTAGGCATCCGTTCCAAATTCTGCGAGATAAAGCGGCTTGGAGCTCGTGCCGATCCATCGAGTTAAGCGGTCTCCAAAAGTTATGCCGGAATAGACATTGATTCCATAAAGATCGATCTCTTTAAAAAGATCAATTCCTTTGAGATTGAGTTGGGGCCAAATATCATCGGTTGGTGGAGGAATATCCCCCAGAACAGTACTGATGGGATGTGTGTTATCCATTAATCTTACAACGTGAGCAACATTTTCTAATAAAGTAATGGATTGAGTTAAACCAATACCTTGGGGATTAGAAGCAGTCTGACTATAGAAAAAATTATAATTCCATTCATTTCCCACTTCCCAAATTAAAGTGGAGGGATGATCTTTTAACGCCGAAATGGTCGATTCTACGTTGTTAACAGTCTCTAGGTGATTATTAAAAACAGGGACAATGGTTCGCAATTCATATTTTGTCAACAGGTCCAAAATGCGTGGGTCTAGTAACGGTTGATAAGTGCGTATGGTATTGATTCCAGCTGCATGCATCATTTGAAAATCTTTTTCAATGACTGCTAAGTCATCATCAGTGGGATTATTGGTAATAAGCCCATCCGGATAAGTCGCCCCCTTGGGAACAGGGTTATAGCAGATGCCCTTCATGATAAAAGGTTGACCATTGATCTGCAGTTGCCTTCCAACAATCTGAATATTTCCTCTTAAAGGAGAGATATTATGTTTTGAGCCATCATCTAGAATGGTTACAGAAGGAGCCTCTCGAAAGGCAAAATTATTGGGCTTAGACGTCGCAGAAGCCCCATTTAAGAGAGCTGGAAGAATAAATAAAAAGGAAAAAATTTTTAAGCGATGCATATCTTTTTTAATTAAAAAAGGGATTTATTATGACCGATGTGTGCAGCTGCAAAATAAAATAAAAAGCTCTCTCTCGCAAATGATCCAAATAACATACGGCAAAACGCTCTATCGTCAAGGGGGAAGGAGCTAGCTAGAGTTTTGTATTTTGAAAGGCAATTTCTATTTTTGTTTGAGATCTGAATCAAATGCAGACAAAAGTAATGAGTAATGGGTAATGGGTCATGAGTAGCTGGCGCAAGTTACAAAATGCCATTTCTTAAAAGATTCTTTTTTGGAAAAAAATCTAATAAAATAAGAACTTCGAAAAACTGATTATTTTTCGATTTAAAAAACACCCATTACTCATTACCCATTACTTTTCTCTGCCATGTGGAACGACATCACTCAATTTTTAAACAGATGGTTTTATCGAGGTGCAGTTCTATTTTTTCCACCGGAAGGAAAACTGCTCCCTGCAGATCCGCGCTCGATTTTAATTTTTAGTAGCACGGGGATTGGAGATGCGCTTGTCGATTCTGCGGCGATAGAAAGTCTGCATCGAGCCTACCCAGCAGCAAAGATCATCGTCTGCACGCATCATCGCCGTATGTCGGTGGTGTCCCACCATCCCCATGTTGATGAGATTATTCCGCTGAGCAAGTCACCTCTTTCTCAGCTGCAGCTGTTAAAATATTTTTGGAAGCAACGTCCTGATATCGTGATCGGGCTGCATCTCAATGCTGAAGCGGTTCCGCTAGGGTATCTGCTCAATCGCTGCGCCTTTGTTGGCTCTCAAGAAGAATGTCGCGAGATGGCATTTCTCCTCTCGCATCCCGTCGTGACACAAGACGAGCGACACATGGTGAAGATCGCATTAAAAGTAGCAGAGCGAGCTGGCGGCGTTGCTGTGGAGGGAATGATCTATCAAGTGAAACCGGAAGAAGTCATCGCATTGCGGCAACGATTTCCTGAATGGACGGCAAAGCCTTATCTCGTCATGCAGACAGGAGGAGGAAAAACTTTGAATTGGCGCGACTGGCCGGTGGAAGGGTACACCGAAACGATCCGATGGGTTGAGGCGCATTACCCGCATCGCGTGATTTTAACAGGCGGTCATGACAATCGTGAAGCTGGCCAAGCCATTGCTGCAGCTTGTCCCAACGTGATCAATCTTGTAGAGAAAACAACCCTCGAAGAAACAGCCGCGCTCCTCGATGACGCGACGCTCCTCGTCAGCACCGATACCGGCGTCATGCATCTGGGGCTTGCCATCGGATGCCCGACGCTCTCCCTCTTGCATTATCGCAACCCCGCTGCTGCCTGCGGCCCGTTAGATTTTTCTCCCGGTCATGAAGTCGTCGAATTACCACGGCCGGCTGTCGTGCCAGCAAATCATGAAAAGGAAATGGGGAATATTCCGATGGATGCTGTGAAAGCGGCGTTAGTTAGGATGCTAGGTTAATCCTGTTTGGCGCTCTTTTCAAAATGATAGTCGTAACTAATCGGGCTTACGCTAATGCGAGGAGGTCCTTTTGAGTCAGGCGGATCAAAGGTGAAGGTCATATCGTAGTCAATGTTAGCATAACTTTTCTCGGAATCGAGAAATATAGGAACTTTAGTAGTTCCTGGAGGGGCAAAAGGGCTAAAAAATTTTGGTTTGTCTCTAAATTCTACATGTGCTACCACTTTTCCTTTTTGAGGCTTAGAAATGGTGTAGGTTGGATTGCCTCGTGATGGAGTGCCACCTTGATTGTCTAGGCGAAAGGGACCATCGGCAGTATTCATTGCAGATAAAAGAGTCCCCAGACAAGCTTGATTGGCTACTCGTGAGACTTCAAGTGCTTGGTCTTTATCTCCTATAAAATCAATAAATTTATTTGAAGCAGCATTGCGTTCAGTATGATCTTCTCCATGATCTACACTCGAATCACGATCGCGATCCTGGTAGAGAGGAGTTGTTGTTCCATCCTCATCTTTGAGCAAATAGCGAGAGATTGGAGACAAAAGATCACGAAAGAATTGAAAAGAAACAATGGGAGCATCGGCTTCTGTGCCCACGGCTTGATCTGTATAAGCAAATTCAAGCACCTTTTTGTCAGGATTGTTAAGTTGGTTTTCGAATTCAGATTGGATTTTGGGAGGCATGGTGCCCCCTGGTTCCTTTTTTGAGTCGCCGGAGACGGACGATACATCCGTGAAAACACTGCTCACAGAGCTGTCAGAGCCAGCAGTATAACTTCTAGATCTAGATTCAAGAGTTGTGGCGCCTGAATCTTTGCTAGCACGAGGATCGATTGGATCGCTCAATTCCGCCTGCGCTTGTGGCGTTGCATACGTGCTTGTAAACTCTAAAACTTCCAAACTATAGGGAAAGTTTTCTTTTGTCTGTGGCTCGTTCGAATTGAAGCTTTTATTTGGTGTGATTTTTAACGAAAAGACATCTTTATACGCTATTTTTTTATTTAGTTGAATGGGATCAGCTTGGTTACCAGGCTCAGGCTGATTGAGCATAAATTTGTCTGTGATCCCGTCTAACGTCATCGTCAAAATAAAATGATCGGGAGGGTTTGAATAAACGAGAGCTGATTCATCAATGCCTGGCTCTGTGGTGGGATATTGAGCGGTGTCAGGTGTTACCCTTTTTAAATCATAACTTAGATTATATCCCATCTCCTGAGAGGGGGTAGGAAATCCAATCGCTGTATCTACACTTAGGCTAGGATCAAGATGAGACTTTAATAAGTAGCCACAAGTATTACCCATTGTTTGATTAGCTGTACAGAAGATAGCCTGGGCTAAAGGGTATCCTTTGTTTCCGCCAACAAAGGGAGTCAACTTGGCCATTGCATTGGCCAGCATCTCATCTCCAACCGAGACAGTCCCTCCCGTTGAATTCCTCCGGATTATTGTGGAAGGAGGGATATTTGGTTGGCCGCCAATAATGGAACCATTTCCCCTTTCATCCTCAATACGCATGCTGGTGCAGCGATATAAGTCTTTAGCAAATTGATCACCCCCCTTTGGTTCAGACCTGCCAAGCGAATTGGCTTCACTAACAACAGCGTCAAAGAGTGATTCTGTTAATTGACTGCGCAGATCTGCTCCTGCCTTGAAAGAACCAGATGATGGAATAGAAACTGGCTTATTACTGGCAAATGTATTTGTTCCTCTAATCGAGGAGGAGGAATAGTACATTTGATCTTTCTTAAATACAGATGCTGCACAGTTGTACAAAGTCCATTTGATATTAGTAGCTGCTGAAGCAAAGCAATTACCAACTGAAGAGAGGCCAGCGGTGAGGCCTCTAATGGAGGATGCGAGTGCTCTCATGGCCGGGAAGCGATTTTTTAAACTGTCAGCAGGCTCTGTTTGTGGCTTGGATGCTTTGTCGACCGAATTGTTATCAGTTTGAGATGCGATTGTAGGCGGTGATGGTCGACTGCCGAATAAGTTGAATGGGCCAAACATAACAATAAAAAGTTAAATGCTCTAAAAATTCAGTTTGGTTTTTATTTCTCGTTAACGGCAGCACGAAGTGTTTCGACAAGTGCTACAAAACTTTTGAGATGTTCGTCGAGTCGTTCTACAGGGGGTTGGGTCTCTGCGGTTGTACTATCACAAGAAAATGAACTTACGAGCATGATTGCAAATCCCTTGGGATCGATGGTGAGGTGGGCGTCGGATGTCCTATGATGAGTGAACATCAAGCGCAATAATTGGAACAGAACTTCTTGCTGCGTCTTATCAACTCCTGGAAAGAGATCGCAATAAATCCAAACTTTTTTTCCATTAAGATCTTCTTCAAAATCGATTCCAAAATCTTCTGCAAGATTGAGTCGAATGGTTCCGTCTTTTGACAAATCAAGAGCAGACCCTAGGCCGATGGTAGAGCCAAAATTTTGAAGGAGTATTGCTATTTCACTCGGCATAATAGAAGTCGTTAAAAATTATTCGATCTCGCTTCGCAAAGCCACTTCATTTATATCATAGCTCTTGCCATTTTCGTTCAAATGACTTTAAAAACCCGATCACTTCTTCCTAACGACGATCTCTATCCGCTGCTCGAGCTGAGGCATAGCGATCCGCATCGGATTTTAGGGTTCTGCCCGCTGTCAGCCTCGGAGGCGGTTCTCCGGGTTTGGTATCCTGGAGCACAGAAGGTGACATGGATGGCGCCGTGGGGAACGTTTGATCTTCCCTGCGTGGAAGAGCGAGGGCTTTTTGAGTTGAAGATCAAATCGCCAAAGCTTTCATCAGCAAGCCAGCAGGATTACATTCTAGAAATTACAGATGACAATGGCGCTACCCGATCTTTGCACGATCCCTATGCTTTCGATCCACAAATTAGCGATTTCGATCTCTATCTTCACGCGGAGGGACGCGATTGGGAAAGCTACAAGCATCTCGGGGCACATCCTCGCACGGTTGAGGGCGTTGCTGGGACTTGCTTTGCGGTCTGGGCTCCGAATGCCCAGCGCGTCAGTGTTGTTGGGGACTTTAACAATTGGGATGGGCGGTTTCATTTGATGCGGCGTCTCGGCTCGTCCGGCGTCTGGGAAATTTTTATTCCTGAAGTGGCTGAAGGAGCTCATTACAAGTATGAGATTCGAGGACCGCATGGAGACCTATTTTTAAAAACTGATCCCTACGGGATTTTCGCGCAGCATGATTTGCGCACAGCTTGCATGGTTTACGATCTCGGGCGTTATCAATGGAGTGATCAAAATTGGATGGCCGTGCGAGCAAGCAAAAATAGTTATTGCGAGCCGATGTCGATTTATGAAGTCCATCTCGGTTCGTGGCGGCGCGTGCCCGAAGATAACAATCGTCCGCTCAGTTATCTCGAGCTGGCGGATCAATTGGTGGCCTACGTCAAAGAAATGGGATTTACGCATGTCGAGTTCATGCCAGTGATGGAGCATCCATTCGAAGGATCGTGGGGATATCAAGTCGTGAATTTTTTTGCGCCAAGCAGTCGTTTTGGAAAGCCAGATGATTTTCGCCATCTCGTCGACCGGCTTCATCAAGCGGGGATTGGAGTGATCCTCGATTGGGTGCCAGGGCACTTTCCGCGTGATGCACACGGATTGCGGCAATTTGATGGGACGCCCCTCTACGAGCATGACGATCCGAACCGCGCCGAACATCGCGATTGGGGGACGCTCATTTTTAACTACGCGCGGCATGAAGTTCGGAATTTTCTCATCGCGAATGCGCTCTATTGGTTTTCGGAATATCACATCGATGGATTGCGAGTCGATGCGGTGGCCTCGATGCTCTACCTCGATTATTCGCGCAAGGAGGGAGAGTGGACGCCGAATATTTTTGGAGGTCGCGAAAATCTCGAAGCGGTTGATTTTGTTAAAAGCTGCAACGAAATCTGCTACTCGCGCCATCCTGGCATCATGATGATTGCGGAAGAGTCGACGGCGTGGCCGGCTGTTTCTAAGCCGACGTACGATGGGGGGCTTGGTTTTGGTTTTAAGTGGAACATGGGATGGATGAATGATTCGCTGCGTTACATCAGCCGTTCGTCCATTCATCGTAAATATCATCAAGGAGACATCACCTTCTCGATGCTCTACGCCTACCATGAACATTTCATCCTCGTTTTGAGCCATGATGAAGTGACGCACGGCAAAGGATCGCTCCTCAATAAAATGCCAGAGGATGATTGGCAAAAGTTCGCCAACCTGCGGCTCTTTCTCGCTTGGATGTGGGGACATCCTGGAAAAAAATTACTTTTTCAAGGAGGTGAAATCGCTCAGTGGCGCGAGTGGAATCATGACCAGAGTCTCGATTGGCACTTGCTCCAATATGCACCGCATCAAGGCATGCAGCTTCTCGTCAAAGAACTCAACAAGCTCTACCGACAAGAGCCTGCTTTTTCGCTGCTCGATGACGAGGGAGCAGGATTTGAGTGGATTGATTTTAATGATGACCAAAATAGCGTTTGGAGTTTTCTGCGAAAATCTCCTAATGGTTCCAATATCATTGTCATCGTCAATGCCACGCCAGTGGCGCGCTACGGCTATCGCCTCGGCGTTCCGAAGCATGGCCGCTACAAAATTATTTTTAATAGCGATGCCGGCTGCTTTGGTGGTAGAGAGATGTTTCTTCCTCCGTCTATCGATGCCGACCAGCAACATTCTCATCGCTTTTGGAATTCGATTGTGATAGATCTGCCTCCGTTGTCTACGCTTTATTTAAAAGCGCCATAAAAAGAATTAGCCACAAAGAACACAAAGAAATCAAAGAAAAAACTACTTTTAATTTTTCTTTGATTTTTTTGTGTTCTTTGTGGCCATTCTCTTTCTTTCATTTTTTATTTTATGAAACGATATAAAAATCGCGCCTTCACCCTCATCGAACTCCTTGTCGTCGTCGCCATCATTGCCCTCCTCACATCGTTGGCGTTGCCAAACATTTTAAAAGTGCTTACCAAGGGGCAAATGACACAGACGCTAAGCAATGGCAACCAACTTTATTTAGCAACGCAATCCATGGCCATGGATGCAACGGCTGCTGGTTCTACCGGATCCGGATGGCCTGGAGATGCGACGGTGCCAAGTTTTTCAACGTGGGCGACAGGACTTTGCTCAGGATATGTTTCAACGAATGAGTTTTGTAAACTCTCTTCAGCACCTGGGGTTCAGGTTGCGACCATGCCAACAGCTGCGCGCGAAACAGCCTTCAAGATTTATCCCGTGCAAGAAAACAGCGAGAGCGATGCCATTTTTTTAATCACGCGAAATGCAACGGTTCATGGAACTGGTGCCAACACGACGATCACGCTTGATCCCACTGTCAAACCATACGGCAACCAAGGCTGCGTCATCATTCATCGCGGCGGAGATGGTGTTGTCCTCTTGCCGCAACAGCTCAATAACAGTCGCGTGATTGGAAGTGTTGTGGCAGGCAGTCCGTTGGAATAGGAAAAAAGGCTGTAGACTATATACCTTTCACGAATAATTTTTAGGAATTTCTGCTTGTGTCTTTTTCCTCTGACTGCGTTGCCCTCACTGGCGTTATGTACGCATAGCGCCTCACTCTTCCGCCTTGCTAGAAACCAAAACTCCTGCGTCCTATAGTCTCATTATTTAATGAAAGTGGTATTACTTGAACCTACAGCCTACAGCCTATAGCCTACAGCCTTCTATGGCCATCGCCCGCATTCTCATCGATCGCACGGAAGGAACAATCCTTGATTATTCCATTCCTGAAGAATGCCGTGGCAGGGTGGCTGTGGGAGGGCGCGTGGCTGTTCCTTTGCGGAATAAAGAAGTTTTTGGAACGGTCCTGGAGTTGCGAGCAACAAGCACTTTTCCTCACGTCAAGCCGCTCTCGCGAGTGTTGATTTCCGAAGAAGCGCCGCTGCTTTCTCCCCGGCTGATGGAGCTAGCAACGTGGATGTCCGATTATTACGTGACGCCCTTGCACACCGTGTTGCGCACATTTCTTCCTGGAACGGTGCGAGACGATTCTATTGCTACAAAAACTCGACGTGTTGTTTCTTTGATCAAAGAAGCCTCTGGAGCTGATTGGGAGCGGTTGCAGCGACGTGCTCCTCAGCAACAAAAAATTCTCGCCGCACTTTTAGAAGCAGGCGAAAAAATTCCGCTCTCAACGCTCTTGGAAAAAACTGGTGCCAGCGCCTCCTCCATAACAGCACTGGCTAAGGCGGGCTGGCTTCTGGTTGAAGAAGAGGTCTGTGCTCGTGATCCCTTTGCTGGAGAAAAAGTTCTTTTTTCTCCACCGCCAACATTAAATAGCGATCAAGAAAAAGTCGTTCAGATTCTCTATGAGGAATTGGATTCTATGAGTGAGAAAAAATCTCCCTCTCTTCCTTTTCTTTTGCATGGCGTGACTGGAAGCGGCAAAACCGAAGTCTATCTGCGCGCGATTGAACGAGCGTTGGCTCTCGGCAAATCAGCGCTAGTGCTGGTGCCTGAGATTGC
Source organism: Chthoniobacterales bacterium (assembly GCA_019747895.1). Taxonomy (GTDB): domain Bacteria; phylum Verrucomicrobiota; class Verrucomicrobiia; order Chthoniobacterales; family UBA6821; genus CAIWMF01. The sequence goes on from JAIEQF010000004.1 coordinate 23,265, forward strand.
ACTCACTCCACAGACAGTCGAACGTTTTCGAAGTCGTTTCGAAACAGCGATGGGGACACGTCTCATTGCAGTGTTGCACAGCCATCTTTCCGATGGGGAGCGTCATGAAGAATGGTTGCGCTTGCACCGAGGTGAGGCGCGGATTGCCATTGGAGCCCGCAGCGCAGTCTTTGCGCCGCTCTGCGAGCTAGGTCTCATCATTGTCGATGAGGAACATGAAGGGAGCTACAAGCAGGAAGAGTCACCGCGCTATCATGCTCGGGACGTCGCGGTGATGCGGGCCCATTTAGAAAAATGTCCCATCGTCTTGGGGAGTGCGACACCCTCGATGGAGAGTTTTTACAATACCTCTCTCGGAAAATATCGACTACTCGAACTTCCTTCGCGTGCCGATCATCAGAAAATGCCACTCGTGCGCGTGCTTGATCTTCGCTTGCAAGTGCGCGGCAAGCAGGCCGATGGAGTTCTCTCTTTTCCGCTGCGCCAGGCCATTACAGCTAGATTGGAGCTTGGGGAGCAGGTGATTCTTTTTCTCAATCGACGTGGTTTTGCAAGTTCGCTCCTCTGCCAGCAATGTGGCCATGTCTGTGAGTGTCCGCATTGCAGTCTCGCACTCACATTTCATCGTACAGACCTCTCTCGTAACTCTACTGCTGTTGCGAATTGCGGTGTCGTTCCGGTGCTCGCGCCATCGAGTATTAACGATACACTCAGTCGCTGTGCGCCGGAGACTCCTGGCACTTCATCAACAGCAGCGAGTTTCAAGAGAGGTCGATTATTCTGTCATCTTTGTGGTGTTACTAAAAAATTACCGACAGTTTGTCCCGAGTGCCGCGATCCTGGAATTTTGCAGCGTGGCATGGGAACGCAGCGAGTCGAGGCTGCCATTCAGCAGGCCTTTCCAGCAGCACGTCTGGCCCGCATGGATACTGATACCATGAAAGGAAAAGGAATTTTTCAAAAAACATTAGATCGTTTTCGGAGTCGGCAGATCGATATTTTGATTGGAACGCAGATGATCGCAAAGGGGCTCGATTTTCCCAATGTCACGCTGGTCGGAATTATCAATGCCGATACGAGTTTGCATGCCCCTGACTTTCGGGCTGGCGAGAGAACGTTTCAACTCTTGACCCAAGTCGCCGGACGAGCTGGTCGCGGGGATCGCGAAGGCGAGGTCATGATTCAGACTTACACGCCAGTGAGTCCTTCGATTCAATTTGCACGCCATCACGACTATCATGGATTTTTTGAACAAGAGATCGTTTTGCGAAAACAATTTGGCTACCCTCCGTTTCAGCGGATGATCTTAGTGCAACTGCGTGGAAAAATTCAGGAGCGCGTCTCTTTTTTTGCAGCCGCTTTCCGAGAAGAGCTTCGCAAAGCTTTGCCCTCTGAGATCGCAGTCGGAGAGGCTGTTCCAGCGCCGCTAGAGCGAGCCCACGGGCAATATCGTTTTCATATTGCCCTCAAAGGTAGCTCCGCCAAAAAAATGGGGACTGTACTTCGAGCCGTTTTGGAAAAAACTTCCTTTCCAAGTGGCGTCATCACGACGATCGATGTCGATCCGCAGTCGTTGATGTAAAAAGAAGAGAATGGCTACAAAGAGCACAAAGAAATCAAAGATTTAAATTAACCGCAAAGAACGCAAGGAGCTCAAAAAAGAAATAAATTTTTTGAGAACTCTATTTTAAAAATAGAGTTAAAATTTCTAATCGGCATCTCGATTGTTTTTTCTTTGCGTTCTTTGTGTTCTTTGCGGTTAATTCAATGATTCATGAATAAAAAATCTTGGTTCCATCATATTGAGGTCGTCGTGCGGCATCTCATCGCAAAATTGCTGCAAGGCTTCGCTATTTTTATTATTATTGGTATTCCCTCTTTGTTGTTCATTGCTCATTTCCATGGGCTCGGAGATGGGATTCGTCAAAGTGTGGAGAAGGCTCTCTCGGGACAATTTTATGACGTGAAGGTGGAGCGCCTCTCTTTCACCTTGGGCGCAGGATTGAAGGCGACGGATCTTCGGATTTTGGAACACAATGAAACGCATCGTCTCTTGGTGCATGCCAACCGAGTGACGATCTTACCTCAATTAGCCGCTCTCGCTCATGGAAAGATCGAAGTGGAATCGTTTCAATTGCATCATGCCAATATTGATGTTCCTCTCGGGCGAGAGCAGGAGCCTCGATTGCAGCTCAATCACGTAGAGGCGACGATTGTCTCTCCTCCGGGACAAATCACGTTGAGTGATGCGCAGTTTCATCTTTGCGGAATTCATGTTCGCGCACGCGGTAATTTTTTGAATCCAAAAACATTTGCACCGAATCCGATTCCGAGTGAAGGCCCTGGCAAAATCGCTCAAACCATTGTCATGATTCAGGAAAACTTAAAGCGACTGCATTGGGAAGAGTCGCCTCCTACTTTGGAAATGGAAGTCAGTGGTGATTTAACACACCTAGAGAGTCTTCGTGCCGATCGGATCACGTTCCGCGGAGGAGCGTGTCGTTATGAAGGATGGTCTTTCAATAACATTGCTGCGGATATGGAGTATGGACATCAAGTCTTAAAGCTTCAGCAGCTCTGCCTCGAAGATCGTCTAGGGGAGTTGCATAGTTGGGGAAATGTTGATTTTCAAAAACAAGAGGCGATGGTCAATTTTTCTGGAAGTTCTGATTTTGTGAGTGTAGCGGGACTTGTTTTTAAAAAAGATTTGCCCGCTGCCGATTGGAATTGGAAAGAACCTCCGCACTTCGAGGGAATGGTAGGTGCTGATTGGAAACAAGGGGCGCCATTGGTGCACGGAGAAGTCCATATGCAATCAGGACCTTTTTCTTATCGTGGAGTGCCGATGGATCACATCACTGCTGGAGCCATCTTTGAGCACGGAACTTTTCTCATGAGGGATTTAGATGTCGCTGGTGCACCAGGATCCCTCCATGTGGATTTCATGGCGGCTCCTCATGATCAACGAGCCAGGATCAATCTAACATTGCTCCCGCAACTGCTGGAGCCAGCAGCGCGAGGAGGTTTTCAAAAAACACTTGCCGTTATGAATTTTAAAGAGCCATTGAATCTTACCTTCGAAGGAAGATCGTCGGAGGGAACTCCGTTTTCATGGGAAGGCGTTGGAACGCTGCGTCTCGGCCCTTCTTCGATGCGCAATGCTTGGGTCGATAGTGTGAGTGCTGATTTTCAACTTAAGGAGGGAGCCTTCACTTTTCAAAATATTTTAACAAAAATCGGAGAGACGAAGGCGGAAGGAAGTTGCATCTACGATATCAAAAACCAAGAAGTTCGATTTCCTGGAGTTCATGCAAATTTAGATCCCGTGCCGATCTTGATGTGGATTGATCCGCACATTGCCGAATCGCTTTTGGCCTATCGCTTCCATCAGCCTCCGGTGACCGATGTTTCAGGAGTTTTAGGACTGAAGGATCCGCAAAAAAATAATTTCAAAATACAATTGCGAGCGCCGCAAGGACTCGATTACACGCTCCTTAAAAAAAATCTCGTGTTTCGAGAAGTTGCAGGAAATGTCCTTATCAAGAAACAAGACCTGCTTGTCGATATTCCGCAGGCTTCGCTGTTCGGTGGCAGTGCGGCGATTAATGCGACTGTCTCAATCGTCCCTGGAGATGGGCGCTATGAGGCTCTTGTGACGCTTGATGGTATTGATTTCAAAAGTCTGACAAAACTTTATTTAGATTATGATACCTCGCAGGGGAAAATGAGTGGTGATTACCATTTCACCACGGTTACTGGCGACGACTACGCGATGAAAGGAAACGGGCATCTGTTGATTAAAGATGGAAGCGTCTATGCGATGCCGATTTTTGGACCGCTTTCGATTTTGATGAATGATGTGATTCCAGGTTTAGGCTATCAGGCCGCGAATCGTGCGACGGCTGACTTCACGCTTGAGAAAGGAGTCATCAATACCAAAAATCTTTCGATTCAAAGCGCGGCGTTTACAATGATTGGAGAGGGCGATATTTTTTATCTGGAAGATCGGATGAACATGAGCGTCCGACTCAATGTCCGCGGGATTCCCGGAATCATCTTTTTTCCAGTGAGCAAACTTTTTGAATATATTTCGGACGGTTCTGCAAAACATCCAGCGTGGAGAGCAAAGTATATTCCGGGGTTGCCGGCGAAGTAAAACAGGTTGCAGGGTACAGCTTTTCAGGTTGCAGAAAAAACACTTACCTTGTTCAAAACAAATTTTTGGCATGAAAAAATTTAGCGTCGTTATTTTTTTGAGCCTCTTTTTAGCTGCAGCCTCTAATACCATCTTTAATAATTACTAAGACCATTTGACTTGTTCTTTTGGCGCTGAGCATCGTTGTCATCCCTAGCGTTATCTTTGGATAGCGCTTCGGTCTGACGCCTTGCTCAACACCAACATACAGCCGGCCGGGAGGCCGCTGGATCGACTGCCGAAGGCTACGCCATTCCTGCGAAGGCAGGAACCCGAAGGGGCGAGCCGAGCGGGCGCGAGCGAGTTGCACTCCTGCCTCAAATAATCTCATTAATTATTAAAGATGGTATAACCTGTTCCCTGCAACCTGTAACCTGCAACCTTTCTAAAAATCACGCTGTGATTTTTAGAAAATGATTCCCGTCTGCGCGCCGATCACAAGCGCATTGGGCGTGCTTCCGAGGCCGCCGGGATTGATAATCCACTGCACGTCGGGTTGAAAATAGGCGTACTTCGTAAAGTTGATTCGATAGCCAGCTTCATAAACAAGTTCGTAATTCGGACTCCCGTTGCCTGCTGTTTGTTGTACTCCAGCATACGAAGAACTAAAATTTCCATAAATAAAACCTAAAATGGTCGCGTCATTGTCGCGGCCTGGGATCAGTCCTGTGTAGATGGCGCCTCCATTGGCCTGAAATGGGACTTTTGAAACATTTTGTTGAGGAGACAAGGCGTAGGCACTCCAAAGAATAAGGCCTTTGTCGCTTGTGGCATCAACTCGATAGACTGTTTGATCGGCGTGCCAATAAAAACCGTAGGCATTTGGGACCATCGTGCTGCTATTAAATTGAGAATATTCCATTGTCGAATAATATCCGCCCATCCAGTAATGGCCTTCAAGGCTGCAGGCACTTGGTTTGTTGATGTTCTTGTTCGAAGAAGAATCTGAAAATGCAGCAGCTGGTTCTTTTTCCAAAGAAGCGGAGGAATGATAAGAAAACTCAGGATTCCAACTATATTGCCCTAGAAGCATGACGCCATTGCTAGGATAAAAATCCCAATTTAATCCATTAATCGAATTTAAAGGTGTGGCCTGATAGACTCCGAAGCGAGCAGAGGTCGTTGACGTGAGATCAACTTTAAGTCGGCTTCCCCAAACGGCATTGGGATAAGTAGAGAAGCGGCCATTGACAGGAAGCGCTTGGAGATTGCCATCGATACCATTGTTCATATAAAGCCAGTAGAGCGAAGAAACAGCAAAGTCATCACCTGCTGCAAGGCGGCCCAACTTCAGACTTGCATGAGTATCAAAAAATTTTTGCTCATAAGAGAGTTCATACCAATGAAAGGTTGGTCCACCAAAAACTTGTTGGACAGTAAATTGGTTTCCAATGTTTTTTTGCGAGAGGTTCAGTCCATCACGTTGCAGAACACTCATCATAAAATAACCATCTTTCCAGCCAAAAAGTTTTTCTGTTTGTAAAAGGAGCCCAAGAGCAATGTTGTCACAATAAGTAAAGCCGTAGGGACTCTTTCCTCCAACAGGATTGCCGGCCATATCAGATGTGTAGGTAAGTGAAATCTCAACGCCATGACGATCTAGAAAATCACGCCCTCCTCCCCAATTTCCTGAAGCGTGCTCAAACTCCATGATATTATGCGGCATGTTAGCCATCGCATCGTAGGGAGAAATAAAACGATTGCCTGCATCTTCTGGATTCGAACTATCATCCATATCAGCAGGCTCATCAATGCTGACGGCTGTTGGAAATGGAGAGTACTCTTCTGCAGCGTGACAAAATGCAACAGAGACAAAAAAGAAGATCAAAAATGGCAACTGCCAACGTGCCGTTAGCAGTGTTGAAACGTTAAAGAGTTGAAATGTTGAAACGAGGCTCATTTTTAAATGTCTTCATGAGTTATCATTGTTGTCCAGGCTAAGAAATAAAATTTGAAAATAGAAACCCAACAACTCTCCAGAAAGTCCTGCACCAGGTTGAAAGGTTGAAAAGACTTCTTTTGTAAAAAGAGAGTCACATGACTTTGAGCCTCCTTTCAACCTCTCAACGCTTCAACAGCTGCGAAGCAGCGCTCAACCAAGACTATTCCTAGCTGCTATCGGATTTCATCAAAAGAGAAATCAATCTTTTTAAATTTATTTTGGACATGAGTGATGAGTTATATACTTTTCTCAAATGAATTTCATGAATATCTTCCAAAAAGTTGAAGAGGTTAGAGATTCTTTTAGTTTGAATTTGACGAAGGCAAGAATATAGAATCGTTACCCATTACTCATTACTTTGTCTGTAACTGAACCAGGCATCAAAAAAAAATAACAATCCAGTTTAAAAATCAGTCCACTTTTTGACAAAGCATATGGGCAGTCCCAAATCACATTCTCCACAAACACGGACCGGATTTTCTTGTCACGATGCGATTTTAAAAAAAACAGATCGCATTGCTGATTCTATCGGATGGTCGCGTAATGCTCTGATTGTTGCCTCATTGGTTCATATTATTCGAATGATCGAGGACAAGTCTCACAATCTTGTTCCTGACGTTGTCCTTCAAGCGCGTGCTGTTATTCATGGAGATAAGGTTAATTTGAAGTTTCCGGAGAAGGAGTGACTGCCACGCAAGAGCCTTGTTCCCAGATTATTCGCGCGAAGGCGGGGATAAGTGAGAATGATGTAGTGTTGAAACGTTGAAGGGTTAATACCACTTCCATTAAATAATCGGACCATTGTGACTTGGTGCAACTCGCTCGCGCCCGCGAGTCTCGCGGGAGCGAGCGAGTTGCAAAGGAGTCTTCCGCTCAACAGCCGCGCTAGTGGCGCTCAACAGCTGCTTCAGCAGCGGCTCAACCTTTTAACTTTCTACAAAAGCAGTTTTATGAAGCTTGCTTTTGATCGGGCGTCTTAACGACAGGCAAACTTTTATGTTGACTTTAACTATAATAGTTACAATCTGTACATAATAGTTACCGACAGTTCTTATGAAAAATATCTTTCTCATAACAGAATTAGGAGAACGGAAAGCCTCGCCAGGTGCGATATTAGCATGGCGTGATGGAGGAGATATTGACTCTCAGAAAAGGAAGAGGGTCGCACGTGGGAAGCAAATAAATGCATGAGAGGTGGTGATGTCATGAAGAATGAAAATTCATAAACACAACATTCATGACAAATAGACCATCTCGAAAGTAATCAATAGACTCTTGATTGCTGGGCAGCAGGAGATCAAAGCCGACGGATAGGATGTTCCTATTTTTCGGATTTTTGCTGCGTTTGTCATTTAACCCCCAGCCTGTTTTGATTATGAAAATGATGATCAAGGTCCTCCCAAAATTAAATCGCCTCATAGATGTTTGGTGTGAGCGACGATGCCTCAAGCCTCTTTGTTACATTCTTCAAGAGTATCCTCTTTACATGGATCCTATCGAAGAGTGGAAAGGAGTGTTGGAATCATTGAAGCAGATTAAAATAATCTGTTGTCACGAATTAACGGTGAAAGAAAGAAAGATTCTTTCGGAGCTCATTGTGACAATTCAAGAGGCTTTTTCGGAGGAGTAAAATAAAGTGATGGGTAGTGAGTAATGGGTAATGAGTATTTTTAAGATCGAAAAGCAATCAGTTTTTCAAATATCTTATTTTTCTAGATTTTGTTTTTTAAAAAGCAAACTTTAGAAAAAAGTACTTTGTAACTTGCCTTAGCCACTCATTACCCATTACTCATTACTTTTGCCTGTAATGGCTTCAGATCCCAAAAAACAAATTTATTTTCAAAAAATGCTTACTTGTGAACAACTTCCCATCGATCTTTTCAGCGATGACTATTTCATGAGTCAGGCATTGCGCCAGGCAGTGAAGGCTTATGAAGCGGAAGAAGTTCCCGTTGGTGCGGTTATCGTCCGTGAAGGGCGCATCATTGCTCGTGCTTTTAATCAGGTAGAGACATTAAAAGATGCCACGGCCCATGCTGAGATCTTAGCGATCACTCAAGCAGAACAGGCCTTAGGAGATTGGCGCCTCAATGAATGTGATCTCTATGTAACCAAAGAACCATGCCCCATGTGTGCAGGAGCTTCCGTCAACGCACGTGTGAAGCGCGTCATTTTTGGATGCGGAGATCCTCGCGGTGGCGGTGCAGGAGGACTTCTCAACATTCTTCAACTCCCAACTCTCAATCATCGCTGTGACATTACCAGTGGTGTCCGAGAAGAAGAATGTGGCCGCTTGTTAAAAAATTTCTTTAGCGAAAAGAGATAACTGCCAAGGTCATTTCATCCCCGCCTTCGCGAGGATAATAACATTGGTAGTGTTGAAACGCTGAAAGGATGATTTCTTCTCAACAGCCGCGCTAGCGGCCCTCAACAGCTGTGTCAGCAGCAGCTCAACCTTTCAACTTTATAAAAAAGCAGTTTTATGAAGCTTGCTTTTGAGATGGTATAAGCGATTACGAGATAACCGCATTCTTCGCGTCGAGCACAATCACCTGAGGACGGTGGGTGGGAGCGGCAGCAGCCTCGATCCAAGCGTAAGACATGATTGTTAGACGATCTCCGATTTGACCTAAGAGCGCGGTGGCGCCATTGAGTTCAATACAACCAGATCCTTCCTTTCCATAGATGACATACGTTTCAAAACGTTCCCCATTGCCCATATTGCCAACTAAAATTTTTTCATACGGAAGCAAGCCAACTTGTTGCGCAAGATCAGCGGCTATGGTTAAACTTCCTTCGTAGTCGAGAGAAGCGCCAGTGACAGAGGCGCGGTGAATTTTTGATTTAAGGAGACAGAGATTCATGGGGGGGCAGGTTACAGGTTGCAGGTTGCAGGTTACAGGAAAAAATTCACAGGGCTGGAAGCGATGGCAGAAAAGGCTGCAGGGTGTAGGCGATAGACTGACTTCGAAAATCTAAAATGTTTTTGATTTTAAAAATGCTCATTACCCATTACTCATTACTCCTTACTTGATTTTTTATGAAAATTCTTATCATCGGTTCTGGCGGTCGCGAGCATGCGCTTCTTTGGAAATTAAAACAAAATCCGCGCATCACGGAATGTTATGTGGCCCCTGGGAATGCGGGTACTGGTAAGATGGCCGTCAACGTTCCTATCGAAGCGACCAACATCGCGGGGCTTCTTCAATTTGCTCAGGAAAAAAAAATCGACCTTACTATTGTCGGGCCTGATGATCCGTTAGCGGCGGGCATCGTCGATGAATTTCAACAGGCTGGCCTTCGCATTTTTGGGCCCACGGCAGCAGCAGCTCGCTTTGAAGCCTCCAAATCTTTTTCAAAAGATTTTATGAAGCGCCACGGAATTCCAACAGCGGCTTCTGAAACTTTTACGAGCAGCAAAGAAGCTGCTGACTATGCGCGTCGAGCAAAGTACCCCCTAGTCGTGAAGGCCGATGGATTGGCCTTGGGAAAGGGAGTGATCATTGCTCAGAGCGCAGAGGAAGCGCTCACGGCAATCAAAGAGATGATGGAGGAAAAAGTTTTTGGGACAGCAGGAGAAACTGTTTTGATCGAAGAATTCCTCACGGGTCCAGAATGTTCGCTGCACGCTCTCATCGATGGAAAAAATTATCTCCTTTTCCCTGATGCTCGCGATCACAAACGAGCGCTCGATGGGGATCAGGGGCTTAACACAGGAGGGATGGGAACTATCTCCCCCTCAGGCCTCTTACATCATTCTACTGCTGACGCGCATTACTGTGTCGCTCCGGTGCTCGCGCCATCGAGTATGAACGATACACTCAGTCGCTGTGCGCCAGAGGCTCCTGGCACTGCATCGCCAGCAGCGAATGCTGCAAAAGGCCTCGTTGTTAGGAAATCAATGCGGGCGCGCCTTCACGAAGAAATCTTCGTTCCGTTTTTGCGCGGACTTGCTGCCGAAAAAATAAAATTCCAAGGAATGCTCTTTCCTGGGCTCATGATCACGAAAGAAGGTCCCAAGGTTCTCGAGTTCAATGCACGGTTTGGAGATCCTGAGACGCAAGTGTTGATGCGGCGTTTACACAGCGATCTCCTCGAACTGCTCGAGGCAACGATTGATGGAAAACTTGATACTGTGAGCCCTTGGTGGGATCAACGCCCTGCTGTTTGTGTCGTCTTGGCATCGGGCGGATATCCGGGCCCGATTGAAAAAGGAAAAATGATCACAGGACTGGAAAGTGTGGCCGATCATGACATCGTTACTTTTCATGCAGGAACCAAACAAGTCGAAGAAAACATTGTTACCAACGGCGGACGTGTTCTAGGAGTCACTGCGCTGGGAAGAACGCTGGAAGAGGCTCGCAAGGCAGCCTATGCAGCAGCGGATCAAATTCAGTTTGAGGGAAAGCAGTTTCGGCGGGATATTGGATTTGTAGCTTGAAACGAGCAAAGAATTAGCCACAAAGAACACAAAGAAATCAAAAAAAAATCGTGTAATCGTTCAACATAGTGGCCAAAAAATTGCACTTCCTTTTTAAGTATAGTCAAATTACTTAGAAATTACAGGGAAGAACGCAGGAATTTTTAGAAAAGGCCAGGCCGAAGACCCAGCGCTATCTAAACGATAACGTGACGGGATGAGAACGCAGTCTTTTCCTAAAAAGGACAAGTCAATTGCTTGTAAGTTCTAAGTAATTTGACTATAAACAATCGCTACACCCCCGACGTCATTCCTGCGGACGCAGGAATAACGGTGTTTTTTTATGAAAATAACAATTACGTTACTCGGTCAATATTTATTGTGGCTGGAGAAGTGAATGGACACAAAATCGCTTGTTTAAAAAAATCTTTGCTTTTTTTGTGTTCTTTGTGGCCATTAATTTTTTCCTGTAGCCTTTGGATACCGAGGGGGCATCATCGCGGCGATGATGAAGCCAATTCCCATGACGATGAGAAAGAATGAAAAGAACTCTCCGCGTGTAAACATGCCAACAAGCGGGGCGTCGGGCTCGCGGAAGATTTCCCCTGCGATGCGCAATAGAGCATAAGCGATAAAAAAAGTTCCAGTTAAAATTCCATTCGGCAAACGAAAGCGTGTGCGCAAAATCCAGAGAATAGTGAAAAGGACGATGCCTTCCAAAAAAGCTTCGATCAGCTGAGAGGGATAGCGCGGAGTCAAGATAGTGGCCAAATAGGCACGGAGCGCTGGAGAGCTGCTGACGCCGGCGACCACAGCATCAACATTAGAAAATTTTGGATCGATCGCAGCCGTATCTTGCAACGTAGCGACAACAAATCCTGGCGGCAGGAACGCGAGTTCTTTAGGAAACTGCATCGCCCAAGAAACGGTGGTAGGTCTTCCAAAAAGTTCGCCATTGATAAAGTTCGCACAACGCCCGAGGAACAATCCAATCGGAGCGACGACGACTAAGTTATCTCCAAGATTGAGCCACGAGACATGATGACGGCGCGCATACCAAAGCGAGTAGAGCGCCAGACCGATGATCCCGCCATGACTCGACATGCCCCCTTCCCAGACCCGAAAGAAGAGCAAAGGATTTTGCAAAAATCCATCGAGATCATAAAACAACATGTATCCCAATCTTCCGCCAACGACGACACCAAGAAGCGCTCCCCACGTGATGAAGTCAGTCACTTGATCGGGGGTGAGATCGCTGTAACCGCGCCGCGCCAAGTGGCGATAAAGCAGCGTTCCAAAAAGGAAAGCAAAAATGTAAGCGAGGCCATACCAGCGGAGGCCGATCCCTTCGCTGAAGCTAATGAGGAACGGGCTTAGATCGTGAACGTAGAAGGCGAGCATGATTCAAATAATAGACGAGAGTTTGCTTTTAAAAATGAAATTTTTCATGGTCTTTTTTCTGTAACCTGTAATCTGTAATCTGTAATCTGCTTTTCATGAGCGATAATTTCCAAGTAGATGTGGAAGCAATTTTAGAAGGGCTGGGAGAAGAGCTCGGAATCGAAGGGCTCACTTTTGCCGATGAGAGCAACACCTGCCTTTTTCAAATTGATAAGGCCCGACTCATTGCTTTGACGGGACGTGCAGAGGAAGAGGATTTTGTGATTCACACGCAAGTAGGGATTTTGCCTCAAGAAAGTCGTTGCGACATTGTAGAAGAGCTCATGGAGGCGAATCTTTTTTGGGCCGGCACGCGCGGTGCCACGCTCAGCATCGAGCGGGAGCGCGGCGTTGTGATTGTGGCGCAGGTCTTGAGCCGCTACGAATCCAATGGAGAGTTACTCACAGGAAAAACGCTTGGAGCAGCCATTCTCGATCTTGTCGATGTGGCAAACCATTGGGCTGCGCTGTTAGGAGGCCGGTCTGAAGTTCTAGGTGCTCAAGAAAACCGAGGATCAGATATTATCAACATGGCTTAGAAAATTATGGAAGTTCATAACTCCAATTCTACAGTTAATTCTCTCCAGGAAGATGCCGCTGATGAGCTAAGATCTGGTTCCGCTGAAACAGTAAGTTCCACCGAATCTGGAGGAAGTCAAAGTTCAGAAAAGACAGAAATCAAGGCTGAGGGAACTCTTTTTCAAAGAGCACTCAGTTGGGTGAGTGGCGGCCTTTATAAACCTTCTAGCAGCTATGACAAAAGTAGTTTTGAAAGCGCCCTCGAAAATAGATATGGAAAAAATATTGCAGCGAAGGTGATGAGTTTTGAAAGTCAGGGTCTCTCAAAAAAATCAGTAGCTTGGAATTCTGGCAAACTCTCGCTAGCAACGGTTGCCAAGGCGCGTGATTTAGCTGAGTTTTTAGAAACCTCTGGACTTGGTGATAAGGAGTTAGCGACGAGCGAAACGGCATTATTGCGCGCGGATGTCAAACAATGGAAAGCAGCCATCAAGACAGCAGCAAAATTAATTCCTGCAGATGCTAGTGATAGAGCAACAAAACTCACTCAACTTCAAAAGGGGTTGGAAGCAGCTGAAGCGAAACTTGCAGGTGCTAACAAAAATAATATTTGCGATGTTAAGACTGCTGGAACTCGCATTGAAGCAGGACGGGTAGCAGTAAAAACTGCTTTACAGGATGTATTTGAATCTATTAGAAAAACTGGCGTGGCTTTGCCTAGTAAAGAAAAAATCAAAGCTGAATTTAAAAAGCAACAGATTATTGTCCGCAACGAACAACCATGGGATCCGATCAATGCTTCGGTGACGACGATGAAAGTCGATGGGACCAAGGTTACAAATAAGACGACAATCACTCCAGCGAGCAACTTCATGAAAATTGAAGAGCGGCGCGAAGGTGAAGAAGAACAGATCAGCCTTGGTGGCATCTGTTCTGGTAATAATGACAATGAAAATCATGCCGTTAACTTATGCGTCGATCGCCTTCATGCTCCAGAGGGCTCTCCGGACGGTTCTCCAGATGCCCTTATTGCTGTGCGTGGAGGGGTTGATGTCTTGCCAAGCAAAGTGGAAGAGGTGGCTGATGATGGAACGATTTCTAAAAGACCAGTAACTGATCAAGAACACCAAGCGACTTTTAACAAACGATTTGATGAAGGGCTTGTGGCTTGCTTGGAGGCCAAAGGCCAACTGCATGACGTAGTACAAGGTGGAAAAGGAAACTCTAAAGAGAATCCGATCGATGATCTTGATATCGCTGATCTCGGCTTTCTGAGCCAGTTTGATAAAGAAGAGACGGCGATGCAAACCAGGCAATTTAAGATGCTCGATGAGGTGAATAACAAACCGAGAGAGATAACCTATAAAGATCCAAGCGGAGCAGAGAAAAAAATCTGGGTGAAATCAAAAATCATCGCCTTTAATTTTGGCGTGGAGTGGGGTGATCGGGGCATCATAGGCGAGAGGAACCTGCCTCCTGGATGGCGTGAAAAAAATGATGAGAGCCTTAACGCATTAGAAGAAAAAGCTGCTGCCTTCATCGCAGCCAACCCCAGACATCAAGACGCACACGTTATTCAACAGTTGAAGGAGCAAATAAAAACGATACGTTTAAAAGGAGAAGTCTACAGCAACAGCGACGATTATTATGCCGTTGCAGCGCGAGTCATTTTATTGAGTTATAAATTAGGCATGGTTCCAAAGATTCATTGCAAGAGCGGGAAGGATCGGACCTCTCGCGCTATCGAAGCTGCAAAAGCCTTGGCGATTGAAATTCAAAACAGTCCAAAGGTAAACGCAAATTATGGAGGAGTGGACATGCAGGTAGATACCGTTCCAGCGCCAATCCCTGCAACTCCAGAACAGAGCACACTGCGCAAAAAAGTTGGTTTCAATTCAGGCAATCAAGGCATTCAAGAACTTAATACCGATTTTCGAGGAAACAAACAGTATAGTGCTTTTGGTTTCATGGAAGGTCTCTCTTATCTTGCCAGCAAGGTGGCAGGATATACCACAGCTGCTGTCACGGAATACAAGGGTCTATCAAATCTCGCGAAGAGGTAGAAAAGAATTAGCCACAAAGAGCACAAAGAAACCAAAGAGTTTTTAAAGAAACTGATTTTGCTTTTTGAGAATCTTTCCTTTTCCTCATGCTTATCAGCACCAAGAAAACGTATTCAAAACAAAGTGATAGCTTCTTTTTAAGAGTCAGAACATCTGCTCATTTTTTTTGGTTTCTTTGAGTTCTTTGTGGCCATTAATTCTTCTGCATCTTCTCCACTGCAGGAGCCAAGATTTCTGTATCCCAAGCATCATCATTGCCGCCTAAAATTTTTTCTTCACTTCCAATTTTGGAGTTGGTGGCTGGTCGGCGGATACTGTTGGGCATTTCGATCCCGGCTTTCGTTAAAATCGGAATAATGTTGGGATCGGTGTTAATCATCGCATTGTAAAAAGTAATGCGGGCTGTTTTTCTAGCTGAGAGGACAGAGGGATCTTGCAATCCTTTTTGATGCGCTGCTTCCAATTTTTGTCGATCGGCTTGAGTCAAGGCAGCAACTGATTCTGGGGGATAGTTGGCAAGCCAAGAATTGAATTTCATACCAAAGTGTTTTTTGTGATGAGAGACCTGGAGCTCATTTTTGGGAGCATGAGCATTCATATTAGCAAAAATAGTATCAACAGTTGGATCGGCCTTGAGCATCGCTTTATGCAAAGCAATCCGAGCGATGCGACGTGTTGATTGCACCGCAGGAGCGCGCAACGCTTCGTTGCGTGTTGTTTCATATTCCTGAAGCTCTGCCGGCGTTAACTTGGAAAAATCCGAGGCAGCGGAGAGGGCTACAGCGAAATAGCCACAAAAGAACACAAAGAACGCAAAGAAAGAAATTATTAAAGTAAATTTTTTCATGGCTGAATATTTTTGTATTTTTTTTGCGCTCTTTGTGTTCTTTGCGGTTAATTCTTCTTCTTTTTTACAATTGCTCCGGCGCGCCGAGCAGCTCTTTAACCCGCAGCAGCAAGCGTCCTGCAGCGCCACCATCAAGAACGCGATGATCAAAGCTGAGAGTGAATTGGGCCTCGGTGATGGGAACAAAAGTTTTTGTGGCAGGATCCCAAGAAGGAACGGTCTGTCCTACGCCCATGCCGAGGAGTAAGCTCTGCTCGGGAAGTGGGATAGGTGTTGCCATGGTCAATCCAAAGACGCCGTAGTTGGTAATCGTAGCAATTGATCCACCTGTATCGCTCGCAGCAAGGCGGCGAGCGCGAGCCAGCTCGACGAGGCGATTGTAGCGTTCGACTAATTCCGCTAAACGAAATTGGTCGGCATTGCGAATGACAGGAACGAGCACGCCATCGGCAGCCTCAACTGCAAAGCCGATATCAATCGATCTTGGATGAATGATGCGGGCTCCGACCAAACGGCCAGCGACAGCTGAATTTTCTGCTAAGGCGACAGCGAGGGCTCGAAGTACATAGAGGGCCGGTCCAGCTTTGGGCGTCTGTTGCTTCCGGTGAGCCAGCAAGGCATCTAAGGCGATAGGCAACACCACTGTTGCGAGAGGACGTGTCCAGCTGCGGCGCATGGCATCAGCAACAGCGACGCGCATCGAAGAGGCTGGTGTGATTTCATTGCGTTCCAAATCTTCTAAAAATTGTTCCAAATCTTCAATCGTCACACGGCCATTAGCGCCACTTCCAGCCACGCCTGCCAAGTCAGCTGAATGCAGGCCGAGTTCCGTCATGCGTGCCTTCATGCGAGGAGAGAGGAAAGAAGCTCCTCCAGCATGAGCTGGTACTGGGAGTCCACGGAGGGTTGGCTCCACTTTTGTTTTTTCTGGAAAAGATTTTTTTTCGGAAGAATTTTTTTTCGGTTTTTCTGCAACCGGTTTTGGGGCGTCATGGATTCCAAGACGATCCGCATCTTCTTCACTAATTTCCAAATAGCCAAGCGTTGCTCCTACGGGATAGCTCTCTCCTACTACAGCGGTGAGTTCTTGGAGTTTTCCAGCACAGGCAGCAGTCACTCCCATCACGGCCTTGTTGGTTTCTACCTCAAAAATTTCAGTATCAGCATCGATCTGATCAGCGAGAGCAAAAGAAATACGGACGATCGTGGCCTCGGCAATCGATTCGCCGAGTTGTGGCATGATGATAGGAAGAAGGGCCATAAAAAAAGGTTACAGGTTACAGGTTACAGGTTGCAGGGTACAGGAGACAGTAAAAGAATTACAATTTTAGCAAGCGATGAAGAGCATCAGTAATAGAGGTAGCAGTAGGGCGATGAGTTCCCCAAAGCGCGGGATGATAAGGAACAGGAGTGTCTTTCGCATTGAGGCGTTGAGGAGGAACGTCGAGGAGTCCAAAACCTTCTGCGGTGACACGTGCCACGACTTCGGCAGCAACACCTCCCCAAGGGAATGCTTCGCTCACGACTAACAAGCGGCCCGTTCTAGCGACAGAAGCTAAGATCGTGTCGGTGTCCAACGGTTTGACCGTGCGGAGGTCGACAATTTCTATTTCGTATCCTTCTCCTGCGAGTTCTTCAGCAGCGGCCAATGACTCATGCAGCATGGCGCCATAAGTCACGACCGTGGCATCGCGTCCTGGACGAGCAATGCGGGCTTTGTTAAAAGGTAAGGCCTCGGTTGGGAGAGCGTCTGCTTTGAGATGATAGTAAAGAAATTTATGCTCACAAAAAATGACAGGATCTTCCAGAGAGATAGCCTCGAGCAACATGGTGTAAACATCTTCCACGGTCGCTGGAGTCATCACGATCAAGCCAGGGTAATAGGCGTAGAGCGCTTCTAAACTTTGACTATGAAAAGGGCCAGTCCCCGAGGTGCCGCCATAAGGAAGGCGGACAACGATGGGGCAAGGAACTTCCGTGCGATAAAACAAGGTGGCTGCATGATTGACGATTTGGTTGAGACCGCAGGTAGAAAAATCAGCAAACTGCATTTCAATAATGGGCCTCATTCCTTCAATAGCTGAGCCAATGGCCAAGCCAACCATGGCATCTTCACTGATGGGCGAATCAACTACACGACCTGGGAATTCTTTCGCAAGATTTTTAGTCGCTTTGAAAGCCCCGCCAAACTTTCCTACATCTTGCCCATAGATGAAGACCCGAGGATCATCTGTGAGGGCTTTTTTTTGGGCAAGGCGAATGGCTTCTAAATAGGTGATCATGGAAAAGTTGAAGTTGAAAGTTTAAGTTGAAGTATCAAGGCTTCGCAAAATAAATATTTAAAAACTTCAACGGAGGTAAAGCCACTAGTGCGTTGGAAATTCACTGATGTGGATGAAGAGCAAGGAGAGGCAGCGCACAGCACGAAGAGAAAAGCTTTCGACGAGTGTCTATGAAAATACTCGATGACGCGAGCACCGGCGCGACGCAGCTCTTCGCCACAGCAGTAGAATTTAGAACGCACTAGCGTAGGCATTCCATTCTTCTTCATCTGGGTCAGGAGCCGGTTCGCGCAGGACGCGTGAGGTGATGTTTTCGATTTCTTCTTCCAAGTCGCGGCGCCAGGTGGCAAGCTCTTCCGCAGTGGCTAGTTCCTTTTCTAACAAAGCTGCTTCAGCAAGTAATAAACAATCGCGGCCGAGGAGAGATGCTTTTTGTTCTTCAGTGATGTAGGCAGCATCATCATGTTCGCCATGACCAACGAGGCGTAACAAATCAGCGACGACCAGCTGAGGTCCTTCTCCAGCGCGAGCTGCAGCAACAGCGCTTCCGACAACATCGAGACAACTTTCTAAATTGATGCCCTCGGCGCGATGACCAGTAATGCCATAACCGATGGCGCGATCAACAAGATCTTTGCAAGCAAACTGACTCGTATTGGGAGTGGAGTAGGCATACTGATTATTGGCTACAACAACAACGAGCGGTAATTTTTCGACAGCTGCCATGTTGAGTCCTTCATGAAAACTTCCCGTCGAAGTTCCTCCATCACCAATGCAAGTTGCCCCAACAATGCCTGTCTCGCCCCGGAGGCGTCGTGCAAAGAGCGCTCCAGTCACCGTAGAGACCATGACGCCAAGGTGGCTGATCATCGCGAAGTAACCTTCCTTAGGGCGACCACGATGGATGTTGCCATCACGGCCTCGCATGGAACCAAGGGAGGAACCGAGATAAGTTCTCATTGTATCGAGAATTGTGTCACCAAAAGCAAGCCTACCCGCTTGATCGCGAATCAGCGGGGCATAGATATCACCTTTTCTCAAATGAATACCAAGTGCAACACTCAAGGCCTCTTGGCCGCGGCCTAAAAAAACGCCTCCAAAAATTTTTCCAGAACGATTTAAGGAGGCAAGCTTTTCCTCCGTGAGACGCGCTGCCAGCATTGTTTGATAAGCTTGGCGATAAAGGGCGGGCGAGGTTTTCATTGAGAAAATGGAAAATAGAAAATGGAATCTGCTAATAAAAAGTTTGAGTGCTGTATTTTGAGTTTAAATTAGAGCGGTCTTCGGCAAAATAAATTTTTTCTTAGCGAAGCCTAGTTGACTCAAACTCAAACTTCAATCACTCAAACTCTAGCCTGAATATTCAGGCTAGGATGGCAGCGATCTCCAAAGGAGTAACAAGATAATCAAAAGTACCGCACAGAGAAGAATGAATTGCATGCGCGCAGCGCGGCGTTCTGCAAGCCGTTTTCCTCCGACAGAAGCAGCGGGTCGGCGTAGAGCTTCACGCTTGTCGCGGATCTTGCTAACGCCGTCGGCACGGGTAGGAGCGGCAACTAAGTGAAGTCGCATTAACTCTTGCTGCTTGCGTTGGCGCTCCGCAAGCTCTTTCGGAAGGCTTTCTAAGCGCTGACGTGCCAAGACTTCTTTCTGGCGAATTTTTTCTTCTAACTTTTTAATTTCTTCAGCTTCTTGATGCAAACGCTGGCGATCTACATCGAGCTTGCGCGGCCGTTGAGGAACGGAATTATTGCGACCAGCACGAGAGCGAGGAGTGGAAGGGCGGCGCATCATGGGTTGCTAAGTTAAGGAAATATTTAGAGGTAAAAATAAAATTTAAGCACACGCATTACAATAAGTTTGAGTGCTAGAAGTTTGAGTTTGAGTTATCTAGGCTTCGCTTTATTACAAGAAGCGCGGAGCGCCTAGTGAACTCAAACTACAGTACTCAAACTATCCTGAAGCAATAGGTGTTATCAAACTTTCAGAACAGTAACATTAAAAAAATTATTTTCAGGATAAGAATTCTACCGTGGAGCGAGCGTCAACACACGCCAGATCCAAACGCAGATCGCGAATAGGCCCAGAACCACGAGTGGGAGCGTAAAAGCAGCCCCACATTGCAGCCAGTAGAGGAAGCCTTGACCTTTAAGTCCGAATTCATCACTGTAGGGTTCTTCCAAAAGCTCTTCTTCTATCGGTGCGATTTTAGCTTGAGTTCTAGCGTAAGTTGCTCTGGCCTCGTCGACAATACCTGTAGCGCGCGTTAATTCTCGCGCGAGCTCTCTGCCACCCCAACTTTTACAATCGATTTGTTCGAGTTCTTTCAAATGTTCCGCAAACGAATCTTGAATATTATGAAGCTGTTCTAAGCGGCGTTGCGATTCTTCAGTCTCACGTTGCACCAAGAGCAAGGAACGGGTCAACTTATCAACCATTTCGATACGGCCGCGCTCGAGATCTTCTTGGCGACGACTCAGCTCTTCAAGACGCAGTTTTTCTTTTTCAATCTGATCTTGGCGGCGTTTCAGTTCGATTAACTCAGATTGAGCGCGTTGCACTTGACCTTGAAGTTCCTCAGCAGAAGGGTCCTCGGACAAGTCTAATAATTCATCATGGTCGGTAATAAGCTCGGACATGCCTTAATTCTTAACTCAGAAAAGGGAATTTGGCGCGCAAAAAATGAAAAAAATAGAAAATTTATTGTTACCCAAAAAGCGCCGATCCAATTCTTACCAACGTTGCACCTTCTTCAATCGCGATTTCAAAATCGTGACTCATTCCCATCGAAAGCGAAGAGAGCGGAATTCCAAAGTCGCGAGCAGCCTCATCACGGAGCTCCCGAAGTTGCGCAAAATACGGACGCGTTGTTTCTGGATCTTTAGTGAGAGGGGCCATCGTCATGAAGCCTTCTACTTGAAGACGTGGTAGCCTCAAAAGCTGATCTAATGAGGCTTTCAAGGCGGTTGGAGAAAAACCATGCTTGCTCGCTTCACCTGAGACATTGACTTCCAAGAGAACGCGTGGAAAGCGACCCATTTCTCCTGCAATCCGGTCCATCGCCAGGGCCAAATCAAGACTATCAATGCTATGAAACAGCTCAAAAAGCGGAAGCGCTTTCCTGGTTTTATTGCTTTGAAGATGCCCAATGAAGTGCCAGTGCAGTTTGGCAGGGAGCAGCGGAATTTTTGGTGCAGCTTCTTGAACGCGGCTTTCGCCAAAAAGAGTGAGGCCCTCTTCCATGATAGCGCGAATTTTTTGAGCTGGCTGATATTTTGAGACGGCTACAAGCTCGATATCAGAGGCTTTGCGGCCCGAGCGTTGCGCGGCAGCGGCGATGCGATCTAAGATTTGTTGGAGGGGAGAGTGATTTTGCGTAGACATTTTCTTGTTGTGAGGCAGTCAAATTTTTTTAGCTGCAAGGTTACAGGTTACAGGTTACAGGTTGCAGGTTGCAGGTTACAGATCAAAGTAAGGCCTTCGGTAAAATGGGAAAAATCAAATTTACAAAAAGTGCTTTTTTAACTGTTTATATTTACCCATTACCCATTACTCTTTACTCATTACTTTTTCAGAATGATCACGCGCTGGAGCTTTCTTTTTCTTTTTTTGGGATTGTCCCTTTTTGCTCAGGAGAACGACAACAAACTCTCCTCTGATGCTGCTTCCGCCGCGCTTGATCTCATTAGCAAGACTCGTGCGGAGATGGAAGCAGAGAAGACGGTGAAGCCACCGCCTTTAAGGACTCCCAGCGTCTCTAGTGGAGATATCATTTCTGAAACACGTGCTGAAATGGAGGCAGCAGGAATTTCTCTCAAACCTTCTTTCCATCATGCTGACTTTGCGACGGGGGATATTCTTTCTGAAACACGCGCTGAAATGGAGGCAAGTCACATTCCTTGGAGGACTTCTAGTTTTACGATTGTTGCTCAAAACCGTCCCATTATTGACTTATTGAGAGACTTTGGAGGCCAACAAGGACTTCATGTTCATGTCAGTCCCTCGGTCCAGGGAGAGATCAGTGGAAGCTTTGTGAATCAATCACCAGCAGCTTTTTTAGCACAAATGTCGCGCGCTTATGGACTGAGTTGGTTTTATGTTAATGGACTTCTCTACATCGGGAGCAATCAAGAAGTGAATCTGTTGGTGAAGCCATTGCGCTATGTCAAAGCAGATGCTGCTCTTGAGATGTTGAGAACAAGCGGCTTTGTCTCCTCCGATGGACGTGTTGAAAAAATCAAGGACTCTGGCATGGTCACCATTTCTGGAATTCCAAAATACATTGAGTTAACCATGCAACTCCTCAACTCCATTGATGGAGAGACGCAATTTCATGACAATGGAGAAACCGTCATTGAAGTTTTCCCGCTCAACAATGCCTGGGCATATGATGTTAATATTGGAGGCGGCGTTGCGACGATTCAAGGCGTTGCTTCTACCTTGAGGCAGCTGATTTGGGGCTATGGTGGTGGTGGAGTTGGGCGGACCGGTGGCTTTGGATCTGGAGCAGGAGCGAGTGTTAACGGAGCGCTCAATAAAAATGGCGTTGCCAATCAAATGTCTGTTCCGAATCAAAGTACGGGTGTTCTTCCTCCCACTTCACAGCAGGTTCCTCAGGGATACACCGGCAATGCTCCAGCCATGGCGAATTCTGGAGGACGTCCTCCTTCGGTGGCTAATACCGGAACACCCGATCTCCCTGCAGCGAGTGATAGTCCTAACCTTCCATCATCTCCGAGCGGCGGTCCCGGTTCTGATTGGACCTATGCCATGATCACCTCCGATGTGCGACGAAATGCCGTGGTCATTCGAGACATTCGAGCGAACATGGCGCTTTACGAGGCGGCCATTCGTAAGCTTGATGTCCCCGTGCGTGTCGTAGAAATTTCAGCAGCGATTGTGGATTTGCAGTTGGGAGCTGGACGGACCCTTGGATTAAATAGTTTTGGTGTGAATACAGGAACTTTTAACATTGGAGGTAGTACTACCACCAATGCGATTCTGGCTGGAGCAACTGTTGCTCCACAAAGCCCATCAAATCTCAATGTTAGTGGTGTTTTTGGAACAACAGCTGTTACGACACAACTTAATTTTTTGGCTTCGGAACACAAAGCTAAAATTTTGTCACGGCCTACGATTTTGACGCTCGATAACTTTGGGGCTATGATCAATCACCAGGAGACTTTTTATGTCAACTCCGTGGGGCAATATGTGAGCAATCTTTACAATGTGAGCACGGGACTCAACTTGCAAGTGGTTCCGCATATTACGTTGTCTCATGGAGAAAATCGTATCTATCTACAAGTTCAGATTCAGGATGGCCGATCGATTCCAGGAGGTGCTGGAAGTATTCCTACAGTCGAACAGTCGAGCTTAACAACGCAATCAGTTATCAAAGAAGATCAGAGTTTGCTTATTGGGGGCATCTACAAAAAAGTAACAGGCAAGGATGCTAGTGGTTATCCTTGGCTCTACAAGCTTCCTGTAGTGAGTTTTCTTTTTGGGGTTAAAGATAGTGCTAAAAATATGGTAGAAAGTGTCTTTCTAATCACTCCGCGCATTATTGAAGTCAGTTCGAAAAATCTTGGCGACTATAGCGAATACTTTAAGCCAGCTCCTTTGGTGGAAGATGCTATTAACATAGAACAAAGTAGCAGGGCCTTGCCAACGGAAGAAATAAAAGCGATATCCAACAAGGGATGGATCACCTCTACCAACCAGGCGACTCCAATAACGCCAGTTTCCTCGACCAGTCCTACCCGGAAAAATAAGACGAAACAAAATACACTCTTAACAGCACCGTCTCTAACGCCAACTGCAACACCTAAACCGAAGCAGAAGAAAAGTCCTACGTACGATCCTCCGTTGAAGTTTTCAAAACAAGAGTTGAATATGGATGATTAGTATTATAGTCAAATTACTTAGAACTTACAAGCAATTGACTTGTCCTTTTTAGGAAAAGACTGCGTTCTCATCCCGTCA
>JAIEQF010000015.1 GCA_019747895.1 Chthoniobacterales bacterium
TGCTTATGCCCATCTTTTTTCAACCCTCAAACCCTCTTAAAATCTAGCTCCAAACTCGCTTGGACAGAGTCTATTTACCAGGAGCTCTTGCTGCACTCCAAGAGGCCTGCAAGGACGATTCTGAAGCCGATGCCTTGATCACGAGTTCTGTTATCTCCATCGCTAACAAACTCGTTACAGCTCCTACCATTCTTCCCACAACTAGTTTTTTGAAAACTTGGGAGCATTCCTGGCCTTCTCATTCCATTTTTTTCCGCAGCTCTCTTTTTCAGAATGGTTTCGCGCTCGAGCCTCGATACGAGCATCAGATGATCAACGATGCGCTACTTCGCCTTTTAGAAGCTGGAAAAAAAATAAAACCTCTTCCAATCGTCACAACCTTCACGACTCTTAAAGAAGAAAAAAAATCGTCACTCCTACCAAAACCAACGGGCATGATTGCATTGTTGAAACCATGGTGGCAGTCACGCCATCAAGCTACGATACGGCAAGCGCAGAAGACGATAACAGCTCCTAAGACTGTTTTGATTTACCGAGACTCACTGACTCAGCGTACAAGCGTTGGCTAATCTCTCCGCAACATTCCCAACAATTGGCAATCCATGCGCTGTCACAAGAATCGAAGGGGCAACCTCTTTGAGTTTACTCAGTGACTTCATCGCAAGCCGATGATCGGTGCAATATTTTTTGGGAAGCACCAGCAGCCCTTCTTCTCCAGCGTTGATGAGAGCATCTCCCAAAATCAAAATTCCCCTTTCTTCATCGCAGAAGGCGGTTTCGCCAGGGCCAAAGCCAGGCAGCGCAATCGAATGCAATCCCATCACGTTATCACCTGATTCATAAAAATGAGATGCGATAATTTCTTCTCCTGCTCCAACTGGCGCATAAATTGGCAAAGAAAATTGTTCTGCTAATTCCACACTCCAACGCTGATGATTGCCACTGGTTAAAGTAATAGCTATCGGCGGCATCGATGCTTCTGCAAGCAAGGATTTCAGAGCCTCTGGAGCCAATGGCAAGGGATCAACAAAAACGAGTCCCGCTGAAGTAACGATAGCTGAACAAGAACAATCATACTTTACGGCAGCATCATAACCTCCCCAAAAAAAAAGCTGAGGAGCATTGCAAATTGTTGAATATTCTTTGATCGGTTTCATTTTATTTTATCAAGAAAGCCCTTCGTAATATTCATCGCCGGCACCGCTGTGATTTTTTCACTCAAAGGCCACGGCTTTTCGTCGCCATGACAAATGACATAGAGATGATGAAGCTTCAGCGTCTCTAATGCAGACCGCATGGAAGGAGTCACTGCGGGTGAGTTAGTGAGCTTGATTTCAAAACCTAATCGTTTTTTATTTTTTACAATCAGCAAGTCCAACTTAGCACCACCGTGCACTCCCCAAAAAAACATTTCTTTTCGATTAACATTCAACTCGCGAGCGATCTGTCCAATCATGAAGCCCTCCCACGAAGCACCACACTTCGGATGAGAAAGTAATTCCTCCTGCGGACCAATCGCCAAAAGCGAATGCAGAAGGCCTGTATCGTTAAGATAAACCTTCGGCGCTTTGACTTCTCTTTTTTTGACATTCGCACTCCACGGCTGCAAACGAAAAGCCATAAAGGTCCCTTCCAAAATATCCAAATAGCGCGTGACTGTTTTATTCGTCACGCCCAAAGAACGTGCTAACTCATTTCCATTCCAAGTTTGCCCATGATAGTAAGCCACCATCGTCCAAAAGCGCCGCAACGTCACCGCAGAGAGTGTGATTCCCAACTGTGGCACATCGCGCTCAAGATAAGTCCTGATGAAGGCATTCCTCCACTCTTCGCTGAGTGATAAACTTTTTGCTAAAAAAGATCCTGGAAAACCGCCGCGCAACCAACGTTGATCGAGTAATGCCCTTTTTGTTGGCTTGTGCACTTGCTTCAACTCAGCCAAGGAAAATCCTTGCATCTCCAAAAAAGAAATTCTTCCCGCTAAGCTTTCAGAGGCATTTTTTAAAAGCTCTGGCGCTGCGCTTCCAAGAATTAAGAATCGAGCTGGCATCGGCCTGCGATCTACTAAAACTCTCAATAAAGGAAAAATCTCGGGCTTGAGTTGGACCTCATCTAGAATCACCAATCCTGTTAGCGGCTTGAGCGTAAAACTCAAATTGGCTAGACGCGCCATATCATCGGGATCTTCTAAATCAAAATGAGTCACTGGACCCTTCTTCCAACGACTTCCGCACTCTTTTGCTAATGTCGTTTTCCCAACCTGACGTGGCCCCAAAAGAGCAATGATAGGAAAATGTGAAAATCGTTTTTCTATCTCTTTGATAAGAAAAGATCGTGAAATCATAGAGTCAATTTACTATGAAATTTAGGAATATCACTCCTAAATTTCATAGTTATCTTGTAGGCGTTCAGATGAATGGACCATGTAAGGAGAAAATAAAATTTGTTAGCGAATTGAGTTTATAGGGTTATAGGTTTATGGGTTTATTGAATTGCACTCGCTCGCTCCTTTGAGGCTTTGACAGTCAATCCTGTGGCTGCCACGCCGTACGTATAAGAAGTTTAGATTTCAGCTCCGGTGTTTTGAAACCCATAAACCTATAAACGAGTAAACATTCTTCAATACAAGATTCGATTTTCCTTTTCATTTACCGACTTGCTGAACGGTTACGTTATCTTTTTCGCTTAGCTTCGAGCAAAGGAATTACTTTTTCTAATGAGCGTGTGTTCACAACATCATCCTTGGTCAACCATCCCTTGCGAGCGATAAGGCAGCCGTACTTGAGGTTCTGCAGACCTTGCGTAGAATGAGCATCAGGATTGATCACACACTTGACTCCTTTTTCTTTGGCTAGTGACCACCAGCGCCAATCCATATCGAGCCGGTAAGGACTGGCATTGAGCTCGATCATCGTGCCCGTCGCAGCAGCAACCTCAATCACAGCAGGAATATTGACGGGATAAGGATCTCGCGAAAAAAAACGTCGTCCCGTCAGATGCCCTAACATCGTGACGTAAGGATTTTGAATAGCACGAATGAGGCGATCCGTCATTGCTGTTTCACTCAGGCCAAATGAAGAGTGCACCGAAGCGACGACATAATCGAGTGATGCAAGAACTTCGTCTGAAAAATCGAGCGCTCCATCTTTTAAGATGTCACATTCCGTGCCAGCGAAGATGCGGAAAGGAGCCAACTCATTGTTGAGTTTTTTAATTTCCTCTTGCTGCTGCAACAAACGCGCTTCGTTGAGTCCATTCGCTTGATAAGAACTTTTGCTATGATCTGCAATTCCTAAATAGTCGAGCCCGAGCTCTTGAGCCGCCAGTGCCATTTCTCTCAGCGTGCTTTTCCCATCACTTGCTGTGGTATGACAATGAAAAGTTCCGCGCAACTCGGTCCATTCTAAAAGGTTTGGCAACATTCCTGCTGCTGCCGCAACAATCTCCCCACGATCTTCACGTAATTCTGGCGGGATGTATGACAGCCCCAACGAAGCGTAGAGCTCGCTCTCATCATGAATCAACGGCGGCTCTGCTGCTCCTTGTTCCACGGTGTATCGATACTCATTGAGCGACCATCCTCGTTCGAGCGCACGATTTCGCAAACGGATATTATGCTCTTTGCTTCCTGTAAAATAAATCAGGGCAAACGGAAACTCCTCTGGTTTGACAACGCGCAAATCACATTGCACTCCCCCTTCTAGCTGCACGCTCGATTTTGTCGGGCCATGCGCTATGACTTCTTGAACCAAGGGATGCTGCACAAAAAATTGCGACACAGCTTCTGGCTTTTTCGAAGAGACCAGCAAATCCAAATCTCCTAGTGCTTCCTTGCATCGCCGAAAACTCCCAGCAACCTGACATTGACCCACATCAGGATGGGCTCGTAGATCCGCCAACAGCTGCTCTGCAAGTGGAGCGATCTGATCGATGCGAAAAAGACCTGCATGCTCTTGATAAAACGTGATGGCCTTAAGAATATTGGCAGCCGATTTTTCACCAAAGCCAGCAAGCTCAGCCACCTTGCCTGCTTTGCAAGCAGCCTCGAGATCAGCAATCGAAGTGACTTTCAGAACATCATAAAGTATTTTTATTTTTTTAGCACCAAGCCCCTGTAATTCAAAAAGCTCAAAAAGAGTCACTGGAAAAGAGGCGACGAGTTCTTCGTAGTACGGAAGATGCCCTGTCGTCACGAGTTCCGTCACTTTTTCTTCGATGGCCTTCCCAATACCTTCGACATCCCCTAATCGTCCCTCCTCCACCAAGCGCTCTAACGGCTCTGAGAGAACCTCTAAAGCACGAGCACCTCGTTGATACGCTCTGATTTTAAAAGGATTTTCTCCGCGCAATTCCAACAGCTGCGCCAAATGATCGAGCACCTCGACTATCTTTTCTGTTGTTGGTTTTTTAAATTTCATAAGTCTTTAAATGCAAGAATCCGTTTTCAAATTCACTGATGAGGATCAAGAGCAAGGAGCAACAGCGCACAGCGACTGGGTGTATAATTAATACTCGATGGCGCGAGCACCGGCGCAACACAGCTCTTCGCCGCATCAGTAGAATCTCAAAATCGATCCTTTGTCCACACAGCCGCATCGATGCAGGCCCAAATGTGAATCAACCACCCCATCGTCCCAAAAGAAATTAACCAGATAATGCCAGCGGTGATAAAAAAAAGAAATGCGGCCAGCAAGCGCCCTTGTAACAATTGTCCCAATCCGGGAAAAAGAAAACTCGCGAGTGCTGCGATGACGTTTCCTGCAGATCCTTGTGATGTGTTCATAGAGTCCAGAAGTGAATGATTTTTGAAAATGAAGTCATTATTTTACTTGATACCTGAAACAATTACAGAAAAAGACTGTAGGCTATAGGCTGTAGGCTATAGGTCAAGTAAGGCCTTCGGCAAAATTCAAAAAAACTCATTTTTTTCTTTAAGTTATTTTACCTACAGCCTATAGCCTATAGCCTACAGCCTTGTAACGCAACAGCTCCGATCACCTGACAAAAAGATAATACCTTTAAAAATACTTTGCTTCCAAACATTCCAATCATGCACCTCGACCTCACACCAGCCCACCTTCACCTAGCTCTCAACCATATTCCCATCATCGGCCTCGCTTTTTCTTGCTTGCCGATTGTGATCGGGATCTTAGCTCAATCTCGCACCACTATCGCCGCTGGACTAATCGCCACGCTCCTTTGTGCTGGAGCTATGCCAACCATCATGCAAACAGGCAGTGAGGCTTCTCATAGTTTCAAAGAAGGAAAAACACTTCCTCCTTTCGATGAGGCTGGAAGGATCGCACTTCACATGCATGCTGGCCGTGCTGATAAGACAACTCCAGTCATTTATGCGTGCGCCATCCTCGCTTTGTTCGCTCTTCTTGCTTTAGTCAAATTTCCAAAAGCTGCTCTCTGGCTCACTTCAGCGGTGCTCTTAGGAAATGCCATTTCGATTTCTCTTAGCATCTGGACTGCAGAAGCTGGCGGCCGCATTCGCCATCTTGAGTTCCGACCTTCCACTCCTTGGGATAATGTTGTGACTCCAACTCCAGCTCCAAGTCCAGCTGCTATGACTACACCAGCGCCGACGCCTGTAGCAACACCGCTACCAATCCCAACAGCTTCTCCCATGGCTTCTCCTACAGCAACGCCGTAAAACAGGCTACGGGTTGCAGTAACTTCAAGGCAGACTTCTCTCTTTTCCTCTGCTCGCGTTCCCATTTTTGGTGTTCTTTTTGCTGCCTTTTTTGAATAGCTTTCTGATCTTGTTGCTTCCAGTTTTGTTGTTGCTGGCGCAAACATTGTTGCTGTTGTCGCGGCGACTGCCATCCGGCGCTGTTCCAGGCAGACGGCTGCCATGGTTCGGCAACGAGATTGTTAACGCTAAAGAGAAAAATAAGTAACAAGTAATGGGTAACGAGTAACGAGTTTTTTTTAGATACAAATAAAGCCAGCATTTCGAAATTCATAATCTATCACGATGTCTTTTTTAAAAAAACTTTCTTAGAGTACGTTGCCTCAGCACTCATTACTCCTTACTTGTCTTCCATCTGCTCTGTTGCTGCTGTTGCAACGCCGCCTGATTCTGGTGCATCTGTTCTTGGTAACTACCACGACTTGTTGCATCCCAACTTCCTCGTTGGTGATGAGGCCGAGCTTGCTGGCCTTGTTGCTGTTGACCTTGTCCCTGCTGACCTGGATCTTGAGATGATTGACTCCATCGGCTTTGTTGTTGGTCCTGCAAAGCTTGATGATTTTGATGAATCTGTTGATTGTATTGTCCTCGACTCGATGCATTCCAGCTTCCTCGTTGATGAACGTGCTGGGCTTGTTGTTGCTGAACTTGACCTTGCTGACCTTGTTGCCCTTGTCCCGACAGACCTTGAGTTTGCTGTGATTCTCCCCATCGACTTTGTTGTCGTTGCTGTAACGCTTGTTGATTTTGGTGAATCTCTTGGTTGTATTGACCTCGACTCGAAGTATCCCAACTTCCTCGTTGATGCGCCTGTTGGCTTCCTTGATTTCCCGGTGCCTGTTGCGACCTATCTTGCTGAAGCTGTTGCAGACCCATTTCATTTTGCTGCATCTGCTGTTGATATTGACTGCGACCTTGGCTGTTCCAGCCTAAACCTTGGCGATGCTGTCGTCCTCCGCCCAATCCTTGCTGCTGGGCATGAAGAGAAACTTCTATCATGATGAAAAAAATTAAGAAAATGGTTTTCATAAAAATTTTATTTTCCCTACGAAGACTATTGAACTCAAACTTTATCCTCTCGAACGCGAGGATCCAGAAGATAGTTGTCAAATACTCAAACTTTGGTAGCACAGACCAGAGTGACAGAGTCCTCCAGTGCAGTAATAACATTTAGGAAGACGCTAACCTATCTGAGATCGCATCCGAGCAAAAGCATCCCCTACATCCTCCTCTTCGAGCGGTTGTGAAAGAATTGCCTCCATGCTTCCCTGCTCCACACCTTCTCCTGCCATTTCCAAAAGAAAAGGGCTAGGCTTACAAGAAATAACGCCTCCAAATTTCTTCCGCGTGCGGCAATGAGTAATTGTTAGCGTTTTTCTCGCACGTGTGATCCCGACATAGCAAAGTCGTCGTTCCTCATCGACCGTTCCTTCCTGCTTAGAACGCTCATGCGGCAACAAGCCATCTTCAAGACCGACCAAATAAACATGAGAAAATTCCAAGCCTTTTGCGGCATGTAGCGTGATGAGCGTAACACCGTCACTCACTTCTTCCTCTTCCTCTTTTTCACGCTGTAGGAGCATGTTATCAAGAAAACCTTGCATTCCTTCTCGTGGGCTTCTCTGGCAATAACCAGTAAGACTCTGCAATAACTCTCGAACATTATTTTCGCGAGCATCAGCCTCTTCTTCTTTTTTACAACTCTTCCGGAGGTCATTATAATAACCAACCTCCTTTAACAACTCTCCAAGCAAGGCCCCCGGATCGTGTCCTGGCGTCTGCAAGCGAATTTTTAAGGCTTCCCATTCTTCCGAAAAGCGTTGGATTGCTTCTTGAACTTTGGTAGAAAAATCATCGTGCGCTCCTGGCTGTTGCAATATTTGAAAAAGAGTTTTCTTTTGTTGCACTGAAACTTCCATCAATCGTTGAAGCGAGATTTTTCCTACACCTCGCGGCGGCGTGGTCAGAACTCTCAAGAGCGCCGCATCATCATCGGGATTGAGCAGTGCACTTAAGTACGCCATGACATCTTTAATTTCACGGCGGTCAAAAAAACTTTTCCCTCCGACAACGCGATAAGGAATTTTTCTCTCTCGCAGCGCTGTCTCAAAAAGTCGCGCTTGCGCATTCATGCGATAAAGAACTGCAAACTGATTCCATGACTGTTCCCTTTTTCGTTCTAAAATTTCATCAGCAATAAATTCGGCTTCATTGGTATCGTCACTGCTACTCAAGACGCGCACAGGCTCTCCCTCTTTTTCATTACTCCAAAGATTTTTTTTGCGACGACGCGTATTGTTTTTAATAAGACGATTCGCCGTTGATAAAATCAAATCAGTGCTGCGATAGTTCTGCTCGAGCGTGATGATTTCAGGATCAGGAAAAGCATGTTCAAACTCCATCAAGTGCGCACTCTCCGCGCCACGCCATCCATAAATACTTTGATCATCATCGCCCACCACGCAGAGGTTGATGGGATCGCTCACCAAGTGGGTGATCAATTCCATTTGCAGCCGATTGGTATCTTGAAATTCATCGATCAAGATGAAGCGATATCGCTCTTGCCAACGAGCTCTCGCTTCAGGGTGATGCGACAGCAAATTCCGTGCTTGCAATAACAGATCATCAAAGTCCATCGCATTGAGTGTCCGCAACTCTTCTTGATAACGAGCAAAGAGGCTTCCTAATGCTGTTCCAGTCTCCTCAGGAAATGCAGAGCCTAAATTTTTCGCTTTGCTAATAATATTTTTTGCAAGATCAGGATTGATCGGATCTTTTTGATCATGAATACGACTTGCTATTTTTTTGATCAGTCCCATCTGATCGGATTCATCGAAGATACTAAAATTTTCTTTGTACCCCAAAAGACTTGCATCACAACGCAGCAGCCGCACACAGAGAGAATGAAAGGTGCATAGCGTCATCGCCTTTGCCTGCTGGGAAGTCAGAGCCGCTGCTATGCGCTCTCGCATCTCACGCGCAGCTTTATTGGTAAAAGTTACTGCTAAAATTGAAGCAGGATCGACGCCCTGCGAGACCAACCAAGCAATACGAGCTGTGAGCACTCGCGTCTTTCCAGTGCCAGCGCCAGCGAGAATGAGCAGCGCTCCTTCAGGGTGCGTCGCCGCGCGATATTGTTCGGGATTGAGATCAAAAAGACGAAAGTTACTCATGAAAAAATGAAGAAAAGAGAATAGCCACAAAAGAACACAAAGGACACAAAAGAAAAATAAATTCCTTGTGTTCTTTGTGTTCTTTTGTGGCTATTTATATTTTTTTGAGGCTATTAAATCTTTTGAAAACTGATTGACGATGCGCGGGTACAGCTCATGCTCCGCTTGTTGAATGCGTGCATGTACCATTTCTGGAGTGTCCTCTGGAAAAACAGGAACACGAGATTGCCCTAAAATTTTTCCCGTATCAATTCCTTCATCCACGAGATGCACCGTACAACCCGTCTCGGCAACATGCGCCTCATGCGCTTGTTTCCATGCAGCCAAGCCCGGAAATTGAGGCAAGAGAGAAGGATGAATGTTGAGAATACGCCCTGGAAAGGCCTTCAATAGAGGCTCCTTGACTATACGCATAAACCCTGCGAGAGCGACAAAATCAACTTGTGCAGCTTGAAGATGAGCGACCATCTCCTGTTCGATGGCCTCGCTCAATTTTGTTTTAAAGGGGCCAGGCTCTACAAATCGTGATTGAATTTTGAATTGATCCGCTAGTTTTAAAATACCAGCGTCAGCAACATCAGAAAGTACCATCACTGGCTCGTAATAGCATGACTTGCTACGAGCGGCTTCAACAAGAACTTGAAAGTTAGATCCCTTCCCTGAGCCAAGAATTCCTAGGCGAAGAGGAGAAGAAGAATTCACAGGGATAGAAGCAGAATAAAAAAAATTAACCGCAAAGAACGCAAAGAGTTGAGAAAAAAAATTGATTGATTCTTTAAAAATCGAGCTGCTTTGTGCTCATGTGCTAAATACTATACTCTAATCAAAGTTGAGTGAACAAGCCACGGACAGGTTTTTTCCTTGCGCTTTCTTTGCGTTCTTTGCGGTTAATTTTCTTCTTTCCTTGTTGCTACGCAACAAGTGGCTCTACATTCACACGCCGACCTGCACGATCAAAACGAACTCTTCCTTCAATGAGAGAAAAAATTGTGTAATCACGTCCAAGACCTACATTGCGTCCAGGAAGAAATTTCGTTCCGCGTTGACGGATGATGATATTGCCTGCCAAGACTACTTGATCGCCAAATTTTTTAACACCAAGTCGCTTACTGTGACTATCGCGTCCGTTCTTAACACTTCCTTGTCCTTTCTTATGGGCCATAACATTAAATAGGTTTAAAAATAAAATTTATTTTGCTGCAATCGAGGTGATCTTCAATTTGGTTAATTGACGACGATGCCCAACTGTGCGGTGATATCCTTTACGGCGACGAAACTTAAAAGCGATTACTTTTTCACCCTTCCATTGCTCGACCACTTCAGCTTTAACAGAAGCTTGGTCAACAAAAGGAGCTCCGATGCTGACTTTGTCACCATCTGCAATCATTAAGATATCGTTAAAGGTTGTCGATTCACCTGCCTCTAAAGCAAGCTTCTCGACATCGAGAATGTCTCCTTCAGCAACACGATATTGTTTGCCACCTGTTTGAATAATTGCGTAAGCCATATAAATTAGTTCGTAGTTCGTAGTTGGTAGTTCGCAGAAAATTTCATGAGACAATTTGCAAACTACCAGCTCCCTCAAATTCAACCTAAATCGGTTGAAGGGGAGATAAGATGGCATGGATTTCATTTCGGGGCAACAAAAAAATTTTATATCTTGCGAAAAAGAAAACTCTCATTATGATTGGCTGCTCTCTTCAACATTCGTTATGTGCAGTTAGTTGTTGATAACAACATCATCTCTCCTTAAAGAGCGAGGGTAGTTATTACAAACTGCGATTACGAAGTAGTTTCTTGCTCGGGTGGTGAAATGGCAGACACGTGCGTTTAAGGGGCGCATGCCGAAAGGCATGAGGGTTCGAGTCCCTCCCCGAGCACCATAGAGGTTTTTTATGACTAGCATCTCTCATCAAGAGCAACAAAAAATCTGGGATAAAGAGCACCTCAATCCTCACTTGCTACTGCCGATGCATGCCCAAGAGGCTTCTAGTGGAGTTATTCAATTTTGGGAATGGCTCCGAGATAAACAGGAGAGTCTTCATGGCATCGAAATGGGATGCGGCAAGGGCAGAAATAGTATCTGGCTAGCACAGCAAGGAATAACAATGACCGGGTTTGATTTTTCTCCAGTTGCTATCGCTGAGGCCAAACAACGGAGTCATCTCGCTGGAATCGATAAAAATATTACTCTCTTAGTTCATGACGCCATCACAACATGGCCTTTTAAAAATGAATCATTCGATATTGCAATTGACTGCTTTGCCTCTACCGATATTGAATCTGCCACAGGTCGTCACTTTGCACGGGATGAATTTCGCCGCCTCTTAAAACCTGATGGGTACTTGATGGTCTATACTCTTTCTACGGAAGATCGTTTTCATCAGAGCTTGTTAGAAAAATTTTCTACTGAGGAAAAAAATGCTTTTCTTCATCCTACTACAGGAAAATTTGAAAAGGTTTTTGATCGCGAAGAATTGCTCGATTTTTATTGCGACTGGAATCTGATTGAAGAAAGGAGAATTGATAAAGTCGCTACTTTTTTTGACAAGGAGTATCTTTGCCGTCACTTTTGGATGATCTTTCAACCTAAAAAACAGGTGTCTGTTCAGTAGCGTGGGCAGCAGAGACATTCGACCTTCTGTAGAGGGACAATGCCTTATAGAGAAGCTGGCCAGTGCGGCAAACGGATATGTTGCGTTAAAAGAATGTTTCTTCTCAACAGCCGTGTCAGCCGGACTCAA
This sequence comes from Chthoniobacterales bacterium, assembly GCA_019747895.1. GTDB lineage: Bacteria > Verrucomicrobiota > Verrucomicrobiia > Chthoniobacterales > UBA6821 > CAIWMF01. Next base: position 11,616 of record JAIEQF010000015.1, read on the forward strand.
CAGCTACTTTAGCAGCCGCTCAACCCCTCAATTTTCCTCATGAGTTCCTCACGACTCCGCAACGCTCGCTGCAGCAATCCTTCTAATGCAACAAGAGCCGGTTGCGATGGGTCGTAGATGCCAAGAGCTTTGGCAAGCTCTTTCTCAAAATGCTCGACAGCTCGACGACTTGGCATTTGTTGTTGTAAAAAAAGAAGCGCTCGTCTCAGTAGCTCAAAAATTTCGGGCGCTGGATGCAGTGGCTCCAAGACGAGATCACAAAGTTCCGAAAAATAAGACGCCGCTAAGAGCGTGAGATAACGAGCCGGAAGAAGATTCCAAGAGGGAGACGGAACCACCTCTGTCAAAGATTGAAGATCATTTTTTTTGCTGAGCGTGAAACTAATTTCGCCTTCACTAAAAAGATCAAGTCTGCCCGCCAAGCCGCCCCCTTGCTTCATCGCGCTACGCGCGGTCGTTTTGACTTTACCATATTCTTCCGTCAACCAAACAATCACAAAACTTGTTTCTGAAAATCGATAGCGTCGTAATAAAATCGCTCTAGTTTGGTGCATGCTCGAAGCAGGTTACAGGCTACAGGTTACAGGCTACAGGAAAAACTGAAGTTACTTTTTTCTTTCAGCGCAGCCTAGTTGACTCAAACTCAAACTTCAAACACTCAAACTCTAGCTGCGAAGCAGCTAGTTCATTGGCGCCGCAATACGAAAACCTGTATCTATTTGCCCTGCAAAAAAGAACCTATTATTTTCTTTTTTGAGATCAGAACATGGTGATCGAAAAGATCCTCCTCGACCTTGTATTTTGACCATTCCAAAAAAAGACATCGTCGTGCTATTCCACTCCCAAATATTTCCTCCCATATCATAGGCTCCATAATAACTCTTAGTCCGCTTAAAAAGATCTACAGGCGTCAGACTAGAAGCAGCATAAAGCGTCCCCGTAGTAGCATTATTATAATTAGCTTGATCCCCCTCTCCTCCAATAGTGTTACCAGGAACAACGCCGCTTTCCGTCGGATAGTCATGATATCCTCCGCTGCCATTATAATAAGCGGCCTTGTACCATTGGTCTTCACTCGGAATATAATATTGAGCGTTTTCATTAACCGGGACTGGAGGATTATCTACAGAAGGACGCAGCCCATGCAACGTGTAAGCCCCTGTCTCGGTTGTGCTATCATCTTCATTTCCCTCACGACACCCATTTTGAATCCAATTACAAAAACGTGCCGCATCAAACCAGCTCACATGGTTGATAGGAAAATTTTTTCTTCCTGGTTTTACCGAATAATAAAAATGTCCTGCAATAGGGGTGCAATTAATCGATCCATTGATGGGATCATTTTGTATCCATGGACTATAGAGGCCATAAGGATCGCTGTTGCTTGCAACACTGTTAAGAAAAATCTTAAACTGCTCTGCCGTGATCGGATATTTTCCAATCTTAAAAACATCGTTGACAGCACCGTGTCCCGTTGCTGAATCAGGAGGATTGCCAGGATCTCCCACCACGACCCAAGAAAGGGTGAGGCGTTCTTGTCGTTTTGCAACCCGAAATCCAATGGCGCTCGTTTCTGAGGAAAAACTATTCGTCGCGTTCCGGCATGTAGATTCCAAACTAGAAACCCCAAACTCTTTACTCCAAGCGCCTCCTCGGACCACCTGAAAATCGGGATCAATGCTTGCGCGATCTGCATCAACCCATTCAAAAACATTTCCTCCCATATCGTAAGTCCCGTAATACCCAGCAGAATTAGTAAAGGTATTAACAGGCGTGAGAAAGGGTGCGCTGCTCTTGGAATGGGTTTCTTGAGTAATTAATTCTCCATACCAATTTTTTACGGTTTTAACAATAAAGACATTAGCATTGTTGGTCCTATTTTTTCCTATGATGCTGTTGTCAGGGTCAATATTATGCTGCGTCGGATAGATCCAATATCCAGCATTCATCCCACCTCCTTTGTAATAGGCTGCCTTATACCATTGATCTTCGGAAGGAAGAAACCAAGCAGCATCTTTTGCTACTGGAACAACCCCTCCCATGAATCCATCTAAGTTGTAAGCTCCACGCTCTGTCGTGTCTGGGCCCTCACTTCCTTCGGGTTGATCATTGTGCAACCAGTTGCAAAAGCGAGCCGCAGAGGACCAGTCAACATAGGTAATGGGAAAATCATCAGCTCCTTTAATCGTTTTAAAAAGATAACATTTATGACTTGAGTCATAAGTTTGCTGAATACTCGCTACGTTTGGGTCTGTGCCCATTTGTGGGTTATAGAGACTATAGGGATCGGAATATTTCGCTACAGCATTGAGAAAAGAACAATATTGCATCGCGGTAACTTCTGTCCTCCCAATTCGATAGCCATCTTTCACTGCTCCATAACCAGTCAATGGATCAGCAACATTATTCGTATCTCCCACAGGAACTGTTTCAATAAAAACATAAGCTGCAGCAAGGTTACTATTTACTCCAAGAATGATCGCTAAAATGATCATCGGTCTCAGCAAAAAATATTTCATATAAATTTCTATTTCATCAATCGCTCTACCGAACAAGACGACCGATTTTCTGTATAATACCACAAACACCAAGATATCCCTATAGCCACAAAAAATGCCGCGAGCAAGTCAGAAGGATGATGCGCCCCCAGCAAGAGTCTTGATCCCGCCACGCTCACAGCAAGCATCATGGCCATCGCTCCCCACGCAGGACTTGCCAACAAAATCACCGTTGCAAAACCGACAGCAGTTGCTGTATGACCCGAAGGAAAGCTATTAAATTCAGAAGTTCCAATCGTCCATTTCCCTGCATGACAAGGACCATACCAATGTTGCTCGGCCACCCGCGGGCGCGTACGTCCCGTTGTTAAGCGCAATGTATTGACGAGCCCTCCAGCTAATGTCGAAGCCACCATAGCGCATAAAAAAATCTTTTGCCATCGAGGAGACCTCCGATACCGAGCTACAAGAAATCCCATTACCCCAAAAAACATCAACTCTGGCCAATCACCATACCGACTCACGGCTGCCACTATTTTTTTTGTTAAAGACTCGTTCCATGTTGGACCTTGCATGTTCACAATAGCAAGACGCACGGGACCATCAGCAATAAACGCTAACTTCAGGGCGATGATAAAAAAACAAAACAGGAAAAAAATCGTGATGACTTTTCTTTTTTTTTCTATCGTTTTATCCATGGTGTTCTTTTCCATTTGATGCTGCAGCCAAGTGAAAGAGAAGAAACACGTGGAGGCACTCCTTGAAGAACAGCTTGCAAAGCCTGTTTCAAGTCTTCTCCAGTTACTGCCATTCCATTTTTGTGAGTACTCCCATCAAAACGCCCGTGATAGGCCAATCGCGATGAGGCATCAAAAATAAAAAAATCAGGGGTGCAAGTCGCTTCAAAAGAACGTGCGACCTCTTGAGTCTCATCAAAAAGAATAGGAAAAGGAATTTCATGAGCAGCTGCCATTTCCCGCAATCCTTCAGGCCCGTCGTCTGGATAATCAGCAGGATCATTGGCACTGATGCCAACAAAGCCGATTCCTTGAGGCAAGAAGGCTTCCGCCATATCGACGATCCCTTCTAAGAGATGCTTCACATAGGGACAATGATTACAAAGAAAAATAACGACGATTCCTTTTGTAAAAATTTCTTTCAATGTCGCAGAAGAAACTTTTTTTTGAGCGACGACCTCTTCCAACTCAAAATGAGGCATCACCTTCCCAAGTGGCATGGCATCAAGTGCGGAGGTGGACATGGAAGTAGCGGTTCAGGTTACAGGTTGCAGGTTGCAGAAAAATACCTGCAACCTAAAACGCTGTCTTTAAAACGGAATATCGTCTTCCTCTTCAGGATGAGGAGCTGCCGCTGCCGGGGCAGCTCCGCGAGTGCCAGTAAATTTTCCGCTAGGAGCATGTGAGGCAGGGCGGGAATAACCAGCACTACCACCTTCTTCATCAGATCCTGAAGAACCAGCTGCACCACCTGGCTTAGGTCCAAGCAGCTGCATGGAATCTCCGACAACACGCAGCTTATTTCTTTTTTGTCCTGTGGTTTTGTCTTCCCAAGAATCTAATTGAAGGCGCCCCTCGACATAGATAGAGCGTCCCTTCTTGCAATATTCACCGGCAATCTCGGCTTGGCGCCCCCAAAGGGTCACATCAACAAAGGTAACCTCTTCTCGTTTTTCGCCAGTCTCCGTGGTGTAAAAACGATTAATTGCAAGTCCCAAATCGGTTACGGCACTTCCTTTGGGTGTATACTTCACTTCGGGATCGCGGGTTATATTTCCAATGAGTTGAACTTTATTAAGATTTGCCATAAAGAAAGATGTTACAGTATTAGAAAGATCAGACAACAAGCTTCACGCTTAGGCTGCTACTGCTTTAACAGTTTTTTTCTTTTTAACAGCTTTTGGTTTTTGAGCGTTCGTAACACTTCCCTTCCGATAGTAGTTTTGCAAGACCACCTCTTCTACTAACGTTAATCTTTGGCGAACCTTTTCTACAACAGAAGGCTCTAGAGCAACGATAAAATTGACATAATATCCAGCTTTTAAATGCTGGTGAGGATAAGCAAATTCCTTGCGTTCTAAGCGCTGCAGTTCTTGTACAGTCGCGCCTTCAGCGACCATCAATTTTTCGAGACGCTCGAGGAGCGCTTTGATTTCTTCTTCTTGGCTGCTAACCTTAAGGGCCAACAGGATTTCATAGTAATGTTTCATAAAAATTTAGTTTAAGATCCCTACGTCATTCCCGCGAAGGCGGGAACCAGCTGGGACAACGTTTAGAGGTTGAGGAGTCTAGGGGGTTAGGATTCTTAAAGGAAGTTTTTTTTAATTCGAAGGATTAAATTTATTCATTGCGGTTTTAAAATCTCGTTGTCGAATCATCTCAACTGCCTCCACAGACCGCTGGACGGCCGCTTCAACAAGAGGAAGTTCTTTTGATTCAAAGCGCGCAAGAACATAATCAGAAAGTGCAATCTGCGTGGATTTTATTTTTCCCTCATCAGAATCTTCTTCTGCTATTGCTCCAATACCGAACCGCAACCGAGGAACAGCCTCTGTTGAAAAATGCATCAATACCGACTCGAGACCTCGTTGCCCACCAGCACTGCCAGAGGATCTCAAACGAATAGTCCCCAAGGGAAGCATCACATCATCCAAAATTACTAATATTTCTGCCGCAGTGATTCGAAAAAAATGAGCAAAAGAAGCCACGGCCGTCCCACTCAGATTCATGAGCGTTCTTGGCTTCATCAACCACAAGTCCCCGCTCCCTTCCTGGGAAATTCTAGCAACGTCGGCATTCCATTTTGAAGAAAAAGAAAACTCGACCTGATGTTGTTGCGCCAAAGCATCAACAACTGCAAAGCCAATGTTATGCCGAGTCCCATCATACTGACGCCCTGGATTACCTAGGCCGACGATTAGTCTAGGAGAAACAACGGATGATTTGTTGCTATTGGTTTGTTCAGTCATGATCGTCGAAAACGATAACAGTTTGATTATTTGTAGTTTGAGTTTGAGTTCTCAAGGCGCTTCGCGCTTATGTTATGAAAATACTGCGCAGCCTATTTAACTCAAACTCAAACTAGAAGCACTCAAACTTCAACAACTCGTATTGCGTGTCTTTAATAACTTTTACAGGCATCCTACTTTTTGTCGCCCCCATCAGCAGAAGCTTCTGGCTTCTTCTCTCTGATAACTTCAGGTGCTTGTTGTACTTCGTCACCCTTTGGCTCTGCAGCAACCTTTGGTTCAGCGACCAAGAAAACCGTAAGATCGCTATCACCTGTTGCCTTAACTCCCTCTGGCAAGACAAGGTCACGAATATGCAAAGAATCACCAAGAGCAAGCTTGGAGACATCAACACGAATGCACTCAGGAAGGTCTTTTGGCAAGCATTCAATCGTAATGTGACGCAAGAGCTGCTCCAGCAATCCTCCATTGTTTTTCACACCAATAGCTTCACCAAATGCCTCGATAGTAATTTCTGTATGGAGCAGTTCGTTCATGGAAACTTCTAAAAAGTCCACGTGTAAAACATCACCGCGAACAGCATGATGCTGGACCTCTTGAATCAAAGAGAGATGCTTTGTTTTTTTAGTACCATGATCAATTTCCAATTCAACAAGAATATTTTCTCCAACAGCATGCGCGAGGAGATGGTTGATTGCTTTAGTGCTGATTTCTAAATTGCCAGGCTGTGTTTTTGGACCATACATGTTTGCTGGAACGACTCCGCGCGAACGCAGCTGTTTGACGGAATTGCGCCCAACATGAGAGCGGGGCTTTGCGGAAAGTTTTACCTGTTTGGCCATGATATGTATAAATGTAAAGTAACGTTAAAATAGTGAACTAGCAGAAAGGGGTTGAAACAGTAGACTGCTTTTCAGAAAAGTTCAACCTTCTTTTTTGTGCTCTTTTCAATCCCATGTTGGAAATTTGTTGAACATGAAATGCCAAAAGACTACAAGAAAAACTGCCTCAGCAATTCACTGATTTAGATGAGGGGCAAGGCGGGACCGCGCACAGCGACTGAGTGTATATTTAATACTCGATGGCGCGAGCACCGACGCAACGCAGCCCTTTGCTAAAGCAATAGAATTACTGAGGCAGTTTTTTACTTGACCCTAAAGAGGGAACTAACCGACTCGCCTTGATGAATGCGGCGAATCCCTTCTCCTAGCAGCTCAGCAATCGAAAGTCTTTTTACACGCCCCTCCACATCCTCACTTCCAGGAACACTATCCGTCGTGATCAGCTGCTTAATATCAGAATCTTTAAGTCTCTCTATGGAAAGATCTGTCAGAACCGAATGAGAAACTCCTGCATAAATATCACCCACTCCTAAGGTCTTCAAAATTTTCGCGGCACTAGTGAGCGTTCCAGCTGTCTCCGTGATATCATCAACGATGAGAACATTTTTTCCTTCTACGTCACCAATAACATGAAGTGGCTCCACTTCAGTAGCACTGCGTCGCCGCTTAACAACAATGGCCAGTCCAGCTCCGAGAGCCTCTGCATAAGCGGAAGCCATCTTGACCCCACCTACATCTGGAGAAACAACGACAAGATTAGAAAGCTCCATCGACCGAATACACTTTACCATCACGGGCAACGCGTACAAGTGATCCACGGGAATATCAAAAAAACCTTGCAGCTGCTGCGCATGAAGATCCATCGTCAAAACACGTTGAACTCCCGCGGCAACCAAGATGTTAGCCACTAACTTTGCCGTAATCGGAACACGCGGCTGATCTTTTCGATCTTGTCGTGCATATCCAAAAAAGGGAATCACGGCTGTAATGCGATTAGCACTGGCTCGGCGAGCTGCATCGACCATGATGAGCAACTCCATAATATTTTGATTCGTTGGGGGACAGGTCGGCTGCACAATAAAAATATCGCGCCCACGAATATTATCATTAATTTTAACAAAACTCTCTCCGTCAGGAAATGTCGTGACCGTCGCATCTGCAAGATCTTGTCCTAAATAAGCAGCAATATCAGCGGCCAATTGAGGGTGCGCAGACCCTGTAAAAATTTTCATTTCCGGTCCATTTATCATTTATTGGGAAGTGTTAGAAGTTGATGTTTTTTTATGAAGTTTTTCTTTTTTTGCAGGCGGAGCTCCCTGAGGAGCATTCGTTGAATTCTTGTCTGCTCCTGAAGGCAGATGCAATGGGATCGTTGGCTCACCACCTGATTGCTCCACTCTTCTTAAATAAGCTCCTTGCATCACTTCGCAGCGTTCTGTCAAAGAAGGATCAATTTGCTTCATCCGCTTAAAGAGAAGTTCATAATAGGCTTTCAACGTCTGACGCTGTCCTTCCGTCGTTGTCGCCTTGTCAGCAGCTTGACGAAGAGCAACAACGGCTTCTTCTTTTTCTACCTGTGTGCGCACTTCATTATAGCGAATTTTAATTTCATGCTTTTTCTTTTCAACACTCTCCGTGCTATTGACAGGCGAGGCTTCTTCACCCGGTGCTTCTGTCATGTTTCCAGCATTAGGATCCACAGGAAGGGGCACATTTGTAGGATTATCAGCAGGAGCTGATTCTGGAGGAGGAATCATCGAAGGATCCGTAGGAACAATTCCACTCGTATTCGTCTCAGTATTGGAAGAAGCATTTGGAACATTGGTGTCACTCGGTGCTTTTGTTGTATCCGAAACATCACCAGACGAAGAGGCTGACGTGGTCTCTTGAGGCGAGGCAGCAGGAGCCTGGGCTGAGGTCATGATATTATTAGGCACATGCGTCTCTTCTTGTTGAGAAGGAGAAGACATCTTTTCCGCTGAAGCCTGTTTTGCTTCTTGAGCCACCGCAGGGCATGACAGCCCACAAACCATGAGCCCACAGGCCATCAAAACATACAAGAAATCCGTAGTTTTATTTTTGTTAATCATAATTTTCTTCGTCGTGATTTTTATTAGGTTAACTCGAATACCTGAAGGAAAGAAGAAGAAATTAGCCACAAAGGAACACAAAGAACACAAAAAAATCCTTCTTACTCTTTTACATCCTGTTGCGGCTATTCTTTTTCTAAGTCCATTTTCCCTCGCGCAGCCTCTTGCTGACTTGCTGAGAGCAGCAAGCCGTAGCATCGTTGTGCTAAAGCGACTGTATGAGCATAATTTTCTGCAGTATTATGTCCATTGAACATCTGAGCAGCAACATCTTGACATTCCGAAAACCGCAAACTCTGAATCGCTTTTTTAATACGCGGCACCAAAATCGGACTGGCACTCAATTCGTCAATCCCTAACCCTATAAGCATCGGTGCAAAAAGAAGATCTCCCGCAAGCTCTCCACAGACACCAACCCAAATACCTGCGGCATGTGCGGCATCAATCACCATCTTCAATGTACGCACCACACCGGCATGAGCAGGATTGTAAAGATAAGCAATCGACTCATTCCCGCGATCAACACTCGTGAGATATTGAATAAGGTCGTTGGTTCCAATGCTAAAAAATTTCACTTCTTTCGCTAATAAATCAGCAATGGCAGCAGCACTGGGCACCTCAATCATGATCCCAACTTCCAAATCCTCGCAAAAAGGAGCCCCTCGCTGGCGAAGCTCTTGTTTAGCCTCTTCCAAGACGGCATTCGCCTCTCGAAGTTCTTCCTGACACGAAATCATCGGATACATCATGCGAAGATTGCCTACTACAGCAGCCCTCAAGATTGCTCGAAGTTGAATTTTGAAAAGCTCTTTGTTTTGAAGACAAAAACGAATACCGCGACATCCTAAAAAAGGATTAGATTCCTTAGAAAATTCCAGACACTTCACTGGCTTATCAGCCCCAACATCAAAGGTTCGAATAATCACACCATTAGGCTGAGATTGCTCTGCAATCCTACGAAAGACAGCATACTGCTCATCCTCCTCAGGAGGATTCGTCCGATTGAGATAAAGAAATTCTGTGCGATAGAGACCTATTCCCTCAGCACCACTGGAGATCACTTCATCCATTTCTTGAGGCAGCTCAATGTTTGCTGACAAAATAATCCGATGCCCATCTTGCGTGACCGACGGCGCTTTTCTAATTTTCGCGAGGTCTTTTTCAAGATGCTGCTGTTGCAATTTTATATTGTGATAATAGTGCAGTGTCTCCTGAGTTGGATGAACAATCAGCAATCCATCATACCCATCGAGCAAAGCGACATCGCCATGTTTTAGTTCAGAAACAATCGCATGCAATCCGACGATAGCGGGAATACCCAAGGCGCGCGCAATGATGGCGGTGTGCGATGTTTTGCTGCCAACTTCGGTTGCAAATGCAGCAACATTTTCATGATGCAGCATCGCCGCATCAGAAGGAGTCAAGGAATGAGCCACGATAATCGGATGCTCGTGACCCTGATGAGAAGAATCTCTTTTTCTTCCTAAGAGATGTCGCAGAATGCGCCTGGAAACATCTTCAATATCGATCGTTCGCTCCCGGAGATAAGAGTTTTTAGTCTTGCGTAATGCCTGACAAGTTCGCTTGATGATATCATTGAAAATATGCTCAATGTTGTTGCGCTTCTGGTACAGCGACTCGAGCGTCTCCTTGATCAACTCAGGATCTTCAAGCAAGAGAAGATGCGCATCAAAAACTGTGGCATCAGCCGCTCCAGCTGATTCTGCAATCCGTCGTTGAATTTCCTGAAGTTCTCGCTGGGTCTCCAACAGCGCCGACTTGAAGCGCTGGACCTCGATTGGAATCTCTTCTTCTTCAATCTTGCGAAAAGGAATTTCCTCCGGATGGGGAACGTGCAAAAAAAGCCGCCCCTCTGCAATCCCAGGAGCCACGGCAATCCCTTGATAGCGACGCTCTGGTTGGACCGTGGAATTTTTTGCAGGCATGAGAAAGCAAAAATTAGCCACAAAAGAACGCAAAGAACACAAAAAAAGTTACTTACTTTTTTAAACAGCAAGTATTGCTTTAACTTGCTTTTCTGAAATCTCCACAAATTCAGCAATCTGCTTCGTTGATAAACCGGAGCGATGCATATTAAAAACAATCTTAGTTTTTTCTTCAGCTATCCCCTCAGCTCGCCCATCACTGAAAGCAGAGTCCAATGTGCTGAGAGAAATTCTTACATCGCCCATATAACGATCATAGGCATAGCGCTCTTCTTCGGAAAGATTGAGCCGCGTCAATGCCTGCGCGGCTTCGCGGATCCCTTTGGCTTTGAATTCAGGTTTTACTTCCGATTCCTTCAGTGCATAAATCCATTCATCAAGCGTGTTGCGCACATGAAGATTAAATCCGCTAACCTTGAGAACGTAGTATTCAGGAAAAATATGCGAGAGTTCATCAACATTCGTCGGATAATGCTCTTTCTCTTTCTTGCTCAATTGAAGCGTATCTTTCTTGTGAATTCCTTTGAATTGAGTTGTACCATGATAGATGTAATCTTCACCGTGGCCCAAGTCGAAGTAAACAATGTTGACGGAAATCACACGAGGAAGTTTGCCGTACCGTTCACCCTCCTTGATATGATCAACAATAACCTTAGAAACACCATACAACATCCGAGAGAGAAAGTCCCACTGCCGCTCGCACTGGACTTCAATAATCACATGTTCCCCATTGCCAAGCTTAGCAAAAACATCAACACGATTTGATTTATCTTTCGCATGATTTTTATTGGACTCGCTTTCCAAGAGCGCCTCGATGGTCACATCAGTGCCCAACAACTCCGATAAAAATCCTGCCAGAATGGGAAAGTTTGCCCTGCGGCGCAAGAGCGTCTTAATAGCCCAATCAAATTGAATGAGTTTTTTTGCTTCAGCTTTCATAGGACCAAGGAATGTACTAGAAGCTGTCAAGAGATGTCAAATTGAATTGAAGATCAATTAATTAATGATTCTCTTCCACATGATAGGCTTTCTTTGCTTCTTCTAAATATTCCTCTTCATTATTGAGACTCATTTCAGCACGCCGTTGGTTTAACTCTTCCATTGTCCCTTCGTAGGGAAACAACACAAATTCATTATTGATCAAATTAAATTGTGTTCCATACCGTTGTTTTCCAAGCACGGGTGACTGGATGGCCACACGATCATAAAGATAGGCGTAATTTTTTTTACTTGTCTCTCCTTGATTGACCAAATTGCCAAGAACAAATAAACAACCCTCTTGGAAAAAGAGATCTCCTGAATGTTGTACTAGCAACCATGCCTGATCATCAGCTACCTCCCCAAACTGGGAAATAGTAATCCACCCATACTGCTTCAAAATTTCCTTCATCTTGACTGTATGAAAATCATCCATCGAAGACATAAGCTGCCAGGCCTCTGGATGACTGATCAAATCTGGACCAAATTCTTCGATAACCTCCTCCCTCACTTTCTGATCGAGCGTGTACATTTCAGCAAGAATCTGTTTAACATATTCCTTATCCAACAAATCTCCTTGAAGAAAATTTTGTTGTTCTAAAGTCACTTCCTGCTGCAAGCGCTTCAATAACTCATCCCCACTTTCTTGTGCGAAGAGAGTTTTTCCAAAACAACAACAGAAAAACAAAGTTGTAAAAACCAATATTTTCTTGTTCATATCTCAAGCCTTCTAAAAGGACAAAGACCAAGCGCTATAATGACAAAACAGTGTTAGAAATTCGCTGCTGTGGATGAAGAGCAAGGAACGACGACGCACAGCGACTGAGTGTATATGTAAATACTCGATGGCGCGAGCACCGAAGTAACGCAGCTATTTGCAGCCTCAGTAGAATTATTGAGGCTATTTTTAGCGAGAGTACAACTCAACGACTAACTGCTCGTTCACGATAGGATTAATCTCCTCGCGTGTTGGAATGCTCATCACTTTACCAACAAGAGCCTCTTTATCGACAGCCAACCATGCTGGTGGCTCAACGATTTGAGTCTGTTCAAGACCGCGCTGCACAAGGCGGCGTGATTCTTGTTTTTCTTTGATGGTTACGGTATCTCCAACTTTGAGATTCGCAGAAGAGATATCAGTCTTACGTCCATTCAGACAGACATGCCCGTGAGAAACAAGCTGGCGAGCGCCTTGGCGAGTTTTAGCAAATCCCATACGATAAACAATATTGTCGAGACGCGTCTCCAACAATTGAAGCAAGAGCAAACCAGTCACACCACGTTGACGAGCGGCTGTTTCAAAGTAGCGTTGGAATTGACGCTCGAGGACGCCGTATTGGAAACGCAGTTTCTTCTTCTCGGCCATTGCTGTCGCATAATCAGAAAGCTTCCTGCGAGACCCTTTTGGGCCATGCATGCCGGGAGGATACGTTTTATTTTCAAAAGCGCGAGGTGAGCCGCCAAGAAGAACTCCGAGGCGACGACTGACTTTAGTTTTGGGTCCTGTATAACGAGCCATAAAAGTTTTGAGTGATAATCAGTGTAATAATGAAAAATTAGACGCGTCGTTGTTTTGGAGGACGGCATCCATTGTGAGGAACTGGCGTTACATCACGAATGATGTTAATTTCAAGTCCAATGGCCTGCATCGCACGCACAGCTGACTCGCGACCTGAGCCAGGTCCTTTAACGCGAACTTCCACTTCCTTAAGACCATGTCCCATTGCTTGGCGGCAGGCATCTTGAGCCACCATCTGAGCAGCATAGGCAGTGCTTTTACGAGAGCCCTTGAAACTCATCTTGCCAGCACTCGACCATCCTAAGACAGCACCGCGGAGATCAGTGATAGAAACAATCGTGTTGTTAAAAGTCGCTTGAACGTGAGCAATACCATGAGAAATATTCTTACTTCCTTTTGCTTTAACAATTTTAGGAGGCTCAATCGGATCGTCCAAATTAAAACTGACAGGAGCTGCAGGGGTAGCTGCTTCTGCTTCTGCTTTTTTAGCTTTGGAAGACTTTTTGGCTTTCGGAGCTTTTTCAGCAGGAGCTGCAGGTGCCACAGGAGCCGCTTCAACAGAAGCTTCAGCGGCCACAGATGGTACTTGAGGAGCTTCAGCAACCTCAGGAGCTGCTACGATTTGATCAGGTGTTTGTGTTTCTTCTGACATGGAAAATAATAATTTAAAGCCCTACCTTAGTCCTTAGCACGAGTGACACCAACGGTCTTACGTGGTCCTTTACGCGTGCGAGCGTTTGTTTGTGTGCGTTGACCACGCACGGGTAATCCCCGACGGTGACGGATGCCACGGTAACAGTTGATTGCTTGAAGACGTTTGAGATTTCCTTGCAATTCACGACGAAGATCTCCTTCGATCATCACTTTTTCATCAGTGATGGCATGAATAATCGAACCAATTTGCTCCGGAGTGAGTGTCTTAGCGCGAAGATCAGGATTAATGTTGGCCCGCTCTAGAACGCGCTTGGCTGTTTTAGGCCCAATACCATAAATGTAGACAAGGGAGGCTTCAATGCGCTTGTCGCCTGGAATTTCAATACCGAGAAGTCGTGGCATAATAAGTTAGGTTAAATAAAAATGAAAAAGTTTTTATCCTTGACGTTGTTTGTGACGGGGATTTTTGCAGACGATGCGCACAACATTTTTGCGACGCACAACCTTGCACGTTTCGCAAAGGCGTTTAACAGAAGCTCGGACTTTCATGAAAAAAAGATGGGACGTTAGTAATAATGCGGGAAAGAGACTCTTAAGAAGGAGTGAAATCAATTACTCCATTTCGAAGAGGGCTGTTGAATATGACAGAAGAAGCCATTCTAGGCTAGTAAAATTTTTAATAAATCTAAAAAACAACAAAAAGGATAAGTGGGCAAATTCACCAACTAAAAAAAGACTTTTAAAATCCATCTTCATCTTGAGAGCCAACAACAGCACCAGAGGCCGCCGCAGAGACGGCTACCGGCACATCCTCAGCACCAGCTCCACGTCCAACTTCCATTGAGGCCCTCTCAACTTCGGCTTCTGTCCTAGCTCCCATAAGCTGATAACTCACAATACAGGAATTTTGCATAATCAGATCTTTATGAGAATACTTTGCATAAGGCCTATCATCTAAATTGATTTTTCCTACCGCGTGGTCATTAAATAAAAACCAATCATCTCCATTCTTACGATAGCAAACGTAATGCCCTCCACTTGCGCTACCAAGATGGCAAGTGATAGAAGTCGGCACGTAAGTATAATTAACATCTCTTCCTTCTTGATCTCCTGGCAGCACAACCGGCTCCCAAATACGATCTAGAGGCATCATGATCTTTTCCCTTGTTGGAGGTTCTGTAGCATAATCGGCATTAAGACGTTTGATGGTTATAATTAGTGATGAAGGAGGAGGGTTGCCAATTTTTTCCTCTACTAAAATATCATTATAGTAATCGCTAGCATCAGGCGCCCTCTTTCCTTGCGCCTCCGCAGCTGAGTAACACGCTTTGTAACGAATCTGCTCAATACTGTCGTCAAAAAAAGCTTTGTTTTCTTTAACAACTCTCGCTCTTATCAAAGATTGCATGTCAGAGACTGGCTTCTCATTGTCAAGATCACATTCAAGTGTGGGAAATAAGTTTTTTTGATTAACGAAAGTTTCTGAGAGATGTAGATCCACTATCGTTTCTCCAGTAGCAGTTTTCGCTTTTCTCTCATGTTGGAGCTCTATGAGCATAGGCCGAGTCGGACCTGGCCTTCCGGGAAGAGGAATGTCCCGATTGCATTTATAGTCAAATTACTTAGAACTTACAAGCAATTGACTTGCCCTTCGCTGACCTTAGGAGTGGCTCTTTTTCAGATTGTTCTTTGCTTGCAGCAAAATCAGCGAGCGCAGTTACTTTACGAGAACCTAAAACTCCCGAAAGCTGCGAAAGTTCAATCACAGGATCACCATCCGCGCTTCCTGACTTCGTGTTGCTTGCTGATTCTGCGATGTGAGGAGAGACTCCACGAGAAAAAGCAGAAGATTCCATGTTGCCACTCTTATCTTCAATACGTTCATCTTGTTCACTAGATACATACTCCCGCTGAGTCAGCTCTCCAGCCAGCGGATTAGCTTGTTGGCGAGGCCCCTCCATTGGAATTCCTAACAATAAGCGACTGGTTCCAAAAATAAATAGCGCTAATAAAAACAGGGGGAATTTTTTCAGAATCATCCTTCTTTTGTAATCATTGGGGGTAAATGAACAAATTAAATTTATATCAGCTTCGTCAAAATCTCCGGCTCTCCATTGGTGACAAGGACCGTATGTTCAAAATGAGCAGAAGGTTTTCCATCAGCAGTCACGACGGTCCATTTGTCAGCTAAGACTTTGACTGCATCGACACCGAGATTGATCATCGGTTCAATCGCCAAGGTCATCCCTGCTTTGAGCTTAGGCCCAGAGCCACGACGACCAAAATTAGGGATCTGCGGCTCTTCATGCAATTGGCGTCCCACGCCGTGACCGACAAATTCTTTGACAACGCTGAAACCTTGTCGGAGCGCCTGTTCTTCAACATGCGCTGATAAATCGCCGAGACGCCGCCCCGCCGTCGCAAAAGAAATGGCACTCATCAAGATTGCTTGCGTTGCCTTGCAGAGCCGCTCTGTCTCAGGCGCAACGAGTCCACAAAAAACCGTCCTCGCCGTATCACCAATCCAACCATTGAGAACGACACCGACATCAATGGAGACAATATCGCCGTAAGCTAGACGCCGCGTGCCTCCGATGCCATGCACCACTTCTTCATTAACGGAAATACATGTTTGTCCTGGAAATCGATGATATCCTAAAAAAGCACTCTTCCCTCCAAGCTTCGCGATCATCGCACCCGCAGCACGATCGATCTCACCAGTCGTCCTGCCAGGTTCTACCAGCGATGCAAGGTGATCGAGGACTTGAGCAGCAGCCCGTCCGGCAAGGCGCATCTTTTCAATCTCGGAAGTTGTTTTAATGGGAATCATTGACAAATTTTTTTACTTTAACCTAAATTCTAAAGAGAGAGCAATGCGAGAAATACAACTTCTAAAAAAAGCGTCGCATTACTGTCGTAAAATACGAAGTTAGATATGACAGATGAAACATTAGCCGCTAAAGCCGACCTCCTCCTTCGAAACGCCCTCCAGGCCCAACCCAAGATGACCCACAATGAAGCTTGGGAATTAGCTGTGAAGAGCTGGAGTGACCTTGGCGCTGATTTCAATTCATCTCAAACAAAAGCATGGACTAGCGTAATACAACTCCTCCATCGTTTGTTCTACTCCGAAAAAAAGGAAAATCTCACCCCCTCTTCCTCCGTTATATCTCGGAATAAAGATGCGCCAGAGCGCCTTGCTATAGTCAAATTACTTAGAAATTACAGGGAAGAACGCAGGAATTTTTAGAAAAGGCCAGGCCGAAGACCGAGCGCTATCTAAACGATAACGTGACGGGATGAGAACACAGTCTGTTCCTAAAAAGGACAAGTCAGTTGCTTGTAAGTTCTAAGTAATTTGACTATAAAATCAAAGAAACAGCCTTGAGTGATTATCAAAAAGCTTGTGCTCATAATATTCCTGATCGAGAAGCTAAAGATCTTGCAGCAAAAAATGCTGCCAAAAAAGCATCTTATTTTGATCCTGAAGCCACACCCCTGCAAGCTCGCGAGCTAGCTCGCCAGGCCGCTCTTCAGTCCTTAACTGTTTTAGGCGAGAGTCGAAATACAGCTAAAGAAAAAGTCCAATTTATTGCCGCAGCAATCCTCAACGAACCAATTTTCATTACTTGATGAGGGCTAAAATATTTTAAAAATTATTATAACTTTCCAATCGAAATAACAACTCCGTCTTTGCATTGATGATCTGCAAGAACGTCTTCAATGATCTCCCAAGTTCGCGCTGTTCCGAAGGCATTCCAGCTGGTGAGACCCGCTGCAGCGATCAGAAATTTCCATAGCGTCCAAGCACGAGCACGTGTCCATGTAGCAGTATCAAATGAAAACATGGAACGAAAAATTTCGCGGCTCTCTCCCTTGAAAAAAGTCCAAGCGATTGTCAGATCACATGCTGGATCACCAACAGCCAGTTGTCCAAAATCAATTACGGCGCTCAACTTTTTTTGATGAACTAATAAATTCGTAGGACCGACATCGCCATGAACCCATACGGGAAGGCCTTGCCATGAGGTTACAAGAGCCTCTTCCCAAATCTTGGTAGCAACGTCGATATCAATTTTATCTTTTAAAATATGGAACGCTCGTCGCAGTTGAGTGTCATAATTTACAAGCGTTCCACCGCGATAAAAACTCTGCAGTCCTGCGGGAGGTCCGTCTGTGGCATCAATGCGTTGGAGATCGATGAGAAATTTTGCAAGACTCGTTGCAACATTAGACAAATTTTCTATCGAGCTGTTGCTGCAGACTCACCCTCAAGCCATCGATAAATAGACCATCGCCAAGGATACTCCTCCACCGGCTCCCCCATGGCCAAAGGCTTCGGAATCTGGAGTGGCAACAACGGCGCGAGCCGCGGCAACCAGCAATGTTCTTTTTCAACTTGCTGCGCATACCGCTCAGCACTTGGCAGACGCACCAGCATCTGATCCCCTAAGCGAAAAGTCCTATTGTCCCACCCTTGATCTTCGACTGCCTGAATCGATAAATTTTTCCATTGAGGAAATTGGTTCGCCACCAAACAGCGCGCCAACTTCTCATCGATTCTGATTTTATTCATAGAGATAATTTCCCTATGTCAGAATATTTTACCTTCTAGTAAGGAAGATCGTCACGCCTGCAATTGCCAAGGCGCCAAGACCCGCATAAAACCAAACGAGGAAGGTGTCGCTCACGAGCGATCCGCTCGTCATCGGTTGACGGAAATTCGTACGACCTGCTGTTTTTCCTTTGCGCAAGAAACCATCATAGTGACGTTGGAGCAAGAAGGTTTCTACCTGACGCATCGTATCGAGCGTCACACCAACGATAATAAGAAGTCCTGTGCCACCAAAAAATTGAGCGGCCATGTAAGGCACTTGCAAGCCACGACTCATCAGCTGCGGCAAAATAGCAATGATGACCAAAAAGAAAGCACCAGCAAAAGTGAGGCGGCTCATCGTGTAATCTAAAAATTCTGCAGTCGGTTTTCCAGGACGAATTCCAGGAATGAAACCACCATTCTTTTTCAAGTCATCTGAAATTTGAGCAGGTTGAAATTGTGTTGCCACCCAAAAATAACTGAACGAGAAAATCAAGATGCCATAGAGCACATAGTGAGGCCAGCCTAGCGTCAAAGCCGAAGCCAGCTCTTGAGCCCAAGCTTTTCCAGGAAAAGCCATATTCAAAATCGTGGAAGGAAAAAGCAAAATAGCTTGAGCAAAAATAATCGGCATCACACCCGCATAATTGACTTTGAGCGGCATGTATTGCGTTTGACCACCATAAACTTTACGCCCAACAACGCGCTTAGCATATTGAATACTAATCTTGCGTTGCGCTTGCGTCACGGCGATAACGGAGGCGATCACGATCAAGAAAAAAGCACACAGAATGACCAATACAATCGGATTGACTGCTGAAGCCTCGCCGCCTGATGGAACAAAAGTCCTCCACGCTTGAACAAGTCCTGCTGGCATCTGTGCTAAAATACCAACGGTGATGATGATGGAAATTCCATTACCAATACCGCGCTCCGTAATTTGATCTCCGAGCCACATCAGGAACATCGTTCCTGCCGTCATCGTGATGACAGTGATTAAGCGAAAAGCAATGCCAGGATCAGCCACCAGCGGCACTCCGAGACGAGCGATTGTATCAGCAATGCCAGGAAGGAAGGGATTGGATTGAGGGCTTTCAAAAGAAAGGGCCAAGAGCCATCCTTGAAAAAGGCAAAGTAAAATTGTCGTGTAACGAGTGTATTGAGAAATTTTTTGACGCCCTCCATCTTCGCGAGCCAATTTTCCAAGCTGAGGAATGACGGCCCCCAAAAGTTGCAACATGATTGATGCACTAATGTAGGGCATGATTCCCAAAGAAAAAATCGCGCAGTTACTCAACGCACCTCCACCAAAAAGATTGAACATCGAAGCAATACCGCCTCCGACTTTGGCATCAGCAACATTGAGGAACCATTGACGCAAAACCTGTGCATTGACGCCAGGGGTGGTAACCACGGCTCCTAACCGCATGATCACGACCATACCGAGAGTGAAAAGCGCCCGAGCACGTAGTTCAGGAATTTTGAGCGTATTGGCAAATGCGGAAATCATAAAAAGAAGGAAGAGGAATTAACCACAAAGAACGCAAAGATCACAAAGAAAATTTTTCTTTTTGTGCCCTTTGCGTTCTTTGCGGTTAATTATTTTTAGCTTTGCGTTTTCTTAGCAGTAAGTTTTTTCCGACGAGAGAGACGTTCGCGAGGTTCACGCTCGACTCCTTTTGGAGTACGGGCTGTCATCTCAACTTTAGCTGGGCGAAGCACCAGAGTGCCTCCTGCTTTTTCAAATTTCTCACGAGCAACAGCGCTAACTTTATCGACCTCGAGGGTCAATGCCTTCGTGATTTCGCCACGAGCAAGAAGTTTGATTCCATCATTGCGTCCATTAACAAGCCCAGTTGAACGAAGCACAGCTTCATCAATTTTAGCGCCTGCTTCAAAACGAGCATCGAGCGTGTCGAGGTTAATGACTCCAAAAATTGGCTTGAAGTTTGTGTTGTTAAAGCCTCTTTTAGGAAGACGTCGATTGAGTGGCATCTGGCCACCTTCAAATCCTAAGCGAACACTGCCACCGGATCGAGCTTTTTGTCCTTTGTGACCGCGACCGGAAGTTTTACCATGGCCAGAGCTTTCACCGCAACCGAGACGCTTGCGACGATGCTTGGCACCAGGACGAGGAGAGAGTTGATGTAGTCTCATAAAAATATTTATACTGTGCGTTCTTTTTTCGTGATTGTCTTACCACGCATTCTGAAAATTTCTTCGCGAGAACGAAGCTGCTTGAGAGCATCTATCGTAGCATGAACAACGTTAGCATGGTTATTAGATCCAAGTGACTTTGCTAAAACATCACGAACCCCAGCAGCTTCAATAACAGCACGAACACCACCGCCAGCGATCACTCCCGTACCAGGGGAAGCAGGGCGCAACAAGACACGACCGCCGCCATGTTCACCAATCACTTCGTGAGGTATGGTTGTTTCTCCAATAGAGACAGGAATCATTGACTTGCCAGCTGCATCGGAGGCTTTTCGAATAGCCTCGCTCACTTCGTTGGCTTTTCCAAAGCCAACGCCAACCTTGCCCTTCATATTGCCAGTGACAATGAGTGCGCTAAAACTAAAACGACGACCACCTTTGACAACCTTGGCACAACGATTGATGAAGACGACTTTTTCGACTGTTTCTTTGGGAGTCGGCGCTTCATTACTAGCGTCGCGACGAGAGTTACGTTTATTGGGTTTCTCGGACATAATAATTAAAATTCAAATCCATTTTCACGAGCTGCATCAGCTAGCGCTTTGACTTTACCGTGATAGTTAAAGCCGCCTCGATCAAAGACAACTTTTTTGACATTCTTTTTGAGGCCTCGCTCAGCGATAAGCTGACCGATTTTCGTAGAAGTTGCGACATTAGGACGGATGTCTTCTTGTTTGCGAAATTCTTTTTCTGTTGTGTTGACGCTTGCTAGCGTTACGCCAGCCTGATCATCAATCACCTGAGCGGTGATGTGACGACCGGAAAAGTGAATGGAAAGCCGAGGACGTTCAGCAGTTCCTGCAACTTTTTTACGAAGGCGGGTATGCCGCATTTTACGTGGTGAAGTGTGAGCCATAGTAAGAAACAAATAGATGAGCGAATATTATTGAACAGTTTTTCCTTCCTTGCGACGCACTTGCTCGCCAGCGTAGCGAATTCCCTTGCCTTTATAGGGCTCTGGTGGGTAGTACGCGCGAATATCAGCAGCAACTTGTCCAACAAGATGTTTGTCGATTCCTTCAATACTGATTTTCGTGTTGTCAGTAACAGTAATTTTAATACCTTCTGGAACGTCAAAAAGAATAGGATGAGAATAGCCGATGGAAAGATCCAATTGGTTTCCTTTGAGCGCTGCACGAAAACCGACACCTTGAATCTCCAGGTCACGACGGAATCCTTGATGAACTCCAGTAACCATATTGTTAATCAAAGCACGTGCCAAACCATGAAGAGCTCGGGTAGCCCGTTCTTCATTTTCGCGCTCCACGTGAAGGATTAGACCTTCAACATGAACTTTAATAGCTTTAGGAAGCTGCCAAGAAAGTTTTCCCTTGGGGCCTTCCACTACAATGGTTCCATCAGCAGCCAAATCGATTTTGACTTTTTCTGGAAGAGTGACTGGAGTTTTTCCGATACGTGACATGAAAAGAGAAAGTTTAAAATTACCAAACGTAGGCGAGAATTTCCCCGCCAATTTTTTGACGACGTGCTTCATGGCCGGTCATGACTCCCCGCGATGTGGAGAGAATTGCAATTCCCATACCACCAAGAACCCGAGGAATTTCTTCACTTCCAACATAACGACGAAGACCAGGACGACTGATACGGCGAAGGCCGACAATCGCAGAAGCTTTGCCTACATAGCGTAGAGCAACCTTCAGGCGTGGATGCGTTTCAGTGTTATCCAATTCGTAGTCGGTAATGTAGCCCTCTTTTTTTAAGATAGCAACAATATCGCTCTTTATTTTGGAATAAGGAACAAAAAATTCTTTTTTATTAACTTGCATAGCATTGCGAATGCGCGTAAGCAAATCAGCAATAGGGTCAGTAAGAGCACTCATGTTTCAGTTATCAGCGTTAGTCAGCGTTAAGCAGGTGCGACTTCTTCAGTCGCAGTGGAAGTTTCCGTTTGTTTCTTAGCATTACGACCTGTAAAAGGCATGCCGAGCTCCACAAGGAGATCTTTAGCCTCTTGATCATCACTAGTTGAAGTGACAATCGTGATATCAAAGCCAATGTTGCGTTTAATCTTATCGAGCTCCACTTCAGGGAAAATCGATTGCTCTGAAACACCCAAGGTGTAGTTACCATTACCATCAAAAGCCTTTGCTGAGACGCCACGAAAATCTCTAATACGAGGAAGAGACATCTTTAGGAAACGCTCTAAGAATTCATACATGATGCGGCCACGCAACGTCACTTTAGCGCCAATCGCTTGTCCCGCACGAAGCTTGAAATTCGAGATGCTCTTCTTCGCAATTGTTTCAACAGGAGCTTGCCCTGTGATTAAAGCAAGTTCGTCCTTGGCAATTTCAAGTGCCTGCTTCACATCTTGAGCGGATGCAATCGATGTGTTAATCACAACCTTCACCAATTTTGGAACTTGGTGTTTATTTTTATAGCCACGCTTTTTCTGAAGCGCTGGGACTACCCGGTTGTGGTAATCAGTAAAAAGTTCTGCTGCTTGTTGCATAGTATCTTATTTTTCTTGATGAGAAGGCGCTTCTTTTTTAGTCCGCGTCTTCTTTTTCGGCGTTTCTCCTGTTTCAGCGTTAACTTTTTTAGTGCTCTTTTTCGAAGAGCTCTTTGCTGCTACAGCTTCCATTAATTTAACATTAGAAATATGAATCGGTCCTTCCTTTTCAATAATTTCTCCCTGAGGGCGATCTTGAGAACGACCAAGATGTTTCTTGATCATGCGAACACCCTCAATAAAAATCTGATCTTTTTCGCGAAGAACGCGAAGGATCTTGCCTTGAGCACCGCGATGGTTCCCGGCTATCACCTTAACGATATCGCCTGTGTTTACGTGAGTCTTAATCATAGTGGAAAAATACGGCAAAAATTATAGAACCTCTGGAGCGAGGGAAACGATTTTCATGAAGTTTTTCTCACGCAATTCGCGTGAGACAGGACCAAAGATGCGTGTCCCACGAGGGTTTTTATCCTTATCGATAATCACAATCGCATTCGCATCAAAACGAAGGTAAGAGCCATCAGGGCGGCGGACAGGGTGGCGGGTACGAACTATTACAGCGCGAACAACTTCTCCTTTTTTGACAGTACCACCGGTAGTTGCCTCTTTAACGTTAGCGGTAATAATATCACCAACGTGAGCACAGAGAGTTTTCTTTCCGATAACACCAATCATGGTGGCCATGCGGGCACCAGTATTATCGGCAACTTTGAGACGGGAACGTATGTAAATCATGATCGTGGAAACGTAAAAATTAATGCTGAGCAACTTGTTTAATGATCTCGATGAGACGCCAACGTTTGAGCTTGCTCAAAGGTCTTGTCTCCATGATGGCAACACGATCACCAACCTTGGCTTCATTGTTTTCATCATGAACATGAAATTTTTTCACTTGCTTGATAATTTTTCCAAAACGAGGATGCGGCACACGGGTCACTGTTTTTACAATGACGGTCTTATCCATCTTGGTAGAAATGACTTCACCGGAGCGAGTCTTGCGCTGGCTGCGCTCTTGAGTTGTGTTAGCGGAAGCGTTCATCAGTAAATCTATTTCTGGGTTGTCTTTTGAGTCAGGATGGTTTGGAGACGAGCGATCTGACGACGCGCTACTCGCACTAAATGCGACTTCTCCAATTGTCCAGCTTGTTGCTGGAGACGATAATGAAAAATCTCCTGACGCAATTCTTTTGTTTTTGCGGCAAGTTCTTTAGGAGTTAATTCTTTAATTTCAGTGATAGTCATAGGTCAATCAATTATGCTGCAGCAGAAGAAGCGGCTGCGTGGTGACGTGTTACAAACTTTGTACGAATCGGAAGTTTGTTGGCAGCAAGCCGCAAGGACTCTCTGGCCACAGATTCAGGAACACCATCTAATTCAAAAAGAATGTTGCCAGGACGCACGGTAGCAACCCAATATTCAGGTTGACCCTTACCTTTACCCATTCGGGTTTCTGGAGGACGAGCTGTTACCGATTTATCAGGGAAGATACGGATCCAAAGCTTGCCTTTCCGTTTCATGTTACGAGTTAATGCAACACGAGCGGCCTCGATCTGAGTGTTGGTGATCCAAGCACGATCGAGAGTTTGCAATCCAAACTCACCGAAATCGATCTTCAAATTGCGAGAAGCAATGCCCTTGCGGCTTCCGCGCTGGGTCTTACGGTACTTAACTCTTTTTGGTAATAAAGGCATAACTTAATTTAAAGGTAAACTTGATTTAAAATTTGACTTAGGCGGCATTAGGTGCCGCTTGACGTGCATCGGTAGGTTCTGATTTTTTGCAAATCCAGCATTTGATTCCGATTTTGCCAGCCATAGTGTCAGCTTCTGCAAACCCGTAATCGATGTTTTTGCGAAGAGTGTGTAGTGGAATTGTTCCAGCTCGCACAATTTCTGTACGAGCAATTTCACTACCTCCTAAACGACCAGAAGCACGAATCTTGATACCTTCTGCACCGAGATCCATGGCGAGCTGCATTGCCTTCTTCATAGCACGACGAAATCCAATACGACGTTCTAACTGATTGGCGACGCTTTCTGCTACGAGTGTAGCATCCAGCTCAGGTTGCTTTACCTCGACGATGTCAACCTTAGCTTGTTTACCACCGGCAAGTAAAGAAATTTCTTGTGTCATGTTCTCGATCTCAGAACCTTTCCGTCCAATGACGATACCGGGACGAGCCGTAACAATCGTTACACGAACGCTGTTCCAAGCGCGCTCAATGATGATGCGAGAGACAGCAGCTGACTTTAATTTTTTCTTTAGCGTCGTCCGAATCCTGGTATCAGCATGAAGAAATTCTGCGAATTCTTTTTCAGAGGCATACCAACGCGAGCCCCAATCACGAGTGAGTGGAAGTCGGAATCCGATGGGGTTGACTTTTTGTCCCATAATTTGAAAAGTTAAAAGGTTGAGAAGTTAAAAAATTGAAATGTTACTCGGCTACTGGCTCAGAAGTTATCCCTGGAGCTGTTTCAGCTGTTTCTGTTTTTTTGGAAGAAGCTTTCTTTTTCGTTTTAGGAGCAGTTTTTTTCTTGCCCTTGGAATCGTCACGATCAGCGCGACGTACGATAGGAACCTCGTCCGTTAACACAATGCGAATATGGCTCGTGCGTTTGCGGATCGGGCTAGCACTACCACGTGCTCTAGCCATAATCCGATTGAGTGTCGGAGCTTCTCCGATGACTGCTTCTTTAATAACAAGAACTTCAGGACGAATATTGTTGTTTTGCTCAGCATTAGCAATAGCGCTCTTGAGCGTCTTGGCAATAAGCGGAGCGGCTTTTTTGGGAATGAATTTCAGCTTAGCAAGCGCCTCCACAGCAGGAAGACCTTGGATCTCTCGTGTGACTTCACGAGCCTTAAAAGGAGAAATTTTAGCGTAACGATAAATGGAGAGGACTTGCATGTTACAAAATTACTTAGTGACTTTTGCCGTGTGTGAACCGTGTTTCTTAAAGACACGGGTTGGAGAAAATTCCCCTAATTTATGACCAACCATGTTTTCTGTAACGAAAACAGGAATGAAAGAACGTCCGTTGTGAACGTTGAAAGTGTGCCCAACAAAGTCAGGGGTGATTGTGGAGCGACGAGACCAAGTTTTGATTGGTTTCTTGAGATTCGTCTCATTAAGCTTATCGATTTTCTCGAGAAGCTTCCATTCAACGAAAGGACCTTTTTTTAGTGAACGAGCCATAGGAAATTATTTCTTTTTACGACGTTGAACAATGAATTTATCAGAAGCTTTGCGCTTTTGACGGGTTTTAAATCCTTTAGAAAGCTGACCCCACGGACTCATCGGATGATGACGTCCGCCGCCACCTTTGCTCTTTCCTTGTCCACCACCCATCGGGTGATCAACAGGGTTCATCGCCATACCACGTGTTTGTGGGCGAACTCCGAGCCAACGGCTACGACCAGCTTTACCACTAGAAACGTTCATGTGCTCGACATTGCCAACTTGGCCAATCGTCGCATAGCACTCTTCGTTAATCTTGCGCAATTCTCCAGAAGCCATCTTTACAAGAGCATAACCAGCTTCACGGTTGCTAAGAACAGCCTGGGAACCAGCACTGCGAACGATTTGTCCTCCACGACCTGGGGTCAGTTCAATATTATGGAGCGACGAACCAAGAGGAATACTCTTCAGAGGAAGGGCATTGCCCAAAGAAGGATCAACTTGTGCTCCTGCAGCAACTTTCGTTCCAACAGTAATCCCTGCAGGTGCTATGATATAAGCCTTTTCTCCATCTGGATATTGAAGAAGACAGATACGCGCACTGCGGTTTGGATCATATTCGATCGCGATAACTTCAGCTGCTACATCACGACGAGAGCGCTTGAAATCAATGATCCGATACCGTTTTTTGTGGCCACCACCACGATGACGTGATGTCTTGCGTCCACGGTTATTTCGGCCACCGGTGCGGGGCTTAATTTCAGTCAGCGATTTTTCAGGCGTGCTCTTCGTTATTTCTTCAAACGAAGGAAGCGCCATGAAACGCTGTGAAGGAGTGAGAGGTCTAAAAGTCTTAAGGGCCATACGAAAAGATTAGGTTACGCAATATCAATTTTATCACCAGGAGCTAGGCTCACAATGGCTTTTTTCCAGTGAGCACGGCGGCCAAAGTCAGCGCGACGCTCTCTTTTTTTCTTACCAGCATATTGCATCGTGCGTACCGACAAAACACGTTTTTTAAAAAGTTGTTCAACAGCTTTTTTAATTTCGATCTTGTTAGCAGCGGGATCAACACGAAAAACATATTGATTTAGCTTTTCGGAAATCAAGCTAGCTTTTTCACTAATGTGAACTTTACGAACGATGTGAGTGGCTTCCTTCATGATGAGAGGCGTTGTCCAAGAGCCGAGAGAGCCTCTTGAGTGATGATAATTTTATCGAAAGCGAGGAGGTTTTCGGTGTTCACTTCAGCAGCACTCATAAGGAGTGTACGCTGAACATTGCGAGCACTGAGAAAAGTATTTTTTGAGAAAGTTGGAGCAATCACCAGTGTGCTTTTCGCACCACCAGTAAGCTTGGCCAAGAGTTCTACAAATTGTTTGGTATTAATCTCTGCAACTTCAAAAGAAGGAACAGCAAACACGTCGTCAGCAAGCACACGGGCACTGAAAGCCTTGCGGAAAGCAAGTTTCTTCACACTCTTTGTGGTGTTCTTTGCATAAGAGCGAGGATGAGGTCCATGAGAGACACCTCCTCCAACCCAAACAGGAGAGCTAGCATAACCAGCACGAGCACGACCTGTTCCTTTTTGCTTCCATGGCTTCTTACCAGAAAGATTAACAGTTGCTTTTGTTTTGACACAAGCAGTTCCACTGCGGCGGTTAGCTCTCATGGCGACTACGACATCATGAACGGCTTGCGTTCCCTTGCCGCTTTCGATGAGTTCAATGCTAGCTTTCTTGGCCAGCTCTAAAGTTAATAATTGTGCTTTCATGTTCTATCGTTGAGCGCTGAGGTTAAGCTCCTTTTTTTGGGGCCGCTTTTTTCTTAGCCGGACGCACCATGACGTAAGTTCCCTTTGCGCCAGGGACAGCACCACTAATGAGGATGACGCCATCTGCTTCGCGCACTTGAACAATTTCAAGATTCTGTGTTGTGATTCGTGTGTGACCCATGTGACCAGGCATACCCATATTTTTCCAAACACGACCTGGAGTTAGACGGTTTCCGATAGCACCGTTACGACGATGCATCATCGATCCGTGAGTCTCTGGCTGACCAGCAAATTTAAAGCGACGAACGACACCTTGAAAACCTTT
This sequence comes from Chthoniobacterales bacterium, assembly GCA_019747895.1. Classification (GTDB taxonomy): domain Bacteria; phylum Verrucomicrobiota; class Verrucomicrobiia; order Chthoniobacterales; family UBA6821; genus CAIWMF01. The sequence goes on from JAIEQF010000015.1 coordinate 39,696, forward strand.
ACCCTTGGAAGTGGCGATGACGTCAACAAACTGGCCGTCTTGAAAATTATTCAATGCCCAAGCCCCGAGTTCAGGAGCTACCGCTCCTTCCTCAAGACGAAACTCACGTTGAAAACGTTTTGGAGCCGATCCTGCTTTCTTAAAATGACCAAGTTGAGCTTTTGTAGAGCGATGTTCTTTCTGGACATCATATCCGAGTTGAACAGCATCATACCCATCTTTGGCCTTATTTTTGACCTGCAAAACATGGTTATCGCGAACATCCACTACCGTGACTGCGCGGACAACACCCTTCGCGTCATAAACGCGAGTCATGCCAATTTTTTTTCCGAGAATTCCGAGTGCCATAACAAATAGAATATTTAGATTTTAATAGAGATGTCGACTCCTGCAGGAAGATTGAGCTTCCGAAGTTCATCAACGGTCTTCGCTGTTGGCTCAACAATATCGAGCAAGCGTTTGTGAGTTCTGATTTCAAATTGATCCATCGACTTTTTGTCAACGTGCGGAGAACGATTCACCGTAAATTTTTCAATGTGTGTAGGGAGGGGGATTGGTCCAAGAACTTTAGATCCAGTACGCTTCGCTGTCTCTACAATTTCCAATGCGGAAATATCAAGAAGGCGAAAATCAAAACCTTTAAGTCGAATGCGAATACGATGTCCAGCAGCCATAGTAAATGATAATTAAGATTAAGATTTTTGATCGAGAACCGCTGCCAGAACTTGCGCTGGCACTTGTTCAAAGTGAGAAGGTTCCATAGAATAAGCAGCACGCCCCTTGGAAAGAGAACGGATTGCCGTTGCATAACCGAACATTTCGGCTAGAGGCACTTCGGCATTGACGCTAGTACTGACTGTTTTTGTTTCAATAGACATGATTTTTCCACGACGGCGATTAAGGTCACCCATGATATCGCCTTGATACTCCTCAGGAGTAATCGCTTCGACTTTCATGATCGGCTCTAGGAGAATTGGCTTCGCGTTCTTAAGTGCATCCTTGAGAGAAAAAATTGCTGCCATTTTAAAAGCGAGTTCATTGGAATCAACATCGTGATAGGAACCGTCTGTTATATCGATATGAACGTCGATCACAGGATATCCACCAACAACACCATTGAGTGTTGCTTCATTGAGACCTTTGATGACCGCAGGAATATATTCCTTTGGAATCGTTCCACCAACGACTTTGTTTTCAATCGTGATTCCTTTTCCTCGCTCGTTAGGCGTGATCTTGATGACAACATGTCCGTATTGACCACGACCACCTGATTGTTTGACAAGCTTACCCTCTCCTTCAGCAGGATTAAGGACTGTTTCTCTGTAAGCAATCTGCGGTTTTCCAGAAGCAGCATCGACTTTAAATTCACGTAACATCCGATCACGGATAATTTCAAGGTGCAATTCACCCATTCCAGCGATGATGGTCTGACCAGTATCTTCATTAGTGAAGACACGGAACGTTGGATCTTCTTCCGCAAGGCGCTGAAGAGCAATACCCATTTTTTCTTGATCAGCCTTAGTCTTTGGCTCGATCGACATCGAAATAACCGGATCAGGGAAAGAAGGAGGCTCTAACAAAATAGCATGATCTTCATCACAAAGAGTATCACCAGTAGTGATGTTTTTAATACCAACGATCGCAGCAATATCACCTGAGTAACAGGTATCAATGTCTTGGCGTTTGTCAGCTTGAATCTGAATCAGACGGCTGATTCGCTCGCGCTTGTTAGTGCGAGGGTTATAGACCGTATCTCCCTTACTCAACTTTCCGGAATAGACACGGAAAAAAACGAGCTTTCCAACAAAAGGATCGCTCCAAAGTTTGAAAGCGAGAGAACAGAAAGGCTCAAAATCATTCGTAACAGCCAACTTCTCAGCGTGCGTATCAGGATCCATTCCTTTAGCAGCTTCGATATCAACAGGACTTGGAAGATAATCAACAACGGCATCCACGAGGTATTGGACTCCTTTGTTTTTAAAAGCAGAACCGCCAGCAACAGGAACAAAACGATTTGCAATAGTTTGACGACGAATGGCTTTTTTTAGATCTTCTTTCGTGACTGGCTTTTCTTCCAAGAAAAGGTTACCGATCTCTTCATCAAGATCCATCATTTGATTGATCAAATCGTCATAGGCGGCCTTAGTCATGTCAGCATATTCAGCTGGAACTTCTTCAATCGTGTAAGTTGATCCCATGCTACTGTCATCAGCGTAGAGAACTACTTTGTGGTTCACGACGTCGATTTGACCGCGCAAATTATCTTCTGAACCAAGTGGAATTAAAATCGGCCATGCATTCGCACCGAGTTTCGTCCGCATGTCATTAACAGCATTGGCAAAGTTAGCCCCAGTGCGATCCATCTTGTTAACGAAAGCAATGCGAGGAACTCCATATTTGTTAGCTTGACGCCAGACAGTTTCTGATTGCGGCTGCACACCAGCGACACCACAGAATACGGCAATAGCACCATCGAGCACTCGGAGCGAACGCTCAACTTCAGCGGTAAAATCAACGTGACCCGGGGTGTCAATAATATTAACGCGCTGCTCAATATCCGGAAAAAGCTTGACGATGTCTTTTTCAACACGTTGCTTCCAGCTACAGGTTGTAGCAGCAGAGGTAATTGTGATCCCACGCTCCCTCTCTTGCTCCATCCAGTCAGTAACGGTCGTTCCTTCGTGAACTTCACCGATCTTATGAATCATACCGGTGTAAAAGAGTACACGCTCCGTCAATGTGGTTTTGCCAGCATCGATGTGCGCACAAATTCCAATATTACGCGTTCTTTCCAAGGGGAAAGCGCGGTCCGGAGAATTCGGATTGGAAGAAGGAGTCTTAGACATAAAAGCTGAAATGAATAAAAATTAAACGTAGCGTGTGACCTACCAGCGGAAGTGAGCAAAAGCTCGGTTCGCCTGAGCCATTTTGTGAAGATCGTCCCGCTTTTTAATAGCAGCGCCTTGTCCAGCGGCACCATCTTTGAGTTCGTTAGCTAAAGCCTTAGCCATCGGAATCCCTTTGCGTTTGCTAGCAAAAGTAACAAGCCAGCGCATGGCCAACGCGAGAGAACGGTCCATGGCTACTTCCATCGGAACTTGATAAGTTGCACCACCAACACGACGGCTCTTCACTTCAAGACGAGGGCGAATATTTTCGACGGCCTTGGTGAGCACATCCAAAGGATCAACCACCTCAGCTCCAGAGCGAGTTGTTTCAATAGCGGTGTAAACAATCTTTTCTGCAATCGATCGCTTCCCGTCACGCATCACCGAGGTAATAAGACGCGCAACCAACGGATTGGCATACCGGAGGTCTTGTTTAACTTCTTTATGGATGACGCGTTTACGGCGGGACATAGTAAATCAGGAGTTCAGGTTACAGGCTTTAGGAAATTCTTTTACTTCTTTTTCTTGACGGCTGTTTTTTCTTCAGCGCCAGCTTTAGGACGTTTAGCTCCATATTTAGAGCGACTACGGCGACGGCCATCAACGCCAAGACTATCGAGAGTGCCGCGGACGATATGATAACGAACACCAGGAAGATCTTTCACACGTCCCCCACGCACGAGCACAATCGAGTGCTCTTGGAGGTTGTGACCTTCTCCAGGAATATAAGCGATCACTTCTTGTCCATTCGTCAAACGAACCTTCGCAACTTTGCGCAATGCAGAGTTAGGTTTTTTTGGCGTCCGGGTCATCACTTGAACGCAAACGCCACGACGCTGCGGACAATTAACAAGCGCGGGTGATTTTGATTTCACCACAGCCTTGCGGCGTCCCTTTCGTACGAGTTGATTGATAGTCGGCATAATATTGATGGGGTCTCGCGTTTCTCCTCCTCTTGTTTTCAAGAGATTTTAAGGATGACGCCTTCGTGCTCATGAATTACTCCATGAAAGACCGGACGGGTGAATATAGACAAATAACTAAAGAGAGCAAGAAGAAAGTGTAATTTTTTGAATTTTTTTATTATAAAGCAAGTCAATGCAATTCAAGTCTCCTTTCTTTCGCGTACTCACTTATTTGTCTCGTTACCCCTGGTTGGCCCTAGGAACCATTCTCTGCGCCGTTACGAGCACCGTGATGGTAGCTACTTTCCCCGCCGTGACCGAGCGCATTATTGATAGCGTCCTTAAGCAAGGGCATGCCGATCAATTCCTCCCTTTAATGACCTTAGGCCTCACCGCTTTTTTTCTACAAGACTTGCTCAACAGTCTGCGAATTTTTCTGAATAATCATTTTGAACAGCGTGTTATTTTTGATTTACGAAGTGATCTTTATCGTCACATTCAATGCCTACCGCTTCCTTGGTTCGATCAGCATACGACAGGAGATATCATGACTCGCTTAATGGAAGATGTGACCGCTCTAGAACGAGCACTCATTGACGGCATCGAGCAAGGATCTGTTGCTCTGCTCCAAATTTTAATCGTCACGGGACTGATGCTCCACTACAGCCCGAGCCTGACAGCAGCAGCGCTTTCACCACTTCCTTTCCTCATTGTTGGAACCTTGATTTATGCTTACAGCGCCCAGCAGCGTTTTGCAAAAGAGCGATCATCAGCCTCTCTGCTTAATGGCATTCTTCATGATAATATTGATGGCATTCGTCAAATCAAAACCTACACGAGCGAGGAACGAGAACAGCAGCGCTTTGATGCGGCAAGTAACACGGTACGCTGCTCCATGCTTCGTATCATGAAGGCCTGGGCTCTCTACAATCCAACAATGAATTTTTTGAGTTCTCTTGGAATGCTGCTTATCCTGGCTTATGGAACACATCAAGTTTTGCAGCACCGGATGGAGCTTGGTGTCTTGGTCGCTTTTCTTGTTTTAGCACGCTATCTCTACGAACCCATTGATCGTCTTTATGAACTCAATCATTTATTTCAAGCGGGACATGCTGCTGGCAAGCGGTTGTTTTCGATTCTCGATGAAAAACCAGAGCCTGGTTATTTGTCGGATATTCAAATTCCTCCCGCATCATTGAAAGGAGCTATCACTTTTCGTGATGTTTCTTTTTCTTATGGAGCAAATGCCCCCATCCTGCATCACATCTCCCTCGAAGCAAAGCCAGGAGAGATGATCGCGCTAGTCGGCCCGACGGGCTCTGGAAAAAGCACACTCGTCAATTTGCTATCTCGTTTTTATGAAATCAATGAGGGCGAAATCCTTCTCGATGGTCACCCCATCCACAAGCTGCCACTCGATTTTTTACGGCGCTCCATCGGCATGGTGACGCAAGAGAATTTTCTTTTCAATGGCACTACTGCTGACAATCTTCGTATCGGCCGCGCTAATGTTAGCGAAGAAGAAATGTGGGAAGCCTTGAAGGCCGCTAACGCAGCCGCCTTCGTTTCACGGCTACCACAAGGCCTTCACACGGCGCTTGGAGAACGCGGCATCAAATTAAGCGTTGGAGAAAAACAGCGAATTTCTATTGCACGTGCGCTACTCAAAAATCCACCGATCCTCATTCTTGATGAGGCAACAGCGAGCGTCGACAACACCACTGAACGCCTCATTCAAGAGGCCCTTCAGCGCCTCCTAGCTGGACGCACCAGCTTTGTCATTGCCCACCGTCTTTCAACCATCCAACATGCCACGGAAATTCTAGTCTTAGACCGCGGTCGCATCGTTGAACGAGGCACTCACAAAGCACTCTTAGAAAAAAACGGTCTCTATGCCCAGCTTGAACGTGAGACAACTCACAAAAAATAAAATCCTATGCTTCTTCTCGGCTCTCACATTCCCACTGTTGGCGGCGTTGCCAAGGCCATCGATCGCGGCGTTGACATAGACTGCACGGCCATGCAAATCTTTGTCAAAAATAACATGCAGTGGCTTGCCAAACCTTTTTCCAAAGAAGAAGTCACCGCGTTCACGCAACATCCGCTGCGTAGCAAATTAAAAATGGTCATTGCCCATGCTGGCTACCTCATCAACCTTGGCGTTGAGAAATCCGAGAACCATGAAAAGTCACTGCAATCTCTCGGCGAAGAACTTGTACGCTGTGATCAATTGCAAATCCCCTACCTCGTCCTGCATCCTGGATCTCACCTCGGGGCTGGCATCGAAAAAGGCCTCCACTGCGTCATTCAGAGTCTCGACACGATTCATTCCGAGTATCCAAACCTCAAAGTCCGCATCGCCCTAGAAACGACAGCAGGTCAAGGAAGTTGCCTCGGCGCTCGTTTTGAAGAACTCGCTGAAATTTTAGAAAAGGTTAAAATCCCAGATCGTCTCCGCATCTGCCTCGACACCGCACACGTTTTTGCCGCTGGCTATGATCTCTCCGAAAAAAATGGAGCCGAAAAAGTTTTTAAACAGCTTGATGACATCGTTGGTCTCCAACAACTCTGCGCCCTGCACATCAACGAATCCAAGGCTGCACTTGGATCGCGCGTCGATCGTCACGAAAATCTTGGCCAAGGAAAAATTGGCTTGGATGCTTTTCGCTGGATTATGCGATCTCAGGTTCTAGGAAATATTCCAAAAATTTTGGAAACACCAAAAGGAAAAGACCTTGCCGAGGATGTCGTCGCAATGAAGCTGCTGGGTAGCTTTTTGTAGCTACAAAAAATACCAACGTCGTCCAAGCAGGAAGAAATCCACCACAAAGATCATAAATGCCGCTTGAGTGGCTTTGTGACCTTTGCGGTTAATTCTTTTTATTTCTTCTCTTCTGCGAGCGCGGCCTGTACCGCAGCCTCGATGTCAGCATAAAGCGCAGGGTCGCTCTTGAGCGCTTCTTTTCCTGCGTCGCGGCCTTGGGCTAGCTGATTGCCTTTGTAGCTGAGCCAGGACCCACGCTTCTCAACAATATTTTTTTCGAGTGCCAGATCAAGCAAGGATCCCGTGTTAGAAATCCCTTCGTTATACATAATATCGAATTCCGCTTCTGTGAAGGGAGGCGCCACTTTATTTTTAACAACCTTGATGCGCGTGCGATTTCCAATCACCGTGCCATCGCTCTGCTTAAGAGCCCCAATCCGGCGAATGTCGACTCGGACGCTGGAGTAGAATTTTAGCGCCTTGCCGCCTGGCGTTGTTTCTGGACTTCCAAACATCACGCCAATTTTTTCACGGATTTGATTCGTGAAAATCACGCACGTGTCTGCTTTAGAAATAAATGCTGTCAGCTTTCTCATCGCTGCACTCATCAGCCTGGCTTGGGCCCCAACAACAGTGTCACCGATATCACCTTCGAGCTCGCCCTTGGTTACAAGAGCTGCGACTGAGTCGAGCACGACGACATCAAGCGCATTGGAGCGAACAAGCGTCTCACAAATCCGCAGCGCCTCTTCTCCCGAACTCGGTTGAGAGACAAGGAGATCTTCCAAGTTGACTCCAAGTTTGCGGGAATAGGCGGGATCGAGCGCATGCTCTACGTCGATGAAAGCTGCAAGACCACCACGTTTCTGAGCTTGTGCAATCACACTCAATGTGAGTGTTGTTTTTCCTGATGACTCAGGACCATAAATTTCAATGATGCGGCCTTTTGGGAAACCACCAACGCCGAGCGCGCGATCGATGAGAAGATTTCCTGTTGGAATCACGGAGATGCCCTTGCTACCTTCCTGTCCCAGTCGCATGATCGCCCCATCACCATAATCCTTGGCAATTTGTTGAATCGCTAAGTCGAGATTTTTAGCGCGAGCCGCTTGTTCTTTGGAAGTGATAGCGGCGGCTTTGTCGGTAGTTGCTTCGTCTTTAGGCATAAGGAGATAATGTTGAAGGGTTGAAAATTTAAAGGGTTGAAGAGTTTAGTGGAGAGAAAGTTTCTTTTCAATCTTTCAAGTTAGTCATTTAAAAACAACTGAAGACTTCTTCAATATTGCTTGCGTTCATGAGCCTTTCTCCCAAATAAGCAAGCTTATCACTATCGGCTTCTTTAATAAGGTTTAAATAATGAGGTGTGACTTTATTGGAAAAACGAGCCTTGAGCTGTCTGATAAGCAAGGATCGAAATTGGTGAAGACCTTCTTGAAGACCTTCTTGACGTCCCTCTAGATGGCCCTCTAATTTTAATGATTCTGCAATAGTCATAATTTTTGTTTTAGTGTTAGCTGGTAAAATTAATCTTTCAAATTCCTCATTGATTTCTTTTTTAGACATATTGCCTTCTTGAGTTTCAAAAAGGTAGCTAATGCTCGAATAAAAAAGTTTTGGCTTATTGAGAATTTCAAATGTTTGAAGAATCCCCCCTAACACCTCGTTTATCAAAGAGACCATATCACGTGCTGAAGCATGCTTCAACAAAAGTTCCACCATTCCAATCAGAGATTCTTTTTTGAGTTGATCATCTTTGATGTCCTTCAGAACGGTGAGACCAAAAGGTTGCAAAAAAACTTTGCGTGCTTTTTCAGGATCATGAAACAAATCGAATATATCGGTTGAGCAAGAATAGTCACTTTGACCATTGTAGATGACATGAGGAACCACCAATGGAAGCTTAGGGAGTTTCTTACTTTTTTTGGCATCAGAGTTTTTAAAATTTTCTGACTTCTTTTGCTGCGTTAAGTCCCTTTCAATAATTTGAAGAATATAGTGATGCAACCTCAATGGCATGAAGGGATCAGGTGTACTCTGATGCTCTATCAAAAAATAGATGTACCCAGCCTCTCCATCAATTGTCGCTTTGTAGAGCACATCAGTAATTTTTTCACGGAGGTTCCCCTCAATAAAACTTCCCTTCATGAGCTGAAGAGAATTGATATCAATCTGCGCAACAATTTCTGGTGGCAAGTGAGCACGAATGCAAGACATAGCGACATCGGGATCATCCATGGCTCCTCGAAAGTACCGATCGTGCGCTTTAAAGAGTTTTTGATCCTCAGATTGCTTATTCATGACGCCGGGAAGGATAAGCATAACATGATGAGGAAAGCAATCTTAAATAGATTAGCATTGAAACGCCAAATTAAGCCCCCCTCTTCCTCATTTTACGAATATCCTCGAGAAATCCGACTTTTTTTACAGAGAAAATGCCAAGAGACATCCTGTGACAAGAGATGTAATATTCATAGCAACCAATTGATCATGTGCATGATTCACTAAAAATGATGGGCCTCATAAACATCATTTCCAGGGGCATGACCATAGCGCCCCCTCAAAATCGAGCCTTCTAGGGCATGTAAAAACGTTCCATTTTTAAAGAGGCGCAAGCGAAAAACAGTGATCAGAACAAGCTAACTCATTATGAAGGAAATGAATAATGAGTTATGAAATTCACTCTCCTACCATTGCATCAGCGGCATCCCTTAAAGCGCATCCTTCAGAATCTAGTTGAGCTGCCAATGCGTTTAGATCATTAGCCTCTGCCTCTAATTTTCCTGCTTCCGTAAAAAAGCCGCCGAAATATCCTTGAGCACGAACTTGAGCTGCTTGCAGCAGTTTTTCATGTGCTAGATTATAATTTCCGACTGCTTGAGTAAATTTCTGTAAAGCTTGTTGATATTGAGTTACTGAATTGCGCAAGGCTTGCGCGCGTGCTCGACCTTCAGGCGTTCCAAGTGTATGCGATGACATCTGTCTGCAACTTGATACTCTCCCTCTCAAGGACATCAATTCCTCCAAATATTTCATTTACCTACAACCTACAACCTGTAACCCTTGTCCCCGCGAAGGCGCGGATCCAGCCTTCACCCTAGCTAAACCAATGAAGCCTCTTCCCACCTCACTTGCCCCTCGCCTTTTGAGCACCCTGATTCTTTGGGGTCTCATCATCGCTGTAGTCACAATGAAATGGGAAATAGGTTATTGCCTCTTGATTGTAGGGGCAGCCCTGGGATCTCTCTGGGAATATTTTTGGCTCTTAAAAGTCAGCAACCTCCCACGAAATTGGCGAATCGGCTACACTGCAGGAATCTCGCTGTTGCTCGGAAATTGCTGGCTACTTCACCATCTTCATAACGCTGCTTCCCTGACTACAGGAGGAGGCATGATCTTTGCGTTTGATGCAGGTGTGATTGTTGTGACGACCTTGGTCCTCTTTTTCCGAGAATTTTTCCGTCCTCAACATGTAGAACGCGCCTCAGCGGAAGGGATCGCCTTCACTCTCTTTGGTGTCGCCTACATCCCCTGGCTCTTTTCTTTCGTTTTAAAAATACTTTATCTCACTCCTTGCACAGCCACAGGAACTCTCACGGGAACTTACTACGTTCTTTTTCTTCTCGTCTTAACCAAGTTTGCTGATGTCGGAGCTTTTCTCTGCGGCAGTCTTTTTGGCAAACATCTTTTTTGTCCCAACATCAGTCCTAAGAAAACGTGGGAAGGATTTTTTGGAGCGCTTGCTCTCTCCCTCGTCAGCAGTTTGATTTTTTATTATCTTTTCCGACAACAACTCTCCTTGTTAACACCAAGCCTTGTGATTCTTCTCTCGCTGGGATTAGCCCCTGTGGGTATCGCAGGTGATCTAGCTGAATCGCTCCTCAAGCGCTCCCTCTCCACAAAAGACTCAAGTCACACCCTTCCCGGCATTGGCGGCGGAATGGATCTGATCGATAGCTTGTTGTTTACGGCCCCCTTCTTTTATTTTATTCTCCAATTTCTTTTAATGCGTTCATGAACCCACGTAAGGTTTCTCTCCTCGGAGCCACTGGCTCGATTGGCAGTAGTGCTGCTGAAGTAGCTCGCACGATTCCTGATCGCATGAAGATTGTTGGCCTATCTGGCAACAAAAACGGAGAGCGTCTTCTTGAAATGACGCGAGAGTTTCATCCTGATACCATCAGCACTCAAGACGCCACAACAGCAGAGCAACTCCAACAAGAATTAGGAACTCATTGCAAAATTCATCACGGCCCCGAAGGCCTCATCAAGCTCGCTACGATGCCTGAGGCTGATCTGGTGCTCATTGCCATTTCGGGCACTGCTGGTTTGCAGCCAGCACTAGCGGCCCTCGAAGCTGGAAAAGATCTGGCAGTGGCTAGCAAAGAAATTCTCGTTATGGCTGGCAAGCAGGTCATGACCACTGCAAAAAAACATCATCTCAATGTACTGCCCGTCGATAGCGAGCACAGCGCGCTTTTCCAATGCCTCGAGGGACGCGATCCTACTACCGTGCGACGCCTCATTCTCACTTGCTCGGGGGGTCCTTTTCGCAACGTAGAAAAAGGAGATTCTCTTTTTGATGTGACCCCTGAAATGGCACTTCGTCATCCCACTTGGAAAATGGGAAAAAAAATCACGCTTGATTCCGCTACCCTCTTCAACAAAGGCCTCGAGATGATCGAAGCTCAATACCTCTTCAACATACCAATGGAAAAAATCGACGTTGTGATTCATCCTGAGAGCATCATCCATTCAATGGTGGAGTTTGTGGATGGCTCGATATTGGCTCAGCTGAGTCAAAACAACATGATGCTCCCGATTCAATATGCCGTGACCTACCCTCATCGCGTTGCTGGACCAGCCTCCTACCTTGATCTAGCGAGCATTGGGCGCCTTCATTTTGAAAATCCACGTCACGATCTTTTCCCTGCATTGAGACTTGCTCGTCAGGCTGGCATGCAAGGTGGCACGATGCCCGCGGTGCTCAACGCCGCTAACGAAGTTGCTGTTGCTCTTTTTCTCGAAGGAAAAATTCCATTCCCTGAAATCTGGCACTCCGTAGAGCGAGCCATGAACACCATCCCTCTCGTCGCAGATCCTTCGTTGGATGAAATCTTGATCGCTGATCAGGAAGCGCGATCCTTGCTCGTTGACTAACGAAAAGAATTCACCACAAAGAACACAAAAAGAATTTTTTTATAAAAAAATTCTAAGTAGATTCTGTCCAAAAAGATGAGTTTTTGTTTTTACAACAGAAGAGTAGTTTTCGTGCAAAGGAAGACCAACGATTT
>JAIEQF010000023.1 GCA_019747895.1 Chthoniobacterales bacterium
CGCTCGGTCTTCGGCCTGGCCTTTTCTAAAAATTCCTGCGTTCTTCCCTGTAATTTCTAAGTAATTTGACTATACAACAATAATTCCCAAAAGCCTAGGGGGCAGGACTGACCCCCTAATACCACTTCCATTAAATAATCGGACTATTGTGACTTGTTCTTTTGCTCCCTATGTTCGTTGTCAGAGCTTACGTTATGCTTGCATAGCGCCTCGCTCTTCCGCCTTGCTAGAAAACAAAACTCCTGCGTCCTATAGTCTCATTATTTAATGGAAGTGGTATAAGGACAATTCACTTTGTATTCGGAGAAATGACGCGAGGTGGTGGAGGAACGGGAGCGGCTGTCGGTGTAGTCGGTATGGTTGGAAGAATGTAGCTAGTGGCGTTTTGTCCTAAGAGCCGCATCGTCAGCTGAGGAATGAAGTAAGGATCATCAATCTTGTTCGAAACAAATCGAAGTTTTGTATCAGCTCTCAGTATTGGAGAATTAGCATAAAATACATTAAAAGCTTGAAGAGTTTTCCATTCGTTACTTCCAGCCACTTGGTATTGCCATTCTCCTATTTTATTCCATGGATCATTACTAACGATGCAGAATTGGGAGAGGATATCAACTGGTATTAAATTGACGGTAGTAGCACCATAAAACCATGGACCATCTAACGCAACATAGTTTGAGGAGAGAGAAATAATTTTTTGACTTTGTGGGACTATCGGAGTGAGATCATAAAGACCCACACTCACTGTTCCCTCACTGGAGAGAGTGATCACATTTTCATATATTTGAGTGGAAACAATATCAACAACATCACCTCGAGGATAAAGAGCAGTGACATCTCCATGGGAGTCCCAGGAAAAGCCACTGTTATCATCAAAAAGAATAGCCTTCTCTATGACTTTGAGAGGTGTTTTTCCGGTTACAGGCAATCTAGTTGACGAGCAAAATTCTGGAGGATAGTCGTCGAACCATGTGAGCAAACGACCGCTGTTAAGGTAAGCTAATTCATCACCCTCTATAGGTGATGTGAATAGTGAGAGAACCTTTTCTCCCGTTTGTAGCAAAGGGGTTGAAATATGACCTTCAGTTCTTCCCCAACATACAAAAGTATCATCATCTAAAATTGCTATGAAAGCTGAGTTAGATTGCGTTATTGATTTTACATGATGAGAGCCGATGTCAGGAACGGTGTAAGGACTGCCGTTGAGGTCCCACGAAAATAATGTTTCTTTTTCTCCATTTTGAATGAGGGCTGTGAAGCCTGCGCAATTACTGCTAAATAATGAAGTGACATGATCGATAGGTGGGATACTTACTGAAGAATTGCTAGTTCCCCAAGAGATGACCGTTCCATCTTCTAAGAGTGCCGCAAAAGCATCATCTGAATGAGCTAGTGAAGAGGCTCGTTTTCCACGGAGACTCTCGGGAATTGTTCCTCCAGCAGCAGGATTGCCCCAAGCGACGACGGAATGATCTTTTTCTAAAATAACCGCAAGAGCACCTTCCTTTGTTGCTGCGATAGTAATTACTTTTTCGCCAGAGAGCTCTGCTGGCATCTCGATGCCAACCTCTTTGTCTCCCCAAACCAAAATGCTGTGATCATCAAAAACTGCAGCGTAAGCATCGTAATATTTAATTTCTCCGGCAACGTGAGGTCCTTCACTAGATTGAAAATGAGTGAGTGAAACTATCCCTTTATTTTCATTGCCTGTAGGAAATGTGATGTAATTCAAGTAATTGTCATGTGAAAAAAATAATTTTGTCTGATCGCTTAAGGTCCCGACCAGCTCCATCCCCTGACAATAACGTGCCACGGTTGTCTCGAAGACAACAGGAGGTGTTGAGGCGTCGTGAGCTTGGAGTTGGTGGAGAGCCCCTGAAAAAAGAGTTACGAAAAGTGATGCTAGGAGAAGTGGTTTTTTCATGAGCAAGATGGGATATTTTTTTTTGAAGTGAGTCAATGGAAAAAATTTTGCTGGCAATAGCAAAGAGTCTGATCAAAATACGCTGATGCAGATGCAGGACAAGGAACGAGGAGCGCAGACCCGCAGTGTATTTTCATACTCGAGGACGCGAGCATCGGAGTGACGCAGTCCTGCGCTGCATCAGTAGTATTTAGACAGACTCTTTTATGGGAAAACATTATATTATAGCCTGCGGCGGCACTGGAGGGCACTTGTTTCCAGGCCTTGCAGTTGCCGAAGTGCTTCACGCTCGCGGGCATGAAATTCTTTTGCTGGTCTCTGAAAAAGAGATTGATGCTGTTGCTCTTCAAAATCGTTCTGAGTTTCGCATTGAAAAACTCCCCTCGATTGGAATGCCCTCTTTTTTATCGCCAGCTTTTCTTCGTTTTCTTCGCCGGAGCTGGGAGAGTTTTTCTTATTGTCGTCAATTGCATCGGCGCTATCGACCCGCTGCAGTTTTAGGAATGGGAGGATTTACTTCTGCAGCGCCGCTTTTATCAGCACATTTGTTAGGCATTCCAACTTATCTTCACGAATCAAATGCCATTGCTGGAAGAGCCAATCGATTGGCGGCTCGTTGGGTCAATAAGGTGCTGCTTGGTTTTGAGGTCTGTCGTTCCTGTTTTCCTAAATCAGAATCAATCGTCACAGGAACTCCGGTGCGTCGTGATTTGGGAGAACGATTGCCTCGTGCTCAAGCATTGGCCACCTTTCGATTGTCACCAGAACGGAAAACTATTTTGGTCATGGGGGGAAGTCAGGGAGCTGGTCAAATTAATCAGTTTTTATTTCGCGCTGTCTTGCTTTTAAAAGATTTGCCTCTGCAAATAATTCATCTCACTGGAGAGAGAGATGATGGTCTGGCGGCAATCAATTATCAGCGAGAGGGAATCATCTCACACGTTGCTTCTTTCCATCATCGTATGAACGAGGCCTATTCTGCGGCAGATCTTGTCATCTCTCGTGCTGGTGCAGCAAGCCTGAGTGAGATTTCGCACTTTGGCCTTCCCTCCATTTTAATTCCTTTTCCATTTGCAGCTGAGCGGCATCAACATCGTAATGCAGCACTTTTTGAACAGGCTGGTGCAGCTGAAGTGTTGGAGGAGTCAGAGACAACGCCCGAAAGTCTCGTGCGCTTAATCACCAATCTTTTAGCAGATGATCGTCGTCGCGAGCGAATGTCCGAAGCTGCAAAGACGCTTTTGCCGGAACATGCAGCGGAGCACATAGCGGATATTATGGAGAGCGCTTGTTGAAATTCTACTGAGGCAGCGAACTACGGCGTCACTCCGGTGCTCGTCGCTTCACGTATTAATATACGCTCAGCGCCTGTGCTCCGAGGTTCCTTGTATTTCATCTGCCTCAGCGAATTTGAACAGGCGCTCTGCTTTTTAATATCGCTTTATGGCAAGTGTTGGAATTATTTCCAGAACCAGTTTTTTCCAGCATTCCAGAGTGGCTTGTTGGGTGAAGCCTTGTGCTGATTTTTTTCCTTCTTCTACCAGCGACATTCGGAAACGTTCATCCTCTTTTAAATGGCGAAGGTGTTCGAACACTTCTTCCAGAGAAGTTGCTACGAGATAATCTTTTCCTGGCCGACCATCTGCAGCATAGGCTGTATCGCTTCCTCCAATAAAAGGAATGCCTGCGAGCCAGGCGTTGTAGAGCTTTGTTCCTGGTTTATCAAGGTGAGGCGCTGCTGAAAAATCACGGATTGCTAGAATGCAGTCGACATTGCTGTAATCATGCCACTCCTGAATTTCTTTTGCTTTAAAACTGAGTCCTAGTTCTTTTTGAAGACGTTCTTGCCATGCTGGAGATTGAAATTCTGGAGCTAAATTTTTAAGGTGACCAAAAAAGCAGATGTTTTCGAAACGGTTTTTTCGGTGTGGATGACGTGGGATTAAATAGGGTTGTGGCCAATGAGGTACGTACAAGAACCTATCCGAAATTCTACTGTTGTCGTGCAGTACTGCGTCACTGTGATGCTCACGTCGTCGAGTGTTTTTATATACACTTCTCCGCAGTGCTCCTCGTTTCTTATCCTGCATCCACACCAGCGAATGTTGAACAGGTTCTAAAGAATCAGCTGTTTGTTCTACGGATATTTTATTTTGAATGAGGTGAAGAGAACCGGCTGTACAAAGTTTGTTGTCCGCAACAACATCAACAAGAAAAATTTTCCGCGAAAGAATTTTTTGTTGGAAGGAAGCTGGGAGTGTTTCGCCCAACGTCACCACGATTCCTTCGTTCGGAAGTTCTTTAGAAAGTTGACAGGGAATGCCGGCTTGGGTGAGGAAATACCACGTTTGATAAATCCAGTTGTAAAAAGGAGTGTATTGCAATTCTGGATGAATAATACCACGAGTCATTTCTTGTTCTTGAGCTTTTGTGGGGATGCACTGAGGAGGAAGGCAAAAAGTGACTTCTGGAAGCAATGCCGTTTTAATAAAAGAACGATAGCGACGTTCTGTGTGCCGTGCTAACCGTGTCCAGCATGGAGTCAAAAATTTCGAGAGAAATGGTAGCCGGTGGATTAATTTTTTTCCCATCTCAAGTTGTGAAACACGTTGCCATTTTTTTGAAATGAGGCTTGCATGGTCGGCAGCTTGTTGGTGGGCGGTGCTGAGAACTTTGTTTTCTAATAAATTAAAACTTTCTTCTTTTTGCTTGGCCTCAGTAGCGGTGAGGAGCCAGTAAATACCTCTTTGCCAGGCCTCGCTTTCTTTACCATTGAGAAGCTGTTCTTCAAACGAAGCAACAGTTTGCTTCCAATGCTCAGTAGTTCTATATTGGTGCGCTTGAGAATCTGTCTTTAAAATATTTCCTTTAAGAAAAGCAATGAGTGACCAAGTGTGGGCTCGTTGGTGATGATGTGCTTTGATGGCGCTGGCCGCTCTCATGCGAGCTAAGAGCATCTCTTCGGCGAGAGGAGTCATTTTTTCTATTTTCAAGCTCGCGAGAAAAAAGGCGTCATAAATGAGCAAGCTCCAGTAGTAGGAAAGAAGCCGTTGTTCGGAGAAGGGGGCACTGTTTTCTGTTGGGGAAGTTGTTTTAAAATAATTTTTGGATTCTTGAAGAAAGGGGGTAGCTGCAGGAAAAGTTTCCCGACATTTTCTTTGAATTGCTTCGAGATGAGTCCAGAGTTGCTCAAGATTCGAAGAGCTGAGGGTTTGTGAGCAGGCCATCCAGTAGTGATAAGCATTCATTGCTTCACTTCTATTTTTTAGAAGAGAGTTAGAAAGGCGTTGGTGTTGCTGTTGTGCTGATAACATCAGCGTAGCAACTTGGTGGATTAAGGAAGAGCTCGGATGGCCTAATAGCTCGCACCCTTTTTTCCTTCGCAAAAAATGAGTGGCAGCATCGGCGGCAAGATGCCATTCCCGAGCTAAAGAAATATTTTCCAGAAGCAGTGCGTTTAGGGCTGCTGCTTGATAGCGATGAATTTCTGGTAGTGCCATTTTTGTTTTGTCGACAGAAAAATCCATGAACGGAATCTTATCAAAAATGAAGTGACGCTGATAGGAGCAACTTGCTAGAATTGAGCCTCAATATTTTCTTCATGATAAAAGACAACAAAGACAACCTTGCTTCCATTGCGGAGTTGGCCCAATTTTTACTCCACACTGGGCCTCGCAATATCCATCTCATTGGCGTTGCTGGTTCAGGCATGAGTGGCTTGGCAGGATTGCTTTTGGCGTTGGGACATCGTATTAGTGGCTCTGACAAGGTGACGACGAATGAAACGGATCGTCTTTCTGGGCAGGGATTGGTCCTTAACATTCCTCATCGTTCCGGTGAGGTCGGTCATGCAGAGTTGGTGGTTTATTCTTCAGCCATTCGTCCAGGCAATGTTGCTTTTGATGAAGCCAAGACAGCTGGCAAGCCGATGGCGCTTCGCGCAGAGGTTCTTGCAGCAGTGATGTTGGGAAAAAAAGGAATCATTGTCTCCGGAATGCATGGCAAGACGACCACTTCTGCGATGGCTGCGCATGTTTTGGGAGAAGCAGGATTAAATCCTTCTCACTATGTGGGAGCTGAAGTTCCGATTCTTGGAACGAATGCACGTTGGAGCTCAGAGGGAGACTATTTTGTTGCCGAAGGCGATGAGAGTGATGGAACTTTAGTCAACTATACTCCAGAACATACGCTTGTCTTGAATATCGAACCAGAGCATCTGGATTTTTATAAAACAAGCGAGGCTATCGATCTGGTTTTTCAACGACTCATCAATCAGACAAAAGGACTTCTTTTTTATTGGGCTGATGACTTGGGCGCTGCTCGCCTCTGCGCGAATCATCCACGTGCCGTCGCAGTAGGGACAGATGAAGGCTGTGATTATCGTTACGTTAGTTTGAAAAAAGAAAAAGAAGGTTCCTCTTTCGAAGTCGTTGCCAAGAATAGAACTTTGGGAAGGCTTTTTCTTTCCATTCCTGGAACTCATAATGTCAATAACGCGATGCTCGTCATTGCGCTCGCATTAGAGCTTGGTGTTTCTTTTGAAAAGATCGTGGCTGCTCTGGATCATTTTCGTGGGGCCAAGCGGCGATTCGAACTCAAGTATCAAGGAGGTGGTATTCGTGTTTTTGATGATTATGGACATCATCCCACTGAAATCGCTGCGACTCTTTCGACCGCACACGCGCTGCTTCATGATGTTCCTGACACAGTCTCTCCTGGGCGGCTGCTAGTCATGTTTCAACCGCATCGCTATTCACGGACAGCAGCTTTTCAACGAGAGTTTGGAACAGCCTTGCTGGCGGGTGATACTGTTTTTGTGACCGATATTTATCCCGCAAATGAACAACCATTGCCAGGAGTCACTGGAGAAAACATAGTTGATGCGGCACGATCGCAAGGTCACCCCTCGATTTTCTTTGAACCTCATTTAGAAGGATTGCGCTACAAGCTAGGCGGCATGATGAAATCAGGCGATTTGATTCTCTCCCTTGGCGCTGGTAATATTCACGAAGAAGCGACGCGGTTAGTTGAGGACTTGAAAACACGTGATCGGCTGCTGACTGCGATGGGACGAGGAAGTATTCAACTTTATGAATTGCTCTCGCGCCACACAACCATGCGTGTTGGTGGGCCTGCTCAATTTTGGGCAGAGCCAGAAACAGAAGAAGGATTTGCACAACTGGTGAAAAAATGTTTTGAAGAAAAAATTCCACTCATGGTTATGGGAAGAGGCTCTAATCTCATTGTGCGCGATGGTGGGATTCCTGGCGTGGTCGTGCATCTGGCACGCGGTTGTTTTGCGGAATCTCAGGTGACAGGTCAATGCATCACTGCTGGTGTTGGGGTGAAGTTAAAACAATTGAGCAGTCTTGCTCGCCAGTCTGGTTTGGCAGGCTTTGAGTGGATGGAAGGGATTCCAGGGAATCTCGGAGGCGGCTTACGCATGAATGCAGGGGCCATGGGAAAACAGACTTTTGAGCAAGTGGTGAAAATCAATTATGTCGATCAAGAGGGGACTCAAAGAACGGCGACGCCGCAAGAGTTGGAGATTTTTTATCGCGATGTTCCTTTTTTAAAAAATAACTATGTCCTCTCTGCCACATTGCAAGGAAGTCCTGGGGCAGTTGAAGAAATTGATCGCTTGATGCAAACATCGTGGCATCACCGTCGTGAGACTCAACCGATAGCTGCAAGCGCAGGGTGCACGTTTAAAAACCCTTCTCCAGAAATGCCAGCCGGTCGTCTTATTGAAGAATTAGGCCTCAAAAATTGCTCCGTTGGTAAAGCTCGCGTTTCCGAAATTCATGGAAACTTCATTGTCAATGATGGCGGTGCCACTACTGCTGATGTTTTGGCGCTGATTGAGAAAATAAAAAATGCCGCACTGCAAGAGCGCGGCATAAAGTTGGAGACGGAAGTGCAGATTGTTGGTGTGAATTGTTAAAAATAGAGATCAGTCTCATTTTTCTTGGCAAACGTTTGGTTGCTTTTTGAGTTTAAAGTTGAGATTCTGCTCCCATGAATCAATCGCCCGAGATTGCGCCTGATTATAAACCCAATCGCATCGGGTTAGGAAAGCTAGAGCCATCACCGACACGCATGGCGCCATCTCTGAGAGCATCAGGAGGAGGTCTGGAATTCAGGGATGTTACGGGAGAGGATCCTAACGATTCTTTTTTGTATTCCATTTTAAAAAATTTTTTCAGGTCAGCCTACAAGTTTTTTAGTTATGTCTCTTATTATTTGACATCCTGTTTTACTCAAGATTCTTTTCGCGATGTAACCAGTGATAAAATTGCTTCTGCCCATGAAAATATTGTTTCTGATAGTATTGATGGAGTCGTCGAAAGAGCTGCCGTTGCGATTGTGGAAGAACGCAAAGAGAATCAAAGAATTATTTATGAATATGATCTTCACTATTCTGAACATTTTGAATTTTATCAACAGCAGGAAGACTTTTTAAAAAACTATCTCGAGTACTTACGAGATGCCTTTAATCACTTAAGAACCGAGGTTCAGAAATTTGATCATTTAAAAAAGCCAGAACCACTAAAAAGCCCAAGCACAAAAACAAGTGTCATCATCGGCTGCCCCGTTTTTGATTTGATTGATGAAATTAATGCAACGTTGGAATCTTTAAAAGAGATTCCAGAATTAACACCGCAAGTGACAAAAACCTGGGAGTTGCTTTTTCTCAATAAAAAAAGAGGCGATACAATAATACAGTTTTCAGCAAAGGCTCTTGCGACGATGATTAAAGGGCAGTTGGACTATTTTAAGAGGCAGCAAGGATCGAGTCAGGTGTTGAAAAAGGAGGCTGACATATTAATTTATGATCATCTAGAGCTCCTTGTAGCTTTTGATCCTCAATCAAATCGTGTTACTAAGACAGAGTTTGCTGGTAGGAAGATAGAGGCTGAGAGACTTCCAAAAAGCGAAGAGTTGCCAGAAATTAAAAAAACAGCAGAGCATGCTCGCTTGTCGCTGTTAAACTATATGGGCGTTCTTAGAAAAGAAATTGCAGAAGAGGTAACGGCATTGAATCAAGAGATCAGTCATTTTGAAAATATTAGAAAAGCACGAGCAACAGAAGAGATCAGAAAGCAGAATCAAGCTTATAAGAAATCATCGTTCCGCTGGAAAATTTAAGTATCTATCAAATACCTGCCAAGAGAGGGTTCATTTAGAAAAAAGCAACCCTCTCTGAAAAAAGCACGCATTTGACCGATATCGATCGTTTTTAAGTGCTGGGCATAAGATTATAGCCCCCGAATGGAGTTGGTAAAAAGCCTTAATTTTAAACTCGTCTTCTACATGATCAGGAGGTTGCTATTAATAGCAGCTTTCTCGCTGCGGGAGGCCAATGATAACTTTCTCTGTAAAAATTGTTGAATTTTCTTCTCATTTGGAAGTTATTCTAGTATAAACCCTCCATCTTTCCTCCTTTTAAAGTCCCTTCTTCGATTAACAGCGTTATGGATTAAGGTTTTTACAGGGGCGAACAAAAAAGATGAAAAAATTTTGAACGTTTTCCTTTCTGAGGAGTCTATTATTTCAGAACGTTAATTTTTCATAAGATTGTTTTTAGTGAGTTAAAATTTTTGAACATTTGTTCTTGGCGAGTCACCGCGATCTGTTTTTTGGTTTTTTCAGATCGAGTAACGGTGGCTCGCTTTTTTTATCATTTCTTTGTGTTCTTTGCGTTTTTTTGCGGCTATTTTTTTTCTATGACCACATCATCTTTTTCTCTAAAAAATCTTCGCGTCGCTGTTTTTATGGGAGGTCCTGGAGCCGAGGCAGAAGTTTCTCGTTGGTCTGGAGAAGCTGTTGCTAAGGCGTTGCGAGAGGGAGGTGCTGATGTTATTGTTTGTGACATTCAAGGAACAAAGGTAGAGATACCAGAAAATATCGACATTGTTTTTGATATCATTCACGGAACATTTGGGGAGGATGGTACCTTGCAAGCGATTTTAGAAGAACGCGGGGTTTCTTACACGGGAGCTGGCGTGGAGGGAAGTCGCATGGCCTTTGACAAAATTCTTTCAAAAAAACGTTTTCTGGAAGTAGGTATTCCAACGGCTTCGTTTGAAATTTTGCAACGTGGTGAACGCCCTAAGATGTTGGTGCCTTACGTCATCAAAGCGCCTCGCGAAGGCTCTACAATAGGAGTTCACATCATCAAGGAAAATGATGAATCCGTTATTACAGCAGCCTTGGAAGATTCTTTTAAATATGGCGACACGGTTCTTGTGGAAGAATTTTTTCCTGGACGGGAGTTGACGGTAGGAATTTTAGGAGATGATATTTTACCCATTATTGAAATTAAAGCGCAGGAGGGAGTTTACGACTATCAGAACAAGTATACGCCAGGGAAAAGCGAGCATTTGATTCCCGCTCCACTCGATCCTTCTCAGACAAAAAAAATCCAAGAGACAGCTCTTGCTGCGCATCGTGCGTTGGGCTTAGAAGTTTATTCTCGTGTCGATATGATTTTGGGCTCCGATGGAAAATTCATTGTGCTTGAAGCCAACACGCTTCCAGGAATGACGCAAACAAGCTTGCTGCCAGATGCAGCGGCTGTATTTGGGCTCGATTTTACGGCATTATGTGCTAGAATTGTGGAGCTTTCCCTGCAAAGGCTAAAGGCTGAGGGCTGAAGGTTCGGACTCTTTAACGCGAAAGTCAATTTTAACTTCAGTATCATTTTTTTCATGAGTTTTTGTTTAGCTTTTTTTGATTCAAGTAAAAACAGAATGATCTTTCTTAGTTTTGTGACCTTTAGTCTTCAGCCTTCAGCCTTCAGCCTTTCATGACTCGCCGCTCTACTTCCAATCGTCGTCCCAACACTCTTCGTCGTAAGAGGTCGCATCATCTTCTCGAGGTTAAGATGCGTACTGATACTGTCCGTCGTCAAAAAAGCCGGAAGTTTTTTGGAATTTTTTTAAAGATCGCTTGCTTCTTTGTCTTATTGGGCGCGACTTATTTTGGAGGTGCGTTCTTGCTTGATAAATTCTTTTTTAGAAATCCTGATTACAATATTCAAAAGGTCCAAGCCTCTTTAGATGATGTCTTGACGCTTCCAGAGTTAGAATCAGCGATAGGATTGCACGAGGGAATGAATATTTTTAATTTTCATTTAGGGGCAGCTGAAAAAATTTTGAGCGCTTTTCCAGAAGTTAAAAAAGCTCATGTGGAGCGTATCTTGCCAAGTACGATTCAAATTACGTTAGAACGGCGCATTCCCATTTTGCGCTTGGCGGCCTCTCCTGAAGATGCTTTTGTTCCTGGGCAAAGCTTCGTGATTGATGAAGATGGTATAGTGCTGTCTCCTTCTAAGCTCAATGCTTCTCTGCTTGAGTTGCCAACTATTGAAGGTCTTTCTCTCGCTGACATTCATTTGGGCCAACCCTTGCAAGATGAAAAGCGGCCCTTTATTTTAGCTCTTTGGAAAGCGCTCAATAATTCTGGCAATACGCTCATCACGATGCGGTCTATCGATTTTTCGCGAGGTTATTGGGCTGTGGTAACTGATATTAATAAGACGCAGTATACCTTCGGCCCAGAACATCTCTCTGCACAGTTGGAGCGTCTTCAAAAATTATTGTCCTACTGCCAAGAAAATGACAGGCAATTGGAGACAGCTAATCTTATCTTGGAGTATAATACGCCGGTTACCTTTCGACCTAATGGCGAGGCGACTTCGTTAGCTTCTGTTAAAACTGCTCATTAGATTCGTTACTTTTTATATGGCGCGCGAACAACTTTTTGTCGGTCTTGAAATCGGTACTACCAAAATTTGTGTGGTGGTTTCAGAATCGCTGCCCGATGGATCTATTCATATTTTAGGAGTAGGCGAAACTCCCTCTCGCGGTGTTCGCAAGGGTGAGATTATTGATTTTTCCAGCGTTTCAGAGTGTGTTCGAGAGGCTATCATTGATGCAGAAGAAAAAAGTAATGTTGAGATTAGGAGTGTGTGGGTTGCTATCTCTGGTGCTCATTTACAAAGTTTTAATAATCGTGGGACGCTGATCCTGCCTGAAGATCACAATGCTATTAATGATGAAGATCTGCGCATGGTGGAAATGAATGCGAAGGAAGTGATTCTTCCTCCTAGCAATGCCTTTCTGCACACCATCATTCAAAACTATCACGTCGACGGAAATAAAAACGTGATTAACCCTGAGGGGATGATGGGATCTAGACTGGATGCTGATTTTCACATTGTTCATGGTGTAAAGACACGCATCCAAAATACACTTCGTTGTCTCGAGAATATGAAATTAGATGTCGAAGATGTGGTGATGAACTCGCTCGCTTCAGCACAGGTTGTCCTCACGCAGCATCAAAAAGATTTGGGAGCTCTTGTTGTTGATATTGGAGGGGGAACTACGGATTTTATTGTTTATGTTGATGGTGCGGTGCGTCACAGTGGCGTCTTGGCGTTAGGAGGCGATCATATTACAAATGATGTCTCCATTGGATTGCGCCTACCTATTGTTCGTGCGGAGTTACTCAAAATTGAAGAAGGTTGTGCTTTGCCGCCAGAGCGTTCACTAGGAGGAAAAATTAATTTAAAAAACGATCCGGGATTTTCTGGATGTGAAATTGATCGCAAGGCTCTCGATACCGTAATTCATGCTCGCATGAATGAAATATTACAGTTGCTCAAACGAGAAGTTGAACGAGGCTGCCATCTCGATCTTTTGGGGGCAGGTGTTATGCTGACAGGCGGTTGTACCCGCTTAAAAGGGATAGCGAGCCTCGCTAAAGAAATTTTTCAGTTGCCTGTTCAAGTAACAACAATGGACAACCTTTCTGGGCCCACTTCAACGTTTGAAAACCCTCAATATTCGACAGCTATTGGCCTCACCAAATATGCCAATGCGGTTTACAGCCAAATTCCGGAGGAGACCTTCTTTTCTAAAATTACAAATACATTGGGGGGGCTTTTTAGACGCCGTTAAGCTTTAGTTTGAAAATAATTTTTTAGAATGAATATTTATTTTTCACTCTACCCAACATTTGTAGTGTTTTCAGGCTATAAGCTGTAGGTAAAGTAAGACCTGCGGCACAGAACGATCAATTTTTTTAGCTATAAACTTCAAAATTCTAATTTATTTCAAAAATGAAGCGTTGTATTTTAACTTTTAACCTCAAGCGGCACGAGGCATTGTCTGACCTACAGGCTATAGCCTATAGCCTACAGCCTATCTTATGAGTTGCCGCATTGTTGGGGTAGGAAATGCAGGAGGTAATTTTTTAGATCGCCTCTTGCTCAACAATCCTTTTTTTTCAGGATTAGTTGCTATTAATAATGATCTCGATGCACTGACCTCTTCTGTCGTTCCTATGCAGCTCGCCCTGCCTCCTGAACAAGAGCTGCTCACTGCTTTGGAACAAGTGCTGCCTCAATTTGAAGCGGAAATTCAAGAGGCCTCCGTGATTCTTTTTTGTGCAGGACTCGGTGGAGAAACAGCCTCAACGCTTCTTCCTCATTTAGCAGCAGCAGCAAAAAAAGCGAAAAAACTGACATTGGCCTGTGTGACCCAACCGTTTTCTTTTGAAGGAAAGCGAGCTCTTTCATTAGCTGTTGAAGCGATTTCTTCCTTAAAAAAAATTTGCGATGGAGTGGTGATTCTTGATAACAATCGATTCGCTTCTTCCAGCGCTTCCAAGGCAGCGTTGGGTGAAACCTTCACTGCTTCTGATGAAGCCATGCAAGTGTTTCTTCCTAATATGTTGGCCATGCTTTCCAGTAAAGGCCCCGTGCGAATTAATCGCTCTCATTTGTTGAAGGCGCTCTCACGGGCAGAAGAAAAAATTTATTTTGGATATGGTCAAGCCTCGGGTTCTAATCGCCTTCACGAAGCGGTGGAGCGTCTGTTCAAAAGCCCTCAGCTTCAGGGAGGGCGTGTCTTAGCGAAGTGCTCTGCTATTTTTATGCAGCTGCGAGGACCTAAAGATCTTTCGTTTGCAGAGGCTCAAGCTGCGATGCAAGAAGTAGAGCGCGTCGTTGGCGAGGAGTCTGACATTCAACTCAGTGTGAGTGCGGAAGAGCCAGCTGGCGCAGCATTGCAGATTTTTATTTTGGCTGTTGAAGAAAAAGCAGAAAAAAAAGAGGTCGTTCCTAACGTGGAAAAAATTCCAGCTTCTGTTCCTAAAAAATCAGAACCATCGGAGCCATCGCCCGCTGCACCTCTTCCTAAGCCATCTGTAAAAGAACTTCCCTTGGATCTTCCTGAACTGAATCTTTCTGAAGAAATTTTGGAATTTCAAAAACCAGCAACTGCTAAATCAGTAACTAAAGTGAAACAGATGCAAGGTGCTCTCAATTTCACAGCTGCACAACGCGGTCGTTTTGATAAAAGCGAACCGACAATTGTGGAGGGAGAAGATTTGGATACGCCGACGTATCTTAGGTTGGGATTGAAGCTTTCTTAAGTAAGAAAGAGAACACAAAAATTTTTTTATAAAAAAATCTTTTTGTGCTCTTTGTGTGCGGCCTTAGCCACTTTGTGATCTTTGTGGTGAATTTTTTCTTCTGTTTTTACTCAGTTGCAAAGCAACTGGTAGCCTGATCCAAAATCACCTCTACCATCATCGGCTCGGTGCCGATCGAACTGGCGTAGTAGAGTGTTTTTCCACGAAGGTGATAGGGATTGCGACGGAACACTTCTGCTTGGCTTGCTGCCGGGCCTATTTCTTTTTCGATGCCGAGTAAGACAGGAATATCTTGATAGCTGTGGAGCCCATCGCTGATAAAGAATGGAACAACGACAACATGCTGTTGTGAGGAGAGGCTATCCCAATCGCTGATGAGCGGCGCCTCTTCCATGTAGGCTGGGAGGACCTCTGCGTAACGATTCATTTTTTGAATGAGAGCCACTTGATCTTTGGCAGCTTTAGCGGAATTTTCATTCAGCGCTGTTCCGTGTCCTACAATAAAAAGTGTTGTTTGATCGGGAGGAACGTTGGGAGCTGTCTCCTGAGCTCGTTGGAGGAGAGCTTGTGTCATCAAGGGGTGAATTCCAACAGGATCGGCGTAGAAAATTTTTTGAGAACCGCGATGAGTAATACTCCCGTTTAATTCGAGTTCACGTGGAATAACTTTTTGAGTGAAGTAACCTTCGCTGATAAAATTAGGAACCACAATCACTGTGTTACTCTTGATGCCGTAGAGCACTTCTCGGAGCGATGGTTCTTCTTTCCAAAAGGCGCAACGCACTTCTTCAAAAATTCCTCGCTGCCTGATGGTGTCAGCATGTTCATGAGTTGGCTCAGAGGAGTCAGGGTTTTCTGTTGAGCCGTGACCGACGATGATGAGGGTTGTATCTTTGAAGTGATGCATGTTGTTCTAGTAACGTAAATCTTTTAGCGCTTCTCCCACAGCAGAGTGTAGATCGCGTGAGCCCGTTCCATCAAGCTTCTGGTCGATTTCTTCAAGACGATGAATGAGATCAACAACTTCTTTGCGGGCGTAGGGTCCTCCTGCCGCTTGGCAAAAATGGGTACGACAGCCAAAGGGACGATCTTGATAAATCAAACAGCGTGATGTTCTCGGATGAAGAAGACTGCAAGCGCCATCGACTCTTTTTGGCATCTCCTTGCGGCCTGTGTTGCGAACAGCTTTGGCAGCCACTAAGGCTTCCCCTTTCGTAAGATAAGGTGTTTCTCCCGTGAGTACAAAATGACAGCACTCGGTTTTGAGTGTGCAATTTCGTTCGATCGGACGTTCTGCTAAATCACGATAGATCTCTTTTACTGCAGCAATAGCAGAGGCATTGTCGAAATAAGCGGAAGATTTTTTGGCGCGATGCATAGACTTACCTTAGCTGTAAGGATCTAAGTGAGAAAGCCAAGACTTGTGATTTATTTTTATTCTAGTAAAAAAGAGGCATGAAATTTTTAAAATATTCTACAGCTTTTCTAGGTCTTCTTTTCTTATTCACGGGATGCGCTCAACTAAATCGCATGTATGATCAGCCTGCTTACAAGCCTCATGATCCTTCCAAAGTTGTGGTAAAAGTCTCTCTTGATCAGCAAATGGTTTATGTCATGGAGGGAAAACGGCCTCTGCTCGTCACTGCCTGCTGTGTTGGGATTCCTAGCCGTCCAACGCCGAAAGGAAATTTTGAAGTCACTCGCAAAGAGCGGAACAAGCGTTCTGGAAGTTATGGGTTTTGCATTTTCAAAGATCAAATCAAGGCAGTCGAAGCTGGACATGGCTCTGGTCACTATGTTGGTTATCCCATGCCTTACTGGGTTGAATTTGCACCTGGCTACGGCTTCCATCAAGGTTGGGTCTGGCCCATTCCGCGGAGCCATGGTTGCATCCGTCTTCATGCCAATGATGCAGGAAAATTTTTTCAACTCGTAAGAGTCGGAACACCGATCAAAATTGCTAAGACTCAACCTGAGGATAATACCTTGGGGGTAAAATTTGGTCGTCCTAAAGATTACAATTCTCCAGATGCTCCTTCGACAACGTTAGTTTCTCCAAGTTATTTCGAGCAGCTCAAAAAAGAATTCTTAATAGAGGCTAAAGACTAAAGGCTGAAGGCTAAAGGCTGCGTTTAGTGATGCAGTTAATTTAAAAAATAAAATCTAGTTTTTCTGAGCAATAAATTGCCTGAGGGTTTTTTAAATGCTTATTCTTTGAACTAGAATAAAGTAACAAAAAGCAAAATGAATGGCATAAAAAATATCCTTCAGCCTTCAGCCCTCAGTCTTCAGCCTCCGCCTTCGGCGCAACGCATCAATCTGCGCACTCCTGAAGTGATGCTGGAGGTTCAAGCTAAGGTTGAACAACACTATCAAAGTTCTCTTGTCGAAAAAATTCGTGCAGAGGGAGGTGTTTTTGAAGTTGGAAAAACACATTTTTATTTAGCTAAACAATTTGGTTTTTGCTACGGCGTTGAACGAGCGATCGACTTGGCTTATGCAGCCCGAAAAGTTTTTCCAGAGGCGCAACTTTTTTTAGTGGGAGAGATTATTCATAATCCTGAAGTTAATGGACAGATGGCTGCTTTAGGAATCCAAAATCTTTTTGATCGAGAACATCCTATATCACTTGATGCTCTTCAACCAGAAGATGTCGTGATTCTACCAGCATTTGGAGCAGAGACTTCGATGATTGAAAAAATCAAAGAGCGTGGCTGTCGCGTTGTCGATACGACTTGCGGCGATGTCATGAGTGTTTGGAAACGAGTGCGACAGAATGCGGCGGAGCAGGTGACCTCGATCATTCACGGGAAAGCAGCACATGAAGAGACCAGGGCTACGGCCTCTCGAGCCCTTGGCAAGGGAGAGGGGCATTACCTTATTGTTTTTAATTTGGAAGAGGCTGATGCCGTTTGTGATTACATTATACACGGAGGAGACAAAAAAATATTTTTAAAAAAATTTGAGGGAGCTCTTTCAGCTGGATTTGATCCCGACCTCCATCTTCAGCGCATCGGTGTTGCAAATCAAACAACGATGCTCCGCGGTGAGACCGAAGAAGTGCAACGTCGTCTTCGTGATGCGATTGAAAAACGTGATGGAAGTGATAAAAATTTTAGATTCTTTGATACTATCTGTGGTGCCACTCAAGAGCGACAAGATGCCTTGATGGTGCTCTTGGAAAGGCCTCTCGATTTTCTCCTCGTCATTGGCGGCTACAATAGTTCTAACACCACGCACCTTGCAGAAATTGGTGAAAAAAAATTGCCAACTTATTTTATTCGTAACCAAGGATGCTTAGAGAGTGACATGCGCTTGAAGCATTTTGATCTGCATCAACAGCGCGAAGTCGTTACTGAAAAAATGTGGATGAATAAACCGCTCGGCGAACCGCTTTCTGTAGGCGTCACAGCTGGTGCCTCTTGTCCGAATAGCTTGATTGAAGAAGTAATCAAGCGTGTCTTGGAATTGCGTGGGGAAGAAAATAATTAACCGCAAAGAGCGCAAAGAAAAAACCTGGCGGTGACTTGCTCTCTCAAATTTACACAACTGATTTATCAAGCGAATGAGCACAAAATATCAACTAGCGAAGCTTCGTCTTTCAGTTTTTTTTGTCTTTCGTTTTTGCGTTCTTTGCGGTTAATTTTCTATCTTTTTTTGTTCTTTGTGGTTTAGATTTTTTTATGATTCTGACCGTTGCCCAAATGCAAGAAGTAGAACAAGCCGCTTTTGCCCGCGGCATCAAGGCTGCTGACCTTATGGAAGAAGCCGGTGCTGGGATTGCGTGTGTGGTGGAGCAATTTTTTCCGATAGACTTCTTTCCAAACTCTACTTCTGACGCGAATTGCGGCGTTGCTCCGGTGCTCGCGTCATCGAGTATTAGATATACACTCAGCCCCTGTGCGCCGGAGGCTCCTGGTGATTCATCGCCAGAAGCGAGTTTGGAAAGAAGTCTAATGTCAGGAACCTGCGTGGTCTATTGTGGTAAAGGCAACAATGCTGGTGATGCGCTTGTTGCAGCACGATATTTAGCTGAGTGTGGATGGAAAATTTTAGTGCGACTTTCCTTTCTTCGCGAAGAGATGGCGCCTCTTCCGCAATCGCATCTACAAACGCTCCTCCAAGAATACGATGCCAAATGTATTGAGAAAATTTCTAAAATAGCAACCTATCCGTTGGTGCTTCTCGATGGTGTGTTGGGCATTGGCGCTCAAGGTGCACCACGTGGTCCTTTGGCAACGTTCATCGAAGAAATGAATAAGTTGCGTCGGGAGTGTGGGGCATTCACTGTGGCTGTCGATTTGCCGTCGGGACTTGATCTCACAACGGGCGTTCCTTCCGAATGTTGTGTGGAAGCCGATCTGACGGTGACGATTGCTTATGCGAAAACAGGATTGTTAGCGGATACAGCGACCAACAATGTTGGACGTCTGGCAGTGGTGCCATTGACTGAATTGAAATCAAGCGAGGGAGATGAGGGCTCACTAATTACTCCGAAGCTTTTGCAAGCATCGCTTCCTTCACGTTCTTTTGATGTTCATAAAGGAATGTTTGGGCATGTTGGTATCATTGCTGGATCGCGTGGCTATCTTGGGGCTGCACGTCTTGCCGCTACAGCTGCTCTCCATGCTGGGGCTGGTCTTGTAACGCTTTATGGTTTGCCTGAGACCTATGAATTACTTGCTGTCTCAGTGCCGCCTGAGGTGATGGTAAAGCCGATTGCTTGTTACACTGATGTTCTCTTGGAATCACTGCATGCGCTTGTAATTGGCCCAGGGCTTGGATTGCAGTATCATAGTGAAATTTTAGAAATTATAGAAAAAGCAACTATTCCATGTCTCATCGATGCTGATGCGCTCAATGCTTTGGCTAGAGAAATGCCAAGCTTGTTGAAAGCGCACGGCCCTCGTTTGGTCACGCCGCATCCAGGAGAAATGGAGCGACTCTTTCCGCGTCAAGATCGCACACGTGTTGCATGGGCTACTGATTTTGTGGAAAAATATTCGGTGACTTTGTTGCTCAAAGGAGCTCGTACGATTATTGCAGAACAAAAACAACCACTTGTCTACAACACGACAGGAAATCCCGGCATGGCCGCTGGCGGGATGGGAGATGTTTTGAGTGGAGTAGCAGCAGCATTTTTAGCGGCCGGCCATCAACCACGTGAAGCTGCAATGCTTGGAGCCTGGCTCTGCGGGCATGCTGCGGAGTTATCGATTTTTCAAGGAACCGCTTCGCAAGAATCACTTGTGGCGAGTGATATCATTAATAATTTAGGGAGAGCGATGAAAAATTTGAGAGCGGGAGTGTTTTAAAAAAAGAATTCACCACAAACGTACAGCCGGCCGGGCGGCCGCTGGCCAAAATGCCGAAGGCAGCCCCGCAAGGGGCGAGCTCGTGGGCACGAGCGAGTTGCAACTCAAATGCCGCTTTCAGCGGCAACGCAGAGAACACAAAATAAATTTTTTAATAAAAAAAATTTAAGATTTTGAGAATATAAATGCAGACAAAATTGAAGAAGGATTTCTGCTATAACACTTAGATTTTTTCTATAGAAAAAATCTTTTTGTGATCTTTGTTTGCGGCTTTAGCCGCTTTGTAATCTTTGTGGTTATAGTCAAATTACTTAGAACTTACAAGCAACTGACTTGTCCTTTTTAGGAAAAGACTGCGTTCTCATCCCGTCACGTTATCGTTTAGATAGCGCTCGGTCTTCGGCCTGGCCTTTTCTAAAAATTCCTGCGTTCTTCCCTGTAATTTCTAAGTAATTTGACTATAAATCTTCTTCCCTTCTTCCTCCCTTGCCGGCAAAAACCTCGCGCGACGATCTTGACGAGGCAAGCGAATCGTGAAGACGAGTCCCTTTCCCTCGGCGCTTTCCAGCATGATTTCACCGCCATGGGCTCGAACGACTCGTTGAACGACGAGGAGACCAAGCCCATTGCCATCGCTCTTGGTTGTAAAATAAGGTTGAAAAATTTTATCAAACTGATCGGTTGAAATGCCGCCACCCGTATCACCAATGCTGATCCAGAGATGGGTTTCATCGGACCCGGTGATAACTCGTAATGCACCTCCTTCTTTCATCGCTTGAAAACTATTGCGGATGATGTTGTAAAGGGCTTGCTTGAATTGATCGCGATCCAACAAAAGCGGAGGTAAATTTTTTTCAAGAGCTAGGTCCAGTTCAATATTACGATTTTTAATCTCTTGCTTTAAAAAAGAGAGCACTTCTAAAGTAACACTATTTAATTCTTCCATCTTCAATTGCAATGGAAGTGGGCGCATCGCTTTCAAAAATTGGGTGATGATTTGATCCAGACGAGTGACTTCATTGCTGGCAATGGAAAGAGAATGTTGCAGTTCTTCTCGTTGTTCTTTGGGAAGCTTTGCCAGACGTCGCTCTAGAAGTTGAAGGTGGATGGTGAGGGAGTTGAGGGGATTTCCAATTTCATGCGCCACCTCGGAAGCTAATAATGTCGCAACCGAAGAGCGTTCGGTGGCAAGGGCCTCTTCTGTCTGACGTCGAGTGTTTGTGATGTCGCGCAAGATGATGGTTCGTCCTGCTAGTGTTCGCACATACGATTCATTCTCATCACTCATGAGGGGAGCCACATAAAAATTGAGAAACCGATGTTCAGGATAAAAAACTTCCAGGTCGCGACTAAGGACTTCATGAGCATGAGTCATGAAGTCGAGTGATAATCCAGGAACAATGTCTGATAGAATCTTGCCAATATTTTCTGGACCATGAAGACCGAAAAATTCACACGCGGCACGGTTGAGGTAGATGATGCGACCTTGTGGGTCAGTAACAATGATTCCTTCGAGCAGAGAATTAAAAATTGTTTCCAAAAAACCACGATCCCGTGCAAGGTCTTGCAGGTACTGACTGATCTCGTGAGGTGGGACGAGTCTGATTCTCTCAATCAGTTTATCTAAAAATCCTTGTTTCATGAGCTTATTTGGAAATTTGTAGTTATCAGCGTAGTTGAAGCAAGAAGAAATTCACTACAAAGATCACAAAGCCGCTTTCAGCGGCACACAAAGAGCACAAAATAAAATTTTTTTACAAAAAAATTTTAGCCTTTGAAAATGACAAGTACAAATAAAGTTGAAAATTTGAAAAATTCTCATTGTAAAGAATTGAAAGAAAAAATCTTTTGTGTCCTTTGTGTTGTCGCCGTAGGCGACATTTGTGATCTTTGTGGTGAATTCTTTTTTAACTTAGCACAAAAGCCCCTCTAGCTCTTTCACGCGTCGTTCAAAAAGATCGAGCGTCGTATCAACAGGAGCTGCGGTTTTCATGTCGACGCCGGCGGCCTGCAGTGTCTCGATCGGGAAACGGCTTCCTCCGCTGCGCAAGAAGTCGAGGTAGCGCTCATGATTTCCTGTTTTGAGAACTTCTGTAGCAAGGGTGACTGCTGCTGAGATGCCGGTGGCATATTGATAAACATAAAAGGCATTGTAAAAATGAGGGATGCGGAGACATTCCAGTTCCAACGCTTCGTCGATGACCACACCAGGGCCAAAATAAGCATCCAAGAGCGTGCGATACGTTTTTCTAAAAAAGTCGAGCGTGAGGGCCTCGCCAGCTTCTTCGGCAGCGTGAGTGATTTTTTCAAACTCAGCGAACATCGTCTGACGAAACACCGTGCCGCGAAGGTCATCGATTTGACGATTGATGATGTAAGCCCGCATCATCCGATCTTCTGTCGTGTTCAGGAGATGTTCCGTGAGCAAAACTTCGTTAAAAGTCGATGCAACTTCTGCTAAGAAGATTGGGTAGTGATAATTTTGGAATGTTTGAGTCTTACGCGCATACCACGTATGCATCGAGTGCCCAGCCTCATGAGCTAAGGTGTAGATGTCAGAAAAAACATCAGCTTTATAATTCATCAAGATGTAAGGAGGTCCTTGATAAGCTCCCGCAGAGAAGGCTCCGCTCCGCTTGCCTTTATTTTCGTAGCGATCGCACCAACGTTCTTGATTGAGTCCACGTGCCAAGGCTTGTGTGTACTCATTTCCGAGCGGATGAAGGGATGCTAGGACGCGTTCTGTCGCTTCATCAAAAGAAACATTGCTTTGTACCGAAGCAACGAGAGGGGCATAAGTGTCGTAGACATGAAGGTCAGGAAGTCCGAACACGCGTCGACGTAGTTCGTAATAACGAAACAAAACATCGCGACGCGAGCGAACAGCAGTGATTAAGTTGTCATAGACAGAAAGTGGAACATCATCATCAAAGAGCGCTTCCTCTAGTGCTGAAGGATAGTTGCGGGCACGAGCATGAAAGACATCGCCTTTAATCGAGCTGGCGAGCGAGCTGGCGAGCGTGTAACGATGATCAGAAAATTCTTGGTAAAATTTTTCAAAAGCTTCTTTGCGGACTTTACGATCGGGACGTTGCAAGAGGGAACTGAAGCTGCTTTGAGTTAATGTTATTTCGCGACCTTGATCGTCACGTACCGTTCCAAAAGTCATATCGACATTGGTCAGCTGTGAAAAAGTTTCACTATGCCCATCAATCGTTGAGCCGCATAAGGCCAGCAAACGTTCTTCGCGATCGCTCAGAGTGTGAGGACGCTGACGACGAAGGCGTTCTAGTGGGATGGTCCACTCTTTTAGCAAAGGATCGGCAAGAAAATGAGCAAAGGTTTTATCATCGATGGCCTGAATTTCAGGAGCAATGAAGGAAGAGACTTCTTCGATTTTAGTGATCAATGATTGAAAGCGCCCCTCTCGTTCGAGTGATGGCGTGCTGCTGCTATCCTCGGAGACTCGCAGGCTGGCATATTGCGAAAGCTGTTCAATCGATTGATTCAGTTTTTTTTGATATTCCAAAAGATTGAGGAGTTCTTGTGCGGATTTTCCAAGGCATCTTCGAAAATCAGCAAGAGCAGGATAGAGCTTCGAAAGCTCTTGGAATGAGGCTTCCCAGGCTTGATCTGTTACAAAGAGTGGAGTGAGGTCCCAAGTGTCAGCAAGAGAGACTTCGTGGCGTGAGAGAAGAGTGAAAGACATAAAAGGAGAGGATGGATCCCCATCTTCGCGGGGACAAGGGTTGAAGTTTTGAATTTCAATTTTGGACAAGAATTGAAATTAGAGTAGTTTAATATTCTATGGGTTCCTTAGAAAGTTTAAAAACAATTGCAGGCTATCGAGAAAATCCTGAGGGGGGATATCTATCCAAATCAACTTTTGGTATTGGTACAAGCCGGGCTTTGACGGTGGCGAAGAATGGAGAAGGCAAAACTACGATTGCTGTTGCCCCGCGTTCTTTTTTTGGACGCTTGTTTGCTTGGCTAGTTCCTTATCGAGGAGGTGCTACGGCAGCAGACTATATTCAACAAAACAACTTGAAGAAAGCTATTGAAGAACACCTTGTGAAAGCTGGGATGAATACCAACCAAGCAAAACATATTGTCGAACAAGTTGTCGGTGACAATCCTCAGCGGGCCATTACAAGAAGCGACCTGCGCCAGATTATTGGAAAGGCAAAAAATGCACTCGCAGCAAAGCCATCCTTGCCTCAAGAAAAGAGCATGGTAACGAGTAGCTCTTCATCAACTTTAGCAGAAACTAGCAGCTCCGTTGTTTCGGAAGAGGGATTTGTTTCAGAAGAAGATTTGATTTTTAGAGCTGTTGATCCTCAAGCTGAGCAAAAAGCAAAAGAGCTTATTGATGTTTCTAAATCGTTATTAAAACAAATAATTTTTGATCCTAAGGAAGTTTTTGAGTTGCGAAAAAGAGTGGAGCGGCAACGAACAAAAGTTGAAGTCTATTTCTATAAATGTTCTCCAGGTAGCAAAGTTGAACAGAGCTTGGATAAATTAGAGAAAAAATTGGGGACATCATTGAGTCCTGAAGGAGAAGACAAACTTGTGTTGCCTCCTAAAATGCTGCTGCAACTTGGAGAGCAGCGAGATCATTTGATCGTTAAAGAAAAAATGCTTTCTGACTATTTGAAGAGAGATCCTTTTAACGACAAAAATGTTCACTATTCTCGAAGAATTTATGCAGAAGCAGCAAAATTGGTGTTTGAAAAGAAGTTTGATGAAATTAATGAGAGTCAGCGCGAAGGCTTAAAAAGCGATTTTCAAGCGTGGTATCAAGCAGAAGTGGATTCGTATGAGGCAGCTGATCCCACGAAGCGTTCTCAGGAGCCAGATTTTTATCTGAACAAAACAAATCCAGAAAATCCTTTGGTGAAGTACAGTGCTTTGCGAGCAGCTCAAAAATTAAGTGAGCTATTGCCAGAGGCAATTTCAGAATCAGCAGTCAAGCAAGCAGCAAGCGAGGTAATGAATGAACATCTGGATTGGGAAAAGGTGGAGAGTGATATGGTTTTTTCACTTGGAGAAAAAACAGGATCTTACTCTCAAGTCTCAACACCGCTCAGTAAGAGCGAAACGGCTGTGGGAGGTGATTTGCGCGAGCAAGGCATCCTCGGAATGATACCATCTGTTCGTGATAATGGACGTGCTCCTACCAACGCAAGGCTGACGCAATTATTCAAAATGGAATATGTGGTCAATCCTCATACCGGCGAGAGAGAAGAAAAAAAAGTTCTTCTCCACGAGCGGCAGCAGCACGGTATTAATGATCACTTTGCAATTCAAGATCCACGGGAGCGTCATAAAGCAAATGTCAACTCCATGAAACAGCTGGTCCAAAGCGGAGCAGAAGCTGATAAGGCTTTCATTCAAGATGCCATTGCTCATCCTACAGAAGAGCATCAAGTTTTTTATATTAACACGAATCTCACGACTCCAACATGGACTCCGCGAGGAAATAAAAATAATGAAGAAGCTTATTCTCGGCATCAAGGAGCTGCGATGAGAGCTATCGAAGAGGTTCAAACTTTTTCCGTGCTCAATCCTGATAACTTGGAGGAACGAGCTGATATTAATTTAAAAGTCACTTGTATCGATTTTCGTTTTCCCGTGAATTATGCCATTAGTTCTTTTTCTGAAGATAAAAGGTCTATCGATCCAGGGATGGTTTTTGCTTGGCCGGCATTAAAGGCTCACAATGAAGGAGAGTTTAAAAAACTTTTTGGAAGTCTTGATGATAAAGCTCCAATTGGGGGAATCATGGAGTCGACTTATCAACAATTAGAAGGAAAAGTAAACTCTGGAGATGAAGGCGCTATCGAGCTTAAAACGGAAATCGATCAGCAAATAACATATGTTCGCAATATGTTTCGCACTGAGGCCTACAAAACAGCAGGAGAAGATCGCTTTAAAATGCCACGACACATTGATCTTCTCGTGAATGCGTTTCGACAAGCTTCAGAGCTAGTCGATGATCATCAAGTTCGTGTTGTGAATGCAGGCGGTTGCATGAGTGGAAAAGATCGTGAAGGAGTGGCCAATGCTGAGAATGAAGCAGCTGTGATCATTCAAGATCTTGGAGGGAAAGTTGAGCCTGGTGAAGGTGGCCGTTATGATGAGGAGACACAAGCCATCTATGATAGTTGCATGACTGGTGTTGTTCACAATACACGACAAGTCACTGGTATTGGTGGAAGCAAAAATGCTGAGGAGATTGCTAATCAAATGAGTGATCCTCATGCGATAGCTTATGCGAAGGGGGGAGCTAAATTTGTTGCGGCGTAACGTCATTCCTGCGTCCGCAGAAATGACGTCTGGGGTGTAGCGATTGTTAATTTTAAAAATCCAATATGATATTTTAGTGGATAATTATTTTTCCTACCCGGTCGTCCTCAACCCACTCGCGATCGCATTAATCGAGAGAAGTACCTGTGGGAGCAATTTCTCAGCTTCAGCTGGATTAAGCTCTCTCGCCTGCCGCCATTCTTTCAAGAGTACAATTTGATGTTCGTGCAAAAATGTTAATGCTTCCGCCCGCAATGCTAGTGTTTTAGCCATTCTGGGGCGACGTTCTTCAAAAGAGCCTCCAAAAACTTTTTTAAGTTGAAGTTCTGTTTTTTGAAATTCATCCGCAATCATATCAAAAATACGATTGCGAATTTCTACGTCAGTCAGCAATGTCGCATACTTTTTCATCAGTGGAAGATGAGCACTAGCAAGGTTTGTTTCCACATTCGACAAGACGTAGTTGAGGAAAGGCCACTGACGATAATTTTTTTTGAGAGTCTCAAACAATGTCAGATTTTTTTCTTCTAATGCTGCTAATGCTGAGCCAACGCCAAACCATCCTGGAAGAAAATAGCGCGCTTGATTCCAACTGAAAACCCATGGGATCGCTCTCAAGTCAGCGAGAGATCGTTCCTGCGAACGGCGTTTGGGTCGCGATCCAATCCGACTAGCCTCCAAAGCATCAAGTGGTGTGGCTTGCTCATAGAAACTCATGAAGCCCTTTGTTTGAATGAGCTGTTGATAGGCATTGCAACTTTCTTCAGCTAAAAATTCTGCTGCGGCCAATGATTCAGGAGAGGCCTCTTCTTTGCGATCATCCCGAAGAGAAGTGGCAGTGACTCCTGCAAGTAGAAGTTCCAAATGATAAGTTGCTGTTGAGGTGTTAGGATATTTTTGAGCAATCGTTTCTCCTTGTTCCGTCATCCGCAACGTTCCTTGCAGAGAGCCTTGGGGAAGTGCTTGTAAAAAAAGATGAGTGGGACCAGCTCCACGACTGATTGTTCCACCTCTGCCATGGAAAAATTGCAATTTTACCTCAAGCTTTTCTGCGACCGATGTCATAGCTCGCTGCGCTTCATAGAGCTCCCATTGGCTGGCAATGATGCCGCAGTCCTTATTGCTATCACTGTAACCAATCATCACTTGGAAATGCCTTTCAAATGCTACTGTTGCTGCGCATTGCGTCGTCGCGCCGGTGCTCGCCTCGTCGAGTATGTCATATACACTCCTCGGCTCTGCGCCGTCGACTCCTGGCACTGCATTAGCATCAGCGCATTTGAAAGGCATTTCTTTTTTAACTGAAAGCTTAGTTACATTAGCATTTGCTACTGCGCATTGTGCTTCCATTTGCTTTTCTGCAACCTGTAACCTGCAACCTGTAACCTGTGTCCTTGCAGGCATCGCTTGCGATGCTTGCACACATGGCTCTTGAAGATAATGTTCCATCAACGTTGCTGCATGCTTTAAATCTCCACGCGATTCAAAAAGTGGCACAATCGGGATCGGAGAATAGATCGTAGTCCCATTCCATTTCGCAACACCTCCTTCACGCGCAAGAAAGACGACTGCTAATAAATCTGAAACACGCCGCGTCATGCTGACAATGAGTGAGCCGATTCCCTCCCATCCAAAGGCTTCCGAGTGTTGTTGAAGAACGCGATAACATTCCAGGAGAGCCTTGGCTTCTTCACCAAGTAGCGAGAGATCACTCTCTGTTGTTAAGATTTTTTTGGGAGAAGCGAATTCTTGATGAAAAAAGGCAAGGCGTTTTTCTTCGCTCCAATCAACGAAAGAAGAGGCTTCGGGAACTCCTGCCACTTGTAAAATTTGTTGCAAGGCACGGTCATGGAAGTTGCTGTTTTGGCGGACATCTAATTTTGCAAGATGAAAACCAAAAACATCGAGCACACGGAAGAGGGGAGTCAAAGAACTTTGCACGAGATGCTGAGCGCTAATGGCATCAAGGCTTCGAGCGAGTACTTCTAGCGCTGAGCGAACTTCTGCAGGAGACGAGAAAGAAATTTTTGTTGGAGCTGGGTGTTCTCCTTTTTTAAATTTCAACGGAAGTTTAGCTTGTATCAAAAGAACAAATTGGCGCCATGGTTCATCTCGATAAAGATTTTCAATTTCTTTTCCTGTTGTTCCTAGCTCTCGGCTAAAGCGATCAATAAATTCTAAAAGTTCTTCGGAAGGTTGTTGAAAATGCCGAGAGAGCGGCAATGCATTGCTCAGTTGATCGAATGATCGATGCAACAAGGCAAGCGCTCGGCGTCTTAATTCCAAAAGGGTTTCTTGAGTGACTGCTGCTGTCACGAAAGGATGACCATCACGATCGCCTCCTACCCAAGTTCCAAAGTGAAGCTGGGGCATGGCTCGGTCTTCCGCTAGGAGAGCGGGAGAGAAGCCGATTTCTTCCCAAGCCGCACGCAGGCGTTCATCAAGAGCTAAAACGGTTTTTGGCAAGATGTCGCGAAAGTAAAATAAAATTTCTCGTCGTTCATCAGCGATACTTGGTTGCTCTAAAAAAATTTCTCCGCTGCGCCACAATTTTTCGAGGCAAAGTTTCATTTGACGACGATTTTCTTTTTTTTCTGAAGGCGTTAATTCAACTTGATCAGCAGAGGCTAAGAGCTGATGCAGCATGCGATGTTGTTCCAGGACAGCGCCCCGCTTTGCCTCCGTCGGATGTGCTGTAAAAACTGGTTCGACACAAACCTGTTTTAAAAAAGTTGCGATTTCTTGTTCTGTGTAGCCAGCATTTTTTAGCTGAAGGAGTTGTTCTCCCCACAAGCCGCGTTCTGCTGTTAATCCTGAACCGATTTCTCGGAGGCGACGTGTGCGGGCTGCAGCATTGGCCTCTACAATATTGAGGAGTTGAAAGGCGACGGAGTAGGCTAAATGGACTGGGTCTCCGCCTTCACCGGGATAACGCTGCTTTGGTAAATAGACTGGATCCCCGCTTGCGTGGGGACGAGTCCATGGAAGTTGTGCAGCAATTTTTTTTTGGCCAAGTTCTCCAAGGACCTCATGAAAACAGGTCATCAGCTCTTGAAGATCAGCATCAATTTTTTGAAAGCCTTCCAAGAGGTAGTTGGGACTTGTGGTAGAACGATCCATTGCTTTAAAAAAATAGCCAGAAAGAAGCACAAAGAACACAAAAAATAAAGATTAGGAAATTGGAAAACACGCGAAGAAGATGCTTATACCACTTCCATTAAATAATGAGACTATAGGACGCAGGAGTTTTGGTTTCTAGCAAGGCGGAAGAGTGAGGTGCTATGCAAGCATAACGTAAGCTCTGACAACGAAGCTAGGGAGCAAAACATACATGCGGCGTGGCAGCCGCTGGATCGACTGACGCCAGGCAGCCCGCAAGGGCGAGCCTCGCGGGCGCGAGCGAGTTGCACCAAGTCACAATAGTCCGATTATTTAATGGAAGTGGTATTAAATACAAATTGACACCTCTTGACGGCTTCCAGTAGAGTTTTTGGTCCTATGAAACCGAAGAAGCTGATTCAATTTGATTGGGCGATGAAGACGGTGCTGCGGCAGAAAGAGAATTTTCCAATCTTGGAAGGGTTGTTATCGGAGCTGCTGCACACCGATGTGAAAATTGAGTCGCTCTTGGAAAGTGAGTCGAACAAAAACCATGCGACAGATAAATCAAATCGCGTCGACATTTTTGCAAAGTTAGCAAATGGAGAAAAGGTCATTATCGAGCTTCAAGTTGATCGCGAGTGGGACTTCCTTGCGCGCATGTTATACGGTGTTTCCAAAGTTGTAGTAGAGCATCTCAAGGAAGGTGATCGTTACGGAGAACTTCCGCGTATCATCTCAGTTAACATTGTCTACTTTGATTTAGGACATGGAGAAGATTACATTTATCATGGCACGAATCAATTCACGGGCATTCACAAAAAAGACCAGTTGCAGTTAACTGACAACGAAAAAAAACATTATCCCTCTCATGTCGATCATGTGGCTCATGTTTTTCCAGAATACTACATTCTCAAAGTTAGTGGATTTGATTTGACGGTGAAAGACACGTTGGATGAATGGATTTACACCTTGAAGGAATCAGAAGTCAAACCTGAGTTTAAAGCTCAGGGAATTCGCGAAGCCGGACAGAAACTAGCTCTGCTGAATCTTTCCGAAGAGGAGCGTTCGGCCTATGATCGTCATATCAATGATGTGAGAATTTCTCGAAGTACATTAGAAACTTCTTTTAGCGATGGAATGGACAAAGGAAAAGCTGAAGGTCTTGCTGAAGGTGAAGCTAAAGGAAAGGCTGAAGGAAAGGCTGAGGGTCTTGCTGAAGTTGCCATCAAACTGCATCAATTAGGATTGCCAATGGATCAAATTGTGAGTGCTACAGGATTTACAGTGGAACAACTCAAAGAGCTTTTGTAATTCATCTACAGCCTGCACCCTGTTAACCTGCTCTCATGCTCATCGATTACCCATGGATCTTTCCGCTGCTGCGGGCGGTGTTAGAATCATTTGTTTTGGTTTTGTTAGGAGGAATGTTTGTCCTTGGAGAAGCATCGCTAAAAACGGTAAAAGAGAATACAGAAAAATCTTCTCGAATTTACCATTTGCGGCCTATCTTTCGGTTCATTGCTGTTTTTATTTTTGTATTCACAGCAGTCATGACGACGGACACCCTGGAAACTCTGTTTCCTTCCTTGCAAGGCTGGAAACATTTTTTGGCATTTAGCGGAGTTTTCATTTTCTTAACGCTAACCATCTTGCTTTTTGGCATTGTGCTTCCGAGAGCGCTAGGGGAATCTTCAACGACATCAATTATTGCTCGGATAACTTGGCCAGTAGCCCGTACGGCCGTGGTTGCGATTCGTCCAATCGCCTTGATGATGGAACATTTGACAGCTCGTTTTTTAAAATGCTTTGGTCTCTCCTTGCATGCTGCTGCTTCTGCTTCAGATGAAGAAGTTATCCATATTTTGGATGAAGGACTGCACAGTGGTATTTTTAATGCTTCAGAAAAAAAGATGGTCGAGCGTGTTCTCGATTTAGATGATCAGCTGCTAGACGACATCATGACGCCACGCTCTCAATTTGTGTGGCTCAACCTCGATGATACAGAAGAAAATAATTGGCTCTGCATTGCCAAAAGTGGTCATTCCGAATTCCCTGTTTTTCAAGGAACTCATGATCATCTTGCTGGTATTGTTTCTGTGAAATCATTGTGGGCTAATATTTCACTGACGGGTTCAGTGAAACTTTCTGATGTTATTGCAACGCCGCTTTATGTGCCTGCAACTATGACAGCCTCGCAACTCATTGAAGAATTTCGTAGCAAAAAATGCCACACTGCTCTTGTTGTGGATGAGTTTGGTGTGGTCGAGGGGATTGTAACACTGAAAGATGTTTTTGAAGCGATTGTCGGAATATTGCCAGAGCGTGAGGTGAAGCAGCACTATCCAAAATTAATTCAGAAGACACAAAATAGCTGGATGGTGGATGCGGGATTAAATTTTGAAGAAGCCCAGGAGGCTCTTGGCATGCCTCTTGGAGAATCGAATGAAGAGGAGACTCGTTACCAAACCATAGGAGGCTTTTTTCTTCATCACTTAGGGCATGTCCCCCATGCAGGAGAATTTATTGTTTGGAAAAGCTTTCGTTTTGAAGTTCTCAAGATGAATAGGCATCGTATTGAGCAGTTGTTGGTGATGAAAAGAGTTTAAGGGTTGAGTTCGATTTTTTTTGTGGCTATCCTCTTTTTTTCTTCTAGCCAGTGTGGCGAAATGGCAGACGCAAGGGACTTAAAATCCCTTTTCGCGAAAGCGGAGT
This sequence comes from Chthoniobacterales bacterium, assembly GCA_019747895.1. Lineage (GTDB taxonomy): Bacteria > Verrucomicrobiota > Verrucomicrobiia > Chthoniobacterales > UBA6821 > CAIWMF01. The sequence goes on from JAIEQF010000023.1 coordinate 31,798, forward strand.
GCGGGTTCGAGTCCCGCCACTGGTAGTTAGAGCATTTTAAAAATGGCAATCGTTCAGATGTCTGGTTAAGAGCAAGCTTCATAGAACTGCTTTTGTATAAGTTGAAAGGTTGAACCGCTACTAAAGTAGCTGTTGAGCGCCGCTAGCGCGGCTGTTGAAAAAAATCGTAGACGGTCAGCTCACTGAGCAAAAAAACGTATTCATTTTAGAGTAAACAATCGCTACACCCCCGACGTCATCCTCGCGGACGCGAGGACTCAGGAGACTTTCGATTGCAATTCTTTTACTTTTATAAAAATGTTCACTCTTTTTTGTGACATCATATCGCTTTTACGAAATCACAATGCAGATCCTCAGCCGCCTCGGTTCGTGCATCCGCAGGAATGACGGTGTTCTTTTATGAAAATAACAATTACGTTACGCTGTCAGTATCAATGCACCTGAATGATTACCAATAAAATTCAATCTACACAAAAACTTCCCCTACTGTATCCGCTAGCAATTTTCCTCGACGTGTTAAGAGCCAACGATCCTCGGTGCGATAAAGCAAACCATGAGATTCCATTTTTTCTAGATCTTCTTGCCATCGCTTTCCTTTTTCAAATTCAAGGCCATGATGCGTGCGAAGGCCGAAGGCAGCTCGTTCGGAGGCTAGCGTTTCAGGAGAGAGTGTCTCTTCAAAATCGCGAGCTGTTTGGCCACTCATTGTGCTCGAGGTATAAAGACCGGTTTCACGAATATTCCGCCACCGTTTTCCTGCAACGGTTGAAAAAGCACTAGGTCCTAGACCGAGGTAGTCGCGTCCGAGCCAATAAGCGGTGTTGTGAATGGAAGTGTGATTTTTTTTGGCATAGTTAGAAACTTCATACTGCTCATAACCATGAGCCGCGAGAAGATCAGTCGTCATTTCAAATTGATCAGCCTCCAAATGTTCGTTCGCTTTCATGACGCCTTTTCCTAGCAAACGAAAAAATTCTGTGTCCTCTTCGTAAGTGAGGCCGTAGGCAGAGAGGTGCTCTGGATCAAGGCGAAGACTGCGTTCTAGTGTCTCTTGCCATGAGGTGAGGGATTGACCTGGAACACCAAAGATCAAATCGATCGAGATGTTTTGAAAGCCAGCATCACGCAGTAAGTGAAAAGATTCTTCCGCTTTTTGAGCTGTGTGGGTGCGGCCTAGAGTCTTGAGAACAGGATCATCCCACGATTGCACGCCCATACTGATGCGATTGATGCCTGCTTCACGAAGCAGCTTGGCTTTATCAGTGGCAACCGTCGCTGGATTCATTTCGATCGTCCATTCGCGAAGCGCTGAAAGATCAAGCAACCGATGTAATCCTTCAAAAAGAAATTTGAGCTGCGCGGGTGAGAGCGCGCTAGGCGTTCCTCCTCCTAAAAAAATCGTCTCGGGACGAAGTTGATCGGCGTGATGTTCCACTTCGACAAGCAGTGCCTCAAGAAATTTTTCCACACGCTCTCTCCCTGCCGATTCCTTATAGAAAGCGCAATAAGGACAGATGTTCGGACAGAACGGAATGTGGATGTAGAGGTGGGGGATCATCGCTTTGCGATGATGGTTGGGGGTTGGCATCCCCGCCTTCGCGGGGACGAGGTTGCAGCAGCAGTTCGCAGAAATTTTAAATTGTTAATCAATAAAATAGAAGAACCGGTCTTGAAATTCGCTGATACGGATGAAAAGCAAAGAGCGGCGGCGCACAGCGGCTGAGTGTATATGGAAATACTCGATGACGCGAGCACCGACGCGACGCAGCTCTTCGCCACAGCAGTAGAATTTGAATGCCGGTTTACTCTGCTGCTTTAGCACCAGAGGCTACTCCTCTGCCTAATGAGCTAACATCTTTGCCGATGCCGCTGATGGTATTACAGCCAGTCATGAAAGTTACAACGATAGCGATGAGGGAGATTGATAAGATGAGTTTTTTCATAGGAACTATTTCATTCAAAGAAAGTATTTTTGTCTAGTCGGAATATTCATATCGATAGAAAATGGAAATGCTCCAGAGGCAGATTTTTCAAAACAGTTTCCTGGTATATCTCCCTCTGTTGCTGAGTCTCTTTCTGAGTATCATTCTTTTATTGGCATCAGTAGCAACGAAACTCAACGTCAGGAAACTCAGCAGCTTTTTGACAAGGCTTATGAAAACCTAACAGCACCGGAAGCAGCTATAACAAATGCAAGAGAACATTCAGAGGATTAGCCTAATCGCGTAACGACGATTGCAGCTGTAAAAAATATTCTTATTGGTCAAATCAACAAGAGAATCGCATTCCGCAATGATTTGATTGAAAAGCTTGAAAAGAAGATGACCCATTTAGAAAAAATAAAGGTAAACGCCAATCAAGCGGCACAACAAAAAGCCATGAGTCCTTGGTGCAGTCATGCTCGCTTTAAAAAAAAGGGTTCAGCCAAAAAAAGAACGTTTTTACATGCCCTAGAAGCCTCGATTTTGAGAGGGGCGCTATGATGATATATGATATGGCAGGAAATAGTTTTTGTGAGAGGTGAAATTTTAAGTAAATCATGCTGAAAGTAAGCATGTTGTGATAAAAATAATGATCTCGATCGAAGTGGGGCAGTAGTAGTTTTCTCTGTAGGAACGGATCGAATTTACCTGGTTCGTAGGTGATCTTGGAGTGGTTAGGGCGTTCTATTCATATTTTTTTATAATTATCTTGTATCTCATTTTAGAAGTAGGTGTTGCATAAAATAAGTTCTTTGTTTATTCTATTCACTCAATGACTATCGAAGAACTAATCAGAAGGGAGTTTCTCTATCATGGTGTGCGTTCAGCGTCGCAGCTTGCTACTGAGTTGCAGATTTCCCAGCCGACGCTTTCTAGAAAACTTTCCAAGATGGGAGACTCTCTTCTTCGTATTGGTAAAGGAAAATCTGTTCTCTACGCACTCAAAAGAACGGTTGATTCTTTTGGTTCTTCATGGCCAATTTTTGAAATTCAAGAAAGTGGAAAACACCAACAGATCGGACAATTGACGGCATTGCATGCCAAAAAATGGCATATTGAGACGGATTGGCATTCACTAAAAGGAGATGACTTTCGGAATGGTATCTTTCCTGGTGTCCCCTGGTTTTTAGACGATGTGAGGCCTCAAGGTTTTTTGGGAAGAGCTTTTGCAAGAACTCATGGGCCATCGATGGGGCTTCAAGGAGATCCTTCACGATGGCCCAGTGATGCCATTCTCGAGGTCTTTCTTCGTTTTGGAAGCGATCTCCCTGGAGCTTTTGTAGTGGGGGAAGAAGCCTTGGCTATGGCGCTCAAAACTTCTCATGAAGTCTCGCCCGTTCTTTATGAACAACGGGCTTCTGAATATTTGCGTCTTGCTGATGCTGCTATGGGGGGCTTTTTGCCTGGCTCTTCAGCTGGTGGAGAGCAACCAAAATTTACAGCGCTGGTAGAAGAGGAAGGGGGTTCCTTACGACATGTCATGGTAAAATTTTCAGGAAGTAAAGAGCGGCCTGAAGAGGAACGCTGGGCTGATCTCTTGGCCGCAGAACAGATTGCTTTTACCCTCTTGGCAGAAGAAGGATTAGCTGTAGGAAAAGCAACCGTGATGGATATCGATGGACGGCGCTTTCTTACAATCGACCGCTTTGATCGAGTGGGGCCTGGTGGACGGCGCGCAATGGTATCGCTTTTAGCGCTCGACAGCGCTTTTTTTGGACAAGCCTATACGTCTTGGAATGATGCCGCCGATCGTTTGGAAAAAGCAGCTTGGATTTCACCGGAGGATGCTTCGCTCATACGCTTGCTCTGGCACTTTGGTTCACTCATTGGAAATAATGATATGCACTATGGAAACCTCAGTTTTTTGATTCAAAAAAATATTCCGCTCACGCTTGCTCCAAGTTACGACATGCTTCCTATGGCCCTTCGACCTAGTCTTCAAGGTCAACTGTCCTCGACCATGAATCGAGAACATCACGCTGATTGTCCTCATCGTGCGCTAGAACTAGCAGAATGTTTTTGGGAGCGTGTTGCAGCATCACCACTTATTTCAGAAGGATTCCGTAAAATTTGTTGCAGCCGCTAATCTTAAAATTATATGACGGAAAAAGGTGGCATCATTTTAAAAAAGTGATAGTCTCTATAGCCTTTCATCATTAGCCGGCGTGGCGGAACTGGCAGACGCGCTAGACTCAAAATCTGGTATCCGCAAGGGTGTGTGGGTTCGAGCCCCTCCGCCGGTAATATCATTGCAAAGCAATGACAGTTTGAGTTAAGAACAATCAGAAAAAATATTTTTCATATTTCAGAATTAAGTATCGCTATCTCTTAAACGTCATTCCAGCGAACGCTGGAATCCAGCGACTGTTTAAACAAGTTTTGGAGAATAGCTATCAAAAAATTCTAAAAATTTGTTTTAAAGAACAAGAGATGAAACTTTACTTTGTGAGATCATCAATTTTATATCCACATTCTCCTGGATTCCAGCGTCCGCTGGAATGACGGGAAGGAGTATATTTTACGATCCAGCCATGAACCACTACAGTTGGGAACAACCCGAAAAGAAGCCATGGTACTGGCGCTGGTGGTTTCTGACGCTTGTCTTTCTTCTCTTCTTGGGCTGCTTGGGAGGGTTCTTAGGCTACGCTTACCTCTATTATGAATTCGGAGCAGAGGCTCAAGAATTTAATCTTTCCAAATTAGAAAAAATGGAAGTGGCGAGTGTTATCTATGATCGTCATGGAGTGGAGATCGGAAAAATTTTTATTCTCAATCGTCTTCCGATTCCTTATTCCGAAATTCCGAAGAGCATGGTTCAGGCTGTTGTTGCCGAAGAAGACAATCGTTTTTTTGAACATCATGGTGTCGATTATTGGGGAATCCTTCGCGCTGCCATTAGTAATTATCGCCAGGGAAGGATCAAACAAGGGGCGAGTACGGTGACGCAACAATTGGCGCGCAATTCTTTTGACCTTCGAGAGCGAAGTTTTCAGCGCAAATTTGTAGAGATGTTCCTAGCCGAGCGGATCGAGCGCTCTCTCTCCAAAGAAAAAATCATGGAGCTCTACCTCAACCGAATCTACTTCGGGAGTGGTTTCTATGGGGTGGAAGCGGCTGCCATGGGGTATTTTGGAAAACATGCTCGTGAACTTTCCGTAGATGAGTGTGCGTTGTTAGCAGGGTTGTTGAAGAGTCCCAATGCTCTCTCTCCTTGGAATAATCCTAAGGGGGCAACCAACGTGCGCAATTTTGTGTTGCAGCGCATGAAAGAACTCCACTTCATCACGGCTCCTGAATTAAAACATGACATGGTTGCTCCGTTGGGTGTTCAAAAGCGCATGAATCCTTTCAAGGCCTCTTACGCGCTTGACTATGTTCGTCAACAGACCATTGCTGCTCTCGGCTTTCAGCAAGCGATGAACGGAGGTGTACGTATTGATACGACTTTTGATTCTAAATTGCAAAAAATTGCTGAGGAGTCCCTCTCCAAGGAGCTAGAAAAAATAGAGAAGACTTCCGGCTATCACCACGAAACCTACAACGACTATCATTTAAAAAATCGCCAACTTGAAGAAAAAGTGGCGAGGGGTGAATTTCTGAACTTTCCAGCGCCGAATTATTTGCAAGGTGCCGTGCTCACCATTGACAATGAAACAGGAGGAATTCTGGCACTGGTTGGCGGACGTGATTTCACCCATAGTGAATACAATCGCGCTCTTCAAGGGCGTCGTCCTCCGGGGACGCTCTTTACCCCTTTTGTAGCAGCAGCAGCCTATAGCAAAGGAATTTTCCCTGGAACTTCCGTAGATGACTCCTGCATCGATAATCACTATGTCATGATTGGTGGAGAGACCGGAATTTTGGGAGAGTGGGGCGTGGAGCGGCCTGATAACAGCTACGAAGGCCCCATGACGTCGCAGGAAGCCGTGATACGTGGTAAGAATGCTGCGGTGGTGCGCTTGGGATTCATGACGGGAACAGATGCAGTGCAATCGTTGGCGAAAAAAGCAGGGATTCACGCACCAGTGCGAGATGTTGCTAATGCTTATTTAGGATCGAGTGAAATGGGGCTCGATGATTTGACATTAGCTTTTTCGACTTTTCCAGGAAAGGGAACTCGTCCTGATCATCTTTTTGCGATTACGAAAATTACAGATAATGACGGGAAGGTTATTTTTGAAACACCACCGAAACGTGTGGATGTCATTTCGCCTGAGGTGGCTTTTCAAACACATGCGATTTTAGATGAGGCGTTGCACAAAACCGATGCTGCTGAGGTCGCCCAAGCTGCTCTCTCCTCGTTTCCATCAGGCGGGAAGAGTGGTACAGCCTACGATTTCACAGATGTCTGGTTTGCCGGTTATTCAAGTGCTGTCACCTGCGGTGTCTGGATTGGTTTTGATAAACCCCAAAAAATTTATCGTGGGGCTTTTGGAAAAGATCTAGCGTTGCCTATTTGGGCTTCGGTGATGAATGCCTCGCTGGAAAACTTTGCTCCTGATCCCATCAAGCCGCCAGCAACGCTTCATTCTGTCGAGGTTTGTCGAAACTCGGGATTGTTGCCAGCTGCAGACTGTAAGAAAAAAGACAATGGAACAATAACGCTCTATGCCACAGCCTCAGAAATTCCTACGATTGAGTGTGACCTTCACGGATCAGGCGTGCGTGCTCAAGAAAAATCGGAAGAAGAGGCAGAGTGGCCACGAGCCGTTACGGCTGTTGATCTCAGTAGTGTCGCGCCGATTATTGTCACTGCGCCAACGCTCTTGAAAGACTTGCCCAAGCCCGTTGGAGAGGGGAGTGTTGATTTTATCATGAAGGGTGATGAAAAAATTCAAGTACAGAAGGCGATTCCTATAAGTGTTCAAAAGGCAATTCCAGCAGGAAATAAGTTCAAAAAAATAAATAGTGATACGACGAGTAATCCTTTGCCAGAGAAAAAAGAACTCGAGGTTCGTCGAGCGGAACCAGTTGCTCCGAGTAGCCCATCTGCAGAAGCCCATGGATTGCCACTTCCCAAGCCGAAGCCGGTAAATTTTTGGGAGGAGTAGCGACAAAAGAACACAAAATTTCTAACACTACCATACTGCGAGTTTTTTCTTTGTGCTCTTTGTGTTGTTTTGTGGCTATTCTCTTCTTTATCTTATTTTTCTTTGTGGCTATTTTTTTCCTATGTATCAACTCGTTCTTATTCGTCATGGTGAAAGTCTTTGGAATCGCGAAAATCGTTTTACCGGTTGGACCGATGTCGATCTTACAGAAAAAGGAAGTGCCGAGGCAAAAGCCGCTGGCGAGTTGTTGAAGAAAGAAGGCTTCCAATTTGATGTCGCTTTTGTTTCCGTTTTGAAACGAGCGCTCAAGACGCTCTGGATGGTGCTCGACGAGCTTGATGAGCTTTGGATTCCAGTAGAACGTTCTTGGAGGCTCAATGAGCGTCATTATGGATCGTTACAAGGACTCAATAAGTCGGAGACCGCAGCGAAGTTTGGTGAAGAGCAGGTCTTGATCTGGCGGCGCAGTTACAATGTTGCTCCAGCTCCCCTCGAGCCTTCCGATGAACGTTGGCCAGGACACGACTCTCGTTATGCTGAGGTTCCGCAAAAAGATCTTCCAGCAACCGAGTGCCTAAAAGATACCGTGGCCCGAGTCCTTCCGTACTGGAATGAGAAAATGGTTCCTGTCATTCGCCAAGGAAAAAAAGTCCTGATGGTGGCTCATGGAAATACAATTCGTGCTTTGATGAAACATCTCGACCAACTTTCCGAAGAAGAAATTTTGCACACCAATATTCCTACAGGCATTCCGTTGGTCTATGAGCTTGATCAAGATTTAAAGCCACTCCGACATTATTATCTCGGCGACCAAGAAAAAATCGCTGCTGCGATGCATGCCGTCGCTTCTCAGGGAAAAGCGGAAAAGAAATAGCTTGATAGCGGTATCTATTCAGAAGACTGGATTGTATAGTCAAATTACTTAGAACTTACAAGCAATTGACTTGTCCTTTTTAGGAAAAGACTGCGTTCTCATCCCGTCACGTTATCGTTTAGATAGCGCTGGGTCTTCGGCCTGGCCTTTTCTAAAAATTCCTGCGTTCTTCCCTGTGATTTCTAAGTAATTTGACTGTACAAAAGAAAAAAATCTTATAACGAAAGTTTTGTTGAGAAGTTCAGAAGTTGAAAAGGATGGTTTCTTCTCAACAGCCGCGTTAGCGGCGCTCAACAGCTGCTTTATTCCTGCCTTTGCGGGAATGATGTAGCGGCTCAACATCTCAGCTTTCTACAAAAGCAGTTTTATAAAGCTCCTTCTTGACCAGGCACCTGAACGATTACTAATACCCAGGAACAGATGATTCGTAATTACCAGTAGAGGCTCTAGGCTGATAACTGCTCGGTGGGCGGCCGCTTGGCGGCATGGCGCCAGGTTGATAGTTGCTTGGAGGATAGCCCGATGTTCCCGGATAACTGCCAGAGGAAGGTGGCGGGTAGTTGCTTGGCATTCCTTGTTGATAATTATTTTGGCTTCCTGATGGAGCAGAGATAGGCGGGCGACGAATGACTCTGCGATTGTTATAATTAGAAGACGGTAATCCTGGACTTTGCGAAGATGGCATGCGGCCTGCACCAGGATAGGTTCCAGGATAGCGTGGTGTTGCTGGCAAGTGAGATCCGCTTTTGTTGTAAGGTGAAGTTGGACTTCCAGGTCTGGAGCCTTTTCCATTATTTTCAGCGAGATCAATATTGTTGATCACTCCTGTTTCTCCATTCACGCGAATGGTCGCTTTTAATTTATTAGGATCATCATCGTGAATGATATTGATCAAGGCCATTCCTTTGGTATTTGGTTTTTTGGTGAGGAGATCGCGGCTTTGGTCGTTGCGATCCATCACAAAAACTTGCTCTTCTCCGTCAAGTGTAATGATGCCTGTCAGCATGTAACGATCGGAGATGGGTGAAGAATCTTCTGCGGTAGCCAGGGAAAAAGGAGAATGTTGCAGCAGTGTTTGAAAGCTGGAAAGGTCTCGGGGTTTCATCCACGGTGGAGTGGGCTCTTCGGTGGAGGATGCCATGACGCTGGAAAGCAGCAGGAGCAATCCAAGCATAAATATTCGGCCAAAGGGCCGAATATTTAGTTCGCAGTTCGCAGTTCGCAGTTCGCAGTTATTAGTAGCTTGGCGGTTCATTACAAAAGCAAAATTATTCTATACAGGATGTAGACTGTTGATGAGGCCATGAAGTACTTTCCACAGTATGTCAATATCACTTTCAACTTTCCTGACTTCTTCATGTTTCAGATAGCTTAATTTTTCAGCAATGATCATCTGTGTGTGGAGTTCTGCCAAGCTGCCTTTGGCAATATTCAAATGTTGAAGAAACTCTTTTTTGTGCCCTCGTGCTTGCCCTTCAGCAATGTTAGAAGCAACAGATATAACTGCTCGGCAAATTTGCATTCCTAAAGCAAATGTTTCTTCTTTCGGAAACTTTTTGACAAGACTATAAACATGTGGAGTAAGTTGTATTGCTTTCTGCCAAACGAGAAGATCTTTGTAATTCTTTTTCATATTGTGTGTCATTTTGTTGCTGCGAACTACGAACTGCCAACTGCGAACTAACTACCAACGGAACGTTGGTAGTTACGGTAATTTAAAAAACTGTTTTAGTTCTAGTTCCATGATCACCTTAGTTGGTTCAGCATCACTCTTGATGATAAATTTGTCGATAGCGCGCCATGCTGTTGGATTTTGTAAAGCAAAGAGGAATTTGACCAGTCCTTCAAAAGGACCGTTGACTTTCGCTTGAACGCTAACGTAATCAGCGTTTTTGGAGGCATGAGAAGGGAGGAGATTTTCTTCGATGATCTTGAGATTGTCCTTCTCCGCTTCGTCTCGCTCGCATTTCAAAAGTTCAGAGCTTGCTTGATCGGGTGTCCAGATTGGCAGCGGATGCTGATGGATCCAGTTGTTAGCTGGCTCCAAGAGCTGCGCCAGTTCAATTGTGGTGCGCCCTTCTTCCAATGTTGATTTGGCTTTTTCAACTTCCAGTTGAAGTTGTTGACGCTTGCTCAGAAATATTTTTAAGCTCAAAAGATTGAGAGCTAAAAACACAGCACCACAAAGAATTAAAAAAAGAGTTTTTTCACTCGGAGCTAGTTTTCGCATGAGATCGGGATCCTTCTAGTTCAAAACGGACGCTGCTTTTGCCTGCTAATTTAGGCTGTCCGCTAGTCCATTCGTATTCCTGAAGTTCAGGAATTTTTTTGATTTGTTCAATAAAATGATATGCTTGGGCAACGTCGGTTGCCTCTCCTACAATTTGGAGTTTTCCTTCCATGCCAGCAAGTGTGATGAGGCGGATTTTTTCTCCATGAATTTGACGTGCTATTTCAGCAAGAATGTCCAAGGGGTACGCTGTCGGATCGATGGCAGGACGGAACTCTTGCCATTGAGTGATGACTTGATTGGCTTGCTCAATGGTTGATTGTTCCCTAGTGATGCGATGTTGGTAATATTGAAGAGTCCATTTTTTGAGCAGCAGCGTGCTGCCTCCCAGTAACAACAAGCAAAAATAAATGAAAGCAATCAGAGCGATGATTCGCTTAAGGCGTAAATTTTTTTCTTGATGGAGGCGCTTGTCACGAGCTGCTTCATCAGGGAGGTCGAGTGGAGGAGTCGACAAAATGGGTTGAGGCAATTCAGAATAATAATTGTACTTTTTACTATCGAGGGCTGTAGAGGACATCCCTATAAAACTTTTCAGCAAGGAACGTTCTTCTTCGGAAAACGAACCAAAAATATGGAGGCTTCGCGGTGTTTCTTCGAGGATAGTTTCAGCTTCTAGTCGAAGACTCATCCGTTTGATAAGGCCAATAGTGGCTGGAGTAACCATAGTTTCATTGGTTCCCGAAAACCAAACGAACTGTTCTTTTCTTGAAAAACCAAAACAGACCTCTCCCAATTCTCTCCAAACTAGAAGGTCGGCATATTGGTGAGGGAGTAAACGAGCCGATGCTTCAAATTGATCAGCGGCTTTAAGATAAGGAGCCGTGAGCGTAGAAGGAGAGCTTGTTGGTGCTAATACGACGACTAAAATGCGACCCTCTTTTGTTTCCAGAGGAATTGTTTTGAGGCCTTCTGCCATTCCGCGACGTAGAAGATGCTTGCTGCTGAGTTCTAGCTCAATGAGCTCTAGAAGATTTCCTTCCGTTGAAATCCAAAGAGGGATCACGACGAGATCGCGTGTTGGAACTCCAACTAAAAGGCGTGTCTTCTGCGAGGGAGCAAGAGGCAATGCGTGATCATCAAGCAATGTCGGTGCATCATCTTTTTTGTTTGGAAATTTCCAAAGCTGCCATTGGGCTTCGTGCTCACTCGGTCGCAAGACCAGCAAATCGCGTTGAGGAGATGTTTTTTTTAGTGAAGAAAGTTCATATTCAACTTTTGAAAAGATCTTTTCGGCCTGTTGTTGTTTGTCAGATGAAACAAAACTCTTCCAATGCTTTCCTAGAAATGGTTGAGCTCGCAGCCATTCTTTTTTTAACAAAGAGACAACAGGAGAGGGAGAGTGCTGAGGTGAGGAATGTTGAGAGGGAATGGGTGGAGGCATCTCTCCAATCGGCGGCATGAACTCTCTCTGCTGGAGAGGAAGTGGGGGAGGTATTTCTGGAGAAGGCGCCTCTTGATCCTCTTCTAATAAGGCTTCCGCTTCCAAAGAAGATGGAAGCTTTTCTAAAGAAGTCTCCATTTTTTTGCGAAGTCGAAATTTTTTAAATAAGGAAAAGAAAGTCATGACGACAGGTCACAGGTTACGGGGAACAGGATGAAAGAAATAAGATGAAGGAAATAAGATGAAGGAAATAAATTGGAGGTTGTTTAAGTTACAGCAGAATTTCAATTTTTCAAATGGCAAAACTGTTTTTGCCTGTAATACTGCAACCTGTAACCTGTTTGCCTGCATTCACTCCTCCTGCCAACCCAAGATAGTATTACTTGTCGCATTGCGCATGATAACAATGATGTGATGAACGGTGCCATTGCAGTTTCCCATGCTATCGATGCGACGCACATTTCCTGAGATGGTAAACCAGTTGTTGAGTTTGAGCTGTTGCCCCGGATTGAGTCCCATCAGCTTTGCTGCCTCATCAAGGGAACTAAATTGGAGATCATCATCTGTTCCAATAATCCCATCAGGGCCAGCGCACAGTTTAATCCAAGCTTCAGCCTGTTCAGCAGTCATTCCTAGGACGTCCTCAAGAATTTCAGGCGGAGCTGCTCGAAGGCTGATTTTTCCTGAATTGTAGGTCGAAAAATATTTTTTCCAATTAGGCTTTGCTTTCATAATAGGAGCAAAACCGATGACCATGGCCATTTCTCGTGCATCAGCGAAGGGAGCGTTTGGAGGATACCCTTCTAATCCCATGGCCTCATATTCTCCCTGCTTGGCACCATGAGCAGAGGAAAGTGTCGTCGGGCTTTGCCAATCGTAGAGTCCATCAATAGCTTTTTCTTGATCAGCCTCTTTTACATTCCAGGCGTTAAAGAGGGCTTGAAAAAAGAACGTATAATCGGCGCTCTTTAAAAAAATATTTGGATTAATGAGGCCAGCATCATTAGTGATCTCGACCGTATAGCTTTCTTCTTTGTTGCTTTTAGGATCTCCTTTAGTGAGGATCGGATCATTGGGCGCAACATTTTGATTCATGGCAATAGCCAATCCGCTGAGTGCTAACTGGCGAGCGCGAAATGTTTTTTCTGCTACAGAAGCCTCATCGATCCAACGATTCACTGCTCCAAGCGCCATCATTACTAATACCGTGAGGATGGCGATGGTCCAAAGAACAATCGGGAGGGCGAAACCATCGCGTTGCGATGGTCGTAACGAGTAACGAGTAACGGGTAATGAGTGCTGAGGCAGCAGATGCTCTCCATTCTTTTTATTACAAGATAAAATCTGTTGGCGTTGGAGTTTCGAATTATTCATTGGTGTGTCAAAAATACTCGTTACCCGTTACTCATTACTTTTGTTGACGTGTTGGAGGTGCTGTTGGAGGTGCTGTTGGAGAAGGTTGGGCAGCGGGATTGTTTCCTTGTAAAGCCTTCAATTGATTTAAGAGATCATTTAAAGAAGGGATGGCTCCCATGCCACTAATAGGAGGAAGATAAAAAGTCGCTACAATAGGATCGTGAAAAGCACGAAGGTTCATCTCAAGCCGCACTAGCTGTGGGCGTCCTGCTCCTTGAGGCCATTCATCGAGCCATTGGCCATTGCGGAAAAAGCTCCAGTGCGGTTTGATTACTTTAGGTAAGAGGCTTGTCCAATGCCCTTCTTGATAAAGACGATCGCGATCGTTTCCTTGTGCATTTTTAGGAAGACGTAAAATGGAAAAGGCGCGTGTTCCATCAGGTCTCGGTCTTGCTGACAAAACAAGAGTACCACCTCCAAGGCTAGGGATACCAAAAAGGCTGTTTGCATTATCAAAAAACAGATCAGGAATTCCATTGTTCGACGAAGAATCAAGATAAACCGATCCTTTGGCAGGAAGGTTCAGAAAAGCATCACGGGTAATGCGAAGAAAACCTTCCAATCGGCGGATTGTCAATTGTTCCTCTAATGTTTCCTGAGTTGCCTGCATGGCCGCCATGGAGATGGCATAGATCGCTCCTGTCAGCAGCGCCAGAACGGCCATGGAGAGGATGACCTCCAAAATTGTAAAAGCTTTATTTTTTTTAAATGTCATGAAAGCTATGGCTGTTTAGTTAAAGAGGTGCAAATTTAACTAGTGCGTTGGAAATTCGCTGAGGTGGATGAAGAGCAAGAAGCGGCGGCGCACAGTGGCTGAGTGTATATGGAAATACTCGATGACGCGAGCACCGACGCGACGCAGCTCTTCGCCACAACAGTAGAATTTACAACGTACTAGGGATGATAAATCAATGTTTCTAATGAATCGGTATTGTTTCCTGTTTTAGAACTAATCTTGAGACGATAGATGCCGGTGAGGGGATGACCTTCTCCATCTTCCAAATTTTCTTGAGTGGCAGACTCAGTAATATTGAAGCCATGATTTTCTGCGGCGCTCAAGGTACGATCTCCTTCGATTGGAGGATCTACCATGTCATATGCTAAGCGTGATTCTAATTCCAAGCGAGAGAGCGTGCGCTGCCGAGCTTCTAATGCTGTCTGGACGATCGATTCAAGTGCCATTGCGAGTCCCGTTACGGCCATGGCAAAGACTGCTAGGGCGATCAGGACTTCGAAGAGAGTGAAGCCAGAAGCTCTTTTATTCATCATGAGTGATTTCTCCCGTGATGGGGTCAAACTTAAGGGTGAGTGTCTGACCTGGTCCTTGAATCTTTAATGAAAGAGAATCGCAGATTCCTTCACCATTAAATTCCCAACGCTCTCCAGAATTGGGGGCATGAAATTTTTGATCGCTTATTCGCTCTAGTTGAAACTTCCAGTCGGCAGGAAAGAGCTGACGAAAAGAAGCGTCGTTGAAGTCGATGTAACGACTTTCATGGGCTTTCAGGGCTGTAGTACGAGTTTCTTGCACGAGGGTTGTGATGGCTTCGGAAATGTGATCGCTTTGGCTTTGCCCAAAAGAATCCTTCATGTAAGGGATGGCAATCGTTAATAAAACTGCAACAAGGGCAAGGGCAATCATGACCTCTAAAAGGGTGAAGCCTTTAGAACATGTCCCAAAATGCATAAAATCGCGCATTGCGGCGTCACTCCGGTGCTCGCTTTCGTCACGTATGTCAATACGTTCCTCAGCTGCGCTCCGTGTTCCTGGCACTGCATCGATTTTATTCATTTTTGAACACGTTCAGTGTGTTGCAAATGGTGCGTTTTAATTTTTGAGTTGACGTAAAACTCTTTTCAATCTTTCAACTCTTCAACGTCGCGTCGCAACTATCTCCCAATATTTCCTTCGCCTTCTTTGCCTTGAGGTCCGAGAGAATAGAGGTCGTAACCATCAGGATGATATTTTCCTGGATTGCGATAAACATAAAAGTTACCCCAAGGATCAAGAGGAACAGAATCCATTAATTTTTTCCAGCTTTGTGGCTTAGGATCAGCGCTGGGCGGCTGTACTAAGGCTTCTAGGCCTTGCTCTGTCGTTGGTTTGCGATAGTTGAGCATTTCATAAGTGCGAAGCTGCATTGAGATCGCTTGGATGTCACTTTTAACGCGTTGTTCTTTCGCGACATCAAGGTTTCCTGCAACCATGTAGATGGCAGAACCAACCAACACGGAGATGATACCGAGCACGAGCATGATCTCAAAAAGAGTATAACCGGCTTCACGCAGATGATGTTTTTTTTCAGGTAATGTAATCATAGGATTTGATGATGTTTAGGAGTTTATAAAATTCAAGCAGGAGGAAATTCACCACAAAGATCACAAAGCTGCTAAAGCGGCACCCAAAGAACACAAAAAGAATTTTTTATAAAAGAATTTTTTTCGTGTTCTTTGTATAATCTCTGTGTTCTTTGTGGTGAATTTTTTTTTGTCTTTGAGACGTTGGTAGAAACAATCTAATACCGAAACAGGTCTTTTGCAAGTGGGGTTGTTGAATGGCCAAGAGAGACATTGTTATCGTAGTGCAGATCAAGCGTACTATTCCTTAATGAAATAGGGGAGGAAGAGGGTGTTGGTAGGCTGAGCAAAATATAATTTTCTTCTCCCTTCTTCCAGAGTCGTCCAGGAAGGTAGAGCCAGGCTTTGCGCCAGCCGGCAAGGTGGAATTGAGGCTGGTCTTCTGGGGTGTTCCAACCTGCCGTGTTGATCAATTCAGAAGAGGTGAGTGAAAAAGGAGCGGTATTTAACATTCCAACAAAAGTATCATTGACGCGAACTTCCATTTGAGATTCAAGATCAAGACCGATCACTTCGGTATTCAGCATCAGGGTGTCAGGGAGTCCATCTTCTGACTTAACAATAAATTCAAATTCGCCTCCCTGTTGGGTTGTCGCTGCAAGCTCAATCGTCATCAAACGTCCCTTCATCACATCGCCTTCTTTGAGAGGAGGTCGATCGCCAGCAGCGAGATCTTCAGAAATGGTATTTCCAACTTCATCCAGGAGTGCAACATTATTTTCTTCTCCAAGGACGGCTATGGTTGCAGTGCGAGCTGTCTGGAGTGTTGCCGAAATAACTTGATCAAAGCGCCCTTCGTGATGGATCACCACGGTTCCGCCATCAAAAGCAAGGTCATAAGGGATTAAAAGTTTTCGAGCGTTGAATCCAACTGCAGGTCCATTAACGCCAAGGCCCCCGCAAAGCATCGTTCGGTCGCCATTGGGTTTTTTCCATTCAATAAAAGGACCACCATCTCCGTGATCATCGAAGACAACTGTTAACACAAAATGATCGATGGAGGTTTGTTGAGAAAGAGGAGCTAATGAAATTTCTAATAAGGAAGGTGTTGAAGCGAGATTCAGGGAGTGACTGATCCATGCAGGCAGCGGGCTGCTTTGGAGCTGTGGCTTTAGTGTGATGGAAAAGGAATCGATGGGATTACTGAAAGCCTCTGTTGAAGAGAGATCAGAAGAAGACGAGTTTTTTTCGACCTTCTTGGAGCCAGCCTGGGCCAAAGAAACGGACGCTATCAAACCGGCAAATACTAAATAGAAAAAAAAGAGAGAGCGGTGGCGCATGAAAATAAACTTTGCATAAGCTAATCGCAACAGCATCAGAAAGCGAATTGATTTTAAAAAAAAATAAAAAACAAGAGAAAGAACATTGCGAAATGAAAGCTTCAAGGTGATATTAAGAAGTTATGCAATTACCCCAAATGGAAGAATCACCAATAGCTGCTTCAGGATTGATTCATCAACTGCTTGCTCTTGCTCAACGAGTCGGCTGCCATGATCTCGCCAATTTAGAAGAAGCACTCCGGCGTGCCGCTTTTGCACAACGATCTTTAGTAGGGGCTCTCTTGGACACAGGCATTGTTCCTGAGCGAGAATTTCTTTTTGAGTTGGCTCAAGCTCTCCACTTGGAGTGGCGAGAAGAAAGTGAAGTCGTCCCTTCTTCTCAAGCAAGAGAGCGCTTTCCAGCGCGATTAGCTTTAGGTTTTGATGTCATTCCCGAAGAGCAAGATCCTTTGCGTTCTGAGCGAGAGATGACGCTCTTGACCTTTGATCCTTTTGATCACATGGGATGGCAGTCACTTGCAATTTATCATCAAGGTCCTTTGCGGTTTGTGATGACAACACGACGTCGTCTGGTTGATTTGATCAAAGCAACGTATGGTGTCGGTGCTGAAACGTTTGAGGAATTAATGGAGGGACGTGAAGACGAACTTTCCACGAGCTCTCATGAAGAGGTCAATGTAGTCGACGAAGAAGACTCAGAGGCTTCCGTCATGAAGTTTGTGAATCAGATTTTGCGAGAAGCTTTACAACAATCAGCTACCGATATTCATTTTGAACCTCTCGGAAAAGATTTGCGGATTCGCTACCGATTGGATGGCGTCTTGCATGAAGCTCCTGTGCCGCAGCGGATCAAGATGCTGCAAGATTCAGTGACCTCGCGATTAAAAATCATGGCGGGCCTCGACATTGCAGAACGACGTCTTCCCCAAGATGGACGCATTGCTCTCGAGCATGGAGGGCAATCCATTGATGTGCGTGTCGCAACGATTCCCTGCGTTCATGGTGAGAATGTGAGCTTGCGTTTGTTGGGACAAGAGAGATTTGATTTTAAACGTCTCGGACTTGATCCTCATATCGAACGGCAAATTCGTGAACTTGTTGCGATGTCCAATGGAATCATTCTCGTGACTGGTCCGACGGGATGTGGAAAGAGTACTTCGCTTTACACTTTTTTAAGTCATCTCAATGTGAAGGAGCGGCGCATCGTCACGATTGAAGATCCTGTCGAACACAAGCTGGATGGGGTGATTCAGATTGCGGTCAAACCAGAAATCGAGCTGACCTTTGCAACGGCTCTGCGGAGTATTCTGCGTGGCGATCCCAACGTCATCATGGTTGGAGAAATGCGTGATGCAGAGACCGCTGACATCGCGATTCGTGCAGCGCTGACAGGACACTTGGTTTTTAGCACGCTGCACACGAACGATGCTGTTGGTGGTATTACCCGTCTCCTCGATATGGGGATCGAACCATTCTTGGTCGGCTCTTCCGTGCGAGCTTTTTTAGCGCAACGACTGGTCAGAAAGCTCTGTCCTCATTGTTCCAAGCCTGCTGAGTTTTCTGACGAGGAGCTCCTCAAAGTTGGATTTCCTCTCGAATTAAAAGCAGGCCTTCGACAACCCGTCGGCTGCGATCGCTGCCGCCAGACTGGTTATGCAGGACGCTTGGCGATTATGGAGATTTGTCCGATGACCTCTTCACTTCAAGAACTTATTCAAAAAAGAGCGACAGGAAAAGACTTCAGCGCACAAGCTGCGAAAGATGGAATGGTGCCGCTGCGCCTCGATGGTTGGAAAAAAGTAGCTCAAGGCTTGACCTCGCTCGAAGAAGTGGTGAGGGTCACGTCGAGTGAGTTGATGACGCTGCACGAGAATCATTAGGAAGAATAAGAATGACTCTCCCCAGTTTATTAAGATTACTTCTATTTTCAATTATTCTCCAGACAACGCTTTATGCTTGGCCTGGTGGGGAGGAAAAATTAGGAAAAAAAGAACCGACGATAGAGCCAGCAAAGAGTGAAGGAGAGAGAGAGATGACTGATCCAGAAAATATATCAAGTCTTCAGCTGAGAGGAAGAACACTAGCAGTGAAAGAAGTCTCTCAGGAAAATGCATTGCCTAAGCATGGCAATCTTGGTGGCATTTCTATTGGATCTCTTGATCCCTCTGCTCATTATTCGGCAGCTGCTAAAAAAAAATTAGCAGAATCTTTAGCGCGACTGGATGTTAACCACCCTGATATTGTTAGAGAAATTCAACAATGGAATGTTACTAATTTTTCTTATTCTGCATTACAAGAATTAAAAAAGAGGATCATCAAGACTCTTCCTCCTAAGATCAACGAACCATTTCAGCAAGGTCTAACAACGGTTAGGGAATTGCGTCTTCAAGCAAAACAAGCAGAGGCAAACTCTTCGGAAAAACAAGCGGAGGAATGGCACCAAAAAGCTACTACGTTGCAGACTCAAGTTTATGAAGAGAGAGAAAAGTATGTCCAAGAACAAGTTCAAAATATTAACGAAATTAAACGTTTTTATGATGTTATTGAGAGGAATAAAGCGTTAGCACAAGCAGCGCAAGTGGCCTTAAAGATCCAGCCGGAAACTCCTACTTGGATAGGATTCCTTTTGAGTACCATTTTACCAAGCACTCCAACAGCAGCAGAGTTAGTAGCAAAGTTTAAAAGAGCTTCCTCTGTTGAAGAACAGCTTGCAGCTCTTAATGAAATCAAGAAGATCGACTTTGCATTGGATTTTGAAAAATTCGATATCTTAGATCAAAATTTAGAGAACAAACAACAAGTCCTTGAATTGCTAGAAGCAGTGATTAGGAAAAAACAACCAGATGCACTAAGCGACAGAGTATTTCAGCAGGTTGCTGTCTTAGAAAAAATTTTTACCTTCATGGAAAGCGAAAGTGATCAACTTGGAGAAGAAAATCTTCAAGCTTCTTTAAAAGAGAAACGTCAAGCTTCATTGGATCGGATCGGCGGACTTGCTCCCATGTCGCTTCTCGTTGAAAAATTAACATCAAAAAATGTAGAAGAAAACGTGCCTATTGATTGCGATGCGGTTTCTAAATTGATCAATAATGCCCCAATGGACTTAGAACTAGAAGGTTCTTTAACCGTGGCTAACACCCAGGCTAGAACATCATTGGAAAGAGCGGTTTTTCAATTTTTTTGTGCTGATATTGCTCTAAAATTTGATCGCGCTTGTCCTGCAGAAAGGTTGCGTTCATTGAACAATAAACTGACGGCTTCTAATGAAAGAACAATCGATTTGAACGAGATCTTGCGTCACTTAACTGGAGATCGATTAGCATTAAAATTAAGATACATGTCTCTTTTTCTTGGGGTACTTAGTTCTGAATCTTCTTGGTTTTTTTTATCTACAAATAATGAAACCAAGATGCTTCAGTTTAGAAGAAGGCTTTATTCGTTCTTGAATCGAGCTAATGATTTTGTTGAGAAGTATTCGTTACATCCGGCACAGTCGAGCGACGCAGAATTTTTACCTATAGTGACAGAAGAAATTAGAGATTGTTTTAAGGGCGTCTATTTTAATGGGTCTGGAAGAATGAAGGCTTCGATGATGGAGTTAACAAGAGCAGCTCGCGATCAACGCAATAAAAAAGTTGCTGAATATCATCTTCAGGCAGCACTTTTTCTTCTTAAAAGTGCTCATGAAACAGTTCAGCAAAGAAAAGATAATGATTTGTCTTCACGATTAAGACAAATTGGTGAGTTATATGCTTTAGCTGCCTATCGTGAGAGAATCACAGGAAGTCGCTCATCGCTTAGCTCACTAGTGGCAGAAGATGATATGAAAGCGCAAGACTATGCTGACGCAGCACGCAAGGTGATTGCAGGAGAAGAGTGTCTCATTAATAATGATGAACCTGATTTTTGGAACATGGCATTACGCTCGAGTGAAACAAAATTTTACAGATATCAATTGGAAAGAAGATTGAACTTGCCATCATCTACAAATGGAAATGCGCTTGGAGTACGTGTTTTTCAGGGTACAGAAGATCCCATTCATTTCTAGTCCCGATATTTCATGCTCTCAGCCTGCAGCTTGGCCAAAGCTGATGAATTCTGCCTCCGCCTTATCTCATCAGCTTTTTCTTGCGCTTTCCTATGAGAGGTATGAAATATCCGGGCTAAGTTTTGAGTACAAAAAAACGAGGGTGATGTTGCCACCACCCTCGTATGTCAGCTGTAAGCCGGATTCTGTCACAACGTTGATTGCTCAACATTGGGATGACCATTTCTCTCGATGACTTTCATCACCGCTGATCCGAAAATCAATGCGACGTACCCGGAGTCTCACTTCCATCCGTTCAAAATGCTGAACGTATCTAAGCATCCAAGCCGGCTGCCTGTTCTCCTGTTTGTCTTGCACCGCATAGGGTTTGTCGTGCCTCCTCGCTTGCGTTTGGAGCGGTGGGCTTTTACCCCGCCTTTTCACCCTTACCAAAAAGTTTCCTCTTCGGCGGTTTGTTTTCTGTGACACTTTCCGTCGATGATGACTTGTGCCATCATCTCCCATGTATTCTACATGGTATGCTGCCGTTCGGTGTCCGGACTTTCCTCTAAAGCCGAGGCTTCAGCGATCATCTGCCAACATGAAGAAGAGACTAATGATTGAGTGATGAAGGGTAAAGGTGGAATTTTATCGACGAGAGGTCGGTGTTCGTTTTGGTCGTGCAACAATTCGTCTGTAAATTGGTTTCCTCAGGTCATTTTGATTTCAATACTTCTATCTCGTGTTAG
>JAIEQF010000040.1 GCA_019747895.1 Chthoniobacterales bacterium
TCGTTGGTCTTCCTTTGCACGAAAACTACTCTTCTGTTGTAAAAACAAAAACTCATCTTTTTGGACAGAATCTATGTTACTCCTCCTCTGCTCAAGACTAGACCGATCTGATCCATTATCGCTTAATTGATCAAACCGTGCTCGATTGTCCGCCGTTATCTCTCTTGTATCGCCTAATTCTCCCTTCGTGTCAGAATCTCCAATATTCCAAACACCAAATCCTTTTGTTCCTACGAGTTTAGGCCTGACAGCAAAAGAGCTGCTCAAAAAAGTAAGCGACAATAGCAGCACTGCTACCTGAATAACGAAAAAACTGGAGGGAGATCTTCTTTTCATAAAAAATGGGAGGTCTAGCAAAATAGCAAGACGCTCTTTAGACTCAAGATCTTTATCTTTCTATTTGACCACAATGGCTATTACCCCTCTTTTTGACCTCTTTTCCCCTTTTTGGACCAAATCTAGCAACATTCCTACAGAGAAAACGGCGGAAACCCCTCTGCGGCAGGAGAGAAATATTATTAGCAACATGTTAATTATCTGGATGATTTACTGAAAATCAAAAATTCTTAACCGCCGCTATGACCATAGCACCTCCTCAAAAAACGGGGCACCACGGGCCTCCTAGAGCGTTTTTTTAACCGACATCTTCAATTTTTACCCTCACTCTGGGCCAACTGTATGCGCTGAGCGTATTCAAACTAAAAAAACTGCCGCAGTAATTCGCTGAGGCTAGTGAAGATCAAGGCGCCTCGGAGCATAGACACCTTGGAGAGTTTGCAAGCTACACGAAGCCCTACTTTCAAAATTCGCTAATGCAGGTGAAGAGCAAGGAGTGACGGCGCGCAGTACCGCAGTGTATATGAACATACTCGAGGACACGAGCACCGGCACGACGCAGCTCTTCGCTGCAGTAGTAGAATTTTCAAAGCAGGGCTCAGCCGCAAACGACGAGATACATATCCTCTGGCAGCATCTTCGATAGCGTTGAAATCAAATCTCCACGAAGCATGTTGACCAGTTTGCCTCGCTGAGAAGCACCGATGATGACGCGTTCGGCGCCGACGGTAGAAGCCAGATCAGCAATAGCATCGGGAGGAGAATCACTAATAGTGTAGCAAGGCAAAATATTTTCTCCGAGCCCTTCTTCCCTGAGGCTTTCAAAAATAATTTTGGCTTCTTTGTCATCGTGCCATTTTTTCTTTCGGTCTCCTGGAGCAATGGCTGGTTGTTCTCGAACAAACATCACGTAGAGCGGACGTCCCGTTTCCCGGGCCTCACCGACTGCAAAATCCAGCGTCTTACCCAAACCTCGTACAGCCGCAAGAATAGGACCACCATGATGCTGAGTCGGATGTTCGTAAGGATGCTGATGCGAATGCTGTGTAGATGTGACAACTGATGGCAGTTGTCGAGAGCTCATCGCCACGGGCTCTACTTTACGATGAAGTTCGTGACTCTGAGCTTTTAGTTTTGCTGCTTTGCGAAGGGAATGCTCACGAGCCAGACCTCGCATGATGAGCCCAATTGCTAAAATTGTAACAGCAAAGACACGAGCGCTTGGTTTTTCAATAAAGAGGGTTACTTCAATTGCCACCAGAATACCAAAAGTAATAAACATCAAAGCACGTTCATAAAAACGCAATGGCAATTTACGATCGGTCATCGTTGCTCCAAGATTCGTGGCGATAGCGCCAACAACTCCCACCGCATAAAGCTCTGCAAGTCCTGAAATATCGCCAACGAGAATCACCAAGGACGCTGGAATTAAGGTGACCAGCAATAATGCAAAATGAGGCACACCAAATTGATTGAGCTTTGCAAAGACGGGAGGAAGCTCTTCATCTTTTGACATCAAAAAGGAGATTGAAATTAAACCAAGAATAGCTGTGTTAACAGCAGAGAGAAGGAGCAATCCAAAAGTAATGCTGACTAACCATGCTGCAACCATCCCAAAAATAGGCCCTAGCGAATGGCTCACAAAAACCTGTGCCATGTACCGCAACATATAATCTCTGACTCCTTCTGCTCCAGGCGCACTCACATCACCATGAGCGACTGCCAATCCAGGCAAAGCCGTCATCGCTAACCCAAGGAGCGCCGTAAATCCTACGACTTCACAAAGCACGACAAGAAGAGCTCGTGTTGATGTCTTGGTGACTACCGGAGCCCTCAGCGAACTTCCTGGGTTGAGCTTCATGACACCTGTTGCATTGGCAATCGCCTCAACGCCTGAAAGAGCCAGCACAATACTAACAAAGCCAACCCAATTATGCCCCAAGCCACCGTGAAGTGGCTGCAGGTGGGTCAATGCTGTTCCTAAATGAGGGACGGAAAAAACTGCGAGCATGATCACCACCAACGCTGTTGGCACAGAAATCATCACCGCTAGTGCACCCGTGTGCTTGGGACCAAAGAAATTTAAAAAACCAATCAGCAAAATAGCGCCTCCAGCATAGTAGGCAGGATGACTGACTCCTAAATATTGAAAGGCAGCCAACGCGCTGAGGGCAGCAGTTACAATATAATCGGCAACCATTAAAAAAGCACCGACAATCGAAATCACTTCCGAACGATGACGCACACTTGCGTAGACGCCACCACCATTCGGATAGAGTCGACAAATCGTGATGTAGTTGATTCCAACGAGCGCTGTCAAAATGCACATCGGAACAACGAGCCAGAAGCAGCTGTAACCAGCCGCCGCAAAAGCAAGACCGATCACGTAAGCTTTGCTCGTTCCCCAATCTCCATAGAGAATAGCGGCCGCTCTTTTCCAATCGACGTTACGAGGTCGAGATGTACCGGTATCTAGCATGGCTGGAGGCTGGAAAAACAAACTTTCCAACAATAATGTAGGTCCATAGGTTGCTTTGTATCCTGATCTAACCTAGCTAACAAGAGAAGTCTCTTCTCGACAACAATTTTGCTGACGAGTTTCTTGGCAACAGGATGTTTGATTTCTTTCCTGACAGCAACGCGCGTCAGTTTTTTCCTGACAGCAAGTTTCTCTCTGCATGGACAACATCGAAGGACCGCCACAACACTCGGCTCCTTGATGATTGCAGCGGCAACCATCCAACTGCTCTTCGATCAAAACAACTTCGAGGCTAATCTGTTGATGAGCGATCTGATCATTCACACGCTTTAAAAATCCGAGCGCTTGCTCACTCGGCTCATGTAAGGTCCGAAGCTCGATGCTGACAGGCTTGCCAACGAGATGCGGAAACGATTCATTCATCTCTCCATCCAAGATGAATGAAAGATAAGCATTTAATTTTTCCTGCAACTGAAAAAGTTGCAACTCGCCAAGATTCCATGGGCGCAATTCAAACATCGCCAAGATGAGTTGGTCACGGTCTTTATCGTGTACCAAAGCATCAAGCGTGCCGGTCTTTTCAAGGCCTGAATGAGGCATGGAGCGATCGTGATGAAGGGATGTGTTCATAAAATACAGTTGAGGAGTTGAGCGCCGCTAACGCGGCTGTTGAGAGGTTGAGAAAAAAGGTTGAGTATCTTGAGTGCTTTGCATTTTTACGGCTTCACTTATACAAATCAAGTTTTGATAACTGCAAAAATTATTATTTGAACCAAACATATAACATATAATATACGAGAACGCCTGTCACGGAGACATAGAGCCAGATAGGAAGTGTCCAGCGAGCGATTTTTTTGTGCTGATCAAAATGCTGACGTAATGCCGGCGTGAAGGTCATGATCACCAACGGAACAAGGACCAAGGCCAGAGGCAGGTGGGTGAAGAGGATGAAAAAATAAACGACTCGCGGCCAACCTAGCGTTGTAAAAGCGACGTGATGTCCCGGAAGGTTAAAATGGTAATAGAGATAACAGCCCAAAAAAAGAGAAGAGGTAATAAAAGCTGCGATCATGCAGCAGGCATGGGCCACTCGTCGCTGATGCTTGATGCAATACCATCCTCCTAAAATCAAGAGAGCGCTCAAGGCATTGAGAGAAGCATTGATGGATGGAAGTTGAGAAAGGGGCATGGGGAAGAAAGTAATGAGTACTGGGTAATGGGTAGTGGATATTTTTTAGATCAAAAACAAATCAGGATCTCGAAATTCATTTTTTGATAGATTATCTTTTTAAAATTATTTGCTACATCAAATTGTATCTTAGAACTCATTACCCATTACTTATTACTCATTACTTTTTTGTTAGGTGCACCACATCAGCCTGCAAGCAAGCAGTGCGCATGGCCCATCCGAAGATGACTAGCAACAAAAAAAAAGCGGCAAGCATAAAAAGCACACTCCAGGAAAAAGCCATTCCAGCCATGATTGTTTGTGGCTCCGAAATTCCTTTAGAAGCCGCCATCTTGCACCCTTCGCAGGCAAGAGCTTGAAAAGGAACAATAGCGCTCAAGACTAATAAAAACTTTAAAATATTTTTCATGGCTGAGAAGGAGTTGCGGGATGCCTCACAAGGCTTCCGATATCGATCAAAATTTTTTGTACGACTTCGGGATCATTGACATCGTGATAGCTGCGAATCATTCCCGTTTGATCGACGATCATAAAACGAGTCGAATGATTGGGCATCGCGCCTGGCTCACTGACCAGAGCCTGCTTCATTCCTTGTTGCGTAAAAGTAGTGATCTTGTCGAGTGGTCCCGTCACAAAATACCATTGCGATGGATCTGCTTGGATATTGTTGGCGTATTGCGCCAAGACGGCAGGCGTGTCATAGACCGGATCGACGCTAACAGAAACCAATTTAACATCTCGAAGTTTCGCGACCTTGGAAGACAGCTCTATCATGCGTGACGTCATGATCGGACAAGGTCCTGAACAGCGAGTAAAAATAAAATCAACAACCCAAACTTTTCCGAAGAGATCGGCCTTCGTTAATGTTTTTCCTTCTTGCGTCGTAAAACTAAAATCAGGAACCTCTGCAATCGGCGGCTCTGTCATCGTGCTCCGTTGCTCCGATTTGCGGAACATGAACACAGCTCCTCCAAGGAGCAACACGACTAGGAGAAAAATAACAACCCACCAAGAGAGTGAGAGGGATTTAGAAGAATTCACGTTCAAAATTAAACGATATACAAAATGGTATAAAGAAACACCCAAACCACATCGACAAAATGCCAGTAGAGCCCCACATTATCTAGTGCGACATGATGATGCTGAGTGAATGATTTGAAAAAACATTGCCGCAAAAAGCACCACACCATCAGGAGCACTCCAATACAAACGTGAACTCCGTGAAACCCTGTCAAAACAAAAAAGGAAGACCCGTAAACTCCTCCAAGATGGAACCAGAGACCTTCATGATAGAGGTGAGTCCATTCATATGTTTGACCAGCAATGAATGTAGAACCTAGCAAAATAGTTAGGAACAACCAACGTCGTCCGGTCTTTCCGCTTTTGACGGAGACTTCAACCATGTGAAAAGCAAGACTGCTAGCAATCAGGATCAGGGTGTTGCATCCAGTGAGAAATTTTGGAAGCGCTGGCAATCCTGGTGAAGGCGGCCACTGAGCACATCCGAGGCGCAAAACAATGTACCCGCTAATGAGGCCGGCAAAAAGCATCGCCTCAGAAATAAGAAAAACAATCATCCCGAATTTACAGACATGCGGCGGAGCACCGTGGTGAGCCGGCTCAGAATGCGAAGGGACTACGGAATCAGAAAAAGAAGTAGGGAATGCTGCTGAAGACATGAATTGAGTTTAGAGAAATAGAATAAAATTGCTATAAAGAATTTTGCTATAAAAAGAATCTGCGTCTGGAGCGCGAATGGAGTCAGCAGGAGATTGCTTCTCGCGCAGCCATCCGCTTAGCCACGTACCAGGTCTTTGAGAGAACAGGAAAAATTTTTTTTGAACGCCTCTATCGTATCGCCGTGACGTTACAACGCACCAAAGAAATCGAAGACCTCTTCAAACCATTACCGATACGATCGATTGATGAGCTGATACCAAAACCACAACGACAACGAGGAAAATCATCATGATTCTAGAAGTACGTTACAAAGATGAGATGAGAGTCGGCAGATTAGCAGATGATCCTTCAAATGGTCTCATACCACTTCCATTAAATAATCGGACTATTGCAACAAGCAGGAAATCCTAAAAATCATTTGTGAAAGGTATACCTAGGCAATCGAGGAATGGGCGCTCTCAGTTATTTTCCTGATGCAGATTCAGAGCAGCAAAAAATTCTCCAAGCTGTTTCTCTAGCAGGCATGGACCGCGAAGCCAGCTGCATTCTTGAAGGGAAACCGATTCAGGAAAAAACTGAAGAGATCCTCACCTTATTTGAAGCCGGTTGTTCAGCAGGCGGAGCAAAACCAAAAGTGCTAGCCTCTTTCCAAGGAGATACTCTTCGTATTGGCCCTCAGATTTCTTCAGGCCGGGAAGATTGGATCATCAAATTATCCAATATTCCAACAGCGGATAAAGACTCCAAACAAGAAGGCCGCATGGAGTATGCTTGTTCACTCATGGCTCGAGCAGCAAAGATTGAGGTGCCGCCTTCACGACTGTTTGAAATTGATAGTCCCAAAGAAAAAATGAAGCGCGGTCTTTTTGGCACACATCGTTTTGATCGCGATAGAACAGAAAAAATTCATATTCATTCACTAGCAGCTCTTCTTCAAAAAGATTTTCGCACCTGTGAAATTAGTTGCGAAGATTTAGCTTCTGTGACCCTGAAGCTCACTAGAGATTTTTCTCAACTAGAGCAGGTCTTACGTCGTCTCGTTTTTAATGTCGCTGTTGGAAATTATGATGATCATGCCAAGAATCATAGTTTTCTTATGAAGACTTCAGGCGAATGGAAATCAGCTCCAGCCTTTGATCTAACGTTAAGCGCTGGGATGAATAAATGAATATGCATGCTATGTCGGTCAATATCACAAGACAACCTCAACAAAAAAATCTGAAAATTTTTGCTGAAAATTTTGGAATCACATCGTTAGATAAAATTCTAGAAGACGTCATTGCTAGTATTGAACGCTGGCCTGAATGGGCTGAACAAGCTGATTGTCGAGTCGCTATAGTCAAATTACTTAGAAATTACAGGGAAGAACGCAGGAATTTTTAGAAAAGGCCAGGCCGAAGACCGAGCGCTATCTAAACGATAACGTGACGGGATGAGAACGCAGTCTTTTCCTAAAAAGGACAAGTCAGTTGCTTGTAAGTTCTAAGTAATTTGACTATAACATTCAAAAAGGAAAATTGCGCCTTAAAAAATCACTCGTCCGACTTCTTGGTTAGTTAGAGCGCGTCCTGGAAAACTAATTTTTTTAGACCATAACTTGAACGCTAGAAAATATCTAGTTGTAGAGACCAAAGGCTGTAGTCGAGTCAGCCATCAAACAAAAATAAAAAACATTTTCAAAAATCACATCTACTCGGACAGACTCTAGTTACTACGCCAACGCAGGCCCACGGAGGAGCATCAGCCAAATGACGAGGGCACAAAGGGAGATGGCGAAAACAAAAATCGCAAGACCAATCGCAAGACGAGTTTTTTTGGGCATCATGGAGAAGAAGGTTGAACGCTGCTGCGCAGCTGTTGAAACGTTGAAGCGTTGAAGGGTTTAAGCGTTGAACTTTTGAAAATCACCAGTGCTCCCAAGATCAGCGGCAAATAAATAATCGATGTAAAAAAAAGTACGCGTGCATTTTTTCGAGTACGATCTCTCACAAAAAAGAAAGCCGTCAGCGCAAAAAGAATCCCTAAGATCAATGCCGCTACAAAATAAAATGGCGAGGCCATCCCTAACAGCGTAGGAAGAAGCGAGACAGCAAGCAGGCCCAATGCATAGAGCAGAGCTTGACGCGACGTCATGAAACCTTGCGGATCATCCACGCTGAGCATGCGAAAACCAGCCGAGGCATAGTCTTCTCGATAAAGCCAAGCAATTGCGAGAAAATGAGGCATCTGCCAAAACCAGAGAATCAAAAAAAGAACCGCTCCCCCAACCCCAATATCATTTGTTGCCCCTGCCCAACCGATCAACGGAGGCAAGGCGCCGGGAATAGCTCCCAGCAAGGTATTCAGGGTCGTTCGCCGCTTCATGGGCGTGTAGACCAAGACATAAATGATGATAGTTGCCGCTGCCAAAAGCGCAGCAAGCACGTTCACGAAAAAAAACAAAAGTGCCGTTCCAACAAAGCAACATAGCAGTCCAAAAAGAAGCGCATCCCGAGGATGCAATCTTTTTGCAGGAAGAGGACGATCTTCCGTCCGCTTCATTAAGGCGTCGAGAGCCCTTTCCCACCATTGATTCAGCGCTGAGGCACCACAGGCAGAAAGAGCGGTTCCAAACAAAGTCGCACCCAACAAAAGATAATCAAGCGGCCCATTCCATCCTAATAAAAATCCCACGAGCGTCGTGATAAGCACGAGCAAAGACAAGCGAGCCTTGATGAGCTCCATGAAGTCGTTCACTGAATTCGCTGTTTTCAAAATCAGCTTACGGTTGGGAGTGAGATAGGCTCGTCACCTTGTTCTTCATATTTTCCATCACTTTCATCGCTTCCATCCTCGTGAATTATTTGTTCTTCCATTTTATTCGCCACAAAAAGCCGGAAAGTTAGAAGCATAGCGCCTCCTAATAAGAGTGCTCCGAGTGCCATATGAGCGGTCGCCATGTCAGCCGCCTTGTTGGACCAGATCGTCCAAGCTCCCAGCGCAGCTTGCAGCACTAGCAAAATTCCCCAAATAAATGACCAACGATGAACCCAATGTTTTTCAGGCAAAAGCTCTCGAGCTCGAATCATGAGCAAGAGTACGACTCCCATGAGCAGCAAAGCCCCACCGCGGTGAATCAGCTGTAGCTCAATTTGTGTTGCTGTTGTCGGCATCATCGCTTGAGCCAAACGCGTCGCATTGATAGCTGCCAAGGCTTTTTCTGAAAGATCAGGAAGAACCCTTCCGTAAGCCGTTGGGAAATCAGGAATCGCCAATCCCAAATGAGCATGACGCATCGTCGCTGCAATGATGAGTTGAAAATAAGTCAGCACTACGCCTGCGAGCCCGAGCCAGCGCAGCTTAGCAGCAGGAGCTTCTCCCGACCATGTTCCTGTGATAAAAGCACGACTCGTAGCCGCAGAAAAAATCAGCAAGAGAGCAAAAAAAGTTTGCGCTACAATCGCATGAAAAATTCCAAGTTCATCTTTGTAAAGCGTGACGCGAAGTCCGCCTAGCACTCCTTGCAAGATGACACCAATCAGGAGTGCGAGCGCCAAGCGTCGCACCCAGCGCCGCTTTTCTAAAAAAAAAGTCATCACACTCAAGATCACTGTAAGGAGCCCAATCCCAGAGGCTAGCAGCCGATGCGTATGTTCATAAAAAACTCCCCCGACCCATCGCGAGAGCGGAAAAAGAAACATGTTGTAGCCATAAGTCGTCGGCCAATCGGGAACCGACATTCCAACGCCTTTGGAGGTCACTAGCCCGCCGCTACACAGAAGCACGAACGTCAGCACCGTCGTCAGCACCGCGAGAGCATGCAAAATGAGCAAAGAGGCTGTAGGCTGTAGACTGTAGGCTGAGCTATCGCGCTGCGATGGCAGTTGACAGTTGGCAGTTGGCAGTTGTCGGTTATGTTGAGCTCGTTGATCCATTAGAAAAGGCAATACTATTTTAGAGCGGCAGAATAAAGAAGGTTTTCCTTTTCATAATACGGGTCACGTTAAACTTTCTGATAACTGTCAACTGTCAACTGCCGTTGCACAGCAACGGCTAGTGCAGCTCAATCCGCGCTGTATCCGGCGCCTTCACATTTTGAGGAAGATAATCTTCTTCCATTCCAGGAACACTATACTCGTAAGGACCATTGTAAACAGTAGGAGTAACTGGAAAATTTCCATGGAGTGTTACTGGTGACGGGAGCGTCCACTCGAGCGTTGTAGAACGCCAAGGATTATTGGGAGCCTTTGGACCGTAGCGAAGACTGTAAACAAGATTAACGAAAAAGACGAGCGTCGAAAGCCCTAAACCAAAAGCTCCAATCGTGGAAATCACATTGAGTGGTTGCAACTGACGTAAGTGTTCATAAATTGTCGGATCAGAAATACGACGCATCATACCTCCGAGCCCCAAATTATGCATCGGGAAAAAGGTGATGTTAAAAAACACTAATGTTAGGAAAAAGTGAACCATGCCTAGTGTTGGATTCATCATCCGACCAAACATTTTTGGAAACCAAAAATAAATGGCAGCAAAAATAGAAAAGATACTTCCTCCAAAAAGAACGTAGTGGAAGTGAGCAACAATAAAATAGGTGTGGTGCACAAAAAGATCGACCGGTGTTGATGCCATGAAAATACCACTGAGGCCTCCGATCACAAACATCATCACAAACGCCAATGCAAAGCACATTGGAACAGTATACTCAATCGAACCTTTCCAGATTGTGCCAAGCCAGTTGAATGTCTTAATCGCAGAAGGAACAGCGATCACCATTGTTGAAACACCAAAAGCTGCACTCAATGTCAGATTCATACCGCTGACAAACATATGATGTCCCCAGACAATAAATCCAAGAAAGCCGATTGCCCCCATCGCATAGACCATTGCTTTATAACCAAAGATTGGCTTCCGAGCAAAGACAGGCATAATCTCTGAAACAAGCCCCATGGCTGGCAAGATCATGATGTAAACTTCAGGATGTCCAAAAAACCAAAAGAGATGCTGCCAGAGCAAAGGCTGCCCATTGCCAGCAGGTCTGAAAAAGCTTGTTCCAAAATTGAGATCAAACGCGAGCATCGCTGCTCCTGCTGAAAGCACAGGAACCGCAAAAATGAGAAGGATCGAAGTAATGAAGAGCGACCAAACAGTCAAGGGTAAACGGAACATCGTCATTCCTGGCGCCCTCATTGTAATAACAGTCGTGATATAATTTGTAGCTCCAGCAATAGAAGCGAGTCCATTGACAAAAATACCAGCACCCCAAAGCGTCTGCCCAAGTTGAGTTTGATTAAAAGCTGCTACCGAACTCAAAGGTGCATAGGCCGTCCATCCCGTTCCCGGTGCTCCACCTGGAGCAAAAAAAGCACCAAGCATGATGATTCCAGAAAGAAGATAGAGCCAGTAGCTCAATTCATTCAAGAGAGGAAAGGCCATGTCGCCAGCTCCAATTTTTAAAGGAATAAGATAATTACCAAATGCTCCAATAATGATAGGCATCACAAAAAAGAAAACCATGATCGTGGCATGCATGGTCACGAGCATATTAAAACCCCCAGGAATAATCGCTCCTTCATCAGTCACAAGGGTTGAAGGAAAAAATTTTCCAATCAAAGGAATCGCATGGTTAGGAAATCCCAATTGAAAACGAATAGCCAATGCTAATGCTCCACCAATCAAAAGAAAAAAGAAAGATGTCCAGAAATACTGGAGCCCAATCATCTTGTGATCGTAGGTCCAGAGATATTTCATGATGCCACGAGAAGCGTGTTCATCATGATGATGAGCAGCCTTAGCATGCACTGTTTCAGAGGAAGTGGAGGTCATTACAGCGTTCATAAATATTCAGATCAAATTTTTCTTAGTTTTTTGCAGCGAGCTCAATGAAGATATTCGGCTTTGTAACTTTCTCGGCATACCATTTATCATACTCTTCTTGGCTGACAACCCGAATAGGAGCCTTCATGTTATAGTGGCCTTTACCGCAAAGCTGACTGCAAGCGAGTTGAAAATTCCCTTCACGAAGTGTTTTAAACCAAACCCATCCGATGGTTCTACCTGGCACCGCATCTTGATAAATACGAAACTCAGGAACATAAAAAGAGTGAATGACATCACGCGAGCGAAGCAAGATGTGAACAGGTCTTCCAACAGGGATAACTAATTCCGTTGTAGAAAAATCTTCCTTAGCGCGAGGATCCGTCATGTCGACACCAAATTTATTGATTGGTGTAATATCACGCACATCCGACCGAGCTAACGTGCCGCTGACGCCAGGATAACGAAAATCCCATGCAAACTGATAAGCTGTGATTTCAACAGTTAGAGCATCCTGAGGAGCCGGCTGATGAATTTCATACCACATCCGATTTCCATAAATCGCTAATCCCAAGAAAATCAATGTGGGCAATGTTGTCCAAATAATCTCCAGCGTATTGTTTCCATGGCTGTAGTGAGCCTTCACACCGGGCTTGCGCCGATACTTAATTAAATAATAAATAAAAACAGTTTGAACGAGAAAGAAAACAGTTGTTGTTAACCAAAAAATAAAAGTTAAGAGACGATCTGTTTCAATTCCATTGAGCGTCGCATTACGAGGTGTCCAATAAATATTACCGGAACGAGCCTCAGCCATAACGCTAACCGAAAAAAGAAAAAATGTCGCAACAAGAGCGATGCATTTTTGAAGAGGAAAATTTTTAATTGAAAACTTCATGACTATTTTTTAGCGGGAGGAGTTGCAGGGGCAGCGGAACCAGAGCACATTTCTTTAGGAATAGCTTTCATTTCAGCCAGATTCCAAGCCTCAGTACGAGGTTTGGTGTCGGCACGAACTTTCGTCACAAATTCTGTTGTGATAGGAGGCGCATTATTACCCCATTCCGAACGAACGTACGTTAACACAGCAGCAATTTGTTGATCAGACAATTGACTCCAAGCAGCCATAGCATTGTTATAGGGGAGGCCTTTCACCGTTATAGGACCTTGCATTCCATACAAGACTTGCTTCACAAGATGATTGTCACCATGCCAGTCTTGAGAAAGAACCCACTCTGTTCCGACCAGTGGAGGAAATTGTCCAGGAACGCCAAGCCCTGTTGCTTGGTGACAAATCACACAGGTCTGAGTAAAAACTTTTTTCCCAAGAACTTTCATATCAACCGCAGCTGCTGCGCCACCACTCCCACCGCCACTCCAAGAAACCACCGAGGCATCAAAGACATTGGCCTTAAAACCACCACTATTGTAAGCCAAGTACATTCCAGCCCAGAAAAACAGGAACATTGAAAAAGCCATCAACCAAAGCGGCAACGGCCTTAAAAAACCGTTCCTATCAGCATTGTGGAGCGATGCCGGAGCATGATTGATCTCAACAAGATCGCGTGCAAGCTGCAAGTCGTCGGAAGAATGATGGATATTAGATGGATTCACAAAAACAGAATGTGTTTATTTTTCAGGAACAGGAGGAACTTCTGGCAAGGTATAATCTTGTTTCCGAGAGAGCAAGTAAGCGACGAGGTCTTTGGCCTCTTCCGTCGGAACAACCTCGTAACCTTCTTTGGGAGCATGAGGTCCTGTTAAAGAGACTGCTTCTTCGGAAGGTTGACCTTCAATTTTTTGCATTTTGAAAAGATATCGATAAGCAGGCATGTTCGATCCTGGAACCACGGTCGTTGATTCATAAAGGTGACGATAATACCAAGCAGGATCTGTAAAACGAACTCCCACATTGCTCAAATCAGGACCGATTCGAGATGTTCCAAGAAAAGCAACTTGATCTCTTAGATAATCACGTGCCACCGAGGGGCGCTTACCCCAGTTACGATCAATGTCAGAGCTCGTCACACTAGGTTGACGAACTTGTTGGCTATGGCAAGTCATGCATCCCTCAGCCGCATAAACCTTAGCTCCGCGAATCGCGCTCCCACTTTGCAGTGGCGGCAAACTGCCATCGCTCTCAACCTGCGGAGCGAGACGCCCTAATTCCAAATAGGAATAAGCAACGAATCCAAGCCATCCCGCAAAAAAGAGAAGGGCAATAGTAATGAAGAGTGGTCTCAAACGATTCATGAAACGGAAGCAAGTGAATTAAAAGAACAAGCTGATACTTTTTGATCAGGATGAGTAGCATGAAAAAGCATGTTACCAAAAAGCCTGACAAAAGAAACGTAAGAAAGGAGTAACAATATCCAAGCGATTACATTCAGCCAACGCCATGGTGCTGCAAAAGAGAGGACATTCACCCATGTGATAGCAGCATCATCCAAGGCCAGGCCTTCAAGAAGTCCTCCCAGCGTCATCGAAACGACCATTAGTGAAAGACCAACAACCGCAAGCCAAAAATGGCATCGAATCGAACAGGAGCACAACCATGAAAAACCAAACAACCGCGGCGCAATGTAATAAATGCCAGCAAAGAATACCATGCTCACAGCTCCTAAGAGCGTGAGAATTATAATGCCATTGGAGTAATGCGTGAAATGGAGAATCCCATTCCAAGTTGGAATAGCAAAGGCCAAATTCAGCAGCGTCGCCACAAGATAAGCAATGATTCCAAAAGCAATAAAGCGAAGAGCCGGACTTTCTTTGAGCGCAGCGACTTGTCCCTGCAGCATCTTGGCATAATTCAAAATTACCGCTGCGACAGGAATCATCATCAACATTGTTGCCACCACGCTGGCACTGACCATCCAAACAGGAATAGGTCCGCCGAGAAAGAGAGTCATTCCAGACCAGCCCGCCAAGAGCAAGAGCGAGAAGAATCCAAGCACAGCCAAATAGTAACTGTAAATAGGAGCTCCCGTGATTTTAGGAATTAAATAGTAGATGATCCCAAGCGCTAACGGAATAAGGAAGAGTCCAAAAATATTCGCGCTATACCAAGCGATGATCGGTCCTTGAGCAGAAGCCTGTATCGAACCCCATGTCAAAAACATATTTGCGGTGGCATAGAGCCAAGGAAAAGCACATAGTCCTAACAAAAAGTACCATTGCGTTATATAAATAGAACGTGGCTGACGTGCTGAAAAAAGCAATACTATCCAAACACCCATCAGCAAAAAGGCGATAAAGAGAGGGACGGAAGCCCAATTAGGATATTCGAGCCAAGGAATGGAGGTTCCATAACCACAAAGGACGCCCAATGATCCGAGAAAAACTCCGGTGTTCCAAAAAAACGTAGCAGCGACTAGCAATTTAGAACAACGCAGAGGTCTTCCGCAAAGTCGGGCTACCATCCAGAGGCTGATACCAAGGCCGGCTGGGATCGCCCACCCATAAAGCAGTGCATCGAGAGCAACCGGAAGAAGTCTTCCATAAGATAAAAAATTGATGCCATCTAAAAAGCAAGGCACCACCAACTTCAAAGAGGTCATCGTGCAAAGAATGGAGCCGAACAAAAGCCAAAAAAGAGCCGTCCTAAAAAAGAGCAAAACTGGAAAACGAAGCGAGGCATCAATCTCAGCACGAGTCGTCGCATGCAATGGAGCCGGCTCGCTAAAATTAGTGGCTGCTTGAACTTGAGAGAGAGAGGATTCGTGACTCATGAGTGATTACTTGGCTGACGTGGAGGAAGCACTAGAAATAGGTTCCGGCGCTGGAACCGGCATACCAGCTGGTTTAGGAACAAGGTCAATGGGTGCAATCGGATAAGTTGCATGGGGCTTCCACTTAGAATCATTGAGAGAAACCATTTCTAATTCCATTGCTCGCGCTATCGGAATAAAAACAATCCCTTTAGCTTGATCGACCCATCCATAGTTATTCAGACGCTTGTCATTGGCCTCTTGAAGTTCTTTCAAGTTTTTAGTGCGCAAGATGGCTCGCTCAGCATCTTCATCGAGAGGCCGAGGATTCCAAAGCACCAAAACAATCACGGCTGCAAGAAAAAGCACAAACATTCCCAAAGCTGTCCAAAGCCGCGACCAAGGAAAGCAACAAGATGATGATGGATGAGAAGAAGAGCAGGTCATGAGTTTTAGACAGCAATGTTAATCGAATCTTTCAAGCGTGGATCACGCAACGGCCACAGAGGAACATCTCCCAAACGTTTGAGAAAAACAGCCGCTAGCGTGCATCCAATGGCAAGAAGAGCCAGGATATCAAAAATACTTGGTGCAAATCCAGCAGGATGAATCATCGGCAAGACGACAATATAGATATCGAGCATGTGCATGAGCAAAATCCAAAAAGCAATACCACAAAGATAAGCAGGCCGACGTTTTGGATTACGGAAAAGTAAAAGCAAAAAGGGAATTAAAAAATGTCCTGCGACTAAAATGATATTGAGCGTGCACCAACTCTCCGTGTTGCGCCGCAAAAAATAAATCGTCTCTTCAGGAATGTTGGCATACCAAATCAACATATATTGATCAAATCCGATATACGCCCAAAAAACGGTAAAGGCTGTCATCAATTGTCCCATAAGAGAATAGTGACGTTCGGAAACAATCCCTTGAAGATAACCTGCTGAGCGAAGCGCTGTCACAATGAGGAGAATAACGCAAAGTGAACTCAACGCAGAACCAGCAAAAATATAGACACCCCACATCGTCGAGACCCATTTAAAATCAAGCCCCATGAGCCAATCAACCGCAGCAAAAGTAAGGCAGACTGCGAAGAAGGGAAGACTTGCAAAAGTTATTTTCCGGGCCATCACGGTATATTTTGGATCGCCCGTTTTATCCTGAGCCACCGAAAGCTTACGGAGCCACAAAGCGGCCGTGCTAAAAAAGAGAAAATAGAAGGCCGCTCTCATCCAGAAAAAAGGAAGGTTGAGATAAGGTGCTTTTTCTATCAGCTGAACATCATGGCCATGAGGAATCGTCATCCATGTCCAAAGTCGTGGCGCTACAAAAATCAGAGGAACAAAAAGAAGGGCCATCACCGGGAAGAGACTTGCAACATTCTCCATCTGGCGGCGAACTCCGACGCTCCATTCTACGTCGATACCATGATGCACAAGGATCCAAAAGAGGCTCCCAATCACGATTGTCATAAAATAGAAAAAGGCAAACAACCATGAAAAAGCAAACTGCTTGGGATGGTGCATCCCAAGAAGAAAAGAAACCACCAATGATACGATCGCAACGGAAACAAGGCCCATAAAGCGTCCCCCGACATGCTTGTAGTCGAAGTATTCAGGGCTTTTTGCTGAAGAAGAAGTGGTAGGTTGGCTCATGAAAAAAGGAAAATTTATTTTGTTGCAGGAACAGGAGTGAGTTTGCTGAGTTCATCAGCAGGAACATCTCCCATCGTTGCATTCTGTGAGCGTTGGAGCGCGCGCAAATAACAGATGATTGCCCAACGATCGGGAACTTGAATATTGGAACCATAACCCATCATCGTATTTTTTCCCCAAGTGATGGTATTAAAAATTTCTCCGTCGGCCATATCACGAATCCGTTGCTGATGCTGATTAGCAATACTATTGAGGCCATACTTGGAAGCAATTCCGTTTCCTTGACCCGTCGCACCATGACAGACCGCGCAGTTAATGTTATACCGCTCCTGCCCTCGTTGCATAATGGCAGGTGTCACTTCAAATGGAATACCTGTTCCCCACTGCGTTCCCATTCTACCCGTCTCGCGATAAGTTAGAGATCCAGAAAATTGAATGTTTTTGTAAGGACCAGCAAGGTCCGTCGATGGATTATTGCTGTCAACAGACTTTCCTTGAGGAGCAGAATAGCCCATCGGCACTGTTCCTGTAGCATGTACCCGGCCTGATCGACCATCGGCATAAAAGGAGCTCTCCGTTTGCGCTTTGTATTTTGCCTGGCGCACCATATCAGGAAAAAGCTCTAGCGGTGGACGTTTTGACTTCCAGCCACGCAACCCTGTCATCGAGACAAGAAGCAAGAGGAGTAAGGTAAATCCAATGAAAAAATAACGTAACATGATTTGAAATTATTCGTCGTGATAAATGACAGTGATATGACTACCGCCAAGAGATTGTAAAAATTGGCGTGTCTCTTCCAAAGAAAATTTTTCATCCGTTGCCTCTATTGCAATATAAAATTTATCTTCGGTCACTTTTTTAAAACGATCCCAATTAAAAAGCGGATGATTCCAACGCGGAAGGCCATTGAGAGCCAGCATTCCAAAAGTCGCTGTGAGTGCTGAAAAAAGAATCGTCAGCTCAAACATGATCGGGAAGAAAGCAGGAATCGTCATCAAGTTTGTCGGCTTTGCATCCACAATTAATGGATAGAGAAAACTAGAAGCGCCAAATTCCATAAAGACAGCCGTGCTAAAACCAGTCAGACCACCAATAAAGACCAGGGCGCTCAACCAGGACTTAGGAAGTCCCATGGCCGTGTCCATTCCATGAATGGGAAAAGGAGAAAAAGTATCCCAACGTTTGTAGCCAGCATCACGAACTTTCTCAGCGGCATGATAAAGATCACGGGCGCTATCGAATTCTACTCCAACTGCATAAATAGGAGCTTTCGAAGAACCTGTTGTTGTTGTCGGTGTCGTCATCTTAGTGGTGCTCCTCTCCATAATGTGGATTAGCTTCGGGCAAGACAGCTTTTACTTCAAACATACAAATCATCGGCAAGAAACGAACAAAAAGCAGGAAGAGTGTTGTGAAAAGACCAAAGGTTCCTATAAAAGTTAAAATATCGACAATAGTCGGATGAAAGAGTCCCCAAGAGGATGGTAAAAAGTCGCGAGCCAACGTTGTTGCAATAATAACAAAACGCTCAAACCACATTCCTGCATTGACAAACATACACACAATAAAAACGGCATAGACATTGGTCCGACACCACTTGAACCAAAAAACTTGAGGTGAAACAACGTTGCAGAACATCATGGAAGCATAGGCCCACCAATAAGGTCCAAAGGCGCGGTACCAGAAAGCAGCACGCTCGTATGGATTTGCTCCATACCAGGCAATAAAAAGTTCCATCAGGTAGGCATAGCCAACAATCGAACCGGTCAACAAAATTACTTTAGCCATTTTGTTAATGTGACCAGGAGTGATCATGTCGTGGAGCTGCGGATAAATAGCTCGCGCTGGAAGCATAATAGTTAAGACCATTGCAAATCCACCGAAAATCGCTCCTGCCACAAAGTAAGGAGGGAAGATCGTGGCATGCCAGCCCGGAATGACCGAGGTTGCAAAGTCAAAGGAAACGACACTATGAACGGAAAGCACCAACGGCGTAGAAAGACCTGCTAGCAAAATGTAAGCCATTTCGTAATGACGCCATTGACGATTGCCTCCACGCCAACCGAGTGCCATGACGCCATAAATAAATTTTTTAATTTTGGTAGTACAGCGATCTCGCACGGTTGCTAAATCAGGAATCAATCCGGTGTACCAGAACAAGACGGAAACGGTAAAATAAGTCGAAACGGCAAAGACATCCCAGAGCAACGGACTGCGGAAGTTCTGCCAAATCGCATTTGAATTAGGAACAGGCGCCAAGAAATAAACTTTCCAAATGCGTCCTACGTGAAACATCGGATAGATACCGGCGCAGACGACCGCAAAAAGAGTCATCGCCTCGGCAGCTCGGTTAATCGAGGTCCTCCATTTTTGACGCGTGATAAAAAGAATGGCGGAAATCAACGTCCCTGCGTGCCCGATACCGATCCAGAAAACGAAGTTTGTAATATCCCAAGCCCAAAAAACAGGACTGTTATTTCCCCACACACCAACACCCGTTGCTACCAAATAAATCAGCATCAGCGGTGTCAATAATGCAATAGAACTCGTGATCGCAATCGAAACGAACCACCAACGAGGCGTTTTCGATTCGACAATCGTGCTCACATAGCTACTGATCCAGCCCATCGTCCGCTTGTTGAGGACAAGTGGAGGACGAGTGATGGCTTCACTATTGAGAGTTGAAGGGTTGAGAGAAGAGTCCATACCTATGAAGAAACTGAAACCGATGATTGTTGTGATGCTTTCTTTGCTTCAACTCCAGCTTCTGCCTTTGGCTGCTGGGGAGCAACCACACCGTGACTATCAAAATGAGTTGGTCCTACGTCGGAATGCTCTGAGGCCGCAGACGCATGATGTGCTCCATGATGAGGCACCCCATTAGCAAGACCGACATGCTGGGCTCCAGGCATATTGAGGTTTGGATTTTTGATACGAGCAAGATAAGTAACACGCGGTTTCGTGTTGAGATACTTCAACATCGTGTAATCACGAGCGCTCGCCTTACGTCGTGAAACCTCACTATTCGGATCAGCGATGTTTCCAAAAACAATCGACTCTGAAGGACAAGCTTGTTGGCACGCTGTTTTAAACGGAGCCACAGCGACCTGATGAGAATCGCTATCCCCTGCTTTGACCAGCCGTCCAATCTTAGCCTCTTCGATGCGTTGAATACAGAAGGTGCATTTTTCCATGACACCACGCATCCGAACCGTAACGTTAGGATTCTTCGACATCTTGAGACTATCGGCCATGCCTTTCGGTGCCAATGGTCCGTAATAAAGCTCATCGAGCGGGCGTTGGTTGTAATCAAAGAAATTAAAACGACGAACTTTCCAAGGACAGTTGTTCGCACAATAACGCGTTCCAATGCAACGGTTGTAAGCCATCAAATTCAATCCATCTTCGCTATGCACCGTGGCATTAACAGGACAAACCGTCTCGCAAGGAGCATTTTCACAATGCTGACAAAGGATCGCCTGCGGCAACATTTCAGGTTCTTGTTCGGAACCATCAGGACTTGCAAACCAACGATCGATCCGAATCCAAGCCATATCACGCCCGCGACGGACCTGATCTTTTCCAACAACAGGAACGTTGTTCTCCGCCTGGCAAGCCAAGAGACAAGCGTTGCATCCGATGCAAGTATTCAAATCGATTGACATTCCCCACTGCTCTTGCGCTGTGAAAGGAGGACGGTTGTAGAGACTGATGTTGGGAGGAATGTGAGCATCCATTCCCATCGTCTGGGCAAAAGAAGGATCTTCTTGATAGCGCTCGACAGTTCCTTCACGGACGAGGTCACGCCCTTCCATGTTGCGATGCTCTTGCGTTTGCGCAAAATCATACTTTTTGCCACGGAGTGGTTCTATCGAAATACCTTGAACATATCCCAGACTCCTATTCCTTCGCAGCGGATAAACATTAAATCCAACATGATCGATGACGTGCGAAAGCCCACCCCTCCCATATCCTAGGGCCGCACTCACAGATCCATCAGCATGACCTGGTGCTGCAAGAACAGCAATGTTCACACTACGAGTTCCATCGTTGAGGGAAACCATATCTCCGTCAGCAAGGCCGAGCCGCTTTGCGTCAGCAGGACTCATCAAGAGTGCATTATCCCAAGTCAATTTAGTGACAAAATCTGGAGTCTCTTGCAACCAAGCATTGCCGCTGTAGCGACCATCGTAGACGCTAGAACTAGGAAGAAAGGCTAACTCAAATCCACCAGGTGAAGCATCAGCCATTTCGGCTACCACAGCACTCTGCGCTGCAGCCGCATTCCAAGAAGGTTTGACAACAAGAGCTGCAGAATTTTCTAAGAACCCGTTGTGCAGATATTGATTCCAAGCAACGTCAGATGTGTCTTTAGAAAATGTATTGAATGTCTCACGAATCAGCGCTGGACCTTCAGGAGCAGGCTTGCCTTGAAGCGCATTGAGCACTTCGATCTCAGTGAGTCCATTCCAAAGTGGAAGCACCATCGGCTGGATCGTGCAGAGCGTTCCATCAAAACTCCGAGTATCGCCCCATGATTCAAGGTAGTGAGCAGCTGGAACAACCCAGTGACAGACCTTACTCGTCTCATCTTCGTTGAGCGTAAGATGAAGCGAGTCAGGAACAGCAGCAAAGAGCTTCGCGAGCTCAACCTCTTGAGACGCTGTATACACAGGATTGGTTTGAAAAAGAAACAGTTGCTTGATGGAATCCGTTTTTAATGCGGCTACAACTTCTTCAAAAGAAGTTGGTTTTTTTCCTAGCGCTGCCACATCCATGGTTGCACCTAAATTTCCCAATGCTGCATTGATTCCAAAAACCAAAAGCTGCACCGCCTCTGATTGTCCAGGTCCTGCGAGAACCAGACTTTTTCCTTGCGCCGCCATCAAATCATCTGCGAGCGGCTTAATCCATGGGCTCCAGTCAGGAAGAGCTACAGCGGAATGGTTTTTTAAATAGGTCGATGC
Source organism: Chthoniobacterales bacterium (assembly GCA_019747895.1). GTDB lineage: Bacteria > Verrucomicrobiota > Verrucomicrobiia > Chthoniobacterales > UBA6821 > CAIWMF01. Next base: position 21,810 of record JAIEQF010000040.1, read on the forward strand.
TAATGAGTCGAGAGAACTATTGTTTGTTTTTTTAGCAATTTGCTGCGCCAAGGCCGCCGCGAAAGCCCCAATCTGACTTGCTTTGACGCGCAAACGATGATCAGCCATTCCTCCTGTCAACGTGTAGCTACTCTCGACAGCGTAGAGGCGATTCATGCCCTGCTCTGGATTGCGACGCGTATAAAAATCAGCAGCAAAGCCGACACCACGTTCTACAGGATTGAGAAAATCGCTATCTAGGGCAACAAGCACATCTGCTTTTTTGAGATGATAGACAGGCCTCATTCCAGCTCCAAAAGCCACTTCACAAGCCTGATGCTCGTTTTCGCGCGAGAGTGCTTCATACTCCACCCACTTCATCTTTGGAAATTCTTTCATCAAGGCATCGCGCAAACGATTGCGCGTTGGAGAATGGGCGCTCTCGACGACAAAAACCAATCCCTCGCCTTGAGTGCTCAAAGCAGTCTGACGCAGTTGACTTAAATAAGAATCTAACGCCGCACGCTTGACCTCTTTGCCATCGCGCTTGATCGCCTTCGCGCGATGAGGATCGTAGAGATCCAAAATGGAAGCTTGAGCAAAAGCATCTGTCGAACCGTTGCTGATCGGATGAAGCGGGTTGCCTTCCATCTTCGTCGGGCGACCTTCAAACGTTGTTGCAATCAGCGGAATACCACCAAGGGGCGTTGGCATCGTTGTCGCGTAGTAAAGAAACTTTCCGGGAATAGCCCACTCCGCAGAACGCGTGAATGGAACGAGGTAGGCCTCAGGACGGCGACAAGCGGTGAGCCCAATGCCCGCAAGAGCAGCAGAAGCTCCGGTCAGTTTTAAGAAATTGCGGCGGGACATCCCATTGGTCGCAACATTCTCCTCTCCCTCACGGCAATCAAGGCCAGGAGCAAACTCACGTCCGAGATCTTCGTTAAATGCAGCACTGTTCTCGTGCTCACCAGAAGTCCTCCAAAGCGTTGGCTGCTCGTCACGGGATGGATGTTGAAAAATGCGTTTCATTACTCAAAAAAATTATCTGTGACAGCCACCGCAGGTTACGGGCGGATTCACATTCCAGTCTTGTTTTAATTTCGTCCCAACTTTGAGTTGTTCATCAAAGGACTTAGGATGCCAATCCATGTTGAACACCTCACCAGGAGGACGAAGGAAATTTTCCGGAGCACGGTGACATTCCAGGCACCACGCCATGCTGAGCGGCTTAGCTTCATAGACCACCGACATTTCATTGATGGCGCCATGACAGCTATAACAACTCACACCTCGGTTCACGTGCACAGCGTGATTGAAATAGGCATAATCAGGAAGTTTGTGAATCTTAACCCACTGAATCGGACGTCCGGTCTTCCAACTCTCTTGAACTGGAGCAAGGCGCGGGCTGTCCCATTTTACTTTGCCTTGGCCGTGACAGTTGATGCAGGTCTGGGTGTTAGGAATATTGGAGTGTCCAGAAACTTCGACAAAACTATGACAGTAGCGGCAGTCCATCCCAAGCTGCTTCACATGGATCGCGTGAGAAAAAGGAATAGGTTGATCAGGCTGGTAGCCAACACGCGTGTACTTTGGTGTAAAGTAATACCAAATCCCTCCAACAATGGCGCAGCCGATGACTGCCAAGCAAACAAGGAGCTTTAGCGGCAAAAGATTGGACCAGCGAGGAAAAAAATTGGACATGAGAACTGTTAATACTTTTGGGAGGCTCTAGAGTGCCGTAAATCGGCTAGAGGCTCAATTAAAAAGTGACGCGTGAGTCTACTACTAAAACGAGAGAAAACAACCCTTTTTTTGCAAAAAATTTTTTACTTTTCTAAAAAAAACTTATTTTTAACACTCATTTTTTATGAAGAAATTGCTTTCTGTTTTACTTTTATTCCTCCTCACGACAGGACCTGCCGGCATGGCACAATCCAAGATCACACTGCCGGATCTTTTTGCTTCAAAAATCCAAGGCAACTATTTTCTTTATGATGATTATCGATTTGATGTTTCTAAAGTTTTAAATGATGAGCATCTTGAGGAAGCCTGCAATGAATGCATCCGACAAGTTGGTTATATCGAATCTACCAACCTCCCAAAAAATATTACTAATTTTTTCAAAACAGTTCCTGTAACATTACTACCCCAGGATCAACTGCCTCAAACTTCAGCATCGAGCGCTACTCTCAGAGGGATGTATCTTCCTAATGAATCTGCAATTGTGTTGAACATTGATAGTCTTTATCAAAATGAATGTGATGACTATAAAGATCAAACACTCCTCCATGAATTACTTCATGCATTTCATCATCAAAGACTAGGTTCTAACAATCTTGCTATTATCAAGTTTTTCAAAGAGGCCAAGGATCATCATTACTATAACTCAGAAAATGACCCTTACGCCAATTATTTGAAAAGCCAGACTAAGTATGCGAAATTAAAAACAAATTTCGATTACATGATGCGAAATGACCACGAGTTCTTTGCTTGCACCAGCATAGCGTTTTTAAATGATTTTGCACCCTATGAACCATTCAGTCGCAATAATATCTACCAGCATCAACCAGAATATTATCATTATCTTGACAATCTCTTTCAAACAGGGCGTGACCCATACATAATCGAGAGATGCCTCTTTTCTGATTTCATTGACTATTTATACTAATTTCACACTCGCCTCCTCTGATTTTTTTATTATCTTTGTTCGATGAATTTCGAACATTACCTCGCTCTATGTCCAGGACTCATCTGGATCTGCATCTTAGTCCCTGTTACTCTGGCTGCTCTTGGGAATTTTTTAGCACGCAAATGGATTAAACCCGACAAACGAAATCCTCACCACGCCATTGCGCATGCGACACTGGGTCCTGCCGCAACGATTTTTGGTATCTTGGCCGCTTTCATGGTTGCAACTACATGGAATGAATACATGGCCACCAAATCCAATCTCAATGAGGAAAGCAACGCCTTGCGTGATATTTACTTTAACGCACAAGCCTTCACACCTGAACTTTCTAATAAAATCCAAAATTTTTGTCGCAACTACCGCAAGACCGTCACAGAAAACGAATGGAAGATTGTCATCAAAGGAAAAGATGACCTCACCGGCGATCATATCGTTAGCAAACTCTCCGACCTCTACCGTACCTATCAACCAAAAACAGATAATGAACGGGTTTATTTTAGCATGAGTGTGCAAAATTTAGAAAATCTCCGCAAATATCGGGAGCAACGCATTCAAGATTCCTTCACAGGCTTGTTACCCCTTCTTTGGATTCTTTTTCTTCTCGGAGCCACGACACTTATTTCCGTTAGCCTCTTGATGATCTCCTCTCCTGGTCAAACACACTGCCTCATGTCGGTCCTCATCTCAGCCATGATCGGCATCATGACTTTTGCCATCATCAGCCTTGACTTTCCGTTCATTGGCTTCACGCAAATGAGCAAGATGCCCTTGGAGATGATTCCCATGGAGCAGGCAACAGACAACAGGTGATAGGTTGCAGGAAAACAATTTGATCATCTATGCGATTTTTGTTTCCCTTTTTTTCTCTTGTCATCAGCTCTCATTTTTTGTTCGGAAGTGTTGCATCTGCTACTCCCAAACAAACGCTCTCTCGCACTTCACTTTCTATTGGAAAGTATCAACTCGACGTGCAGTTAGCTTCGGATGAGGCCGCTCGCGAAGAGGGATTGATGAAGCGAAAAACATTAGGAGCTAATGAAGGAATGCTCTTTATTTTTCCTTTTCCACAACGAGTCGCTTTTTGGATGAAAGATACTTCGCTCCCCCTCAGCATTGCTTACCTTAACAGCAGCGGACGCATTGTTGAAATGCACGATCTAGAACCTTTCAATGAGCATTCTGTTTTGAGCAGCTCTCCTTCGATCGTTTACGCACTTGAAACACCTCGCGGATGGTTTGCACAGCATCAGGTTCTTCCAGGAGATGTTATTGCCGGGCTGCCTAACTTCGCCGCGGCGAAGTAAAAATACAATCATTCAGTTGACTGCTAAAAAGCCAGTTTCGTATAACTGCTTTTGTAGAATGTTGAGATGTTGAGCCGCTGCAAAGCAGCTGTTGAGCGCCGCTAGCGCGACTGTTGAGAAAAAACCCATCCTTTTAACCTCTCAACTTCTCAACTCCTCAACAAAAATTTTCGTTAATAAATAGCTTTTTCTTTTTTAAAAACCGCTCGCCTGAACGCATACGTAAAAAAATTGTTTTCCATTTCATCAATGATCGAGTATATTCTCACTTCCACTTTGGAAAAAGCAGCCGTAGCTCAATTGGATAGAGCATCTGACTACGGATCAGAAGGTTTGGGGTTCGAATCCCTACGGCTGCACCAAAAGAAGCTTGAGTCATCAAGGCTTCGCATCTTAGGAAAATAGGCACAAGAGAACGCAAAGAACGCAAAAGAATTCTTTTTGTGAAGCACCTCACTCCTCTCCAGCTCGCAGAGTCACTGCGTCACAAAAAAGATTTTGTCTGGCTGGATTCTTTAGTCCCCAGCGCATCAGCAACACCAGTCGAACAAGGCCTCTCACTCCTAGCTGCAGAGCCTGATCTCATCTTAGAAGGCGGGCCTAACGACTGGCCACTATTAGAAAAGGAATTAAAAAACAGACTGCAGGGATTTTCTGCGAACTGCGAACTGCGAACTGTGAACTGCTCCTGCGAAGCAGGTGCCGCTATCGGTTTCTTTCGCTACGATGGCTCTTTTCGATTTGGATTTTATGAAAAAGTTTATCAGCATCTTGCGACTGAAAAAAAATCTGAATGGTTGACAACTCTTCCAGCGTTAGAGCTTCAGCAACCAACACCATTCAAGAAAATTGATCCTCTCGATTTTCAAGACAACATGACTCGTGATGAGTTTTGCGAGATTGTCCGCGAAGCACAGCGAGAAATTGCTTTAGGAAATATTTATCAAATCTGCCTCGCCCATCGCTTCCAAGCAGCTTGCCAGACTGATCCGTGGCCGCTCTACCTGTCTTTGCGTCAACATTCTCCTGCTCCTTTCGCCGCTTACCTACAATGTGGAGAAGAGACGATTTTATCAAGTTCTCCAGAATGTTTTTTAAAAATGGAGGGGCGTCACATTCTCACACGTCCGATCAAAGGAACACGACCTCGTGGAAAAACCGCAGCAGAAGACGCAGAACAAGCAGCTCTCCTTCAGGCTTCGTCCAAGGAAAATGCAGAACTGGTCATGATCACTGATCTAGAACGAAATGACCTTGGTAGGGTTTGCAACTATGGAAGTGTCATCACTTCACAACTCCTCCATCTGGAGCGCTACCCTCAAGTTTTTCATTTGGTCTCTACTATTCAGGGCCAACTCCGACAAGAGATCTCGCATGTAGAGGCTTTTGCTGCCTGCTTTCCAGGAGGATCGATCTCAGGAGCTCCTAAGAAAAAAGCCATGGAAATTATCCAACGGCTAGAGCCTGTGCCTCGCGAACTTTTTACAGGCGCAATCGGCTATTTTGGATTCGATGGGAAAAGTCAATTCAACATCGCTATTCGAACACTCCATCTGCTAAATGGAATAGCTCAATTCCATGTGGGTGCTGGGATCACCAGCGATTCCATCCCTGAACAGGAATGGGAAGAAACCTTACACAAAGCTGCTGGGATTCTGACCGCAACACAAGCTTTGAAAAAAATAGAAGAATAGCCACAAAGAACACAAAGAAACACAAAGAAAAATTTTCTTTTTCGTTCTTTGTGTTCTTTTGTGGCTATTAATTTTTTAACCTAGTAATCGCGACGAGGTCCGCGACGATCATCACGACCGCCACCGCCACCGCGACGAGGTCCGCCATAACCACCACCGCCGCCACCGCTACGAGGAGCGCGCTCCTCCATAGGACGAGCTTCGTTGACTGTAAGGCGACGACCGCCGATTTCTTGACCATTGAGTCCTTCAATGGCAGCAAGACCTTCCTCATGACCGCTCATCGTCACAAATCCGAAACCGCGTGAGCGGCCGGAGGTGCGATCCATGAGGATAGAGGCATCGGTAACGGTGCCATATTGTGAGAAGATCTCGCGGAGATCACCATCTGTTGCGGAGAAGGCTAGATTGCCTACATATAATTTCATAACTAATTTTGGGTTGGTTCATCGTTGCGCTGATGGCACTGTCTCGGAATGCACTAAATCTCTCACTTGAGAGAGTCAGAGCAGCCCACCGTTTCACGGAGAACCTGCATTACCTCGGACGCTATCACCGAACTTCGACACGCACGTATGAGCGGAACTGAGGATTTTAGCAATAGAAATCTTCATAAAAGTGCATTTTTCTTTTTGGAGACCACCTTAATTTTTTCCTTAAAAAGAAGCTAAATAAGAAAACAATCACTCTCAAAGGCTCATTTTTACAGCCTTTGAAGATATTTCAATTAGTCAAAATAAAAAAACAATCTACTTTTTCGGCATTTTAAAAAAAACATACCAACTAAGCTAAAAATCTTAGTTGTGCTGAAAAGTTAAAGCGTTGAAAAGTTGAAAAAATAACTCGTTATCTTTTACTCTTTATTCATTACTTTTCTATAATTGGAACAGCTACCAAACAAAAACAAACTATCATTTTCAAAAGCAATTTACTTCCGAGCAGCCCTAGTTATACTGATTTTTCATAAAACCGAATCTCATTTTGATATGAAATCTTCCAATCGCACACTCCCTTTTTTTTCTCTCCTTGTTGCTCTTGCTATCTCCATGATCGTTGGATGTGCTGACCATACAACAAGACAACATTCTGCATCACCTCCACCAAGTCGTTTTGGCTATGGTGGCACGAATGCCGATGCTTCCTTTGTGGAAACTGCCACTACTAACACCACCACTCCTGCGGATGCAACGATGGCAACGAATGCTCCAGCAAATCCTTTTCTCTCCTCCACTCCACAACCAGCAGCAGCTACCGCACACGATCTTCCATATGGAACTCCTGTTCCAGGAAAACCAGGCTTTGTCACCAGCCCTCACTCTCCTAACGCTGGCTACGTCGATGTTCGCGGCTTCCCTCCTGGCACCGAGGTAAAGGATCCTTACTCCGGAAAAACTTTCTTAGTTCCTTAGAGTCTCATTGAAATGCTCTACTGCTGAAGCGTAGGACTACGTCACTCCGGTGCTCGCATCCTCGAGTATGATATATACACTGCGGGTCTGCGCTCCTCGTTCCTTGTCCTACATCTCCAGCAGCGCATTTGAACGAGACTCTTCAAACTTCTCATTTGCTTTTTCTTGAGCTTTAAAATTGTTCCAACATCTGCTCCTTTTCGCGGCACCATAACGCTGCCTGGTGACAAAAGCATTTCTCATCGCGCCTTGATGCTTGCTGCGATTAGCAAAGGAACTTCCACCATTACTGGCTTGCCAGAAGGTGACGATGTGCAAGCGACGCATCACGCATTAGAACAACTTGGAATTGCTATTGAGTCTCCAGAACCTGGAAAAATCAAGGTCTATGGACAAGGCGGAAAATTTTCTCAATCATCAGATCCTATCGATTGTAAAAATTCTGGAACAACAATGCGATTGTTGTCTGGGCTCTTAGCGGCACAACCATTCTCTTCGCAACTCATTGGCGACGCTTCCCTTTCTCAGCGACCCATGGAACGAATCATCACGCCCCTGCGCATAATGGGAAGCACGATCGATGCAGAAGGAAAGAATGATCGAGCTCCCATCCTTGTCGGAGGAAATAAAAATTTTTCTCCACTTCATGATTACACCCTTCCGATCGCGAGCGCTCAGCTGAAGAGCGCCCTCCTGCTCGCAGCTCTTTTTGCAAAAGGAACAACAACGATCATCGAACCGACGCCAACACGCGATCACACCGAGCGACTCTTTCAAGCGTTTCAACTTTCCTTCAACGAAACAAAAATTGGAACCTCTAAAAAATTTTCTCTCACAGGACCGCAGACTCCCCAAGCTTGCGACATCAGCATCCCAGGCGATATTTCCAGCGCTGCATTTTGGATTGTGGCAGCTGCAGCCAGGCCAGAATCCCACCTGCAGCTTGAAGACGTTGGGCTCAATCCCACACGCACTGGCTTTTTGCAAGTGTTAAAACGAATGGGAGCCAACATCAAAATTAGGGGTCAGATTAGGGGTCAGTCCCTGAATTTGCAGAATTTGGGGTCAGACCCCAAAATTCATAGACTGGCACTAAATTCTACAATTTCAGGGACTGACCCCTTCGGTGAGATCATTGTTCACGGCTCTTCCCTCACAGGAACCACGATCGAGGGAAACGAAATTCCTGGCCTCATTGACGAACTTCCTATCCTCGCTGTCGCTGGAGCATTAGCTCAAGGGACAAGCATCATTCGTGATGCTCGAGAACTGCGCGTCAAAGAAACGGACCGTATCGCAGCTCTCGTTCATAATTTGTGTGCCATGGGGGTCTCTGCCTTTGAACATCCTGATGGCCTTGAAATCAAGGGCGGAAGCCGCTTACAAGGCGCACCTCTAAAAAGTTTTGGCGACCACCGTATCGCCATGGCATTTTCCATCGCCGCTCTTTTTGCAGAAGGAACGAGCACGATCGATGATACGAATTGTATTGCGACTTCTTATCCAGGATTTGCAGCAGAGCTGCAAAGGGTGGCGAGTAACGAGTGACGGGTGGCGACTTCTGAAACAATATCTGCTAAACTTTTTTCTTTGATGGCTTCGACATCTTTAATAAATTTTCTTTTTAAGAAAAGTTTTTGGCTCGCTACCCGTTAGTTCTTTTATCATGCCTCACACCATTATCACCATCGATGGTCCAGCCGCCTCGGGAAAAACAATTGCCGGCCGTCGATTGGCCAGCAGACTCGGTTATCTTTTTGTGAGCTCCGGCCATTACTACCGCGCGCTAGCTTGGACGGCACATCATGATCAGATCAATATTTCAGAACTGAAAGCTGTTCAACATTGGCTTGAGGATCTCTTATTACAACCTCAGATCATTGAAGAAGCACTGCACCTTTTCATCAATGGCAGTGATGTTACACCACATTTAAATGATGCGGTTGTCACCGGCCTTGTCTCACCACTCGCGGCGCTTCCTGCAGTAAGAAATTTTTTACTCACTAAACTGCGCTCTCTGGCTGATCATCACAATTTAGTCATGGAGGGACGTGATATTGGATCCGTTGTCTTTCCTGAAGCTCCATGGAAAATTTATATGGATGCTTCCCCTGAAGAGAGAGCACGCCGCCGTACTAAAGAAGGAATTATCGACAACATTGCCCAACGCGATCAACAAGACAAAACCCGTGCCACAGCGCCGCTGGTCATTCCTGAAGGAGCTATCGTTATCGACACGACCAATCTGAGCGTCACTGACACCAATCAAGCGATTGATGAGATTCTTGAGAAATTCATGAAAAAAGAAACCTCGAAATGCACTAATGACCGCTAAAATAAAAATGTCATTTCCTTTGGGAAAGGGAAAATTGTAAGATGAAGGACGTGTCTAAAAAAGAGATAAAATCGATGCAGTGCCAGGAGCAAGGAGCACAGACGCCGAGCGTATATGTAATCCGTGAGGCAACGAGCACCACAGCGACGATGCAATGCGCGATTTTGGCCTTTTTAAGACATGCCCTATGAAATTTACTTACTATTTTTTCTACACCCTTTCCAAAATTATCGCGCGGACGTGCTTTCACTTCCGTGTGATTCACCCAGAACGGATGGTCGAATCAGGCTCGCTGATTCTTGCAATGAATCATCAAAGTTATTTTGATCCTCCACTCGCTGGCATCTGCTCCAAACGCGCCGTCTATTTTTTAGCGCGCAAGACATTATCATCGCTTCCTTTTTTTGGACGACTACTCCCTGACTTTAACGTCATACCCATTGATCGTGATGGAAAGGACTCCTCCTCGCTGAAAACCATTATACGGCTCCTGCGCTCTGGCAATGGTGTTGTGCTCTTTCCCGAAGGAACGCGCTCTCCTGATGGAAATTTACAACGCGGACAATCTGGAATCGGACTCATCATTGCTAAGACAAAATCTCCCGTCCTTCCGATGCGCGTCTTTGGCGCTCACGAGGCTTTTCCAAAAAACTCTAAGAAAATTCATTTCAATCAGATTATCGTTGTTCTAGGAAACCCCATTTATTTTACCGAAGAAGAACTCACCCCCGTCCGCGGCCAAGAGCGAGAGCTTTATCAAAAACTTTCTGATCGTGTGATGGCGGCCATTGGAGCACTAACATTGTAATTAGTTCTGTTCCTTTGCTGCGCTGCAAGTTTGAGTATTTGTAGTTTGAGTTTGAGTTCTATAGGCGCTTCGCGCATCATTGAAAAGAGCGAAGCCTAGTTAACTCAAACTCAAACTTCTAGTACTCAAACTCTCATCAAGTTGATTTTTGAGATCAAACGTTAAAACAATTAATTTTCGAAAATTTACTCCCTAACATGAATTCCCACGACGCCATCGTTATCCGTGATCTCACCAAAAATTTTGGAGAGCGGCGCGCCCTAGATCATTTAACCCTCAGCGTTAAACGCGGCGAGCTCTTTTGCATGCTCGGCCCTAACGGCGGCGGCAAGAGCACCCTCTTCCGCATTTTAAGCACCTTGATGCAGCCCGATCATGGAGAGGCAGAAATTCTTGGTCACAATGTCGTCTTGGAAGCTGCTGCGGTACGTGCGCGCATTGGCGTTGTCTTTCAAGCTCCTAGCCTTGATGGAAAATTAACAATTCGTGAAAACTTGCTCTGCGGAGGAGCCATGTATGGACTTCGCGGCAAAGAACTGGAGCAACGTCTCCGCGATGCCGTCGCTGTTGTTCAACTCGAAGAACGCCTAAACGATCGAGTCGAGACTCTTTCCGGAGGGTTGCAACGTCGCACCGAAATTGCAAAATGCCTCCTCATTCGTCCTGAGCTACTCTTGCTGGACGAACCTTCGACCGGCTTGGATCCAGCTGCCCGTCTGGATCTTTGGGCCGCTTTAGAAAATCTCCGTCGCGATCGTGGTGTCACCGCCCTCTGCACCACTCACCTCATGGATGAGGCGGCACGCGCTGACCGCGTTGGAATCATGAGCGCAGGCCAATTAGTTGCGCTCGGCACTCCTAGCGAATTGACTTCCGCGTTAGGAGGCGATGTCTTAAGCCTTACCACGCGCCACGGCGCCGACCAATTGGCCCAACGCATCAATCAACATCATGAAATTGTTGCCACCGTCGTCGAGGGTGAAGTCCGCATTGAACATCCACAAGCCCATGAGCTCGCAGCTCGCCTCGCGGCACAATTTTCGAATGAGATCACCTCCGTTCGTGTCGCACGCCCAACGTTAGAAGATGTCTTTGTTGCTCGCACAGGACGACTTTTCGCCGAGCAAGGGAATGAATAAAGAATTAATTAACCGCAAAGAACACAAAAAAGGAAATTTTTCAAGAAAGATTAATTTCAAAAATCGCTCTCTTCAAAGCAAGCCTCCCTATCAACAAAATTTTTTCTGAAAAACTTCTAGTGATCTCCTCCTATTTTTCTTTGCATTCTTTGCGTTCTTTGCGGTTAATTTCTTTCTGTTTCCTTGTGTTCTTTGTGGTTAATTTCTTTTAAAAAATATGTCATCTTTAAAATCTTCCTCTCCTCAATTTCTTTGGACCCCTGTAAAAGCTCTTTGGTGGCGCGATGTCATTCGCTTTTTGCGCCAACGCAATCGCATTATCGGAGCGCTCGCAACTCCGCTTGTTTTCTGGCTCCTCGTCGGATCAGGTTTCGGCCCTTCGTTTCATAATTCTGGCAGCAGCACGAATGAAACCTACCTCGCCTATTTTTTTCCAGGAACGATTGTCCTCATTATGCTCTTCACTGCGATCTTTTCCACGATCTCGGTGATTGAAGATCGCCGCGAAGGCTTTCTCCAAGGAGCTCTGGTGGCACCTCTCTCTCCAGCAACCATTCCACTGGGAAAATTTTTAGGCGGCACAACCTTGGCAGTGCTTCAAGCAATTCTTTTTTGCGTCTTGGCACCACTCGCTCATATTCCCATTGGTTTTGGCCAAGCACTTTTATTGTTGCCCGCTTTTCTCTTCGTCGGATTTTGTATGACTGGTCTTGGATTCCTTGTCGCCTGGCCAATGGACTCCACGCAAGGCTTTCATGCAATCATGAATATTTTTCTGATGCCACTCTGGATGATGTCTGGCGCACTCTTCCCGATGCCTGCAGGAAGCGGCTGGCTCTATTGGGTTGGTCTCCTCAATCCTGTGAGCTACAGCGTCTCTGCGATTCGCGATGCCTTAATGATTGGAACACCCTTAGTGCCGTTATCTGATTATTTATTCTCGCTCTTAATCACGGCACTTTTTGGAGCAGTGACTTTTGGAGTAAGTTACTATCTTGTGGCTCATCCCAAAAAGAAAACGTAACCGCCAACCCTCGTTGGCAGTTACGTTCTGATTTCAAATTGAACTGCTGTAACTCCTGCTTTAATGAGCAGTGAGTTGCTATTTCTTTTTAGCTCTAACTTTTGCTTTAGCTTTAGACTTCTCTTGGGCACTTTCTCCGCGAGCGGCCTTAGCCTTGACTGGAGCCTTTGCAATGGAGCTTTTTCCAGCTACAACACGCTTGTTGAACAGGCTCTTTTTGCTAGCAGCTCTGTTCTTTGGAAGAACATTTTTCTTCGCAGCTTTATCGAGCATGGAAACAAACTTTTGAAAAAGTTCTTTGAGTTCGGTCGATTCTGCTTCAAGAGCCTTGAGGACTTTCTTCTCTTGTGTTTTCAAACTGGAGAGAATGCTGGTGTTGAGAATGTGACGAGCATCGCTTTGCTTAGCGCGCTTGATCGAAGAATTGCTTTTTTTGACGGGTGCTTTTGCCATATGAGAGAAGAGAAGTTTAAGTGTTTAAAGGTTTAAGAGTTTTAAAAACAAGAGAAAGTTGACTTTTAGATTTAAAAATAATTTAGCATCGATAACAAACTTATCTTTTACTAAATCAAATTTCCTTCTATTTCGTCCTAAACCTCTAAACTTCTAAACCCCTAAACTGTTTTTATCAACGATGGGTTGATAAAAACATGTGCCAGAGGGGAGAATCGAACTCCCGACCAAGGGCTTATGAGTCCCCTGCTCTACCGCTGAGCTACCCTGGCGTGGGACAAAAACAGTAGCAGAAAAAAAGCAAGCGGCAAGATGATTTCAAAGAGAAAGCATCTGATAATTCTGACACAAGTAAATTTTCAACTCCTCAGTTTGCCCATTGTCCTGAAGAGAGAGAACGACACTGAGCGGGATGATCGCGGAAAAAGCTCCACTGATGGTTTGCGGAATCTCTTCTAATTTTTCGGTGGTGATATAAAAAGCATCATGCCCTAAAAAAGGACTCACCGCTTTCTCCTCGGTGTAGAGCGGGTCTGGCGTTGTGTTTTCGGCGGTAGCGTCAGCATAGTTAGGCCAAAACTGAAATTGACTCGTGAGTGCTGGTGACTCAGGAATGAAAACAGAAGGAGCATCTTTTAGCTCAGGGTAGTTAATCGGCAGCACTGCTCCTAAAATCGCTGCAAGACCTGGCGTCTCCGCAATGAGGAATGGCGGCTTTCCAGAGGTATTAGAACCTGTCTTCAAAGTCGCTGAGGTTGATGAAGAACAAGGAGTCGACGGCGCACAGCGACTGAGTGTACCCGACGTACTCGATGGCGCGAGCACCGGCACGACACAGTTATTCGCAGCATCAGTAGACCTTGAAGACAGGTTCTCCGCATAAGTTGCTCTCAACTGAAGCAACTGTGCTGCCGCAGCCTCTGTTCCGATCACGCCCCTTGCTGATGGAAAATTCCAAGGCGACTCTTGTGTTGTTGAAGAAGCAATTTTTCCTAACAACAAAAAAACCGAACAACAAGCAACGCCGATGAGGAGAACCGCTCCCACTCGTTGCCATCTTTTGTTTTGAAAAAAAAGAGCGACCGTGCTCGGCAGAAAAAGAGCCGTCAACACCAGCAAGAGTGCAAAGGAAACTTTTCCATGACCAAGTTCATTTAATCCAAAAAAGAAAGGGAGCAAGAGGAGTAGAAAAAAGGGGCTTTCCAAGAGCCAGAGCTCCGAAAAATAACACGCTCCACCAACGAGAAGTGGTCCGAGGAGAAGGCAAGACCACGCTACAGAAAAGCGCTGAAGATAATCATCCGACCAAGGAGGCCATGACCAAAATGAATCCCATGTCATTCCCTGCCACTGCACCCAATCGTGATTGTTGTTCCACCAGAGGAGCGGCAACCAGCTCAATCCTAAGAGCGACATTGCCATCAAAATGCCGACACCTCTCCGCCACGATGAGGAAATAACATCGAGATCCTCAACATCAAGAGCGTTATGAAAACAATCTAACGATGCGATCATGACGATTGGTAACAACCATCCGATTTGATAAGTCACCTGCGTTCCAACAGCCAACACCAGCCCAAAAAGAACCCAGGGGAAAACTTTATTCTTTTGTCGCTGTTGGGTGATCAGCACCCAAGCCAGATAGAAAGCAGTAAGCCAAGAGAACGTTACTAACATCGTCCCTTCCATGACGGTCCCTGCTGCGTTAGTGAGTGGCAAAAGATTGAAAGCAATCACCGTCCAAAACGCCCTTTTCTTATCGTAAAGAGCCACAGTCAATTTCCAAAGAACCCAAGAGCTGCCGAGCAAAAAAATGGGCGAGCAGTAGCGTATCGCTAACGGAGTATTTCCCAAAAGCACCTCGCTCAACCTCATCAGAGCAGGAATTCCAGCCGGGCCTTCCACAAACCCCCAATCAAGATGGTGAGAACAAAGCAGGAGGTACGATTCGGTTTCACTCAGATGTCCCCAAGCAGCCAACACCAATCTCAAGATCGTCAGCAGACTTAAAACAATCCAAGGAAAATTCATGAGTTTTAAAATTGCATCCTATCGAAGGCAAGGATGCCGTTCCGCTAGAGTAGGAAAAAATTTTGCTCCCCAGCGCTCCCATGCTTTATTTAAAAGGCCAACGATCGTGATGGCAGAAAGCCATCCAATCGTAGCGCCAGCAAGAACGTCTGTCGGCCAATGAGCGCCAGTGTAAAGGCGAGAATAAAAAACCATGCCAGCTATCAAGTAGGCCAAGATTCCCCAACGTCGATAAAAAAGAAAAATGACTGTCGCAGAGAGCATGATGTTCGATGAGTGCGATGAAGGAAAAGAGCGTCCTTCAAGAACTTCACCTGCACGAGGAGGCTCAGAAATCTTGACCTCAGGAGGAGATGCCATCGAAAGAAATTGCGGAGAAGCATTTTTTAAATGAACAATCCTCACTCCTTCTTGAGCCTGGAAAGGCCTCAGGCGTCCGGCAGCATGTTTGATACTATTGACTAAAACCCCATCCGTAAAACCAAAGGTGATGATGAGGCAAAGAAGCATTGCTCGCAAACGAAACTTCCCAAAAATCATTCCGACAAGAAATGCCGCAATTAAAAAAGGTTTCCATGCAGAAAAATTAGTAACAACGGCCATCAACTGATCCAGCCAAGGTGCTGTGGCCTCTCGATTAATCCAATGTTGTATGATCTGATCCATAATTAAAAATTAAACACAAAGTAACATAAAGAAAATCAAAAATAAGACAACTAACCGCAAAGAACGCAAAAAAAGAAAAATTAATTTTTTGTGCTCTTTGCGTTCTTTGCGGTTAATTTTTTCTTTGTTCTGCGTTCTTTGCAGTTAAATTATTTCCTAACTTGAAAACAGAAACTACTCCCAAAAAAGAAAACACCCTCTCCCGTCGCGCGCTGATCAATGAACGAAAAAAGAATTCTCTTTTTTGGCAGGTTGTTCATCTCCTCGGCTCATTGCAGCTGGCGTTAATTCTCCTCGCAACAATCGCACTTGCTTGCGCCATCGCAACTTTTACGGAGTCTCATTTTGATACTGCCGTTGCCCATGCCGCTATTTACAAGGCTCCGTGGTTCATGGCATGGCTCACCGTTCTCTGCATCAATCTCTTTGCTGTCACTTTAACTCGCTGGCCCTGGGAAAAAAAACATACTGGTTTCATTATCACTCATTACGGAATTATCACACTCCTCTTAGGAGCTATCATCGGGATGACTTGGGGCTTTGAAGGAAATGTCACGCTGCATCGAGGAACGCCGCTCACTAAAATCACTACTCGCAAAAGCGTCCTTCAAATCGAGAGTCCCAGCGACAATTTTCTTTACCTGCTTCCCTACGACGCCACAATCGCTCACCCCTCCACAAAACATCCGACCAGACTCTCCGTTCCTGGAACTGAGCTCCAACTCATCATTGATGATTGGAGTCAGCATCTCGAACAACAACCATTCCTCCAGGCCAGTAATGACCTCAAAGCACCAGCAGCTCTTTTACTGCGCCTCCAAAGCAAGATGCTGCATCAAGAACAAATCGTACCGCTGACCCTCGCGGATTCAGCTTCTGCAACCTTTGACTTTTTTGGACTAGCAACGCTTCAATTTTTTTCAAAACTCCCCGCCTCTCATCCAAACTTCCATCACGAGTCTCAGCTTGTCGCTGCCAACTTTGCGCCGGTGATCATCTTCCAAGATCAACCTTCTGGAATTAATATCACGCTGAGCAAAGATGGCAACCTCGTCACGATAACAACTCCTGAAGGAACCTCAGCGAGTTACCCTCGTGCAGCATTGCTGAATCAAAAATTGCCACTTGGCACGACAACGATCATCGTCAAGGAATATTGGCCCGATTTCAAACTAGTTGATGGCAAACCAACAACGCTCTCACAACAGCCAAAAAATCCAGCTCTTCGTGCCGAGATTACTTTTTCATCAACAACGATCGAACAACCTGCTGGAAAAACAACACCATGGCTGCGCCTCGCTCTAGAGCCTGATGGCAAGGCCATCCAATACCAACTCGGCCGCGGATCATCGATTCAAAAATCAGGAACACTTGCAATGAGTGCCTCGATGCCGCTCGGATGGGCAGACTGGGAATGCCAACTCCTAGCAGCTGGCCCTCATGAAGAAATCGCTTATTCGATTGCACCATTTCGAGAAACAACACAGAGCAAGTCCGATCGCTCTTCCGCGCCTCCTGGCTTTCGTGCTTACTTAGCGAATCAAGAGCATGACCAACAAGGACCGCCGCAATGGGTGATTTCCGGCGCTGTTACTCCTCTCATGCTAGATCATCAGATGGTCCGCGTCGCTTACGGACTGGAGCTACGCCCCGTTCCATTTAGTATCGAACTCCTCCATTTTGAAGTCCCCCGCGACGAAGGAACCGAAACGCCCAGTGATTTTCGCGCCACCGTTCGTTTTAAGAATTTGAAAACGGGAGCAACACGCGACGGTCTCATCCACATGAATCACCCTGCCAGTTTTCCTGGAACATTTTGGGCCAACTTCACAGGTTTCAATTATAAATTTTCACAAGCCGAGTGGAATCCGCGCGACCTTGATGAAACAACATTACAAGTTCTCTATGATCCAGGCTGGCTATTTAAATGGATCGGCTCACTTGCTATTTGCGTCGGCATCGCAATGATGTTTTATTGGGGGAAGAAAAAATGAAGACGTACCTCACAAAACTCACACAAAAATTTTCTCCCCTACTGCTAGCAACGCTGTTCCTTAGTACGGCAATTCAAGGCCATGCCTCGCTTTCCCAGATGCCTTCGGCGCTAGAAGAATTACCCATTCAAGAAAATGGTCGCCGCAAACCTTATTTAGTTTTTGCAGAAGAGACGTTACGCGCCCTCTCAGGACGCACTTCTTTGATTGTTGCTGGAAAAAAAACCTGCGCTACTGAATTGGTGACATCGCTCTGGCTAGAACCAGACCAGCCATGGGCAACGGAAACTTTTCTGCTTGTTTCTTATGGTCCACTAAAAAAAACATTGGGTCTACCGCTAGAACAAAAATTATTTAGTTACGAAACGCTCCGTCACAACTCCGGGCTCCTAACGCTGATGGATCAAGCCTCTAAAGCCAGACGTGCTGATCCAAGCCATCGCCTTGAAGGATTGTTAAAAGAAGCTGCCGATGTCGGCATGCGTATGGCGCTGTTTGAAGAAATCCAAGATGGCTCGCTTTTCCGCATTGTACCTAGCGAAAAAGCGGGAGGACGATGGAGCGCTCTTGCCGAGTGGGAACAAGTAGCATCTCCCGAAGAACGCCAAAGTGCGCAGCAAGCATTCCTGCTCCTGCAGCAAGGATGGACTCAAGGAAGCGGCGGAGACTTCATTCAAGGCCTAACAGACCTCAAGATGCTTTTTGAAAAAATCGATCCTCAACCAGTCCCTCACTGGAAATTACAACTCGAGATTTTCTACCAAAAAACCCATCCCTTCCGTTGGGCCTGGATTCTTTATGCTATCGCAGGAATCCTTCTCCTCTTTTCTCCAAATCTTGGAAAAGGATCGGATCCGCGCCTTAGCGGGAATGACAACCTGATCAACACCACAGCGTACAGTTTTAAACGCTTTGGGATACGACGCTCTGCTTGGTTCTGTGCAGGGAGTGGATTTTTTCTTCAAGCAACAGGACTCCTTGCTCGCATCTTGATTACAGGGCGTCCACCAGTGACGAACATGTACGAGGTCGTCATCTGGGTAGCCTTTGGCACTGTTTTTTTCGCGCTGCTGTTTGAATCTTTTTTACACGGAGGAATTTTTTTATTGGGAGCCATTCCTGTTGCCGTTATCTCGCTGATTTTAGCAGACACTCAACCAGTAATCCTCAATCCTGCGATCAATCCGTTGATGCCGGTGTTACGCGATAATTTTTGGCTCACGATTCATGTCCTCACGATCACGCTGAGTTATGCTGCTTTTGCGCTATCGCTTGGAATTGCTCATGTCATCTTAATTCGCCTCCTCTTGAAGCATCAGCCGCTACCCATCCTCTACAACTATCTTTATCGCACCTTGCAAGTTGGCGTTTTACTCTTAGCGACTGGCACCATCCTCGGCGGCGTCTGGGCTAACTACTCGTGGGGACGTTTCTGGGATTGGGATCCCAAAGAAACATGGGCTCTGGTCACACTCTTGATTTATCTTTTTCTCCTGCACGGCAGAATCGCCGGACGTTGGGGTGGCTTTGGATTAACTATTGGGGCTGTCCTCGCTTTCTTGAGTGTTCTGATGGCATGCTATGGAGTCAACTTTGTTCTTGGTACCGGCCTTCATAGCTACGGCTTCAGCACAGGAGGATTTCCGCTAGTGCTTGGATTTGTCGGACTCGAACTGGTTTTAGTCGCAGCGACTATTGCAATAAAAAAGAAAGAAGACTCACAGAGATAGAAGGGATGGTGAAAAATAGTCTTTCTAAGTTTTATTTTTTAAAATTACCGTCCAACAAATTCTGGCGACACTTTTTAAAAAGGCATTTCAAATTTATCAAACTTTCTTTATAGTCAAATTACTTAGAAATTACAGGGAAGAACGCAGGAATTTTTAGAAAAGGCCAGGCCGAAGACCGAGCGCTATCTAAACGATAACGTGACGGGATGAGAACGCAGTCTTTTCCTAAAAAGGACAAGTCAATTGCTTGTAAGTTCTAAGTAATTTGACTATAGAGCGTTTTAAATGAAATTATAGCCAATGCAGTGCCAGAAACGAGAATACAGCTGGGCGGGCGGCCGCTGGATGGACTGCTGTTAAGCAGCCCGCAAGGGCGAGCCGAGCGGGAGCGAGCGAGTTCAACCGCAGATCCGCAGTGTATTCTGATACTCGAGGAAGCGAGCACCGGAGTGACACCGCAATTCGCGTCAGAAGTAGAGTTTCGAAAGAAGTCTAATCCCTTCCATCCCTGTGAATTTTCTTCACTTCAACTGCGGGCTCACCCTCGCACCAACAGGACTTGTCTTCAATGGCGTGCTCACCAGACTTGGTTTCAACCAGCTTCCTGAGCCGCTAGGAGGACGATGAGCATTATTAGGATCGTAAATTTTCAAATCCTTTCCTTGGCGTAGCAGACAAAAAGTATTGTTGGTGCCATAGTTTTTCCAAGGACCATCAGGCACTGCAGCAGCGTCTACAAACTTCCAATCACAAATTTGATTTTGGTCGAGCCCAAGGTAATCACGCACAGCAGGAGAAATATCTAGCCCAGCACCATGGTTTAAATTGGGACGAGGTCGATCGGGCCCAAAAACATAAGAGCTATGATCCGTTCGAAAAGGACCGCAATCTTCCCATTGAGCAAAACAAGTTCGAGCTCCATGATGGATTGCTATCCAACGCCCCTTGAGAACTGATTGTCCCGGTTTAACAAAAACATCTTTAAACCACGGAATCATTCGTCGAGCTTCTGGCTTCGTTGCTCCTCGGGTAATATCGTTGTAAGGAAGCGCACAATAAAAAGGGTTCTGTCGAGGCGTGAACCCCTTCGGAATAAAATTTTGTCGCGCTGATGGACTTGGATTATCGTAACCGCCAAAGTTACGAGCCCAATTAGCATCCCAGGTACTTTTATTATTCGGAACCGGATTATGTGCAGTAGGACGTTCTCCAATCCAAAAAACCGTTGTGAAAACGTCGCGCTTCCAAGGGTAGCGATTGAATCCTTGTCCCAATGAAGAAGGAGGTGCTTTTGTTTCCACTCGCGGGACTCTTGTTGATTCGATAGCCTGCTGACGCAATTTTAGCGCCATCGCTTCAAACTCTTTTTCACTATAAGTAGCAGATGATGATTTGTCTTTTTCATCAGCAGCTGAAGCCGCAATGCCAAACAAGCTGATCTCAGCAAACAAAGCTAAGAAAGCAAAAATTAGAAAATGAACGCGACGAACCATGGGAAAAAGAAAATATCTCTACTAAGGGTACCGGAAAGAGAGCACTAGAAGCAAGGACGAGGAGAAAAAAGTTGAGCCGCTGCTAGCGCAGCTGCTGAGAGGTTGAGAGGAAAATTCTTGAAAACCATACTACAATACGCAAAGCGACCTCAGAAATTTTCATTAAGCGCGAAGCAGCTTCTTGATCTCCCCTCAACCCCTCAACATTTCAACTCCTCAACCTTACTTCATTTACAATTTCAATTTTCTTATTAAGAATACGTTTCTGCGTTGTTACCATGAACCTTTCTAATCAACTAACACTATCACGCCTGTTCTTGACAGTCCTCTTTGTGGGAGCATTAACCCTTGCCACTTCCTGGTCCCTTCCTACTGCTTTTTTTCTTTTTTCTCTCGCTACTTTTACCGATTGGCTTGATGGTTTTATTGCTCGCCGCTATCAACTCTGCACCAATGTTGGACGACTGCTTGATCCTCTCGCTGACAAAGTCCTCGTCTCTGCAGCCTTCATCTGCTTAATTCCTTTTCAGGCGTTGCCAGCCTGGGCCGTCGTCATCATCATTGCTCGAGAACTACTGATCACAGGACTGCGTCTCCTTGCTTGTGAAAAAGGGGTCATCATCGCCTCGGATCGATTTGGCAAACATAAAACCGGATGGCAATTTGCGACGATCCTCTTTTATCTTCTGCTGCTCTCCGTAAAACAATTTTCCTTCCTCGATCCAAGATGGATTCTTTGGTCATGGGACTATCTTGGTCCCGTGCTGATTGGGATCACACTGTTGCTGACAGTAGCCTCAGGAGCAAGCTGCCTCTGGAAAAATCGAGATTTTCTGAAATAAGAAAACTATGATTTTTTAGATCAGGCCAAAATATTAGTCGGGGTATCTGCTTGCATCTGATCCCTAACAGCGGTTTCGCTGGTCTCTTGAGCATCACTTTTCATCTCCTGCGCAGAAAGTCCCTGTACGTAATTAGCAACATCAGGATACTCATTTGCCAATTGTTCTACTGACTTTGCAGCAAGGTCTCCTAAAGGATGTTGAAGCCCTCCTACGCCTCCTGGTTGACCAGGTCCACCAACGGCTCCTGGCGTTCTCATTTCATCAACAGCAAAAGGATGGTCAGCGATATCTTTTGTTGTTGATTTCACTTCGCTGTTTATAGCTCCTTTTACATCAGCTGTCGCATTGGGATGGTCTGCTGCTGCACTTTGTAAATCTCCCGCCTGGACCAATGAGGTGATTTCAGCTGCTGCTTGAGGATATTCTTGTGCTAATTGCTTCATCGAGTAACCAAGAATCGCAGCACCGGGATTACTAACTCCTTCTGGTCCGCCAACACCTCCAAGGCCACCTGGTCCTGAAGAAGCCTTATAACCTGCGACTGCAGCACCAGCATGACCTCCTCCAAAGCCTCCTGGTCCGCTAATACCTCCAAGACCACCCGCTCCAACCAGCGTTGTTCCAACTCCAGGGCCTCCTGCTGTTATCCCTGGTCCAGGAGCGCCTGCTCCAGGTGAGTCAATGATTAAAGAATTTCCAGGTGCTGATGAAAATGTATGATCTGTCCCTGGTGACGTATAGGTATTTGCAGTCGCTGCAGTTAAGCTTTGCTGACCATCCATTGATGTAGCGGCCATACTCTCGGCCATTGCAGCTATATTACCCATAAAAATAAAAAGTTAGCTTTTAAGGTTTTTGTGTTTTTTACTGATCTACGATACCAACTGTCATAGGCCTCATGCGAAAGCGATCTTTCCTTGCCCTGCTTATTAACATGTTTGCATCATAAACAATCAATTATTGATACAAGGAGATTCTCGTTTTTGAATAAAAAGTCAATAGAAACTTTTTGAGAGAAAAGGTCACTAAATTCCTCTTCTCCAGGGAGGTGGCAGAAGCCCTTTTTTCTTGGCAGGAGCAGCCGCGTCAGTTTTTACAGTTTCTTGATCTTCGACCTCTCTCCAAGTTCCAGCACCTTCACACGCAGTAGTAATCGCCTTTTTAATCTTTAATAACTCTTCCGTAGAAGATTCTGTTTTGGATACGGACTCTTGGATTTTTTTGACATTTTCAATGACAGCAGTAACTCCATCACGAAAGAGGCGATTATGAGCCCCACCAGCACTTACTCCCTCTAATGGAGAGAGGAAGATATAATTGATAGCATCAATAGGATGATGGATATCACTACCACCTCCCATCGAGAGATTGGCAGCACGTATAGCGCAAGATTTTGCAGAAGGAGAAGAGTAATCCTGACTCAATACTTGAGTATGATTTTTCAGCACACTCCTCAATCCAGCCTCTTCTTCGGCAGAAAGAGGTTGGCGCGAGTCTCGCCGCTCCTCTAAATAAGATTCTAAATGATGTGCAATATGTTGAAGCAATCTCGTGGTAATAAAATTTTCCATTCCTTTTGACAGTTTTTTACTACTCAACAAATCCACCAAAAAAAAGATATCGGCAGGAGCAAGGTGTCCCATTGTAGTAACAGCAAAGGCAGCCATTGCTCCTCCGCCAATGGCGCTAGCAGCATGAGGAAGAACATCTATGTAGCTGCCTTTCTTTGATGCAGCAGCATCTTGCTCGTTAGCATAACGCATCATTGCTTGATCAAGCCGATCTGCTTGTGATGAGCTCTTTTCAGCATCATCATCAAGATAGTGCTCACAATATTTGGCAAGGGCATCCATCATCTCTATTCCTTTGCTGACAATCTTCTGTGCTTGTTGAGGCATTAAGGGCGCTCCTTCTTGCAAAGTTTGCTCATGCGTTTCCCTTGGATAAAGATATTCAGTAAGAATAGGCCCAAAAAAACCATGAAGCTTTTCCTGAAACTCCGTTCTCACGGCTTGATTGGCTTCTTTTTCTTCGGGTGTTCTTTTCACTACATTAACCTCGAGAAATTTTCCAAAGAATTTTTGCGGCGCCTTAATAAAAACAGCTCCTTCTTTATCTACAGCTGACTTTTCCGAAGTCACTGGATGATCATGGGTAACTGTATTGGGTGAAGCGGAGCCCTCCGCTTGATGAGCTGTCGACTCCTGCGGATAATCTCGAGAAAAAGGATGATCAAGAGAAAGACTAATCATGAAATGAGATCTGTATGCTCTGGAGGTAGCTCCTCTTCAATTTCATCTCTCAGCGGCTTGGAAAGAAAAGGTCTTATAAATCCGTAAAGCAAGAAGGAAACAAACAGCAGTGCAGGCATCCACTCATAGTTAATTGCTGCAAAAATTAACACCAAAATAATAATTAAAAAGCGAGGGATAGAACGCTGAGAACGCCATCCCAGGCCCTTAAAACTGGGATACTTCACATGACTAAACATCATAAACGAAAGGAAAAGCAAGATCGGCGGAAGCACAAATTTCCATAATCCAATCGTTCTCTCTCCTTCATTGAGCCACAACATGAGGAGTGTTAGCGATGCAATCACTCCAGCAGCAGCAGGAATCGGAAAACCGACAAACTCCGAAGAAGAATGAGGTTGTTCTATCGACAAACAATTAAAACGAGCTAATCGAAGAGCCCCACAAAGAAGATAGATGAAAGCAATGACCCAGCCGGTACGATGAAAATCCTGCAAAACGATTTGGTGAACCAGCAACGCAGGTGCTAAGCCAAAAGAAACAACATCAGCCAAAGAATCAAATTCTCGTCCAAAGGGACTTTCATGTCCTCCCAAACGCGCTAATCGCCCATCCAGCAAATCAAAAACACAGGCTCCTAAAATAAAAGCCAGTGCCATGTGATAATTCATGATCGTCGACCTTCCTGTAGCATCCAAAACTGAGGCTTCAATAATTTTGAGCACCGCCGCAAAACCACAAAAAAGATTTCCTGCGGTCATTAAATTGGGAAGGAGATAGATTTTTGGTTCTTGGTCGTTCATGAATCTAAAATATTATGCTTAATGCCATGCGTGTAAGGAAAGAAATTCACCACAAAGAACACAGAGATTACACAAAGAACGCAAAAAAGAATTTTTTTATAAAAAAATTCTAAGTGTTAAAGCCAAATCTCCTCTTTTCAAGTTGTCTGTGATTACAGTTCTTCAATCTTTAAAGTTTACCTGTGATTGTCATTCTCAAAACTTTAAATTTTTTATAAAAAAATTTATTTTGTGTTCTTTTTGTGCCGCTTTAGCCGCTTTTTGATCTTTGTGGTTAATTCTTCTTTTTCTAATGCCAACGAGCAACTTGACTTGAGCCTCCATGAACTTTATCGCCAACTTGCACTAAAATGGTGGTCTCCATCGGAAGATAAAGCTCCGTACGTGATCCAAAACGAATCATTCCAAAGCGCTCACCTTTCTCCAACTTATCTCCGACCTGTGCCCAAGGGACAATTCGCCTCGCAATAGCTCCTGTAATTTGTTTAACACCGACCAGATAGTTCTCTCCACGAATAATCCAAAGCCGACTTTCATTGAGGAGTGATGATTCTGGCTTGCGAGCATCGAGATAAAGACCTCCACGAGGTTCGCTATGAACTAACTCTCCTGCAACCGGCGAGCGATTGACATGCACATCGAAAACAGAAAGAAAAATAGAAATTCGTTTCAAGCGCATTGTAAGATAAGGGTCACCTTCGACCCCCTCAACTTCATCGATGGAGGTTACCGTCCCATCTGCAGGTGAAACAATGATTGCAGGATCCGCAGGAATATTTCTTTCAGGATCACGAAAAAAATAAGCGCTAAAAATAATCAATGCCCCGAATGGAAGCGCTAGCAATGGCAGAAAGACCAAGGCAGAGAGCCAGAGAAAACCTAAAATGATAAAAATCCATCGCCCTTCATAAAGAGCTTTAGGGTGCTTGCGGTGTGAAGACATAAACTACTACTACATCAGATCTAAAAACTCTTCAACAGTCAAACCGCTAGCTCTAATCAGACTACGCAATGTTCCCTTAGCTATTTCCTTATGATCAGGAACTGATAGAGTCGAGAAACTTCCTTCTTTGACTAAAATCATGTGACTACCACGCTGCCGCACTACACACCATCCATCTTTAGCAAAAAGTTTTACAACTTGGCGTCCACTAAGGCTCGGGAGGAAGCTCATTATGCAAAAACTTCTACTTGTTGTGTCTCTACGGTCAAAGGCATACCTAAGTCAGAGCGGACTTCCAAGCACAATTCAATCGCTTCACGAATATTTATTAGAGCCTCCTCACGACGAGCTCCCTGACTAACACATCCAGGAATTGAGGGACATTCTGCTACCCAAAGACCATCTTCATCTCGGTCTAATGTTGTTAAAAATTTCATCGTTCATCATCAGTATCATACTTCTCATTGCATTGCAATATTCCCCTTGTTAAGTTTGAGCAAAGTTTACCGAATCTAGCATGCAACACACCTCCCTAAAAATTTCCCCGCAAAGCTCCATGCGCGATCTCCTGGCGCATTACCCAGGAGCCCGTCGCACGCTCTTTCGTCGTTATCATCTCGGCGGATGCAGCAGCTGCAGCTTTGACTTAGAAGAAACACTCGCTCAGCTTTGCGCTCGCAGCGGCGCTCTAGAAGCCGATCGCGTCTTGACTGAGATTGAAGAAAGCCATCGAGAAGATGAACAAATGTTAATGGACCCTCTGGCACTACGCGAAAAACTTTACGACACAAACGCTCCCAGCGCTCGTCTCTTGGACCTGCGGACACGCGAAGAATTTGAAGCCGTTCAAATTCCCACTAGTCAACTCCTCACTCAAGAATTAATGCATCATGCCATGTCAAGTTGGCCCAAAGAAGAATTATTAGTTCTCATCGATCACCAAGGAGAACGCTCTCTTGATGCTGCCGCTTATTTCGCAGGCCATGGCTTCACCGCTGTTAAGGCCTTGCGTGGAGGCATCGATGCCTATGCAGAAAAAGCAGATAGATCTCTCCCTCGTTACACCATTGAAAAAGAGGAGCCTCATGAGTGATGATTCATTAACAGTAAAAATCGAAAATGCTGCTGCATCCCCACAGAATATGGGAGAGATGACTGCAGCAGATGCGATAGGGACCGTTGGAAGCACGAACTGCGGCGACATGTTGCGTCTTTGGATCAAGTTTAAAGACGAAGAAGATGGGCGTCGCATCATTGATCGCGCCACCTTTCAAAGTTTTGGGTGTCAGACTGCCATTGCCGTCGCCAGTGTCGCCACAGAACTCATCCGCGGCAAAACGGCCGAAGAAGCTCTCTCCCTCTCCGGCGAAGAGCTCTCCGCACCCCTTGGCGCCTTGCCTCCCATGAAAATCCATTGCGCTCAGCTTGTCGAACAAGCTCTGCAGTCAGCATTAGCGCCAACAACATTACCTCCAAGTAATGACAAGCCTTCCTGTTCGTCACGTGCATCCACGCTGTCTGATCAACTCCACCCTCAAACTGGAAAATTTAAAATCAATATTCTTCCGTCATAATCACAACACCGCTTAAGAAATATTCTTTTTTTTGTTTTTCTTTGCGTTCTTTGCGTTCTTTGTGGTTAATTCTCTTTTCCTCTTTTATGCACCAAGAAATTATCCTTAAACGCGATTGCGATGCCATTCAGATTCCAAGCGGCACCACGCTTGTTCTTCCTGCCGGAACACAAGTCATCGTCACACAATCACTCGGCGGAACCTTTACCGTTGCCACTCCGGGAGGCCTTGCTCGCATCGATCAAAAAGATACCGATGCTTTAGGAATTGAGCCAACAGTAGAAACAACACCAGCCAAAACAGCTCCTGAAGGGACGTTAGAAGAGGCTGTCTGGAACCAGCTCAAGACCGTTTTTGATCCAGAAATTCCCGTCAACGTTGTCGATCTTGGTTTGATCTATGATTGCAGCATCGTGACGACAGAAAATGACCAAACAAAAGCAGAAGTCAAGATGACCTTGACAGCCCCTGGCTGCGGCATGGGACCTACGATTGCAGCTGATGCTCGTTCTAAAATTTTAACGATCGAGGGCATTGATGAAGCCGAAGTCGAATTGGTCTGGGATCCCGCTTGGAGTCAAAATATGATTAGTGAGGCTGGCAGAATGAAGCTGGGGATGGTATAAAAAAAGAAGACATCATTGCTAATGTCTTCTTTTTGTTAAGAACGTTACTTTGTTGGGCAACGAGATTCTTATTTCACATCGACCATAAAAATCAATGGATGTTGAACATTATTGTTAGGAATCCCTGATGTCACACCATCTTTATAAAAGACCAACATTGTTTGACCCGCATTTTTTGCAGAATAAAAAAAGTTAAGAACAGCAGGAGTTTGAGTTCCATCAAAAGCAGGGCTTCCAATTGCCTCAATACTATTTGCTGTGTCTAACCACGCGATAAAGGGAATCCAAGAAGTTGTATTCAGAATATTCTCAGCAAGTGAAAATTCAACAGTTTGACCTACGGTGAGATTGACAGTTGATCCGCTATCGGTTTCATGAACGATGATTGGAACAGTGTCAGCCAATACCGAAGAGACATTTCCAAGAAGCGCAATACTGGCCAAAAATGGAATGAAGAATAATTTTGAAAGGCGTATGAATTTCATGTACGAGAACCTACATTCAAAAATAATTTTTGCAATTTTTTTCTTGTACCCTTTCTCATCTTTGATATCTTTTTCACCCCATGAGTCAACATCCTAGCCTTAAAGGCTCCAGCACTATTACCGCCAAACGCAGTGTTCTCAAGCGTTTTGAGCGTGTCGAACTTTTGAAAAAGCGCAGTCAGTGGAAAGCGGGACAGCGCGTTATTGGGTTGCCTAAGACCAAGCCTGATGCTTAAGAGTCTCTCCAAATACTACTGATGCGGTGCAGGACTGCGTCACTCCGGTGCTCGTGTCCTCGAGTATGATCTATACACTTCGGTACTGCGCTCCTCGTTCCTTGTTCTGCATCCACATCAGCGTATTTTGATCAGACTCTTCCACTTTTTCATGGATCTTCAAATCGTTTACCCTGCAACCCGTGACCTGCAACCTGCTTTTTCATGACTGAACTTGAAACACTGCGTCACTCTTGTGCGCACGTTCTTGCCAATGCGATTTTAAAACTGTGGCCAGAAGCTCAGTTTGCGGCTGGTCCTCCGACTGCTGCAGGATTTTATTACGATGTTGATCTTCCTCATCGGATCACACCGGAAGATTTTGAGCGTCTTGAAAAAGAGATGCGCCAGATTACTCAGGCAGCACAACCTTTCGAACGCCAAGTCATCAGCCTCGAGGAAGCGCTTGCCATGGGCCAGCGCGGCGAACTTGCTGGCTTAGGACATCGTTCTTCGCCGAGTCGATTCAAGCTCGACATCATTCAAAATATTCCTGAGAACGAAACTATCACGCTCTATCGCAATGGCGAGTTCACTGACCTCTGCGCGGGACCACACGTTGCTGACACTTCTAAAATCGGCGCCTTTCGCCTGACTCATGTTGCCAGCGCTTATTATAAAGGCGACGAAAATAATCCTCAGCTGCAACGTATCTACGGAACGGCTTTTGCAACACAAGAAGAACTAGATCGATCGATTGAACTTTTAGAAGAAGCAAAAAAGCGAGACCATCGCAAAATTGGCCGCGAGCAAGGACTCTTTCATATTGATGACATGGTCGGTCAAGGCCTCATCCTCTGGACACCAAAAGGAGCCATCATCCGTCAAGAGTTACAAAATTTCATTGGCGCAGAGCTCCGCAAGCAAGGCTACTCTCAAGTTTTCACGCCGCACATCGGACGCCTCGACCTTTTTCGCACCTCCGGACATTTTCCTTACTACGCTGAATCACAATTTCCACCGATCATCGATCGAGAAACGATTGCTCAGCTGGCGGAAGAAAAATGCAGCTGCGCTGAATTGAGCAATCGTCTCGAACAAGGTGCTGTTGACGGCTATCTCCTGAAGCCGATGAATTGCCCGATGCACATTAAAATTTTCGACTCGCAACCACGAAGCTATCGTGACCTGCCAGTCCGCCTCGCCGAGTTTGGCACTGTCTACCGCTGGGAGCAGTCGGGAGAGCTCAATGGCATGACTCGCGTACGCGGCTTCACTCAAGATGACGCACATCTTTTTTGTACCGAAGAACAAATCTCTGCTGAAATCAGAGGCTGTCTCGATCTCGTTAAAACGGTCTTGACGACATTTCAACTCACTGACTATCGCGTGCGCATCGGCCTTCGTGATCCTGCCTCTGAAAAATATGTCGGAGCCAATGCCCATTGGGAAAAGGCAGAAGAAGCTTGTCGTGAAGCAGCTAAAAGCCTCGGCGTTTCTTTTTCAGAAGAACCTGGTGAAGCCGCTTTCTACGGCCCTAAGATCGACTTTGTTGTCAAAGATGTTTTGGGGCGTGACTGGCAGTTGGGCACGGTGCAAGTTGATTTTAATCTGCCTCGCCGCTTTGACCTCAAGTACACCGGCCCCGACGGGAAACAACATGTTCCCGTCATGATCCATCGTGCTCCGTTTGGCTCTCTGGAACGTTTTATGGGAGTCTTGATCGAGCATTTTGCTGGGAATTTCCCGCTCTGGCTTGCTCCTGAGCAGGTTCGCGTTCTTCCTATTTCTGAAAAGCTAACTTCGTATGCTCAGACCATTCTCTCCGAGTTGATATCACGAGATGTACGAGCAACAGCCGATTTCTCTTCCGAAAAAATTGGAGCAAAAATTCGCCTTGCTCAAATGGAAAAAGTTCCTTACATGCTCATCGTTGGCGGTCGAGAAGAAGCTGCTGGCCTGCTCTCCCTGCGCAGCCGCTCCCAAGGCGATGAAGGGTCTTTCCCAAAGGAAATTTTTTATGAACGCTTGCAAGAAGAAATTAAAACTCGGAAATAATTTTTTTTAACACTTCATTTACATTTCCCGTTTTTTTGTTAACTATTTTCTAATTACATTCTCCAGAAAAGCTTGTCTGTTGATTCCCCGTCGCTTTGCGATGGTGAACCCTTCAACTTTTCAACCCTCCAACCCTTCAACGGCTGCGAAGCAGCCATAACCCACTTCCGCTTATTAACCCTGACTTCATCCGCATCAACGAACGAATTCGCGCTCGCGAAGTTCGTGCCATCATTGGCTCTACTGGCCAGCAGCTCGGCATCGTCAAAACAGAAGATGCTATTCGCCAAGCTAAATCTTATGGACTCGATCTCATCGAGATTTCTCCCAATGCCACTCCTCCGGTATGTCGCATTGCTGATTTTGGAAAGTATAAGTATGAACTGACCAAACAGGAAAAAGAGCGCAAGCAACATCACACAAAAATCAAAGAAATTAAGTTTCGTGTGAAAATTGGGACTCATGATTATGAGACAAAGTTGCGTCATGCTGAGGAATTCTTGGATAAAGGAAATAAATTAAAGATCCAACTTCAATTCCGAGGCCGCGAGATTGCTCACAAGGATCTTGGTATGGCGATGATGGAAAAAATCAAAGCTGATCTTGAAACCATGGCCGTTGTTGATATGCCGGCAAAAATTGTCGGTCGTGCTATTGGAATGTCGATGGCACCACTCCCTGCTGCTAAGCGCAAACGCCGCTTTGCTAAGCCTGAAGAGAGTTTCGAGGAAATCGAAGCAAAGGATGCAGCTGAAGAAAAATTGGAAGAAGAATAAGTCATTTGAGAATTTTCATCTTTTTTTAACAATCTTGCTCTCTTCTCGTTATTCAGCAAAATCTCCTCCAGAATAAATATTGTTTTCTTTCAAGATGTTTTCTTGATTTCTGCTTGTTTCTTGTTTTTTCATGCTCCCCTCATAGCGGTATAGTCAAATTACTTAGAAATTACAGGGAAGAACGCAGGAATTTTTAGAAAAGGCCAGGCCGAAGACCGAGCGCTATCTAGAGCCTGTCCCAAAGCCCTCAGTTTTTTTAGCGTTTTCAAAAGCGGGTCAAAACGGCCCAATTTCGTAACGGTGA
>JAIEQF010000027.1 GCA_019747895.1 Chthoniobacterales bacterium
TAAAATTATTTTTGGAGCGTCATTCATGGGATCATCTTTTTAGACCACCGACACCTCCCGCTTTGGAGATTAATTTTGTTATGTCTCCTAAATCTCTCCCAAGCCCTGAATGGATTCAAGCGTGGGACGAAGGAAAATTAGTCTCCCTTGAAGAATGTGGAAAATGCGTTACCTCTCATAGCTGGATCTATCAAACTTGGAGCCTCCTTCAAAAATCAGAACTTCTTTTCAAAGTCGCTGCAGTTGATGGAGAGCAAGGAGCCGACAGCGTACAGCAACCAAGTTTACATGGAATACTCGATGAGACAAGCCCTGGCGGGACACAGCCCATCGCAGCTGCAGCAGAATGTGAAAACAGGCTCCCAGGCATTCCTTGCAATCTTCTTGAAGCACTACCAGTTTCTGACATCGCTATTTTTTTAAGCATGTCACTTTTTTCAAAATCAAAGACCTCTATCAACCCTAATTTATTTTTAGTCGATATTGTTGCCCACGGTCACCCTCATCCAGCAGCTCACTTTCATTTAGTTCATAATAAGGCACACGCTCGTTGGTTGCCGCGATCTCTTTTTATTCCTCATTGGCCTCAACCTTACCTGATTCCTCGGAATCCTGATCGTGGCGATCGTTTTGAAAATATCTGCTTTTTAGGAGATCCCGAACAGCTTGCTCTCGAATTTATTTTCCCATCTTGGGGCGAACGCTTAAAAAAAGAACTTCAACTTCATTTTGAAATTAAAATTGCTGATCAGTGGCACGATTATAGTGATGTCGATGCTGTCATTGCCATCCGAGATATTTCATCAGCTCGCTACCTCGACAAACCTGGCACCAAGCTCTACAACGCTTGGCATGCGGGAGTCCCTTTTATCGGCGGACTTGATTCAGCCTATGCTGCCGATGGGCATCCTGGCGTCGACTACCTTGTTGCTTCTTCTGTAGAAGAAGCCTTTCAACATCTTCGACGACTCAAAGAAGATAAAGTGTTTCGCCGTCAGCTAGTGCTTCATGGAACTGAATCAGGCAAGGCATTCACCCGAGAAGCAACGCTGCTGCGATGGCAGACTTTTCTTCTCGAAACACTCCCAAAGCTTGTAGAAAAGTGGCAAAAAAAATCAGTGCTTCAGCGACACTTTTTTGTAACGACTCAACGCTTCTTTTGTTTCCTTGATCGCCATCTGAGATAACTTATCCACATGAAAGTTTCTTTTTTATTAGCTCCTGAATTTATACCGAAGGCAGATTGGCACGAGGCTCTTAAAAAAGGAGATACACTGCAAGTAGCTTCGTTAGGAATTGCCGCTACTGCCCAAAACATGATCTATCAAACTTGGTTTTGGCTTCATGAAGCAGGTGTTTCTTGTGATTTGGTGCACACCTTACCAAAAGAAGGTATCGTTATTTTTGTCAGCAATACTTTTTCTCCTCACACGTTTTTACCTCCTCAACTTTTTTATGTCGACGTCCTAGCAGATACTCGCCTTCTTCCGAGTACTCACTTTCACCTGATTCAAAATCAAGCTAAAGCACGATGGACTCCTCATTCTCTCTTTGTTCCTCATTGGCCTCAACCAAGCTTAATTCCGCGAGATCCAACACGCGGTTCTCGTTTAGAAAAAGTCTCTTTTTTTGGAGATCCTGATAACCTAGCCCCAGAATTACAAACACCAGAATGGACCAATCAATTGCGTCGAGAGTTTGGCATGTTTCTTGATTTTAAAGATAGCAAGAGTTGGCATGATTACTCCGACACCGATGTTGTCCTTGCTATCAGGGATTTTTCCAGATCCCCACATTATCACAAACCAGCAACAAAGCTTTATAACGCATGGTTGGCTGGCGTTCCTTTTATTGGCGGGAGAGATTCTGCTTATGCCATTGATGGACGCCCTGGCATTGACTACCTTGTAGCTACCTCTCCACAACAAGTCATAGAACACCTTCGTCGCTTGAAAGAAGATGCTACATTACGCCAACAGCTAGTCGCTCACGGCAGAGAATCTGGAGCTGCTTTTTCTCGAGAAACAATCGTATTACAATGGAAACAACTCATTGAAGAAACACTTCCAATTCTTGCTGAAAAATGGAAGCACAAATCATCTTTACAACAACATCTCTTCTGGATAACACAAAAATATAGTTACTTTCTCGATCTCTGTTTTAAAAAAACAAATCGCGATGATCTTCTTCTTGAGAAAACGATTCCAGGCATCAAGGAATATTTAAGAAAGTGAAGTAACTACCAACGGCAGTTCAACAGCATAAGAAGAGAAGAAGAAGCAACCGCTAAATTCGCTAAAAGACGCTAAAATAAATTTTCTTTTTCGTGTTATTTCGCGTATTTCGCGGTTTAAATTTTTTCAGTGACGTTGGCAGCAAAGTGAACCAATTTTTAAAATGAATTCTCAAACAAGCTCAAAAGACTCTTACAAAAAAAGCCCAGCCTCGCTTGGTGAAGAATTTTTGATCTATCAAAATGCAGCTGCAGAAGCCAGTGAAAAAGGAAATCAAAAACTCGCTGATCGATGGAGCTTAGTCTCCTACATTATTTTAAAATTTGTTCAATACCTCAATTCTTCCCATGATCTTTCTTGTATCATAGAGTTTTCTGAACGGATCACGATTAATGATCGAGCCATTGAAGCTCAAGAGATAGCCCAATACACGACTGCTTCTCTAGCTGCCTTAATGAATAATGACTTCACATTGGCACAGAAACTCATGAGTTATGCTCAAGAAACAAAAGAAGCAGGAGTGCGTTGCCGCCATTGGCTTGCTCTCATTAAACAAGAAATTGCTTCTCACAATGCACTCAAAGAACTCACCTTTGATGAAGCCGCAACCCAATATCGAGCGAATGCATTGAAAGCCACGAAAGCAGGACAAGAAATGATAGCACAGCATTGGGCAGAAGCAGCCTGCTTAGCTCAGGAAGCTTCTAGGAAAAAAGGACTCAGCACTGCAGCTTATGTGACTTCTGGAAACGAAATGTTATCTACGTATTGGGAGCTATCAAGAGATGCCTCTTACGATGCAGCCAAGATCAAAGCAGAAGTAGCTCTTGCCTTAGAGCAAGACAACAAAGTACTGGCTCAAAAATATGATACCTTAGCCCTCCTGGCAGAAAAGCTTTCTTCTTATCGAGAAAATCTTGTCCGTTCCATTATTAACGGAGAAATTACTACAACTCCTCATTGGAAAAGTGCCGCCAATTTTTTAAATAAAAGTTTAGAAGCCTCTCGAGCTTTGAAAAACTTTCCGCAAGATAACAATCTTATATCGCATCAAAAAATGGTCATCGCTACTGCAGAACAAGCAGCTGAAAGCCATAGCGAGCTCATTCCAACACTGCAGAAAAAGAAAAACCCTTCATTCATTTCGATTGTCTTTGCTGAAAAAAGTTATGAAGAGGCTGTTAAAGCCCTTCAGGCCGTTCAAAAAGGCGATCTTCCTACTGCAATAATATCAAAAAAACGAACCTTTCTCTGCAGTAACGCTTATCAGTTCAGCAAGAAAGCTGCTCAAGCAAAAACAAAGTGGTACACTCTTGGAATTTCCTTTTTATACTGGAAGCGCCAAGTCAGGAAAGTTGAGCAAGCACTCAAAAAAATTTAAACACAAAAGAAATAAAAAGTAACGAGTGGCGAGTAGCGAGTGTTTAAGATCAACAATAAATCAGTTTTCCAAAGTTTTTATTTTATAGTCAAATTACTTAGAAATTACAGGGAAGAACGCAGGAATTTTTAGAAAAGGCCAGGCCGAAGACCCAGCGCTATCTAAACGATAACGTGACGGGATGAGAACGCAGTCTTTTCCTAAAAAGGACAAGTCAATTGCTTGTAAGTTCTAAGTAATTTGACTATATACCACTTCCATTAAATAATCGGACTATTGTGACTTGGTGCAACTCGCTCGCGCCCGCGAGGCTCGCCCTTGCGGGCTGCTTAACAGCAGTCCATCCAGCGGCTGCCACGCCGCATGTATGTTTTGCTCCCTAGCTTCGTTGTCAGAGCTTACGTTATGCTTGTATAGCGCCTCACACTTCCGCCTTGCTAGAAACCAAAACTCCTGCGTCCTATAGTCTCATTATTTAATGGAAGTGGTATTAGGTATCGAATTTCAAAACAAGCATTCCTAAAAAATATTGCCTCAGAACTCGCCACCCGTTACTTCTTCTCATAGCTCTTTGCGCTCTTTTGTGGCTAATTCTTTTTCTGTAAAATTTCCTTTACCACTTCAACATCCTTGATGATTTGAAGTCGCAGCTCTTCGAGATTTGGAAACTTAATTTCAGGGCGAAGGTAGGCAATAGGAATCATCGTGAGCTCTTGCCCATAGAGGTCTCCCTCAAAATTGAAGAGATGCACTTCCACCGTTGTTGGAAAAGGAAAATCAGAAATTGTTGGACAATGCCCAATGTTTGCGATGCCTTGATGAGTTGTTTCGCCAACCTTTGCAAGAACAGCATAGACGCCATTAGGCGGAAGCTGAATCGGAGGGAGCGAAAGATTCGCTGTTGGAAAACCAAAGTCTCTGGCTTTTTTATTTCCTTCGACAACAGTTCCGGTTAGTGAGTAGCGCCGACCTAAGCAAGCAGCAGCTTCCTCTAACTCACCGCTCGCAATGGCTCTGCGAATACGCGTACTGCTAACAGCGCTGCCATTGACTTCAATCGGCTTGATTGTCATCACCGAAAAATGAAATTTTTCTCCCAGCTCTTTTAACAAGTCGAGATTTCCTTCTCCTCCTTTTCCAAACGACCAAGAGGCTCCAATAGCAATTGTTTTTAAATGAGGCAACGCTTCCACGAGTTGAGTAATAAACTCTGTTGCAGGAATCGCGGCTAATTGCTCATTAAAAGTCAGCAACAAAACAGCATCAACTCCCAGCTCTTGAAGCAATTTTAGTTTTTGTTCTGTGGTCGTTAAGAGAGCAGGAGCCACGCTCGGTCTCAACAATGAAACAGGATGTCGATCAAAGGTCATGACCACTACTTTACCGCCAATAGCCTTAGCCTCCTCCTGAGCCTGTGCAATCAAGGCTTGATGCCCAACATGAACTCCATCAAAGGTGCCACCGACGAGGATAACAGGCTGAAGACTGAAGGCTGAAGACTGAAGGCCTTTTAAATCGTGAATCAATTGGAATTTCGTATCCATTAGTTGAAATCAATTTGTGCTACTGATCTTAAAAAAATTTTCTAATAAAATGAAGTCAACTGATAGATTTTCTTCAGCCTTTAGCCTTCAGCCCTCAGCCTGCATCAAGCTAGAGGCTTGATGTTAAGCCCCTCGCAACCGCGAAACTTCCGGCAAGCTCAGCGCATGACTTAACAAAACATCACGCGGTGTTTCTTTCAGGCGATCGGCAGGAAAAGCGTTCTCCACGGAAAAACGACCCGACTTGGTGCGACGCAATGATTGCAAATGAGCGCCACAGCCTAATTCTTGGCCAATATCATGAGCATAGGTACGAACATAAAAGCCTTTGCTGCAAACAACCCGAAAATCAATCGTGTCAGGAGCAGCCTTTAGAATTTGGTGGGCATAGATGTGCACAAAACGAGGCTCACGCTCCACTGTTTTTCCTTGGCGCGCGAGCTTGTAAAGAGGCACTCCATCTTTCTTGATCGCCGAGACCATGGGAGGCGTTTGATAAAAGTCGCCGTCAAATTTAGAAAAAGCAGCTTCCAATGTTACCGGATCAAAAACGGGAACAGGTTTTTCTTCGACGATGACTCCATCAGCATCTTGAGAATCTGTCGTCGCACCTAGCTTCATCGTCCCAACATATTCTTTGTCTTCGCTCATGAGAAGGTCTTGGATTTTTGTCCCACGACCTAAGGTCAGCATGAGGAGCCCCGTCGCAAGAGGATCAAGCGTCCCGCAGTGCCCGATTTTTTTAATGCCGAGTACACGGCGGGCAATAGCAACGACATCATGAGAGGTCATGTTGCTAGCTTTATCAATGAGGAGAACACCATCCATAGGAAATCAATGTTTAAAGGTTTAAGAGTTTAAAGGTTTAGGAACAATACTACTAATCTCCTTGCATAACTCACTAAGAATTTTTGTCTCTACTTCGTCAATAGCACCTTGCAGCGTGGCTCCAGCCGCCATACGATGGCCGCCGCCTCCATACTGCTGGCAAAATGCTGAGGCGTCAAAGGAAAGAGTTTTAGCGCGAACGCTGATGCGAACTTGATTGCCTGGAAGTTCTTCAAAAAAGATCGCTCCCTCAACTCCTTCGACCGAACGCAAGTGATCAATGATTCCCTCGGTATCTTCGGGAAGCGTTCCGAGTGCTGCAACATCTTTTCTCATGAGTGCAAAACTGACAATGCGATCATCACAAGAAAATTTGGCGTGCATTAACGCATGGCGCAATAATTCCAAACGACGACGAGGCTGACTCCCATACATTGCTTGAGAAAACTCTCCAACGCACACGCCAGCTTTCACTAAAGCTGCTGCGATTTCAAACGTTCGCGCTGTTGTGCTGTTATATTGAAATGATCCTGTATCCGTCGAGATAGCAGCATAAAGATTACAAGCCATTGCCGAGGTGATCGCAATTTTTTCTTGAAGAAATCCTTCAGCCAAAATTTCCCCCGTAGCTGGCGAGGAAGGCGCAATCAAATTTTGATGTGCAAAATTTTCATTGCTCACATGATGATCGATCGCAAGCCAAAGAGAAGAACGCGCACTAGCCAAAACTTTTTTCCCAAGGCGCTCCTTAGTCGCTGTGTCCAAAACAAGAATCGCATCAAATTCTTGAACTTGTTCTGAAGGCTTTGTAATCAGGGCCGCCTCAGGAAGGTAAGAAAATTTTTGAGGCACTCCATCTTCATTCCAAGCCGTGACCGAATGCCCTTCCTGCCTGAGCCAGAGAGCAGCAGCCAGCGTGGAACCTAAAGCATCTCCATCAGGACGAGCATGACTCACAACAAGGATACGACTCGCTGAGCGAAGCGCTTGATGGATTTCGGAGAAGGAACTCTTCATGAATGATTTTCTTTCTCCAACTCATCTAAGAGTGCAATCACTCGCGTCCCACGCTCAATCGATTCATCTAATTGAAAATTTAAAATGGCCGTATGCTTCAAGATCACACGCTTTGATAATGCCTGCTGAAGAAAGGTTCTATTTTGTTCAAGAACAGCTAAGGCTTTTTCTTTCTGCGCATTCGTTCCGATCACACTAATGAAAACATGCGCTTGCTTTAAATCAGGCGTAATATCCACAGCACGCACAGAGACAAGAGGCGCTTCAAACTTGATTTCGCGTGAAAGCAAAGCTCCCAGCTCTCGCTTTAACAATTCACAAACTCTAATTAAACGATGGGACATGATTAGACTAAAGGCTAAAGACTGAAGGCTGAAGGTGTTTTATAAAGGCAATTTATTTTGAAAGTGGAAAAATAATGTAAATAACGAAATCAAATTTGAATGATCTCCTAGCAGGGCCTTTAGCCCTAAGCCTTCAGCCTTCAGCCTTTTTTCTAGAGGGTTTGTGCTATTTTCTCGAGCGTATAGCACTCAATAATATCTCCTTCTTCGTAATCATTGAAATCACCTAAGCGGATACCACACTCAAGCCCAGCTCTGACCTCTTTGACATCTTCTGTAAAGCGACGTAGGGTTCCAATGCCACCATCATAGACCGATTGACGACGACGCAAGACACGAGCACGTGCCGTCCGTGCAATACGACCATCGCTTACTTGACATCCTGCGACAATACCTCGCGTCAGTTCAAAAACTTGTTTGACTGTGGCGTGACCGATTACCGACTCACGCAACTCTGGATCAAGAAGGCCGGCCATCGCCTCACGCATTTGATCAATGAGTTCATAAATAATGCTGTAAAGTTTGATCTGAATGCCTTCCCGGCGAGCTATCGTAGCGGCTGTGTTTTCTAATTTTACACTAAAGCCAATAATGACCGCATTCGAAGTTGTTGCCAAAAGGACATCTGATTCACTAATCGGTCCAACACCTGAGTGAATAATTTTTAGATCAACTTTGTTTTTAGGAATGTCTCCCAGAGCACCAATAATCGCCTCCAGCGCGCCTTGCATGTCTGCTTTTAAAACAATGTGCAGTACCTTCTTTTGTTCCGCTGCTAAATTTTTAAATAAATTTTCTAATGTTGTGCGTTGAGGCGCTGCCAATTTAGTGCTACGAAGGCTTTCCAAGCGCTCTTCGCTTAACTGACGTGCGGAACGTTCTGAATCCATCACAATGAGCTCATCTCCAGCATTAGGAAGACCGCTTAATCCAAGGACTTTGACCGGCATTGCAGGAGGAGCCTTCTTCACAGGTTGACCCAGATCATTGGTGAGCTGTTTCAATTTGCCCCAATAGTTCCCACAAATAAATGAATCTCCAACTTTGAGCGTTCCTGTATTGATAATCACTACTGCTGTTGGTCCTCTGCCAGCCTCCACTTGTGCCTCAATAACATTGGCTCTAGCTGGTTGATGAGGATCAGCTTTAAGCTCCAGCATTTCAGCTTGAAGCAACATCATCTCTAAAAGCTGATCAATTCCTTTTCCTGTTGCAGCCGAAACTTCGCAACAAACAGTATCTCCACCCCAATCTTCTGGAACTAATCCTTTGTCTTGCAGTTGAGCTTTGACACGATCGACATTAGCTGTCGCCAAATCAACTTTATTAATCGCGACCATGATCGTTACGTTAGCAGCACGTGCGTGACTTAAGGCCTCCAACGTTTGTGGCATGAGCCCATCATCGGCTGCCACTACTAAAACAACAATGTCAGTAATGTTAGCACCTCGCACGCGCATCGCTGTAAAAGCGGCATGCCCGGGTGTATCAATAAAAGTAATCGGCCGCTCATTTTTTGTGATCATGTACGCACCCATGCGCTGCGTGATACCACCAACTTCACCTGAAGCAACTTTGGTCCGACGAATAGCATCTAGCAGGGAAGTCTTACCGTGATCGACATGCCCCATGAAAGTAATGATCGGAGCGCGAGGCTCCATTCCTTGACTTTTTGTTTCAGAAGCAGCTGGTAGTGGTGGCACAACAACGACCACTTCGGACTTGTGCATTCCGCCTCCAGCGACGCGCTTCTCTCGCTCAAAAATAAATCCATAACGCTCGCAAAGCTTCGTGGCGACTTCAGGCTCAACCGATTGATTGATGTTGGCGAAGATATTCATCTCCATCAAATCATGAATGACCTTAAACGGTTTGATCTCCATTTGAGCTGCCAACTCTTTGATCATGATCGGCGGCTTAATGTGGATCACCTTGCGCTCTTCCAAACTTTCTACGATAGGTGCAGCGGATGCCGACTCCTTCTCAGGCAAGTCGACACAAGACTCAAAAACAGGCTCCGGCTCTTTACTGACACCAATGCGCGGAAGAACTTTGCGAACTGGTCCCGTTCGTTGAACGCGCGGTCCCTTCTCTTCAATCAGAGAGAGCGTAGGAAGAACTTTGACCTCTTCTGATTTCGAAATTTTATCTACGCCCTCTTTTTTCTTCAAAGAGGAAACATCTTCTTTTTTTCGCCCTATTTCTTTAGCGCGAGAAGAGATGGGCTTCCCTTTAACGGCCCCAGAAGAGAATGACCTACCTCCAGCCGCGCCTTTTCCTTTGCTGGAAGAAGCCTTGTGAGAAGAAGTCTTAGAAGATTTTGAGGATGTATATTTAGATGCTGTCATTTAGTTCAACTCTCAACATCGATTATAGAAGCCTGTTTAGCTTCAGAAGGGGAGCGGAGATTTTTTGCAGTTTTTAAAATTTCTTCTGCTCTTTCGGTACTGCAACCGAGCAGATCAGCAATATCGCCTGGATCGACAGTAACGACGACCTCTAAAGAATTCATGCCGCCATCAGCCAAAACTTTAGCCTCTGCTTCAGTTACCCCTAAAGCCGAGGCAAGGTGGTGAACGGCTCCAGCCATTTGCTGTTCGAAGACCTGAGCTGCGGTGCGATCTTCTTGAATATCGAGGTCCCACCCTGTCAGGCGTGAGGTTAAACGGGCATTTTGTCCACGTTTTCCAATCGCAAGAGCGAGATCTTCTTTATCCACGAAAAGATGCAACACGTGGGCAGCCTCATCGACCTCTACACTTTTGATACGCGTTGGCTTCAATGCTTCTCTGATAAATTCTTTAGGATCTTCATACCAACGAATGATGTCGACTTTCTCATTATTGAGCTCACGCACGATGTTTTTCACACGCGCTCCCCGCACTCCAACACAAGCTCCGACAGGATCCACCTTCTCGTTAGCACTATGAACAGCAATCTTGGTGCGGAAGCCTGCTTCCCGTGCAATGGCGCGAATTTCGACGGTGTGATCTGAAATTTCACTGACCTCAATCTCAAAAAGACGTCGAATGAAATTAGGATGACTCCGTGAAAGAATAATTTCTGGACCGCGGGTCCCATTTTCGACAGCAACAACATAGGCACGCAAACGATCTCCAATATTGTATTCTTCCGTACTGACCCGTTCTTTAGAAGGCATCACAGCCTCAAATTTACCAAGATCAATAATCACATCTGATCGATCAAAACGCCGCACCGTTCCGTTGACAATCTCCCCAGCACGATCTTTGAACTCATCATAGATCATGTTTTTTTCAATCTGGCGAATCCGTTGTGTAATGGCTTGGCGAGCTGTTTGAGCTGCGATACGCCCAAAATCAGAAGGAGTCACTTCAATTTCAATGTCATCACCAATGACAACATCTTTGTTTAACTGCTTGGCACGCACGAGGCTGATTTCTTCTTGCGGGTTCGTTACCGTTTCAACAACAAGAGGCCTTGCAAAAGCACGTATTTGTCCATTCTTTGGATTGATATCGATGCGAACTTCTCGAGAAATAGAAAAGCTCTTTTTGGCAGCAGCAATCAATGCCGTCGAGATCGCCTCAACGAGAGCCTCCCGCTTAATACCTTTTTCGCGCTCGAGGTAATCGAGCATGGCGATAAATTCAGAGTTCATAACGTATAAATTTTTCCAGATGAATAAGAGAGCTCTCTTCTTTATCAGAAAAAAGTCTCTCCCAAAAATATATTGGATTGATGAATATGAGGCTCTATGAGCAAATGGTCAATCTCGGAATAATTTTCTTTTTCCCAAGAAAATCATTGTAACGGGTAACGAGTAACGAGTAATGAGTACTGCTGATGAAACCTCACCAGCACGCCATCCTCCTTGCGAAAAAATTCACCGAACTCTACCCTAACGCTCATTGCGAGCTTCATTATCAAAACCCCTTAGAGCTTCTGGTAGCCACGATTCTTTCAGCGCAGTGCACCGACGTACGCGTCAATCAAGTGACACCTGCACTTTTTCAACGCTGCAAAAAAGCTGAAGACTATGCTTTGATCCCTCAAGAAGAGCTCGAAACAATCATTCACTCCACCGGATTTTTTCGCAATAAGGCAACAGCTATTCGCAAGACTGCTGCTGCACTTTTAGAACGACACGCTGGAAAAATTCCACAATCTCTCGCTGAGCTTTCAGCCCTTCCTGGCGTTGGAAGAAAAACAGCCAATGTTGTTTTGAGTAATGTTTTTGAGATTAACGAGGGTGTTGTTGTCGACACGCATGTCGGTCGACTTTCTCAACGTTTAGGCCTCACGCGACATCATCAGCCAGTAAAAATCGAACAAGACTTAATGAAACTTTTTCCACAAAAAGATTGGGGCATCTTAAGCCACTGGCTCATCTTACATGGTCGACGCCGCTGTTACGCCCGCAAGCCTGATTGCATGCAGTGCGAGCTGCGTTTGATTTGCCCAAGCGTCGATCAGCCAGATAAGTTTTTGAAGAAAAATTAACCGCAAAGAACGCAAAGAGCGCAAAGAAAAAAATCTGGTGGCGGCTTGTCCATCTCAACTCACAGAATTGAGGATATCCCGTGAATCCGCACAAAAATCAACTGCCGAAGTTTCATCTTTCTATTTTTTTATTTCTTTCTTTGCGCTCTTTGCGTTCTTTGCGGTTAATTCTCTTTTTTTCCTAAAATAAAAGGCTTCCTTTTTTTCGGAGCAATCCCAGCAGCCTTGACCCACTCGAGGACCTTCCCCACATTAGTTTCCAAAGTAGTTCCCGCTTTCTGCGTGACTTGATCTTCCAAGACGACATCAAAATCAGAAGCTCCCCATTTCAAGGCTGCAGGCCCTTGAACGCCTTGCGTTAAAAACGAGGCACGGATCACAGGAATGTTATCGAGATAAAGTCGACTCAAAGCGACCGCTTTTAAATATTCTTCATTGCTGATGCGTTGACCGCCAAGAGCCGTGTTATCCGATTGGTAAGTCCAAAGCAAAAAACTACTGAAGCCCCCTGTCTTGTCTTGCAAAGCACGAATGTGCTCTAAATGCTCGATGCGATCTTCCCAAGATTCTCCAAAACCAATCACCATCGTCGCTGTCGTGCCATAGCCAAGACGCTGTGCGAGCTCCATTCCATCGAGGTATTCATGCACGGAATATTTCAGCGGCGACAATTTCTGACGCCAGGCATCTGTTAAAATTTCAGCGCCACCTCCTGGAATCCAGCGCAGACCAGCCTTTTTGAGCCTCACCAACGCTTCTTCCAAAGAAATCCGAGAACTCCGAGCAATAAAAATGACTTCGACAATCGTCGGTCCATAAATTTCAATCGCATCTCCGTAGCGCTCGCGCACAGCTCGGAAGAGATGTTCGTAGTGATCAATTTTTAATTTAGGATGAAAGCCTCCCTCCATCGCAACAAGACTTCCTCCAAACGCCAACAAGTCATCAATTTTTTTAAAAATAGCTTCATCGCTGAGAACGTACCCGTCGGGATCATTCGGCCGACGATAAAAAGCACAGTAGCTACAATTGGCCACACAAATATTCGTGTAACTCACAATCCTCATGATGATATAAGTCGCTTCACCTTCGGGACACTGCTCGCAGCGCTTGGCATGAGCGTGCAAACGCAATTGCTCAGGATCGCCAGCAAGAAGTTGGAGCGCTGATTCTCGGGTAAGTGGGTGTTTCATAGAAGACCAAAAAAAATTGCTAACAAAAATAAAAATCCGACAATTGCATTAGTATGAAAAAAAGCTCGATTGATGACATCAAGTTGGAGTGCCTGAGAACCTGTTTTCAAAGTCGCTGAGACTGATGAAGAACAAGGAGCCGACGGCGCACAGCGGCTGAGTGTATCGTTCATACTCGATGACGCGAGCACCGGCGCGACACAGTTATTCGCAGCATCAGTAGACTGTGAAGACAGGTTCTTAGTAATGCGATGCTCGTAAATGAGGAGCAATAG
Source organism: Chthoniobacterales bacterium (assembly GCA_019747895.1). Classification (GTDB taxonomy): domain Bacteria; phylum Verrucomicrobiota; class Verrucomicrobiia; order Chthoniobacterales; family UBA6821; genus CAIWMF01. The sequence goes on from JAIEQF010000027.1 coordinate 13,299, forward strand.
CACGGGAATTAAAAAAAGATAATAACCAAGGTGCTGCTGGGTCATCCACCCAAAAAGAATTAACGCTCCCAACAAAAAACCATGCAACCATCTTGCCAAGACCAGAGCTTGCGGAATGCCTAGCCGGACAACCATAGAGTGAAGAGCTTCTTGACGATCAATCTCCACATCTTGCGTGGCATAGATGATATCAAATCCTGCAACCCACCCAAGCACTCCTAACGCCAAGACCAGAGGAGCCAGCGCAATCTTTCCAGTCACCGCAATCCAAGCCCCGACAGGCGCTACCGCCAACGCTATCCCTAAAAAAAATTGAGCAAAGGAAGTAAATCGTTTTGTGAAAGAATAGAAAAAAATGACCGCCAAGGCCACTGGCGACAACAAAAAACAAAGCGTATTGATCATGACTGTCGTGCTCACAAAAAGAAGCGCACTCACGCCACAGGCCATGATTGCAGCTTGCTTGCTCAACAAGATATGACGTTGCGCCGTGCGAGGATTACGTTGATCGATTTCCCAATCGACAATGCGATTAAAGGTCATCGCTGCCGTACGCGCAAAAACCATACATCCCATAATTAGAACGAACAGCAGCCATCCAGGCCATCCTCGAGCCGCCACAACCATCGAACCAAGCGCAAAAGGTAACGCAAAGAGCGTGTGGGAAAATCGAATGAAGGTAAAAAAATGACGAATGTTCATATTCTTAGATTTTTTTGCGCGCTTGTTGCCACTCAAGGGCTCTTTGCGGAAGAATTTCTTGAATGAGTTTTTTCCAACGTTCCAATGTTTTTTCCATTGTAAAGTTTTGAACAACCTCAGAGCCGCGTTGCACGAGTCTTGATCGCAGCTCTTGATCTTCCTTCAGGCGACGCAGCTGTTGCAAGAGTTTTTCTGGTGATCCAGCAACAAGATAATCTTTTTCCGGAGACCCTTCACTGGCATAAGCAGAATCGCAACCTCCAATAAAAGGGACGCCAGCAAGCCACGCATTGTAGAGCTTCGTGGCAGGTTTGTTGTCATAGGGCTTGTTAGAAAAATCACGGATAGCCACCACAGCATCAACCTCGGAGTAATCATGCCATTCTTCTTTGTGCTTCATATGAAAGTGAAGGCCCAGTTCATTCTTAAGACGGCGTTGCCATTCCTCTGATTTTAATTCGGGAGCAAGATTATCCGGATCGCCAAAATAGCAAATATCAGTAAAAGTCTTTCCCCTATTTTCATCTCGAGGAATCAAATAGTGCTCTGGCCAGTGGGGCATATAGAACGCATTCTCATACTCACGAGCTTGAACGGGATTTTGCACAATATGAAAATGCGCAACGGAACGAGGCAGCCGATCTCCAGCAATATCAACCAAAAAAAACTTATCCGATCCCTGCGAATCTGGATGAATATTAAAACTGAGCATCAAGGCGATGCCTTCCTCAGGAAGATAGGGAGTGTATTCGCACTCGACTCCTTCCTTCATCAACAAAAGCCATGGTTGAAAAATCCAACTCCGCGGAATACCAAATCCCTCTTTTTCTCCACGAGGCGTTCTCTGTCGGTGTGTAAAAGCACGCACCCATGCCGGCGGAGGGATAAATTCTTTAGGTGCCACAAAGGTAACTTTCATAAGCATAAGATTCAGTCCGGCCTATTGGCACATTTGTTATAATTAGGGAGCACATTAGCACAGGGGTCAGTCCTGCCTTTTGTAACATTTTGGAATTTATTGCGTAAATGTTACAAAAGGCAGGACTGACCCCTATGCCCTATGCCGCTGCTGGCGCTCCCACAAAAGACATCCCGGCTGCCTGGCGTTTTAAAAACTCCAGCGCCAAGGCTCGATAAGCAGCTGCACCAAGGCCTCGCGGATCGTATTCTAAAATCGTTTTTCCAAAACTGGGGGCTTCGCTTAACCGAATCGATCGTGGAATGACCGTTTCAAAAACAACTTCTTGAAAATGATCGCGGACATCTTTCATCACTGCTCCACTCAAGTTTGTTCGTCCATCAAAGAGCGTCATGAGCAATCCACTCATGGCCAAGTTCGGATTGATACCACCCTGCCGCAATTGTTCCATCACGCCGACCAGCTTTCCAAGTCCTTCCAGCGCGTAGTACTCACATTGAATTGGAATGAGCACTTCGTCTGCTGCCGTCAAGGAATTCGACATCAAAATTCCCAACGAAGGAGGGCAATCTAAAAAAATGAAATCAAATTTTTGAGAAGCCTTCAGCGGCGCCAATCGATTTCGAAGTTGCACTAAGTGCTCCTCTTGACGCGCCACATCAATCTCGGCACCTGCTAAGTCTAAGTCTGCTGGAATTAAAAAAAGATTTGGGAGCCGCGTGGAAAGTACAATCTCCGTCATCGTTGTTTCGCCAATCAAGGCTCGATAAAGCCCCCCCCCTGGAATTTCATGCGCTAAAAGCACCGTCGTGGCATTGGCCTGAGGATCGAGATCGATGAGCAAGACAGACTTCCCTTGTTCGGCCACCGCTGCAGCCAAATTGACACTCGTTGTCGTTTTACCGACTCCTCCTTTTTGATTAGCAATGGCAATGACTTTGGTGGGCATGATAACAGGTTACAGGCTACAGGTCACAGGCTACAGGAAAAAATTTACTCTTCATGAGCCTTAGCCTCTACCGAAGCCACTGGAGTTCTTGTTGTAAAAATAAAACATTTTCGACTATTGAACTCATCAACTTTTTTTTGTAATGCTTCTATAGCCCCTTGGCGGTTCTGTATTCTGCGTTCTATTCTTTGAAGAATGCTCTCTCCTAAAACCTGATTGTTCATTTTTCTTTCGGTTCCTTCATTTTTTTGAAAATGAGACTCTTCTTTTGATTCGCTCTTTCCCTCACTCTCTTCCTCTGCGCCTGGCCTCAAGATTCTTTCAAGCTTACCCTTAAGTGCGTTATCACTCTCCTGGGCTTGTTTAATAGAATTTAACAGAGTCTCATGAATGCCAATTCCTATTCCTATGTGCTCTTTGAATGGATTGAATGATTGACTAGCTTGATAAAAAGCCTGATCTATTTTTCTAATCAGAGGATCGTCACTCAATCTAGCTGAATCTACCGATGTTAGAAAAGCATGAATAGTTAGAATAGCAGCACCACCACCAAACCCGGATTTAAAAGCAAACCAGATCCGACCTTTAGCTCTATCATCTGCTTTTTTATATTCTTTTTCATACTCAGCGTTTTCTTGTTTAGCTTTATCCTCTTCAGCCTTCTTTTTTTTGTATTTTTTTTCTGCTATCTCAACACACTCTTCCATATCAAGCCCTTGATACTCTCGAAGCATTGGCGTCATGTTGCTCTTTAACTCTTCACGCCTTTTAATGAGCTCTGGCTGATAAAGTCCAGGATGAAATGCAAGATTTTTATTAAAAAGATAGTCATAATAGCCGGCGAATTTTTGTTGTTGTTCTTTGCTGAGATATTTTTCCATGAGTTCTTTCTCATCATTAATTCTTTCCTCTCTCAATGACTTCCAATCAGGTTCACCAAAGTTAGCATAAATCCCATCTAACTGATCACTAATGAGTAGCTTCGTAGTAGCAGGAAACAATTTCATATACCTGCGTAAGTTTACACACACAAATAATCCATTTTCTGTTACTTCTCCAAATTGCATTTCGTTATGAAATTGATTAATTAGATTTTTTTCATATTGGGTCAAATTGCTAAACACCAGCCCTCTCGGCCAATCAGGCCTCCCCGTGAAATCAAAATTAAATCGGTTATCAGTAAACTTTAGCATGTTTAACCCTCGATATCGCAACTCAGCATATTCCTTATACATATTTAAGCCAATTACGTGATCCCTAATATCAATTGTTTTATTGATAAGAGGGAGATGATGACCCCCGCAATTAAACATGTCTCTATTGAGAGGATACATTGGTGAAATTTGTGAATGGCTATCTGTTGATGAATACTTCGGATATGTGAAGCGATTCCAAACAATTGGTGCAATTACTATTGCAGCACATCCACCCATCATTGTAGAGATGAACGGAAGAGTGCACAACATAGGTAACAATGAAGTCGGACTGCGAAAGCACAAACGAACACGATTACCTATTCCTTCACCATAATACCAACAAGCATCGTGGAGACTTCTCCAAGGAAATTGCAACCGGCTTTCAATTTCGTCGAAAGCTTGTTGTCTAGTTTTTATTGTTGTGAAGCGTTCATCCGCTGGATTGGTATGAGCAAAGTCGATTAAAGAATCTCCCTCAGGGTGATCAAAAATTTTTTTATTCTCTTTAAAAAACTTATAAGTTTGAGGTTTAATAGCTTTAGTAAGGATCGGTTTGGGGTGATTCTTTGCATTGGAATCAAAATCAAACAGTCCTTTAATTTCACCCACAGTGATGGGACGATCTCTACTCTCTGGTGCGTCCAGTGATGCATAGAAATCTCTTCCCTTAGTGCCTAATTCATTTTGAAGATCATCACAATGATAGTAGATTTCAAAAGCCTCCTTAATTAATCTTCTGATTTTTTGATTTTCTTCAGTTGTTGGCACTCTCATTGGAACTGCCAGTGACTGATTATTCTTATCAACATACGTTGGAAAGCCAGCTGCAATAATAGTTGGTACTAACAGCGTGTAACGACCTTGAGTGTCTGCTCCTGAAACACGCTGATAACAGGGAGATTCTTTGTTATTAAGAAGCAAAGTAGCTGCTTGAGGTCCTTCAGGGTTTACCTCTCTACGCCATTCTGCTGTTCTAAAATTCCACAAGGAATATGGTGATTCTAGCGTATTGTGAATATCAAGCGCTCGTAACGCAGCCAGTGTATTTCTAGCTCTATTTCGTCTCAACGCCTCCACAAGTTGAGCATCTAGTGGCGTTATTTCTGGTTCATCGAGTGCTTCATCAATTTCCTGAATCGGTTCCTCTCCTATTAAAGTTGGATTAGAAGATCGATTAGCTAACTCATATTCAGCTTCTTGATTTTCTATATCATCCAACTGTCTCTCTTGAAGAAGAGATTTTCTTTCTTCACGCTCGCGATCTTGACAAGCACCATCAAGTGCATCAGGTGCTTTTTCCCGCCAAGAAAACATCATCAATGGAGCGGTCGCTTCATCATCAATACTATTTTGAATAAGCTCTTGAGCCAAGAGCAAAGGAGTGCTCCAAAACATGACAGCACTAAAAATAAGAATGAGTTTTTTCATAACGGACTAAATTTTATTAGCATCGTTTCACGAATTATTTTATTCGAGCTAATTTTTAATAATCCGATCTCGGATCAGTTCATGCCGTTGTTTAATTTCTTGGATCATTGATTTTGAAACGTCCGCTTTCTTCGCGAAATGAGGCCACCGGGCAATTCCGCTCTCGACTTCCTTCAAGAGAGATCGAAATTTTTTTTGTGTCACTCCCGCATCGACACACAATGCTTCGACGGTGTTCATAGCAGGCCACACCTCACCGCAAATTGACATTCCTCGTTCTAACATGCCTGGCGTGTAATTGAGATCATAAGCGGGAGTCAAATGCCATGTACGATCTTTTTCATGATATAAAAAAGCGTGGTTTTTTCCATGATCATCATGATTGGAAGCCAGGAGATTAAAAATCAAACGCCGCGCTATCTCTTCGATTTCTGAGAGAGGAAGTTTTAGCCGAAGTGCTGCACGAAAAAGATCTTGGTAATCTAAATCTGTAGGACTTTTGTGCAAGAGGCCACTGAGAGAATGAAAATGAAAGCGACACTGAAGATCACTTGAATCAGGAATATCAAATCGCTTGATTAAGAGATGACGCCTTTGTTGAATTCCTCCTTCTTCAATTAAATTTGTTGTGACGACATTGATTCCTGCAGCCTTAGCCATCATGGCATAGGCATGCTCGCAGGAAGCGTGTTCTCCTTTGTTTGAAAGATCAAATTTTAAAATTGAAGGGACTCCCTCTCCATCAGGGGGCCCGACACGCAATGTTCCATCGGCATAACCCAGGATTAATGTTTTTGGATAAACACCTCCTGCAGTTCCTCCTTCCACCAATTGCGGTAATACTTTTGATGGCTCTCCACGCTCGATTTTTTCGGCATTACGAGCCAGAAGTGCAGTAGAAATTTTTTTTAATTGAGTGCCTATCTTCCCCTCTTTGCTCTCGATGGGAGGAAGAAATTGAAGTGCTCCCAGTCCACGATCAGACCGCCATTGAAGCAATGACAAGACAGAAGGCTCGCCCCATTTATTTTCGGCAAAAAATCTTCGTGCAACTTTGCGCCCCCAAACATCTGGCAGGCAATCCGAAATCATTCCCGGCAATCCATCAAGGAGCCCAGCTCCATTGAAAGCAGCTGTTGTTAGCGGCAATGAAAGAGGAGAGAGATCATGTCCTTGCTCTATCCATGCTTCGTCATAGGTAAAGTAGATAGTACCTCGATGAACAAGATGCCCGACGAGCGTACCATCCCACCAGTGAACTTGAAGATGTGATTGCATTATTTTTTACGTCGCGAGGCATGCTTGCGTTGAGGAGCCAAGAGATCTTTGAGTTTTAACTCCACAGAAGCTTCTGGAACAAGAGCACCTAATGCTTCGCTGTAGCCGAAGAACCCAAGGGCACGAGCCACATGCCTGAATTCTACTTTGCCATCACCATTTTCAATCTTCCGATAAGTCGGAATAGTAACTTTTGCAACAGAGGCAAGATAGGCTTGAGAGAAATTACGCCTCAATCGCTCTGCACGCAAGCGCTCTCCTAACTTTTTCATCGCTTCTCTCTCTCCAAAAATAGAAATCATAATTTCCATTAATAGCCAAATAATGGCTTTTTTGCAAATTATAATTTGTTTCCATAATACTCCGTAATTCCTTTTGCCACCGCATCCGCATATTCGCGATAGATGCTCGGAAGGCACTTGTTTCCGACTTGGCAACGTCCTTTGTAATCGCCGAGCTGCACGCGCTCAAAAACCTCACGATCATTCATCACGTAGGCTTCACAATAAACAACAGGAGCCTTGATCAGACGCGTTGCCAAAAGATTGCGATTCCAAAGATAGGGATTATCGGAGGCTAGTCGTGCCTTGGCAGGATTGTGATAAGTAAATGGAGGAAGTCCCGTATCAGCCGCGAAGGCCTTTGCTAAATCATCTGACATCTCGACAACTTGATGATGCGTGCGACCCAGCAATTTAATCAACATCGTATACCTCACATCTTCGTTGATTAATTCTCCTTCACTAAAATCACCTGAAATTAAAAAATGAAGTCGCTGTTCATTAAAAAGTTTAGGCTGTTTTGGATTGCCCCATTCCTCAGCATCGTAATGCAGGCAAATCACAAGATCGGGCTTGGCGACTTTATTAATCCAATCGGCACGATGATGAATTTCAGCAACACGATAGAAAAGGGCCTCTTCCATTTTTTTAACTCGATGCGGAGTACAGACAACTTTCTCTTTTTTTAATTCTTGGATTGCAGCAGCCCGAAGCTGCGCTGGACGCAGCGACGTTGTTGGCCCTAGTCCACAACGTGTTATCTTGACATCAGCCCCTAATGCTCGAAGACGCTTGGCGAGATGTCGCGCTGTGATAAAAGTCATCGTTCCCTCTTCTACCGATTTTGATGTTCCAATACGAAACCAGCGCTCTTCCATTTTGGCCCATTCTCCTCCTAAGTGCCCTGGATCGAGAACAATTTTAATCCCAGCCAATGGCTTGCCTGGCAGTGGCTCGCATTCTGATTTTCTTTTCCAGTAACGCGGAACCGTTTTGCAATCAGCCTCTGAAGAGGCCAACGACAAGTGAAGAGCTTGTTCAGGAGGGGCGTCAGGATAGGGCTGAATAACGGCTTCCTCAGGCGTGATTGTGATCCAATTTTTCCAAGAACCATCAGGAACATAAACTTCTTGAAGATCTTGCTCGAACTTCGCCGCAGTAATCGTATTAGCATAGCGCTGCAACGAGCACCAATTGGGCTTTTGCGCTAAAGGGGTGAGTTGTTCGGCGGAAATTGTTGCCACGAATAGAATGAATACTATAAAAATTATTTTTTCCATGCTACTTTTTGAATGTAGAAATTTAATACTAACTGTCTCAAAAAAAGAATTAACCACAAAGGTCACAAAAATTACACAAAGAACAAAAAAAGAATTTTATTTTGTGCTCTTTGTGTGCAGCGTTAGCCGCTTTGTGATCTTTGTGGTAAATTTCTTATTCAACTCTTCAACTCATGCTCAACATTCTTTTTTTAGGTGACATCGTCGGAGAACCAGGACGATTGGCTGCAATTCGCACAACTGAGCTTTATCTCGAACGAGGAGATGCCGATTTTGTTATTGCGAATGGTGAAAATAGTGCAGCAGGACGAGGCATTACCCCCAAACTCGCCATTGAACTCATGCGTCACGGTGTTGCTGTCATCACCACAGGCGATCATATTTGGGATCAGCGAGAAATTGTTCCTTTTCTTGCCACAGAACCACGCCTCCTGCGACCGATCAACTATCCCCCTGGCACTCCCGGTGCTGGAAGTGTTGTCTTAGAAACAGCCAAGGGACCTGTTGCTGTCATGAATGTCCAAGGAAGAACGTTCATGAACAATACTCTTGAAAACCCCTTTTTAGCTGCTGCTGCAGAGGTAGAAGAACTCCGAAAAAAAACTCCAATCATCTTTGTCGACATGCATGCAGAAACGACGAGTGAAAAAATTGCCATAGCCCATTATTTGGATAGCAAGGTTTCTTGCGTCGTTGGAACCCACACACACGTTCCCACTGCTGATGAAAAAATCTTACCCGGAGGAACCGCATTCCTCTGCGATGCGGGGATGTGTGGCCCCGAACATTCCTCCTTAGGAAGATCCATCGAGCCTGTCATTGAGCGCTTCCTCACCTCACGTCCTCAAAAATTCCCAATCGCTGAAGGACCGACGATCGCTTGCGGCGTCTTGGTGAGTGTTGATATTGAAACTGGAAAAGCCATTTCGATTCGACGGATCACCGAACGCTACGCTTAGCTACTGCTAAAGCAGGAGCTAGTTTGAGTAAAGTAGTTTGAGTTTGAGTTATCTAGGCTTCGCTTTATTCTAAAAGCATCGCGAAGCGCCCATTGAACTCAAACTCAAACTTCAAGCACTCAAACTTTCGCCACTTGCGTCAAGGGCAATAGATTTTAAAAATGGATCTTCAAATTACTCTTGAACACCTCCTCCGTCTGACAGGCCGCACTCGCCGTTCTCTGCACACGCTTTGGCGGCGTGTGACGCGGAAGCCACGCACGATCACAGAAGCACCGAACTTATTACCAACCCTCATCAAAGTTTTAGCAGCATTCACTCGGACTGATGGAGAAATGCTGGAAGAAGAAATCGATTCGATTCTCGGATTTCTTCGCTACGATTATCCGGAAGCAGTCTACTCCGGATTGCGCCAGCTCTTTCGCCACGCTTTAGAAGAAAAGCAGGATCTTTCTGCGATGGCCGCCAAACTTGCCATTGACTTAAACAATGATCGTAAAATCCTTTTAGGAGTCCAATTGTATGACCTCATTGCCCACTCCGGAATGAAAGCAGAGCAGTTGAGCACTTATCATGATTTTCTCTCCGCGTTGGGCATGTCAGAACAAGCCATTGAGATTGTCCGTCAGCTCAACGCAAATGAAGAATCATCGACTCCGCCATCTCTTGATGACTCATCTCAGCTTGAAATGCTGAGCTTTGGGGATCCTCAGCATTGTGATGTCGCTCTTCGCAACTTTCCAGAAAACGAATTTCTCCTCGCTTATCGCTACCATGATTTCATCATTTTAAAAAACAAGAGCCTCCGTTCGTTGATGGTGCAAGGGCGCCTACTCAAACCTCAAGAGTTTTGCCGCATCTATCCGGGGCAGCGTATTCTTGTAGAAGAGCAGGTCATCACGAGCCAAGATCTTTTCTTCTATTTCAATGCCAAAAAAAATGTTACCTTGCCTCATATCTTTGTAGCGCTTGATAAAAATGAAGTCCGCTTGGATAAAACACGGAGTCGTGACAGCATTCTAGAAGTCGCTTTTGGACTCAAAGTCACCGTTAAAGCATTACAAAATCTGCAAGCGACGCTCAATGGCATCAGCCTCAGCAAAGGAGCCACACTGCAAGCGCAGCTCGATGACCGCATTCTTTTTAGCAATGGGGGAGAATTAAATTTTAATGACCTTCGCAGGCGCGTTCGCTCGTTGGGAGGACGCTTTCCATTGAAGGCTTCCAAATCGGAATATCTTGTTTCCAACAATCCGGGGCTCTTGGAAGAAAATGATATTTTACTTTCTCACGGAAGCGGCGGAGAAGTGTTGCTCAAGATCACTTGCAACTACGAAGAGCGCACCGGCACTGTAGAAGTATTGCAAGCCGATCGCCCTATCATTGTCCATGACCTTCCCGTGCGCAACAGCGCTCCTTTAGTTAATGGTGATACAATCGGAATCAATCCTGGACAGCTTCTTCGTTGTAATTTTGTCGATAGGATCATTGAAGAAGAACGCAACATCATTCACAATCTCGACATGCGCGATGTCATCTGTCGTTTTCCAAATGGCGATATCGCTCTCGACAACCTGACTTTTTCAGTGGAACGCGGCGAGATGATTTGCGTCATGGGTGCCAGCGGTTGCGGCAAAAGCACCTTGTTGCGAACACTCTCGGGAGAATTCAAGCCGGTTCAAGGAGAAGTGCTCCTCAACAATCATTCCCTCTATGCCAATTACGAAGCGCTTCGCCAGTACACCGCTTACATTCCTCAATACGAAGCCTTCGACGAACAGCTCACGATCGAAGAAAATATTGCTTTCGCGGCAGCCCTGCGAGCCCCACACCTTTCTCGTCAAGAGCGTCTCCGACGAATTGACAGCAAATTAGCGGAGCTTGGTCTGAACGAGCGCCGCAAGCATGTTGTGGGAGCGACTCATCAAAAAGTCTTGAGCGGTGGCGAACGAAAACGGCTGAACATCGGACTCGATATGATTGGAACAGCGGATGTCTATCTTTTTGATGAACCAACCTCTGGCCTCTCCTCAAAGGATTCCGAGCATGTCATCGACATTATTCGCAGCATTGCTCATAACAAAATTGTCTTGGTGACCATCCATCAACCAACTTCTAAAATTTTTCAGATGTTTCAAAAAGCATTACTCCTCGATCGCGGAGGAAAATTAGTTTTTTTTGGAACCCCCTCCGAAATGCTAGCCTACTTTGCGGAAGCAGAACACGAACAACTCTTCGGCACGGAACTGGGCGGTTGCCAAGCATGCGGCGCCACACGCCCTGAATTTGTGTTTGATGTTCTAGAAACACCCTTGCGCGATCTTAGCGGCGATCTCATTTATCAAGAAAATAACCGTGGTCAATTGGTTCCTGCTCGCCGATTTTCTCCCGATTATTGGCGCGACAAATTTGAAACTCATCGCCTGATCAAGGATGTTCAGCAGTCTGTAGGAGCGGGCAGTGCCTTAACTCATAGCCTTGAAACCTCACAATCTCCCCTTCCCATCATCCAACAAAATTACCGATGGCGCGAAGAAGTCTCTCAATTTCTCATCTTACTCCAACGTTCTTTCATCAGCAAATTACGCAATCGGGCCAACCTGCTAACAACGCTGGTAGAGGCCCCTCTCCTTGCTTTCCTCATTGGGATTGTCCTCCATTACTCAGAAAGCAGCACTTATGATTTCGCTTCTGCTTTTCATATTCCGACTTACCTTTTTCTCTCGCTCGTGGTGGCGATGTTTTTGGGACTGACCAATAGCGTTGATGACATCATCCGAGATCGGCCTGTGCTGCTGCGCGAACGCAACCTCAATGTGCGCCTCGGCTATTACTTGTTAGCAAAAGCCATCACCTTGGGGCTCTTTGCCATCGCTCAATGTATTTTGTTTACCTGGATTGGAAATCGCGTTTTGAGTATTCGCGGCTTTTTCACGATCGAATTTCTTGCGCTGTTCCTGACAGCTTTTAGTGGTATCTCCTTGGGACTTTTGATTTCAGCTCTCGTCGCAGAAGGAAAAACAGCCGTTAACATTATTCCTGTCGTTTTGATTCCGCAGATTATTTTGGGAGGAGCCCTCATCAAGTATGAAGAGATGAATCGCAATCTTGATTTTATCTACTCAATCCAACAATGGTTTCATCATCATCCCGATTCAGCCATGGAACCGCGAAGCGATTTACAAGTTCCTCTCATCTGCGAATTCATGCCGATGCGCTGGTCTTATGAAGCCTTGGTCTATGCTCAAGCCAAGTTGAATCCCTTGACCGTGCGACAAGCAAGGATCCAAGGGCAGATTAATCAAATTGCTGCCATCAAAAATCCTTCAGAACGAGAGTTGAATCGCCTGGATGATTTAAAAGAAGTACTTGCCATTTTAAGCGGCTTGGAAGCGCCAACCACAGATGATCTTGAGCATCGCATGACGCTCATTGACCGCGTCATTAGCGGAGCACCCCTTGATCGCACCTCGATTGTAAGCGCTGTTGGCGGCAGCGTTACAGCAGAACAACTTTATACCAATCAAAAAATCATCGACCTCGTTTCTAAAGCAGAAATGGAGCAAGCCGATTATCGCGACATGCGTCACCCCAATGTTTTCTTTGGTCCCGTCAAATATTATTGGGGCATCACGTTTAACATTCTTGCGTTTAATATTGGAGTCTTGCTCGTTTCTACGGGCGGCATTTTTTGGATACTCTATCTCATTTTGCGTCGACAAATTAAAATCAGGCAGGACTGAAAACGGCGATAGCTTGCAAATTCCAGATAAGTTCAAGCAAGCACAAAAACCATGAAAAAATTGCATCTTCTTTTTTTACTATTGCTATCGTCATTCCCTCCGCACCCTTTGGAAGCCTCGCCGATGATAGAAGAAAAATATGGTGGAACAACTTCCGAACAGGATTCGTCGCGATCCTCAGATAGCATAACCACCACGACAGAAAGAAATCGCCGAGCTGCTAGCGCTCCTATCACTTCAAGGTCCAGCATCATGAGCCGCGGCACTAGCCTTGCCATCGCCACTCCTCAAACTTCTGTGCTACTTCCGATTGAAACAGCTGAATATTGCGAATTTTTAAATGCTGTTCTTCCTGCCGATCGTCGAGCTTTTTTTATGACGGAATCTTGATAGGAAAAGAATGTATTGTTCGCACTACTGGCTTGCCGTCTCTTTATAAGATCGTTTCAGGAAGAGAAGACAATCAGTTAACACTCTCTCAAACGGCGGCCCTTCACTACTGTAACTGGCTGGAAAATAACTCTCCTTCCTATCATGAAGATCCTGACAGTACTGATTATGGAACTTATGATCTCGAAGGAAGCAATGACATCCTCTCTATTAACATAAAGGCCTCCTACTTTGTCCCTGGGAATCTTGGCGATGATCCAGACATAGCACAAGTCTCTGAATTAGGTCTTGTCCTCCTTGGCAATGAAGAAAATCCTTCTACAAAGAAAATTCCAGCACGTTCCCTCTCCTCCATTAACAACAAAGAAATTTTTTCTAATCAAGATTTCGTCAAAGAATTTAATATAGCTCAAGATGAGCAAAAAAAATGGGATACTTATTTTAAAAAAGCTCTTTGGAAAAAATCAAAAAAATCGGCTGATATTGTTCGCGAAGCCCAAAAAATGAAGATTTCTTGGCAACAAAAAATTTATCAATTTGAAGAACAACTAAAAACCATTGCCGTTTCCAAGAGGGATCAGCTCACAAAACTCATTGAAGTCCATGAAATGATCTTGGATACGGTTAAACATACTTGCGCCATCTTAGAAGCAAGGATTGCGCTGAGCAAGGCCTCGACTTTTTTTTCTACTGATCCTGAAGCTCAAGAAAAATTAGAGACCGCTCTACAACTGGCTAATCTAAGCCCGTCACAAAGGGCCAACGAACTTGAAATTGAGCTTCACCGGAAAGCCGTAGAAACAGTTCAAAATTTTCAAGAAGCTGATGAAGCGTGGAAACTTTCTGACTCTGCTTGGCAAGCCATTCTCGATGCCCAGAGCGAACAACAAAAAATTTTGAGGATCGTTCAAAAAGCTCGTGTTGACATGGACAATCTGAATCAAGCGGTAGAGACAGGGACAGCAACAGCAGGATATCTTGTTGATGGATTCAATCGCATTGGTTCTATCTTAGGAAAACTTGACCCTAAGTTAGCCCTGCCTGTTGAAGGAGTGACTGAAGCAACTCATCTTCTCATTAATGGAACAAAAGTCCTCCTTAATAGCAGCATTGATTTGTACCGCTCTCATCTTGATGAACAAGAAGCAGCTGTTACTAGTAATATTCAAGCTGCAATCATTCAAAGAAATGCTTTTTCTGCTCATGCAGAAGAATTGGAACAAGCAGCTATAGAACGAGATAGGGAAAGCGCTATTCAAAAGGGAACCATGGCTAAAATAAATTCTCCTGTCTCTGATTCACTTACTTGGAAACTTTGGAAAAAAACAATCGATAAGTCAGAAGAAAATCTTACTGCCTCAGAATTAGAGTGGCAAAAAAAAATAAATCAACTGGAAGAAAAGTTGCCTCCTATTGAACAAGAGCTAGCTTTAATTACTGCAAAGTACAAAGCTGCTGTTGCTGCTGTCGAAGAAGCCACTCGTATTCGCATAATAAAAGAAGCTGAATTTGCAGCTATCCTCCACCAGCATGAGATCACGGCTGAACTAACGCCAGAGAAACTAACCCTTTGCAGCCAAGCTCTAGAGACCGCTTATGCTCTTTGGCAAGAACAACAAGATAACCTTTCATTGATTTCCAAACAAAAAGAAATCCAAGAAAAACTAAAAAAGAAAACGTTAAAAAAACTCCACCAGACGAAGGTCCTTGCTCAACGAAACATTGCTAGACAGCAAGCTCTTATCAAATCAGACAAAGCAGCTTGGTGCATTGTCTGGCCTCACAGAATGCCTCCTTCTATGGATCTCAACGAGCTTAACCAAAGACCTACTAAAAAACTGGAAGAAGCTCAAAGAGCCATCTCCATACAGCTGATGCAACAAATCACGGCCATTAAAGATACATTCATCCAGCTTCAATCATGTTGGGAACGCTTCACAGAAGTTTTATCAACGCACCTTCAAGCAGAGAAAGGAAACCCTAAAGCAGTGCAAAAGCAAGCTGAGCTTTTTGCAAAAACAGCTACCACCATGGAAGATCAAATCGCAACGATCGCTCCTCATAATGATATAAATCCTTTTCACAAAATAGCTACAGCTGCCTCACACGTAGTTGATGTTTCAACAAGATTGAAAAGAGTTTTGGAAACGATGGTGAAAGAAATTAGTGGTAAAAAATCAGCCTCGGACGAAGCCCTGGAACATCAACTTGCTTTCCTAAAAACTCATTTCTCAGATAAAATGAGATCTGTTCAAGGAACTGTCTGGATTGGCGAAATACAATGGTCCAATCAAATCATCGATAAACTTACAGACCTCGTTAACCGCTTGCGTGAAAAAACGTAATACTTGTTTTATGAACACTTCAGAACCACTCGAAGACAATTGGCACGATATTATTTCCAAAGCAGCACGTGGACTGCAGGCTGATGTTATGACGCTGGCTAAAAATCACTGGAATGAAAAAAACGCGTTAGAACTTTTTGAAGGAATTTGTCATCCTGCAACTCTTGCCGCAATGGCTCCAGCACTTCATCTCGACGGCAATGCCCTCCTTGCCATTACGGTCAATGATTATCATCCCGGTGCTATAACGACACCTAAGAATTTTAAACGCTTCACAACCTCCTACCACGGCATGCAGGTAAACTCCTACCTTTTTTGGAGCGAGGAAAATAAAAATGCGGTTGCTTTTGATACCGGCGCAGACGTGATCCCTTTGTTAAAAACATTAGAGCAATATCAACTCAAGTTGGACCTGATCTTGCTCACTCATGGTCATAGCGATCATGTTTGCCAATTAGAAAATTTGATCGCAGCAACAGGAGCTTCAGCTTGGATTCATCAAGCCGACCTGGTCTCTCAAGCGCAACCATTCACATTTCCGCAGACTTGGAAACTCGATAGCACCATCACCATCGAGGCGCGCCCCACTCCAGGCCATTCTCCCGGCGGCACCACCTACATCATTGATAGCACCTCTCCCACCATTGCTGTGGTTGGCGATGCCCTCTTTGCTGGCTCTGTTGGAGGCATCCCGCCAAGCAGCTATAAACTTGCTTTGAAAGCGATTCGAGAAAATATTTTGTCTCTTCCTGATGCGACTATTATGGCTCCGGGGCACGGTCCTTTGACTAGCGTTGGCGACGAAAAAGACCATAATCCTTTCTTTGCTAAGTAAAAATGTAGAAGCTTGACTTTTTCACTCTTCTCTTTGATGATCTCATACCCAATAAATAAGAAATTGTCTTCAAATTCGCTAAGGCTAGCGCAGTAGAAGGCGCGAGGAGCACGAAGGCTGAGCGTATTGTAATACGTCAAGCCTTTAAGCACCAGAGCAACGCCGTAATTCGCAGCTTTAGTAGAATTTCAAGATAATTTCCAGGAAGCAGGTGAATAATTATGCCAGAAGTCCTAGTCCGTAAAGGCGAACCGATTGATAGAGCCCTCAAGCGTCTCAAGAGCAAACTCGATACCGAGGGAGTTCTTGACGAAGTGAGGCGTCTTCGCGCGTTCGAAACCCCAACACAAAAGACGAAACGTAAAGCTAAGGCGAGTGCTAAGCGCGCTAAAGCTAAGCAACGTTATAACGCTCACTAACATTCGTGAAGTCTCCTGTTTTTTCTAAAAGCAAGGCTTCCATTATCATTGTTGGCTGTGGCTTTCTTGGTAAAGCCACGGCTCAACTTTTTTCGGAGCAAGGCTATCGCGTAACCAGCATCGTTCGCTCCGAATCCTCTCGCGAAGAACTTCTCAAGGAACACCTCCTTTTTGACATCGTTCTTTGTGATGTTACCAATAAAGAAGCCGTTAAAAAAATAGCACCTCAGCTGCAAGAGGCTTCGTTGATGATCTATGCCGTCAGCTCTGGTCGTGGAGACGCTGAAACCTATGCCGCCGTTTATCGTGATGGATTAAAAAATGTCCTCGCTACTTGGCAACCAGCTCATCTTATTTTTGTGAGTAGCACTTCTGTCTATGCACAGACAGAGGGAGAAGTTGTCACCGAATCTTCTGAGGCAAAACCTGACCGCGCCACCAGTCGTGTACTCCTTGAAGCTGAAGCTGTCGCTCTTGCCGCAGGCGGCAGCGCTGCCCGCTTCGCTGGTATTTATGGGCCTGGCCGATCGATCCTTTTAAAAAAGTTTCTCCATAACGAAGCTCGACTAGAAGAAGGCGGCCATCGTTGGATTAACCAGATTCATCGTGACGACGGGGCTCGAGCACTTTATCACCTTGGAACGTCATCCACCCCAGCTGGCATTTATAACGTCGCTGATGACACACCAGCAACACAGCGCGACGTCTATCAATGGATGTCAGATTATTTGCAACAACCATTGCCTCCGAACGGTCCTGCAGACCTAAATCGGAAACGTGGCTGGACCTCGAAGCGTGTTTCTAATAAAAAACTTCGTGACACAGGATGGTCACCGCAGTTTCCGAGCTATCAGGAAGCACTCCCTCAACTTTTTTTACGATGAAAAAAACACTGCTCATCGTCGATGATGAAAAAAATACTCGTGATGGCTTAAAAGAAGCCATGAGCGATCATTTCGAGGTCTACACTGCAGCCAATATCAAAGGAGCGCTCGCCGCACTGGACGGTGATCCAGCCGATGCCGTGATCACTGACCTCAAGTTGGCAAGCGAGAGCGGCATGGACCTTTTGGAAAAAGTTCTCTCCCGTCCGAATCCTCTACCTTGCATCATGATGACCGCCTACGGTTCCGTTGATACGGCTGTCGAAGCGATGAGGCGAGGAGCTTACGATTTTGTCACCAAGCCTGTGAATATTGAACGCCTCGAGATGCTCGTGCGAAGAGCCCTGCGGGAACAGGCCACCGAAAAAGAAAATATTGAATTAAAACAAGAGATCAACCAAAGCCATGGCCTGCAGCAAATGATTGGACTCTCTGCTCCGATGGTAGCTGTTTTTGATACGATTCGTCAGGTTGCTCCGTCGAAAGCCACGGTCCTCATTGAAGGAGAGAGCGGAACAGGGAAAGAAGTTGCTGCTCGTGCCATCCATGCATTGAGCTCTCGCTCGCAAGAACGCTTTGTAGCCGTTCATTGCGCCGCGCTTTCTCCACAGCTGCTTGAGAGCGAATTATTCGGACACGAAAAAGGAGCTTTCACAGGCGCAACAGAACGCCGCATTGGCCGTTTTGAACAAGCTAGCGGCGGCACCTTGTTTTTGGATGAAATCGGAGAGATCGATCCGAGCGTGCAGGTCAAAATTTTGCGCGTCCTCGGAGAACGAACCTTTGAACGCGTCGGAGGCAATCAAACATTAAGCACCGACGTACGCCTTATTGCAGCGACCAATCGCAATCTTGAAAAAATGGTTGCTGCAGGAACGTTTCGAGATGATCTTTTTTTCCGACTGAGAGTTGTTCCGATTTTGATGCCACCACTTCGAGACCGCAAGGAAGACATTCCTCTACTCGTCGAATCTTTTTTAGTGGAGATCGCTAAAGAGCATCAAAAAACCTATCGCTCTTTTTCTTCGGAGGCCATGAACCTTCTCCTGAAATATTCCTGGCCAGGAAACGTACGCGAATTGCGCACGGCTGTAGAACATGCTATCGTCTTGGGACGAAAAAAAGAACTTCACGTTCTCGACCTTCCGGTCAACATGCGCCAAGAAATCACAACAGCATCCTTCACTCCTAAAGCCACCTCCGACCTCAACCTAGAACAAGTTGCCACGACGATGATGGAACGAGCTCTTCAAGAATGTGATGGCAATCGCTCCAAAGCTGCAGAGAAGCTCGGCATCAGCCGGAGAACACTACATCGCAGGTTAGCAACGTTAAAAAAATGATTCACAGCGATGGAAGGGATGAAGAAAGGCTATAGGCTGTAGGCTATAGGAAATTTTTAGATCAAAACATAAATTAAAAAAGCGATTGAACTTATCGAGTCAAATTTTTTTGCCGAAGGCATTGCCTTGACCTACACTCTACAGCCTATAGCCTACAGCCTTTTTCACTATCTATCCCTTCCATCGCTTCCATCCCTGTGAATTTCTTTGTCTTCTAGCTTTCATCCCTGTAAATTTCTTCCTATGTCTATCTGCCCCGACCATTGGATTCGAAAAATGTCATTAGAACATGGCATGATTGAACCTTTCACCGACGCACAAGTTCGTTCCAACAAAGAAGGTTCTCTCATTAGCTACGGTCTCTCCAGCTATGGTTATGACCTCCGCGTTGCTGATGAGTTTAAAGTTTTCACAAATGTTTTTAACACCGTGGTTGATCCGAAGCAATTTGATGATCGTTCTTTTGTGGATATGAAAACGGATGTTTGCATTGTTCCACCTAATTCTTTTGCGCTGGCACGGAGTGTCGAATATTTCCGCATCCCGCGCAACGTCCTTACTATCTGCGTTGGCAAATCCACTTATGCGCGTTGCGGCATCATTGTCAACGTCACGCCGTTTGAGCCTGAGTGGGAGGGGCACGTCACGCTGGAAATTTCCAACACTACTCCTCTCCCCGCTAAGATCTACGCTAACGAAGGACTCGCTCAAGTCATCTTTTTTGAATCAAAAGAAATGTGCGAAACAAGCTACGCTGATCGCGCCGGCAAATACATGAAGCAGCGAGGCATCACCGTTCCAAGGGCATAAAAAACCTACCTCTGCAGACTTTCACTCGAAAAAAGCAAGTAAAAATCTAGATCCCCGAAAGATTTTTTAAAAAAAAGAGAGAAAGAATATTGACATCGTGGAGCTCTTTTGGGATCTCAGTAGTGCTTCACTTCGAAGAACAACATCAACCAACAAACTAAACTAACCTTTATGAATAAAGCAGAACTCGTAGTAACCGTACAAAAACTCCTCGGCAAAGATGTCAGCAAGGCATCCGCTGAAAAAGCAGTCAATGCTGTCATCGACGGCATCAAGACAGGCATCAAGAAAAAGAAGAATGTCCAACTCATTGGCTTTGGAACTTTCAAGATTGCTAACCGTAAGGCACGTCTTGGTATCAATCCAAAAACTGGTGAACAAATTAAGATCAAAGCATCGAAGACAGTTCGTTTTGTTTGCGGCAAAGCTTTGAAAGCTTCTCTCTAAGATTCTTTCAACTCCATCAAGGAGAAAAGAAGTTGAGGCAACTCACTCTTCTTTTCTCCTTTTTGGTTTTTGAGGAAGAAGGACTTTTAAGAAAATTAACCACAAAGAACGCAAGGAGCGCAAAAAAAGAATTTTTTTCTTTGCGTTCCTTGCGTTCTTTGCGGTTAATTTTTATCTTTTAAGTTTCTCTCTTACATTCTTTGCGGTTAATTTCTTTCTATGAAAACTCCTATCACTGTTTCTATCACCGGAGCTGCTGGCCAAATTGGCTACTCCATTCTCCCTCGCATTGCTTCCGGAGCGCTCTTTGGGCCTGATCAACCAGTCGCGCTTCGCCTCATTGAGATCGAGCCTGGTATGAAAGCCCTCGAAGGCGTGGTGATGGAACTACAAGATGCCGCCTTTCCCTTGCTTGATTCGATTGAAACAACTTCTGATTTGAACCATGGTTTTCAAGGAACGCATTGGGCTCTTCTCATTGGAAGCGTGCCTCGCAAAGCCGGCATGGAGCGCAAAGAACTTCTTGGAATCAATGGCAAGATTTTTGTTGGTCAAGGCCAAGCCATTGCCAAGAGCGCAGCCTCAGACGTTCGTATTTTGGTTGTTGGTAATCCTGCTAACACGAATTGCCTCATCGCGATGAGCAACGCTCCTGACGTTCCTCCAGATCGCTGGCATGCCATGACACGTCTCGATGAAGATCGCGCACGAAGCTTGATCGCACAAAAGACCAGACATCACGCACGCGATGTCAAAAAGATGACGATCTGGGGAAATCACTCCAGCACGCTCTATCCTGACTTTGAACATGCCACGATCAACGGCCATGGGGTAACCGAGACGATCCAAGACCGCACGTGGCTCGAAACAGATTTTATTAAACAAGTTCAACAACGAGGCGCAGCTATCATCGCTGCTCGAGGGCTCTCTTCGGCACTTTCAGCCGCTAATGCCGCTATCGAAACCGTTCGCTCGATCTGCGAGCTAACCCCTGCAGATAACTGGCACAGCGCAGGAATCTGCTCCGATGGAAGTTATGGCGTTGATCCAGGCCTCATCTCCTCCTTTCCTACTCGCTCCGACACCAAGCATCTCTCGATTATTGACGGACTGACGATAAGCCCCTTTGCTCAAGCAAAGATCGATCTCACAATTCAAGAATTGCGCGAAGAAAAAGCCATGGTTGCTGATTTGCTGCCTAGGTAGTATTATTCAGAGGTCCCAACCTTTGCGTCATGCCCTCTCCCATTTCATCGAAACCGCTCACCCTCGGCGATTTTCAGCGGTTTTCTGAACAATCAACCGCGAGTGACACAGCCATCGTTGGGAAAAAATTTTTAGGGAGCGGCCTCAAGACAATTTCTTCTTTGAGTTTTCAACGTGCTCTTGGAGGAACTTCTTCCATTGTTGCTGATTTTAAAACAGCGCTCTCTCAAAAATATGGAAAAGAAATTGCTGATTTTGTTTTTTCTTCCGAGAACGAGCGCGCCGCTTTATCACAAGGCCTCAACAAAAAAACGATTACTGCTGTTTTAGAGAAAGCGGAAACAATTAATAGTTCTTCTTTAAGGGATGACTTTTTTTCCTATCAAGCAGCTATTTGCAGCAAACAACAAACTATCAAGAGTCAAATTCAACAACTCACAGGCTCTTCTCGCGCTAGCGCTCAAAAAAAATATTCTGAAATTCAAAACGCTTGGAGAGACTGTGCTGACTTATTTGATACTTGGAATTCGAACAACTCCGAAACAACTTCCAAAACTTTAACAGCATACTTTAAAGAAAAATTAGCAACTATCGATCGGCTATCCAGGGATATTATACCAGACACTGCAGAGAAAATTCTCGAAAAGGAACTTCATCTCACTCCAGAAGAATCAAGAAAGTCCATCACCTCTGTACGCGAATCTTTAGGAGCCCCTCTTGCCAACGAGATGCTCCGCCATCTCCCTGAACATACGAAACTCACTAAGATGTTAAAAGAGCTTGTTGAAGAAATTGCTGACAAGGCTACAAATCAGTCTGAATCTTCATCTCATGCCATTACCCCCGCAGAGGAAGAGGAAAGTGCTTTAGATTCAGCTTGGAAGGATGTTCCCGATTCCCCTGAAGTAATGGCCTTGCATGAAGCAGTGAATTCTCAGTCAGAAGAACATCCTCACGTAAAAAAATTTTTAGATGTTCTACTTGTCCTTCCAGAGTTGCTAGAAACAAAAGTTGCTGAACTTAGTCCAACTCTCCAGCCTTTTACTACTTCCTCTAAGGAACTCCCTCCCAAAAGTACCTTTTATGTTAACCAGGAAGGCGGAACCTGCGTACGTGGCCCCGAGGATCAGCAAGGACCACAGCGTAGCCTCGAGCAGCAGCAGGCGGCTGCTAAACTTTTTTTCTCTTCTTTAGAGGATTGTTTTGGCACAGAACTAATAGCAACCATTGTTCCACCAGAACAACAGGAGCAACCTCTAACGATTGAAAAAACCCAGGAGGTTTTTGGTAAAATTCGCAAAACACTTCAAGACATCAATGAGTTTTTAAAAACAAATCCCCTTCTCATCACTCCAGAATATATTATCGGGCTTGCTACCCATCCAGAAGCCGCTATAGCAGCACGAGAAAACCACGAACAATTAGCAGCTGAAGGAAACACTTGGCTTCGTACAGTACAAGAAGCAGGATTATGTGGAATGCTCCTCTCTGGAAGCAAAATAGGATTAGCCCTTGCTGGTGTCTGCACACCAACGTTACCTTGCGTTGCCCTTGCTCTTGGTGCCGCAACAGTTGACGGCTATATTATGGGACGCTTCATTGCTCGAGAATCAGGAGCCTCTAGCAACACACAACAAGAAGCTGGAGCGCTAGGAGCAACCTCTACCGTAGGAAGTGCTGCAGGACTCATCTTACAACGCGTAGCTCAGGGAGCTATTGGTGCTTATGTTCCTGAAATCATATCTAGTAGCGTAGCGGAATATGGAGGTAGTTATGTCGCCATGTCGTTGCGAAACGCTGCTCTCGGAGGAGCAAGAACTGCTGAACTACAATATGGCAGCGATCATCAACAGCACTCTATGTCCGCAGAAGATGTCATTTCACTTGAACCAAGGCTTGCTCGTCTTTTTGGCATAGAACTACCGAGCCTAAGTCAGCTGATAACAGCCGTATTGAATATTCCTGGTGCTCTTGGCAGTGCTTCCTCATCAACCGTTCTCCCCTCCGCGACCTCATCATCATCAACAACGGTTCACGAATCTTAATGAAGCAGGATTCAAGAACTCATTTGATCAATGAGGCGCGTCGTAGATCGTCCTGGGACCAGCGGTAAAATTTTTACCTCAGCCCCACAAGCGTTCAGAGCTTCACGCTCGGTGGCATCAAGTGTCTCGATCGTGTAGTCGCCTCCTTTGGCATAGATGGAAGGTTGTAATTTTTTGATCACTTCTGTCACCCTCATCTCATCGAAGATCGCGACATGATCAACACAACGCAAGGCGGCCAGGACCTCTGTACGATCCTGTTCTGAGTTCAGCGGCCGCGTTGGACCTTTGAGCTCCTGGACTGAACGATCACTATTCACAGCGACCAGCAAAGCATCTCCCAAGGCGCGTGCTTGCTGAAGATAACGAACATGCCCTGTGTGCAAGAGATCAAAGCAACCGTTGGTCAAAACAAGGCGCTTTCCTTTTTGGCGATAAAATTCTCCGAGTGATACAAGTTGATCTTGAGTAACAAAACGTTCCATCGTTTTATGAAAACAGAGATAGCGTCAAAGCAAAAGAGCTTTCTGGAATTTAACTTCTCAGAAAGCTCTTGAAATACTTAATGCGTTATTAACGCACTGATTTTTAATTTTGTGTGACTAGTTCTTCCGTAGCTGGAGTATCGCTGTTGCTTGCAACAGGAGTATCACTGTTGTCGGCAGCTTGGGTATCGCTATTGCTTGCAACAGGAGTGTCGCTGTTGTCGATAACAGTAGTATCATTGTTGTCCGTGACTGGAGTGTCGCTGTTGTCGGGAGCAGGATGGTTATTATTTGAAATCTCTGCGGCGGCGGCAGCTGCTGCGGCTTCTCTCGCTGCTCTCCACACATTAAACTCTGTTTGGACAGATTGCCAATAGACAGCAACGATGCGATCATTTTCATGATTTGGAACTACAGAATAATGATATCCTGAACCAATCACATATCCTCGGCTCCATCCTGTACGTTCAATGGCAGCATTGGGAGAAGCCATCCAATCTTGATCCGCGTGCATAAAAGAACTGTCGTAATACCAAGATTGAACCCAAGCTCCATCATTAGGGGCCTTATCATTTAAATATTCACAATATTCTGTAGCCAAAACAGGATTCTCATCAGTTCCAATCGGATACTTATTACTGGCACCAAGATTTTGTTGGGCTAAGAGCGAGCTTGAAAAAAGAGATACTGCTAACAATATTATCCGAATGATTTGATTTATTTTTTTCATAGTTGGTTTTTTGGGTTATTGGTTGAATATTGAAGTTGTCAAGATAAACAATCTTCTTGCTTCCTGTCATTTAAAATCTTTTTTGGTATTGCACTTCGTTTGTGAATTTAGAGAACGGGCGGGAATGACGTAGCCTTTTGGCAACGGCTGCCCTAAAGGGTATGCGGCTGCCACGCCGCACGTATTTTTGCGTTACTTTTGCGGCTGTTCCTTCTACTTTCTTTTTTTCTAGTACTATGTTCTCCTTCAAAAAAACTTGGCTGCGTTGGGGGGTGATGCTCAAAACCTGCGGCTGTCATTCTCACTCGCATGCTGATCACGATGAGCAAGAAGAGTGGCCTTTGCTTTTTGCTCTTGCAGGCTCCTGCTTAGTTTTTGGGTTGCTAGGATTAGTTTTTGATTCTTATTTTCACGCTTTCTCTGTTTCTCTTGTTTTTTACATCCTCGCTTACCTCAGTGGAGGGTGGGATGCAGCCATTGACACTTGGGGACTGCTCAAAAAAAGAGAACTCGATATTCATTTCTTGATGCTTGCTGTAGCTGCTGGTGCAGCCTCGATCGGGTCGTGGCGTGAAGGCGCGCTCTTGCTGTTTCTGTTTTCTGCTTCCGGAGCCATGGAATCATTTGCCATGGGGCGCACCAAAAAAGCTATCGATGCCTTATTTCGCGGAGCTCCGAAGACCGCGCGCGTTTTGCGAGATGGAAAAGAAGAACAACTTTCCATCGAGGCACTGCTGCCAGGAATGATCGTGCTGGTGACAACTGGCGAACAAATTCCCGCTGATCTAGAAATTGTCAAAGGCGAGAGTGCCTGCGACGAATCCAATCTCACGGGAGAAGCGATGCCTGTAAAAAAAATGCCAGGTGACACCGCTTTGTCAGGCACGATCAACTTGTGGGGTGTGATCGAAGGACGCGTCTTGCGACCTGCCAGCGAAAGTTCGTTGCAAAAAATCATCCGCCTCATTCAAGAAGCTCAAAAACTCAAAGCTCCCTCGCAACGTTTCACCGATCGCTTTGGCACCAGCTACACGCTCCTGATCCTGACGCTCTGCACGATTATGTTTTTTGTTTGGTGGCTGATTTTAAAATATCCTCCGTTTTTTTCCAATGGCACGATTGCAAGTTCATTTTATCGGACGATGACGCTCTTGGTCGTTGCTTCCCCTTGCGCCTTGGTCATCTCCGTTCCCTCCGCCATCCTTTCCGCCATTGCCAGTGGGGCTCGAAGAGGCATCCTCTATCGAGGTGGAGCTGCTATTGAAACATTGTCTAAAGTTTCTGTCGTTGCCTTAGACAAAACAGGAACCATCACTTCAGGAAACCTCACCTTGTCGAACATGGAATATTTTCAAGGAACCGAAGAACAATTCAAAACCATTGCTTACAATCTAGCCCGCCTTTCGGAGCATCCCCTCTCGCGCGCGATTCGTCGCACTGCGGCAACCTGGAACCTCCCGATTAAAGAGGTTGAAAAATTCGAAACACTTCTCGGTCTTGGCGTGAAAGCCACGATCGATGGCACGCCCTATGTCATGGGAAGTTCTCGCTTGGTCCAACAATTAAATTTATCTTCAACTTCAACTTTTAACTTCAACTCCTGCGCAGCAGCTCAAGGAGCTGTCGTCTGGATTGCAGGCGATCATCTTCTAGGACGCATGCTTTTTACGGATGATATTCGTGAAGAAGCAGCCGTGACCCTCCAACAACTCCATCGTGATGGCTTAAGAACGGTGATGTTAACAGGAGATCATCCCGCTGCTGCTAAAATGACAGGAAATAAAGTTGGTGTCGGAACAATTTTATCAGAACTTTCTCCAACAGAAAAAGTCGCTGCCATTGAAAAGCTGAAACAAGGAGGCCGCGTTCACGTTGCGATGATTGGTGATGGCGTCAATGATGCTCCCTGTCTTGCCGCTGCTGATGTCGGAGTTGCCATGGGAGCACGCGGCTCAGACGCGGCTTTAGAGCAGGCCGAAATTGTTTTAATGAATGATCGCCTTGAAAATTTTTTGTTAGCACGCCGCATCAGCCAAAAAGCACGCCGCATCATTTACCAAAATATCACAGTCGCGCTCGGAACAGTTCTTGTCATGGTGACAACAGCTGCCTTGATATCAATCCCACTGACGCTAGGTGTGGCAGCCCACGAGGGAAGCACATTGCTTGTTGTGCTCAATAGTCTTCGGCTTCTTCGACTACAGTTACCGAAAAAGTTTTAATTTTTCTTAGACATTCTAATAATCTCGTTTACTTTTCACCGATGAAATTGAAAAAACTCCTCTATCTCCCTTTTCTTTTTTTACTTCTACTAGTAGCGACTCCGCTAACCTACGCAGCAGACATTGGTCCGATTAGTCTTCCCTCTACTTCCGATGGCACTTCATCGCATGGAAAGCTCATTTTTGCCATAGACCTGATACGACATGGCGATCGCACTCCTCTCATGGAAATTCCTACCGTCTCCTATACTTGGAAAGAAGGGCTAGAACAGCTCACTCAAAAAGGAATTGATCAAGAATTTTCTTTAGGAGCAAAACTCAAAGATCGTTACATCACTGAATCTCATCTTCTCTCGGACCATTACGTTCCAGAAACGATGGAGGCTAGGTCAACGGGCTTAAACCGGACCATCATGAGCGCTAACTCAGCGCTTGCTGGTCTTTACTTTGGAACGGGTTCGTTAGGCATCGCAGGCTGCCCTGTTATTCCAACGCACAATTGTTCTCGAGCCCAAGAAGACCTACTCTTCCCTGATAACAATCTGACTTTTAATTTTAATATTACGGACACGTCACAAGACAGCAGGGTTCCTTTATTTCAAACACTGATTCTCCCTTTGCCGGAATGGCAAGCAAAGGAACAATCGCTTAAAGGAAATTTTGCTCGCTGGAGCCAAGCAACAGGTGTCCCTATTAATAACCTTTATGATCTTAAAAGTTTAGGAGACACACTCTTTATTTATCAACTCAACAAAGCTCCTTTGCCTCCTCTTCTCACCAACGAAGATGTTACGACGATCATCGATGCAGGACTCTGGGTAACCTGCACCGTTTTTCAAAATAAAATGATGGGGCAGGTAGCAGCAGCTAATCTTCTCCAAGAAATTACCACTTCTTTTCAAACAGCTACTCACCCCAATCAACCTCTCCACTATCGACTCTACTGCGCCCATGAAAGTACATTGCTAGTGGTTTTAACAGCGTTGGGAGCAGCAAATCCATTGACGACCATTCCTCGCTATGCTTCTGATCTGAATCTAGAACTCTTTGATGAAGGAAGTGGACGTTACACCGTTCAAGTCATGTTAAATGATCAACCGGTCATCTTAACTTGCAGTGGAAAAAACACGTGTACGTTAGAACAACTTCAAGCTTTGAGCCAAGAGGCGTCTAATCAACTCAAGAAAGTTCAGGCGACACAACATTGATTGTTTCTTGAAGAACCTCTGACTGGAAAACTTCAAACCACGCTTCTGCTGCTTGCCAAGTATTAGCAGACAGACCAGCCTTCAAGGCTAACTGCGACAGCGTTTGAGGTAAATCCCAACCAAATTGGAGCGGCACAGCAGGAAGAAAAACGGATTGAGCTCCTCCATGGTGAAAAATAATTCCATCCTGACCGAGCTCTATTTCTTCGCAGGAAGCAACCGTCTTGGGAGAAGTCAGGATATTAATTTCTAATGCGATATTGGAAAGCTCTTCCTCTGTCACGGGAGAGAATCGAAAATCGCGAGTCGCTGCAGCAATGGCATTCTGAATGATCGCTTGATACAGCGGTTGCAGTGGAAGAATGTTACCGATGCAGCCGCGCAATTTTTTTTGTCCCGCATGCATCAAATACAATGTGACAAAGGCCCCTCTTGGCTCTTGCAGAGCTGGACTCAGGACAATCCCAAGCGACTCTAGCGAGGGCACCTGGTGAGATTTAATCATCTCCTCCAACGTCGCACGTGCCAAGGTTAGTAAGCTTTTTTTTTCATTTTCTGAGATCATGGTTTTTTTGGAAAATGCTACTGCCATATAACTAACTGAATGTTCTGGATCGTTAGCCACGACGTCCAGAGAAGTGTAGTAGACAAGCAGCGAGGCGTGAGTGTTGGATGGCAACAAGGCTAACAAAATTGCTATCGGATAGAATCCACAAATCGTAGCGCCTGTCTCTTTTTGGAATTTTAAAAAACCGACAGTGTCATGCTGCTGCAGGTAATAATAAGCCTGCGCATCGAGTTGTTTGATTTTTTCGCGCACGTTTTCTTGAAACGGAACGTATTTGAAGCGCCGTCCGTAATGGATGAAGTCGGAACTGACGATGATCAAATCATCCTCTCGTAAATATTTTTTGAGTGATGCTGCTGCGTCACGCACCTCCTGTTCGCCTCGCAAGCTCCCAACAAGAAGAGGAACCAATGACGCTTTTGGAAAAAATTTTTTAATGAAAGGAAGCTGCATTTCTAACGAATGTTCTACCGCATGCGCTTCCTCTTGCTCGAAAAAATGAGGCTCTTGACGCAATGCTCTTACCATTTTTTCATCAACCGTCAAATCTCCAAAAGGAGTCTTAAAAAAATGAGCCTTCGGAAGTCCCACTCCCGAAAATGCAACATGATGACTCGGTCCCAACAAAAAAATACATCCTACTTTTTTCCCTGTCACGGCCTGGTAAGCAGCCGCAGCAGCAGCTCCAGAATAGGCATAGCCAGCATGAGGCACCACCAAGGCACAGATGGATTCTGGCGACTGATGTTTTTTTTCTACCAATGCCACTCTCGAAAAAAATCCGTCGATCTGCTGGTCCAACAAAATCGGATCAGCTTCATACCAAGATCCTGCGTAGCGAAGGTGGCGAGTTATCATTTTCATTCCCGTGTAACCACATTTATATTACGCCTCATTTTTTTGAAAAGCGTAGTCCGTTAATTTTTTGTGTTCTCTGCGTTGCTGCGTTAGCGGCATTGCGTTCTCTGTCGTGACTTTCTTTCTTTAACTTACAGCCTCTAGCTTCTTCCAAAACTCCGTTTCGTCAATAACCTGAATCTTCAGTTTCTTCGCTCGTTCCAACTTACTCCCAGCCTCCTCACCAGCGAGCAGATAAGTTGTCTTAGCACTCACGCTGGAAGAAATTTTACCACCAGCTTGACGGATGAGTTCGGCAATCTCATCACGCGATTGACTTAATGTTCCCGTCAGAACCCAAGTCGTTCCTTGCAGTGGTCCCTCAGCAGAAGAAGTGTGGGTGTCCTTTTCTCCAAAATGAACACCAGCTTCGTGGAGCTGTTTTAAAAGCTCAATGACTTTTGGTGCTCTCAACCAATCATGAATGCTCTTGGCCATAATCTCTCCCACTTCTTCAATCGCCAGGAGCTCGTCGACTGATGCAGCCTGCAGCCGCTGCATGGTGTGAAAATGCTCCGCCAAGATGCGTGCCGCCGTCACTCCCACATGGGGAATACCAAGCGCCACTAGCAATTTCCAAAAAGGACGTTGACGACTTTCATCAATGGAACGCAACAAATTCTCCACACTTTTTTCTCCCATCCGTTCCAGCGGCAACAACTGTTCCACACGAAGCATATAAAGATCGGCCACTGATTTCAATAAACCAGCTTCGACTAACTGCGTTACAACAGCCTCGCCTAAGCCAGCAATATCCATGGCTCGACGACTCGCAAAATATTCTATCTGCCGTTGAAGTTGAGCGGGACAAGAAATATTGGAACAACGAATCGCGACCTCTCCCTCTTTTTTGATAACAGGGGAAAGACAGGCAGGACAGCTTGTTGGCATTTTAAAATGACGCTCATGACCCGTTCGTTTTTCTTTTAACACGCTGACAACAGCAGGGATCACCTCACCTGCTTTTTCAATGATCACATAATCACCAATGTGAAGATCTTTTCGCAAAATTTCTTCTTCGTTATGCAGTGTTGCTCGAGCTACGCGACTTCCAGCAACAACAACTGGCTCGAGTTCCGCAACGGGTGTTAAAATTCCCGTCCGCCCCACCTGCACGGTGATATCAAGCAAGCGCGTCTCTGCTCGTTCTGGCTCGTATTTAAAAGCGATGGCCCAACGAGGAGCTTTACTCGTAGAGCCAAGGCGGTCGCGCTGCGCTAGTTGATCAACTTTTAGAACAGCTCCATCGGTTTCAAAAACATAATCGTGACGAATTTTACCCAGTTCACGAATCGCCTGCAGAGCCTCTTCCAGAGTACTCGCTCTCCACGTTGTTTCGTGTGTGGGAAGTCCCCATTGTCGTAAAGAGTCAATCAACTCCAACTGAGTCTTGAGTGCAGAGCCTTCACAAGCACCATGTCCATAAAAAATTGCGGAGAGTTGTCGCTCTTTGACAATCGCTGGATCCAGCTGCTTGAGCGACCCCGCAGCCGCATTCCGTGGGTTTGCGAAAGCTGGTAACCCTGCCTCATCCCGCTCTTCATTAAGCTGCGCGAACATTTTTTTGGAAAGATAAACTTCGCCGCGAACTTCGAGCAACTTAGGAACTTTCCCATGAAGCTGATGTGGAATTCCTGAAATCGTTTTGATGTTGCTCGTGACATCATCTCCCATGGTGCCATCACCACGCGTGAGTCCGCGCACTAATTTTCCATCTTCATAAAGCAAGGCGATTGCCACTCCATCAACCTTCGGCTCCAACGTCAGCAAGACTTCTTCACCTAGCAGGAGCTTCTGAAGGCGTTTTATAAATTCGAGCACCTCTTCTTCGGAGTAGGTATTATCCAAACTCTGCATCGGAACTAAATGAGCAGCACTCACAAAACCTTGCGATCGTTCCTTCACGCGCTGTGTCGGAGAATCAGGAGCAACCAGCGCTGGATATTTTTTTTCTAACTCTACGAGCTCGCGATAAAGCAAATCATAATCGCGATCGGCAATCTCTGGCGCAGCCTCATCGTAATAGCGCTGATCGTGATGCTGAATCTGCTTCCGCAGCTGAGCAACATGACTCTTCATCGTTTCTGGAATTTCTTCTTCTTTTAAAAAATCGAGTTGAGCTTGATGTGCTGACATACTTCTACAAAGCTAGCGTGTGAGCGCGTAGAGATAAAGATCTTCGATGTTCCCTTTGCGAACAATCGCTTTTTTCAAAAGAGCCTCACGCACAAAACCATTTTTCTCGAGCACGCGCTGTGAGGCGGTGTTGGCAGGGTGAACTTTGGCCTCGATGCGTGCAACGCCAAGTTCTTGAAAACCTCGTTCCACGGCCAGTGCTACAACTTGTGTCATCAAACCTTTCCCCCAATATTTTCTAGCTGAGACATATCCTAACTCGGCTTTGCAACGAAAGTCTCCTGTCCCCTTATCTAAGGTAAGTGATCCAATGACCTTATCATTCACGACGATCGCTTGAAACCAAGGATGTTTTTTAACAACGTTTTCAAAAAATTCTTCGGCTGCCGCACGTGAAGAATAAGCCTCCCAACGAAGATGGCGTGTCACTTCCGTGTCTGTTGCCCAGACGATGAAGGCATCGATGTCGCCAATAGTTAGAGGGCGCAAAGTAATGTCACAATGAGTGTTCACGCTTTTTAAAAAATTATTCCTCTCCCCTCACCAGGTCCTCCCAAGTCTGACGCGGCCTCACAATACGCATCGTCTTTCCTTCGACTAAAATCTCGGGCGGCATGGGACGAGCATTGTAATTGGAAGCCATGGTAAAGCCATAAGCACCGGCACTCAGAAGTGCTAATGTTTCTCCTGACTCGATGCGCGGAAGCTGACGATTTTCCGCAAAAAAGTCACCACTCTCGCAGACAGGACCGACTACATCGACTTGTTCCAAGGCCCGATCGTCTCGTTGTTGCAGGGGCACGACTTCATGATGCCCCTGATAAAGCGCAGGACGAATAAGATCATTCATTCCAGCATCAACAATAAGAAATTTTTTCACGGGAGTCTCTTTGCGATAAAGAGCCGTTGTCAACAGCACTCCAGCATTGCCAACAAGAAAACGGCCCGGCTCAAAGAGAATACGCAAGCCAAGGGCTCGCAAGGGCTCGAGTACTTGCGCCGCATAAACCTCAGGAGTCAATCCCCGCCTCTCTTGCTCCAAAACATTTTGATAAGCAATGCCAATTCCTCCTCCCAAACTAAAAAATTCCAAACCATGCTGCTCTTTTATTTTCAAAACAAGCTGTGTTAATTTTTCAACAGCCTTCGCAAAAGGAGCTGCATCGAGAATTTGTGATCCAATGTGTGTCTGCAAACCACGAATCTTTAAATGAGGCAAGGCCGCTGCTTGGGCATAAACAGACTCTGCGCGGTCGAGACCAATTCCGAATTTATTTTTGGATGTTCCTGTAGAAATATAGTGATGCGTTGATGCATCGACATCAGGATTGATGCGCAGTGCAATGGGAGCCAGACAACCGAGGCGACCTGCAACTTCATTAATCACTTCCAATTCTTGTTCGGACTCAACGTTGAAACAATAAATTCCTTGCTGGAGCGCATACTCAATCTCGTGCACCATTTTTCCAACTCCTGCAAAAGTACATTGATCAGCACGTCCACCCGCTCGGAGCACTTTAAAAAGTTCTCCTCCTGAAACAATATCAAAACCAGCGCCCTCTTTTGCCAAGAGGCGCAGAACGGCAAGATTGCTGTTAGCTTTCGCTGCATAGCAAATGAGATGATCCAGCGAACTGAAAGCCTGTTGAAAGCGTTGAAAATTATTTTTTATTGTCGTCGCCGAATAAACATAAACAGGCGTTCCAACGGTAGCAGCAATATGAGCAAGGTCGACCTCCTCAGCATGAAGAGAGCCGTTAGAGTAATGAAAGGGAGACATGCATTGAGGATACAGGTTGCAGGTTACAGGCTACAGGAAAAAATCACTCTAGTTACCTGCATCAAAAAATTTTCTCTTGGAGAAACAGATCAATCGTTCTATAGGTTTATTTTATGAATATTTCGATCACACCACTTATCGCTGGTCTTGCAGGAACTGCGGCTATGACCTTGCTTCTCCAGATTCCAAAATGGATTGGCCTTGGAAATATTGATATCATTCGAGCGGTAGGCGCCTTGGTCACGCAAAAACAAGAGCGAGCCTTTCTGCCAGGACTCATCATCCATTTTGGCGCAGGAATTATTTTTGCCTATGCCTATGTATTTTTACTTTCGCTCTCTCATATCCCAATCAATCCACTCACGGGATTATTTTTAGGAAGTCTCCACGGAGCCTTGATCATGCTCCTAGTCTCCATCACGATTTTAGAACATCATCCGATCGCCACCTACCATGAGCGCGGCCCAATGACCGGATTTGCACAGCTCTTAGCTCACATGGTCTACGGCCTAGTTGTGGGAACAGTCGTGCAATTGATGGCGTAGAAATTATCCGCCTGCTGCTATTTGAAGTATCTCAATTTGGTCATTCTCTGCGAGGATCGCCTTTTCCAACTCATGCCGATGAAGAGCCTTTCCATTCTGCTCTACTAAAACTGTAGCGAGCGGAAGTTTTAATTCTTTGAGAAGTTCAACAAGAGTGGAGACATGAACTTTTTTTTCTTCGCCATTGAGTTGGATTTTTTTCATATTCCTTTTTTTATCCCTTCCATCGCTTCCATTGCTGTGAATTCCTTTTCTAAAATTGCTGTATCCCAGTCTTTCCAAACCGGCTCTAATCCTAAGTGCTGCAGCACAGCTGCCACAACAGCGGGAGAACGATTGTCCGCAATTTCAAATTGCTCCGTTGCTTTTTTTCCACCGCAGGAAGATGCAATCATTTTTCCTTTTACCGTTTGATGGAGTTGTTGGGAACCTTGTCCTGTGTATCCGCCAGGTTCAGTATGACTCCCAGCACTCATCATCGAAAAACCAAGTGGCACTAAAGCGTCTCGCAACTCAGCCGATTCTCGCGTGCTCATCACCAAATGAATCTGCGGAAAGGTGAGGCGCAGTGCAAAAACAAGTTGCGCAAAATCACGATCTGAAAATTCATAGCGAGGTTTAAACCCTCCTGCTGCAGGTCTCAGCCGCGGCAAACTGACTGAGAGTTGAGCTTTCCAACAATGCCGCTGTAAATAAAAAAGATGAGCTGCAAGAGCGGTTGCTTCTGCTCTCCAATCGGCAAGGCCAAACAAAGCTCCTGTGCCAAGGCGTCGAAAACCAGCTCGATAGCCACGCTCAAGCGCATCCAGCCGCCAATCAAAATCTTTTTTGGGACCTGCTGTATGCAGTTCTCGATAAACATCTCGATCGTATGTCTCTTGATAAATAATAAGACCCTCAGCTCCTGCTGCCACAAGAGGTCGGTATTCTTCTTCTTCCATTGGAGCCACTTCAAGCGCGATAGCAGGAAAGATTTTTCTCAGCCGTTCAATACAACGCTCTAAATAGCCACTGGAAACAAATTTGGGATGTTCTCCTGCCACCAGCAGAATATTACGAAAGCCTTCTTCGGCAAGATAGGTTGCTTCCTGCGCCATTTGCTCCACATCCAAAGTCACTCGCAAAATCGGATTGTCGCGCGAAAAGCCACAGTAAGCACACGAATTAATACACTCATTAGAAAGATAAAGCGGCGCAAATAGTCGCATCGTTTTTCCAAAATAACGTTGCGTCGTAGCAACAGAATGCTGTGCCAGCCTCTCTAAAGCAGCAGCATCACAAGGCTCCAAGAGTTTTTTAAATGCAAGTAATGACGTCGAAGGGCATTCGATATTGTGCGTGAGTTGATGAGAAAAAGGCATAGAAAAAAACAATGTTATTCTATCAATGAAAGAACATTCGTCGCTATCATTTTCATTTCTTCAAGAGTGGGCGTAGCTCCTGGAGCGCGAAATTCCTCACCAAGCTCTTTTCTTTTCTTCAGCATTCCATGCTTCCAAATCCAAGATTCATCCGACCAAGGTCCCACGCGCAATGGATCACTCCAACGATGAATGGCTAACGTCTTCGCCGGCTGCAACGCCGCAGCCAAATGCATCGGCCCGCTATCAGAGCTAACGATAAAACTAGCTTGGCGAAAAATCGCAATTAATTCCAAGAGCGTTGTTCGTCCGGTCCAATCAAGAACATTGGAAGGAAGCCCGGCCATCGCTTTTCCTTTTCCCACGAGCACGACAGGAATATTTTTTAAGCTCTCTGCAAAAGCAATGACCTGTTCTTGAGTGAGTTCTTTTCCTTCTCCACGAGCATAGGGATGGAGCACCACAAATGGCTGAGAGATTAAAAATGCAGCCGGAAGTGTTCCTTGAGGAAGAATAAATTGCGGCACCTTTGGCTTGGGAATGCCCATTATATCAAGGACTGCCAGCAGTTGATTGACGGCGTGATCTTTTTTATTAACTTTAGCAACAGCAGAATAAAATACAGTGGCCCCTTCACGTGCGTTGCTGAGCCCAACAATCTTGTCAGCACCAGAACATCGAGCCATCAAAGCGCTCCTCAACAAACCCTGCAAATCAATTGCCAAGTCAGGACACCAGGCTCGCAACGTCTGCGCCCAGAGCAACGACCTCAGCCAACCTTTGAACCCGCGAAAGTTATCTCGAGGAAAAGAAATCGTTTGCATTATCCCTGGATGCTCTTCCACCAAATCACGCCATGCAGGCTGAATCAACCAACCAATCTCCGCATCAGGCCAAGCCTCATCCAACGCTGCTACCACGGGAAGAGCATGAATCACATCTCCCATGGAGCTTGGTTTGATGAGCAAAATACGACGCGGCGGAGAAGAAGAGAAATTCACGGGGATGGAAGAAAAAAGTAACGAGTAGCGAGTAACGAGTAACGAGTATTTTCAGATCCAAATAAAATCAGTTTTTAGGAAAATTTCATTTTTACAGAACATATTTTCAAATCAAGTATCGATAGGACATGTTGCCTCAGAACCCGTCACCCGTTACTCATTACTCGTTACTCTTGAGCTGCTACGCAGCTCAAGAACCTCGTCCCAACATCATTACCAGCCAAGGCTTTTGTTATTTGTTTTGGTTTTCGTCCATGCACAATCACGGTTTCAATTCCTGACGCTGTTGCTGCTGCAACAGCCTGGAGCTTGGTCGTCATACCGCCTGTAGAATGCTCCCCTTTTTCTTGAGTCACATGATGCAGGACCTCTGCAAGATCGGATACTGACGGAATGCGTTTGGAACTTTTTTTTGTTTTTGCCCTGAGACCATCAGAACTTGTTACTAAAATTAACAGTCGCGCTTTCATCATGATAGCGACTTCAGCAGAAAGCTCATCGTTATCACCTAACTTCAATTCTTCCACAGCAACAGAATCGTTTTCATTGATGATGGGAAGAACATGCGGAGAAGCCAAGAGTCGTCTTAAGGTAGCTTGTGCATTATGACGTCGCTGCTCGGTATAAATATCCTCGTGCGTCAGAAGAAGCTGCGCCGTTGTAATGCCATGCCTCGAAAAATATTTTGCATAAGCTTCCATCAATGCTGGCTGCCCAACCGCTGCACAAGCCTGCTTGCCTGCTTGATCTGCTGGCCTTGCATCCAGTCCCAACGTATGAACACCAGCTGCAATCGCTCCACTACTCACCATAATGCAAGAGATTCCTTGTTTCATGATGGCTGCAATTTCTGCAGCAATACGACGAATTTGTTTATGTTCGATAGCACATCCGCCAGGAGTGGCTAAAACACCGGTGCCGAATTTAAAAACGATACAAGATGAAGAATTCACAGGAATAAAAGAAATTTTAATAAATTTGAAATGCCTTTTTAAAAAGTTTTATCGAAATTTTTTCAGAGCTAATTTAAAAGACAAAACTTAGAAAAGCTATTTTTTTGCTATTCCTTCCATCGCTTCCATCTCTGTGAATTTCTTTACTCTTTCATCCTTGTGAGTCTCTACCAATTCCAAAAATCCAGCTTCCAGCGCCAGCGCCTCTTGCACGCCTCCTTCCAAGGAACCACGTAACTTTTCTACGACCTCCAGTGCACGAAGCAATCTCACGATTTCTTTTTGGTTAGATATTTGCGAAGCATCTTTTACTTGCTTCCCAAAATGAGCAGCCACCACGTCGATGAGCAAAGAACGATGAGCTAGCACCGAGGCTTCTGCTGTCGCTTTGAAATATTGTTCTCGCGCCCCTTCCCAGTTGCCTTCCGTTGTTTTTCCAAAATGTTGTTTTTCTAAATGAAATTCTTCTTCGGCTGATTCGGTTGCTTCTTCTCTAATGGCAGCAAGTAATTCTTGAAAATGACGCGCCAACTGAAATGCGGCAGCAACATCATAGATTGCACCTTCACCAAAAAAAATTTCCATCCATGCAGCAGCTTTTTTTTCATACTCGCCTTGCGGCGGCTCTTCCGAACTGTAAATAGGAAGCCGAATACACCGCGACCGAATCGTCTCTAGCAGGGCCTCTGGGAGAGATGTTGTTAACAAAAGCAACGTTTGATCAGGAGGTTCTTCTAATGTTTTTAAAAATGCATTGGCAGCAGATGGCATCATCCGCTCAGCATCATGAATAATAGCGACCTTGTAATCGCTTTGTTGGGGCTTGAGGTGCAGCGCCTCCTCTAAATGCCGCATCTGCTCCGTTAGAATTTTGCGTGATTTTGATTCTGGCTCCACCATGTGAACATCAGGATGCATCTTCACTTCAAGGAGAGAACAAGAAAGCACCATGCAGGCTAACTCTTCAGCAATTGTTTCCATGCCATCATGGAAAGAGCCTGTGATGAGGTAAGCATGCCCAAGACGTTGTTCTTGAGATGCCTTTTTTAAAAGGGCTAATGCTTTGTTTTTTGAAAAGGCCATCTTAAAAAGTTGAAGAGTTGAGATGTTGAGGGGTTGAGAGGAAATATTTATCAAGCTGCGTCATAATTTTTTTACTGACTTCTTCAACAGAGGCTGCTGCATCAATCACAAGAATCCGCTTTTTTTCTTCCTTCGCCAGTGTCAAGTATCCTTGCCTCACCGCTTCATAAAAAGCTTCCGGCTCCTGCTCCATACGATCAACAACAGTTGATTGTGCATTGCGCTGCTTCATGCGCTCTCGTCCTTGGGCAGCCTCCATATCGAGCAAGAAGGTCATATCTGGAATAACTCCTCCTACGGAAAAATAATTAATCATCTCGACTTGCTTCGGATCAAGAGCGCGCGCCACGCCTTGATAGACGGTGGTGGAATCAAAGAATCGATCACACAACACAATCGCTCCTCGCTCTAATGCAGGTTGAATCACCTCGCGCACCAATTGTGCTCGGCTGGCCGCAAAAAGAAGCAACTCGGCTTCTGGAACAATACTCACAGACGGATCCATGTATTGAAGTACTTGACGAACCTGCTCACCTAAGGCTGTCCCGCCTGGCTCGCGAAGGATGACCAGTTCACGATCAGGATTTTTTTGGCGCAGCCTCTCCGCCAAACGAGTAATCTGGGTTGATTTGCCACAACCTTCAGAACCTTCAAATGTGATGAAGAGACCGCGTTGCTTCGCACTGCCAGTTCGTAGTTGGCAGTTCGCAGTTCGCGGTAATTTTTTACTCGTTATTGAATCTGTCATCGATCAGTTTATCATTAATTGATGCCTCATTCTGCACGATGCTGATCATCACAACAAGATTTCTATGAAGAACAAACTGACAACTGCTAACTGCGAACCGCCAACTGTTTTGTCATCAGACAAAACAATATACTGGCTCGTCAAACAAGAACCCACAGCCTACTCGTGGACGACATTTGTGAAAGATGGAGAGACAGAGTGGACAGGCGTTCGCAATTTCCAGGCGCGCAATAATCTTCGTTCGATGAAAAAAGGTGACCAAGTTCTTTTTTATCATAGCGTTCTCAATCCCAGCGTCGTCGGTGTCGCGGAAGTGACTAAAACAGCTTATCCTGATCCTACGGCCCCCGAGGGAGATTGGAGTTGTGTCGTTCTCAAGCCAGGTCATCCCTTGAAACGTCCCGTCACTCTTGCTGAAATCAAAGCTATACCCGAGCTAGCTGAGATGGCCTTGATCAAACAATCACGCCTCAGCGTGATGCCAGTGACAGAAAAGGAATTTAAAATTCTTCTTCATCACGGAGAGCAAGATTCCCCTCCCTTGCCTCGAAGCACAAAAGGCACTCCTAAAAGCAACAAGGCCCCTAAAAAATAAGCGAAAGCACTTATTGAAATGGTAAGACTCATGCGATTAATCGCAGACTCGTGAGTTCCTCCATAAGTTGCAATGGCTCCAAGCAGAAGCGGTCCCAGCGCCCCTCCAAAATAGCCGCAAGCGATGATGAGCCCGGCTGCAGCTCCCCGTAAGTTGGGTTCAATGTAATCAAAGAGTGCTCCAAAAATCCCGGCATCATATC
The DNA here is from genome assembly GCA_019747895.1 of Chthoniobacterales bacterium. Taxonomy (GTDB): domain Bacteria; phylum Verrucomicrobiota; class Verrucomicrobiia; order Chthoniobacterales; family UBA6821; genus CAIWMF01. The sequence continues at coordinate 53,272 of JAIEQF010000027.1, forward strand.
CACTTTTACAGACACCAAAAAGCATCATCATGACAAAAAGAAAAACCAATGAATGTGCTTGCCCAATAAAAATAATCGAAAAGACTCCGATCAATAGTGAAACGATTTGAACTGCCAGGCGCCCATGCTTCATCTTACGTGTGAGCTGATCACCGATCCATCCGGAGCAAGGAGCACTCAACACACTCATGAGTTGAATAAAAATAACGGCAAAGAATCCTGCTTGCGCGAGTGTGATATGAAATTTTTCGTAGAGAAATGTTGGCATCCATGTAAGAAAAATCATCGCCACCATATTCACGCAGACAAAAGCTAGCATCAGCAAAAGGACTTCTTTTTTTCTTATTAAATAAAAAAATGTCGGCCACAGAGACTGTTGCTGCGCGACTTTTTCCCTGCTCCTCTCAGGCTCTTTCAAAAAAAAGAGAAGAACTATCGAAAGAACAACTCCCAGTCCTCCAAAAAAATAGAACCCATAACGCCAGTTATAATGTTGGGCCAACCATGCCCCAAACCAGCTTCCAGCAATGGTTCCAAGATAAACACCCGATTGATGAAACGAGAGCGCGGTCGAGCGTCGACCGTGGTTATGATAATCAGCAATCATCGAATTAGAAGATGGGAAATAACATGATTCACCGAATCCTTCCAAACCGCGCACCAATAGGAATTGCCAAAAAAGAGAACACCATCCCGTGGTCATCGTTATCAGGCTCCAAAAAAAGCAGCCACCTAAAATCAGTTTCTTTCTACTAAATCGATCGCTAAAAAATCCTGCAAAAAAAACAAGCGAAGCATAGACCCACATAAAAATGGAGCCAATCATGCCGAGCTGAAATTTTGAAAATCCAAACTCCTTTTCTAAAGCCGGAAAAATGCCTGAGAGGACTTGGCGATCAGCATAATTGAGCAAGCAAACCATCCAGAGCATCCCAACAACGGCCCAGGCGTAGGCCTTGGCGCTGCCAAGGCCAGTTGTCGGTTCTCGGTTGTCAGTTGTTAGAATATTACGATCCATAACACATAAGAACGTCCATTTTATTTTTTCTTTGAAATTTTAACTGACAGCCTTAATCCTAAAAACATGAATGAAAATAAAAAATTTTACACAATATAGCTTGTTTCAAAATGTTCGTTCTAATGCCTCACTAACCGTTCAGTTTAGCCACGACCTTACAACAACCATTTTTAAATCAACCTCCTTACGCAAACTTTCTCATTTTCATTCACGTTTTTAGGTTAATAAAGATGAACGATCTAAAACCACTGACAACCGAGAACCGTCAACTGACAACCGGCCTTGCGAAGCAAGGCCCACGGAGGGGGTGGGATTCGAACCCACGAAGGCTTTAACTTTGTGGGTTGACCTTCTCCAGAGTCCGAAGACTCTGGAGAAGGTCGAACCGTTCTCTCTCATCTCATCTCATTTCTTTGTGCAGGTGGCGGAGGGGGTGGGATTCGAACCCACGAAGGCTTTAACTTTGTGGGTTGTCCTTCTCCAGAGTCCGAAGACTCTGGAGAAGGTCGAACCGTTCTCTCTCATCTCATCTCATTTCTTTGTGCAGGTGG
>JAIEQF010000022.1 GCA_019747895.1 Chthoniobacterales bacterium
GACGGGATGAGAACGCAGTCTTTTCCTAAAAAGGACAAGTCAGTTGCTTGTAAGTTCTAAGTAATTTGACTATAACGACCGACTCTCCATTAACAACATCCTCCACAAGGAGAACTGATTCTCCTGCTGTTGTGGGTGACTCTAAGTAGGGACGAGATTCTTTCAAATAGCAGTCTGTTCCCGATTGGCAGATGCCAAAAATAAACACTCGCTACGTTGACCTGTAGCGTCGTTTGTTGAGGGGGGTGCTATGATTACATGGCTTGGAAAGGCGGCGTTAGAAGACCTCAAATTTCAGCAAATCAGTCAGATAATCAAGATGTTGCTAAAAAAAATTGGTAATCGTTCAGCCTCGCGGGAGGGAGCGAGTTGCAAAGGATGCCTTCCTCTCAACAGCCGCGCTAGCGGCGCTCAACAGCTGCTTTATTCCCGCTTTCGCGGGAATGACGTAGCGGCTCAACATCTCAACTTTTACAAAAGCAGGTTGAATAATCTTACTCTTTGCCAAGCAACTGAACGATTACAAAAATTGATTCTTTCTGTGGCAGGGGCCTGGCGGCTTTTCTCTGTAGGACTAGCCACTATTTATCTCGTTTAGAGACTTCCTTTGATCGAAAAACAGCCCCTAGGAGGGATTGTCACCGATGTCGACCGAATCCCATAAAGGGGCGGCGGCCTGATTTCTTGGGAGCTTCTGTCCCTGATGCTGGGGACGTGCCAGATCTAAAAGAGCGGCCGGTAGAGCGTTGAGCGCTAGAGCTTCGTGGGCTGAAACTTTGTGAGGAATTTCCTGCTGGACGATCAGCGCGAGGGCGATCTGTGCCAGAACGTGGGCCTTGAATGCCACGAGAACCACGAGGCCCGCCACGAAAATTTCTCTCACGATCATTAGGATCGCGCGGAGGAGCCTTAGCGCCCATGTCAAAACCTTCTGCCTTCTTGCGCAAGATGCCACGGCCAATGAAGCGTTCAAGGGCACGCAGCGAACCATGATCTTCAGATGTTACAAAACTGATCGCCTCGCCAATGGCTTGGGCACGACCTGTCCGGCCGATGCGGTGCACATAATCTTCATGATGCGGAGGAAAATCGTAATTCACAACGTGAGAGATTCCATCGACGTCGATGCCTCGTGCTGCAATATCAGTGGCAACAAGAGCGATAACTTTTCCATCTTTGAAATCTTGAAGCGCTCGCAAGCGCTGGTTCTGAGAGCGATTCGAGTGAAGCGTCGCTGTTGTGATGCCGCTTTTTTCCAACTGCTTAGCGATGCGGTCAGCACCATGCTTGGTGCGAGTGAAGATGAGGACCATGCGAAAGAGATCATCTTTCATCAAATGCGCTAGGAGTGGCGACTTCAAATGATGTGGCACTTCGTAGACAAATTGTGCCACAGTTTCTGCTGGATTGGAACGGCGGCCAATTTCGACGATGGTCGGCGTTTGAAGAAATTCTTGCGTCAACTTTTCAATATCACGCGACAAAGTTGCTGAGAAAAAGAGGGTTTGGCGTTGGCGCGGCAGTAGTTTAACGATTTGACGAATCGCAGGAATGAAGCCCATGTCGAGCATGCGATCAGCCTCATCCAGAACGAGGTATTGGATGCCAGCAAAAGCTTTTTCTCTGCCGCGAATAATATCGAGCAGACGACCCGGAGTCGCAATGACGATATCGACTTGATCCGTCAGCGCCTTGATCTGAGCGCGTTCGCTGACGCCACCATAAATTTTTGCAATCTTGAACGGAAGATGACGAGCGTAGGCCCGGACATTCTCGTCGATCTGGACAACTAGCTCGCGTGTGGGAGCCACAATAAGGACTTGCATCCGTGCCGAGTCGCCTTCACGACGTGCTGCAGCCATCTTCGAGAGGAGCGGCAAAACAAACGCTGCCGTCTTTCCAGTTCCTGTCTGCGCAATGCCGATGAGATCTTTTCCTTCCAAGATCGGAGGGATGGCAGCTACTTGAATCGGTGTGGGCTCTGTGTACCCAGCCTCAGTAATGGCTTTGAGAATATTGGAATCGAGATGGAGTGCGCGGAAGGACATTCTTGCAGGTTACAGGTTACAGGTTGCAGGTTACAGCGAAAAATGCACTTCACCCTTTATCTTTCAATGGCTATTGTTTTTTTAATAGGCATGAAATCACTTTTATTTTTTCTCATCATGACCACATCGCTTCTTGCTACTCCGTCTAAAAATTTGAATTCTTCTTCTAAAGCCGTTTTTGGTGGAGGTTGCTTTTGGTGTCTAGAGGCTCTTTTTCAAAGGTTGCCGGGAGTTACTCATGTTCAGTCGGGCTTTGCGGGAGGCGACACAAAACATCCAACCTACGAAGAGGTCTGCACAGGGCAGACCGGTCATGCTGAAGTTATCGAGGTGACGTATGATCCTAAGAACATTTCCTACAATCAGCTACTCGACTTTTTCTGGAAAGTCCACGATCCGACAACGCTGAATCGACAGGGAGCTGATGCCGGAACGCAATATCGTTCGATCATTTTAACAACAACACCTGAGCAGCAGCGCCTCGCCGAGCTTTCTAAAAAGAAAGCGCAAGCCGCTGTTAAAAATCCGATTGTGACAGAAATTAAACCGCTCGTGGCTTTTTATCCAGCGGACATCAGTCATCAAGATTACTATCGCAATCATCCGAATGCTCCTTACTGCCGTGCGGTCATCGCGCCGAAGCTGGAGAAATTAAAAGTAGAATAAAACTTATTCTGTCTTAGCAGCTTCGGTGGAGAGAATATCCTGAATCAAATCAGCAAAGTCTTTGAAGCCACTAGCGGGAACAATCACAGTGTTACGACGACCTTGCGCCTCTTCCGTGAGACGAAGAAATTTTCCACGTTCGTTTTCACGAAGCTGAGCCGTAAAAAATTTACGTTCGACTTGAAGTTCGCGTGTCTCTAGCGACTGATCGTGGGAATATTGGCGGTAGGATGAAGAATAGGAATGATAAGAATCGTCGTTCATAAAAGTAAGAGTCCCCATTTTTAAAAATGTCTCACCATAAAATCAATTGTTTTTTGTAAAGGAGGCATTAATCTTTCCATCCATGAAAATATTTTACGCCAGGTTAACAAATTTTTGCGTTGTCCTAGCGGCAGTTCTGCTTGTCACTATTATTTTCAAAAAATACCAGCATCCTCATCATGAGCAGATTTCAGTCATTGCCCAGAGCAATCATGCAGGAGGAATAGCAGTACTGGATTCACAATCACCGCGAGTCTCAGCTCGACAAGGCTCTGGAACAGCATCACCACTCGATTGCCCATCTGAACAAGAGTTGAAAGAGTTTCCAGGAGCTCGCGTCATCGAATTTGCAGAGGTGGATGGACCTGAGCCGGGGCAGAAAATACGAATGAGGATTTTGGAAACGAAATTTAAATATCCTTATGTTCGCATTGAAGAAGTGATGGAGCCTCTCACTAATAGGGTTGTTAGTCGCGAAGAGATGGTGGCAGATCATCTGCTTGTAACCTTGCCTGAGGGAGAAGATCCCGTCGCTTTTTTTAACAAACTGGGTTCTCAAGCAGTCTCTATGGAGCGGATTTCTACAAATCAACGACTCTATCAACTTCAGCTTGCAAAAAATAATTTAGCAGCGCTACCTCAAATGCTAGATGGAATCAGGCAAAACAAGCTGGCAGCAGCTATTAGCGAGCCTGATTTTTTTTATCATGTCTGTTCTATTCCCAATGATAGTTTGTACTCTCAGCAATGGTATCTCTGGAAAAGTTGCAACGGTGTCGATGGGCAGATTCCTTCTAAGATCTTTTTTTCTGGCATTGATGCTCCCGATGCTTGGGATGTGCGAACATCAGCGGCCTCTGTCATCGTCGCTGTGGTCGATTCTGGAATTCGTTACACACATGAAGACCTCGCTGCTAATATGTGGCATAATCCTGTGCCAACTTATGGTGATATTTACGGATGTAATGCTGTTGCTAAAAATGGTGATCCGATGGATGACCTGGGGCATGGAACTTTTTGTGCAGGAATTATTGGAGCAGCAGGTAACAATAGAAAAGGCATTGCAGGGGTTGCTTGGAAAGTACAGCTCATGGCATGCAAAAACATCAATGCTCAAGGCGATGCCGTTACTAGTGATAACATTACCTGCATCAATTATGCCTGTGATCATGGGGCAAAAATTTTGAATTGCAGTTGGAATTCCAGAGGACACGCTTTTTATTCAGCCAGTGAACGCGCTGCATTTCAATACGCCCATGATCAGGGCGTTATTGTGGTTGCATCTGTAGGAGATGGTGGGATTAACGATGATGTTAATAAAGATGATTATCCAACTTGTTATGGCTTTGATAATATCGTTGCGGTTGCTTCAACAAATGCTGCTAATGAATTGTCGAACTTTTCTAGCTATGGAGCGACAACCGTTCATCTTGCCGCTCCAGGAGAAGAGATCACATCAACCTACAATGCTTCTGATTCCTCTTATAACTATGGATATGGAACTTCTTTTGCAGCGCCGCAAGTGACAGGAACATTGGCTCTCATGAAAGAACAATTTCCGACCTTGTCTTATCAAGAGTTAATTGCGCAACTCCTCGCCGCAACGGATAAGATTCTTTCCCTTCAAGGAAAAGTCATCTCTGGGGGACGACTTAATGTAGCAAAAGCATTGGGCGCGGTTGAGGCGGATGCTCCTACTTTTTAAGAGGAACAATCCTAAAATCAATCTGCTGCTTCCAGCGATCGACGCCGGCAACAGCAACCATGATTTGCTGTCCTGCATGATAGACCTTCTTTGTCTGTCGGCCTACCAAGCGGGTGCGAGGTGCATCAAAAAGATAAAAATCATCCTCCATGCTCGAGACGGGAACCAATCCTGAAACAAGAACTTCAGGTAACTCAACAAAAAGTCCATAATTGCGGGCTTCGATGATGTTGGCTTTCCAAGTATGCTTTTTGCGAGCGTGTTGCTCTGCTTCAAAGTAGTCGAGCTTCTTGAGGCGCACGGACTCTTTTTCTGCGTCGGCAGCGGTTCGTTCGGTTGTAGAAATGTGATCGCCAATAGCGAGCAAGTCTCCCGATCGAGGCCCACGCAGGCGCGCGTCGAGATGTCGTGCTAGAGCACGATGAACAACGAGATCAGCATATCGCCGGATAGGGCTCGTGAAATGAGCATAATCTTTTTTCTGAAGACCGTAGTGCCCTAATGGATCAGGAGAGTAGCGCGCTCTCTTTAAGCTTTTGAGAAGGCCGATCTTGAGCGCATGTTCGTACGGTTTTCCATGCAGGCTGTGAAGAAATTTTTGGAGCTCGCGCCGATGTGTTAGGTCTCCCACAGCGACTTGATAAGTTGCTACGAGTTCACGAAATTCATTTAATTTTTCGTTGTCTGGTTTTTCATGAACGCGATAGAGGAGTGGTTGTTTGGCCAGTTTGAGGTGGCGTGCCACGAGTTCGTTAGCAAGCAACATCAGCTCTTCGATCAATTGATGAGAAATATCATTTTGGACCAATTCCAATTTTTCTACTTTTCCTTCACGATTGAGTCGAACCTTCACCTCTGGCATATCTAGCTCCAGCGAGCCTTGTTGAAAGCGAAGGCGTCGGAGGAGAGAAGAACATTCCCAAGCAGTGTGAACCCGCTCCCTAAGAACCTGTTCAAAATCTCCTAAAGTAGCGCACTGCGGTGTCGCTGCGGTGCTCGCCTGCGTCGAGTATTTCGGTATACACTCCTCGGCTGTGCTCCTTGCTCCTGGCATTGCATCAATTTTAGAAAATTTTGAAGAGGTTCTATGGCAAGTTTGAGGTGGCTGTTCTAAAATTTTCAGCGCTTCTTGATAGGTCAGTCGAGCTTTGCTGCGAATGACGCTCCGCGCGAAGCGGACATCTTTAACAACGCCACTGCGGTTGATGCTCGCAAAAACAGAGAAGGCTAAACGGTCTTCATTAGGACGAAGACTGCAGAGACCGTTGCTCAGATTTTCTGGCAACATTGGAATGACGCGGTCCACCAGATAAACACTATTGCCTCGATGGTAAGCCTCGCGGTCCAAGGAAGAATGAGGCTGCACGTAGTGGGAGACGTCGGCAATGTGAATCGTGACATCCCATCCTGCGCTGGTGCGCTGAACTTCAATCGCATCATCAAAATCACGGGCATCGTCGGGATCAATCGTGATGACAAAACGGTCGCGCAAGTCTTCACGGTCCCGCAAATCTTCCTCACGAACGGTTCCTTCAAAGCCGGAGGCTTCGGTCAAGACCTCTGGCGGAAATTCAGTGGGGAGCTGGTGCTTGCGAATGATCGAAAGAATATCAACGCCAGGAGCTGTCATCGGGCCCAGGACCTCGATGAGATGGCCTTCCGGTTGCGTGTGGCGATTTTCCCAACGATCGAGGGACGCAACGACTTTTTCTCCCGCCTTACCACTAAGCAAATCACCGGAGAGATAAAGATTATGTTGAAGATGCGGATTGTCGGGGATGACGTAGGAAAAATCTTGAGAATGCTGCAACGTGCCAACGATGGTTTTGTTGGCACGATTTAAAATGCGAATGACTTCTCCTTCCGCGCGACGTTCTTTCGTCTGCGTGGGGCGACGGGCGCGGCGATCTTTGATCAGGCGAGCCAAGACGTAATCGCCTTGCATTCCCGTATCGAGATTCTCGGGGCTAATGTAGATGTCAGGCCCCTCCTCTGGCAGTAAATGAGCGGCTCCGCTCGTGTGGACCTGCAAAGTTCCGAAGAGAAGATCTGCATTTCTGGGAAGGACGTAATGATCTTTACGAAGTTTTAAAACCAAACGCTCCTTCTCAAGTTGGTATAAGGCTTCAGTAACCATCTCTTTTTGAGGATGGTGACGGAATAATTTTTGCTGCAACGCCTCTAGAGAAAGGGCCTCTTTTTTTAAAAGAGTCAGGAGTTCATTCTCAAGTTCCAGGAGAGGATTTCTTTTTGGTTGAGAAAAATTTTTCTTCTTTGAAAAAGAAGCGACTTTTTTGTGAATCTTTTTTCCAGAGACTTTCTTTCGTCGTCGGTCATCTTTCTGATGCCTTTTTGATCTCTTCGATGTTAACCCGGAAATTTCATGTCTCTCAGTCTGCAGCTTGGCCAAAGCCGATGAAGACTGCGTTGTCGTTGGATTTTGATCAGAGCGGTATGTACTCATACAGCCCTGATCAAAATTCTGCCTCCGCCTTGTCTCATTAGCTTTTTCCTTCGCTTCGCTGTGAGAGGTATGAAATTTCCGGGTTAAATGTTTCGCCACAGCGCCATCATTACGGCTTGAATTTTTTTCGCCAACAACAAAATAAAGAAAAGTAATGAGCGACGAGTGGCGGGTAACGAGTATTTTTGATTGAAAGCAAAATGACTTTTAGAGAATTTCATTTTTACAGAACATATTTTAAGTATCCTTAGGATATGTTGCCTCAGAATCCGCCACTCGTTACTCGTTACTCGTTACCCGTTACTGGGGCGAAGCCCCAATTCGCCATCACCGGCATGGGAGCTGTCTCTGCTGGTGGGAAAAATGTTGAAGAGCTATGGCAAAGCGTTTTGCAAGGCCGCGTCAAGGCCGAGCGGTATCAATTCAAGAAGAGTGGTGTTGTGCTGCCTATCTATCGCGCTGAGTTACCAGAGCTTTCAAAAAAAGATCAACATCTCGTGAGACAAGCAGATCGAACAGCTCAGCTTCTTTTAGCAGCTGCCCGTGAGGCCTGGAACAATGCTCAGCTGACGAATTCAACTTATGCAAAAGATCGCATCGGTATCATCATTGGAAGTTCGCGAGGACCGATGATGTTGCAAGAAGAGCAGATTAGTTCTTTGAAAAAAAAACCAAGTGCGGCGGTTTATAGCACCTCCTCTTCCATGGCCGGCCTTCTTGCTGCAGCTTTTTCAATTGAGGGACCTTCTTTTGTCGTGGCTTCTACCTGCACCTCCGGAGCAACAGCACTTGCCATGGGGCAGCAGCTCCTTCAGTCAGGTGTCCTTGACCTTGTCTTGGTTGGTGGTGTAGATGCACCTTTAACAGAGTCGCTCTTGGAGCAGTATCGCGCAGCGGGAGTTCTTGCTGAGCAGCAGGATCCATCGATGGCACTGCGCCCCTTTGATCGCAAACGGTCCGGAACTGTTTTGGGTGAAGGGGCTGTGGTCGTAATGTTGGAGTCCGAAAAGTTAGCATTGAAACGCACTGCGCCAATTATTGGTAAACTCCATGCTGTTGCTTTGCAGAGTCATCCTGGCCGTCGCGCCAGTCTTGATCCTCAAGGAAAGGCGCTGCAGCAAGTTATAAAGGGATCTTTGGAGCAAGCCCTGTTGACGCTTGATCGTATTGGCGTTGTTCATTTACATGGAACGGGAACCAAACAGAATGATCTGATCGAAAGTTGTGCCGTCAGCTCTATTTTTGGAAACCTTGTTCAACAGCCAATTTCATGGGCCAACAAGAGTATTACCGGTCACATTCTGGGAGCATCGCCGCTTTTCCAATTAGTTCTTGCTTTGCAAACAATGAGGCACAGGTGGGTGCCTTCGTTGGTTCACTGTGATCAGCTTGATCCAGCCTGTCCCATCCGCGTGAGTCGGGGAGAACTGATCGCAGCCTCCCCTGCGCTCTGCCTTAATTCTGGATTCTGGGGGAACGTTTCGAGTATTGTGATTTCACCATGAGGAGGAAAACGGAATAGCTACAAAAATAAAAAATCGCTAGCGTATTTTCGTCTCCGTCTTATGTTCTTTTGCGGCTATTTATTTTCTTATTTGTTTTAATTCTAAGTTTCATGAAACGGTGGTCCACCTACATTATCAATCTTGATCGAGCTCCAGAGCGTTGGGAGCATATGAGCCAAACTTTTACGGAGGCTGAAATCCCTATTGTTCGCGTTCCTGCTATTGATGGCAATCAGCTGACATTTCCTTGCGCCGATTTTGATGAGAAAAAATTTCGGCGGTTTCATGGACGCGGAGTTAATATTTATGAGGTAGCCTGTTATCTGAGTCATCTCAAAGCGATGAAGCTTTTCTTAGAAAGCGACGATGAGTTTGCGATGATTTGTGAAGATGATCTTTTTTTGAACATAGGATGCAGAGAGGTAGTGGAAGCAGCATTGGCTTCCTCTTCCCTCTGGAACATTCTCCGGATGACGGGCCTTCGCGAAGGAAAATCCTGTCGGGTTCAGCAACTCACTCCTCATTGTTTTTTAACGCTGCACCTCAGTCGATTGAAGGGAGCTGGTGCGTACTTGATCGACCGAAAAGCGGCTTCTGTTCTTGTTAAAGAGTTGATTCCTATGTGGCTTCCTTGGGATCATGCAGTTGATCGCGAGTGGGTTTTTGGTTTAAGAGCGCTCGCAGTGGCTCCTTTTCCCATTTCGCAAACAGATGAAAAATTTGAAAGCGCGATTCAAAAAATGTCTCAGCCAAAACTCTCTTCGCTCCAGCGTTGTCTGACAACCTATCCCTATCAAGCGCTGAATGAACTCTCGCGATGGATCCATCGTGGATTTTATTTTTTAAAATTGAAATTAATGACGATCTTGCTTCCTTCCACTCGAAAGCCAGAGGGAAAATAAAATAAGCACAAGCGAGTAGAGAAGAGGTGATGTTAATTTCTCTCCGCTGAAAATAATTCCTAGAAAAGCGCCAATTGGGGGAACGAGGTAATTACAAGTCGAGGCAAAGCTTGGGCCTGCGCGATTGATGAGGAGTACAAAAAGAGTGTAGACCAACCCTCCGCAAAAAATTCCAAGCGCGATCAAAGCGATAAGGGCAGAGAGAGCCGGATGAAATGTCATAGTCGTCCAAGGTTTAGTGACCCACAACATCAGTGGAATTGTCGTGATGGCAGCTCCCGTCAAGATTCCTTGCGCAGAACGGATGGGGCCAAAGCGATTTCCTAGACGAATTTTGATTAAGAGCATGGCGATCGCAAAAAAGAGTGCAGAAGCGAGTACTGCTAAGATAGGAAGAACAAGAGAAGTGCCCGCAGTTGAAGAAAGGGATGTCTCATTAAAACTAGGAGCAACCAAAACAATCACGCCGATAAAGCCTAAAAAAATACCACCAGCTTTTTTTAAACCAATTCTTGATCCTGGAACAAACAGTGCTTCCAACACGGTCGCAAAGAGAGGAACCGTTCCAATAAGAACAGCGGTAACGCTGCTTGCTAAGCGCAATTGGGCCCAGGCGACTAAGACACAAGGAAGGGTTGCTTCTAACAATCCGATGAGGAGAAAATCAGGTAATGATTTCCAAAAAGAAGAAGGAGTTTTTGAAATAGAGGGCCTGTCCACGCGGGCTGCCACGAGCAATGTTAACAACAGAGCTCCGATCCCAATTCTTCCAGCCGCAATCGTTGTTGTCGAAAAGCTGACGAGAGCAAACTTCGTTAAGATGTATTGAGATCCCCAAATGAATCCTGCTCCGAAAAGGAGGAGGTAGTTGATGATGGTGAAGGAGGTAAGTTTGGAAGAAGAATTCACAGCGATGGAAGGGATGAGAAAAAAATTAGTATTTTAATTTTTGTTTTTCTTTCCACTGGAGAGCCAAAGTGCCACTAAAATTAAAGCGAGCGCACTGATCATATTCGAGGTCATTTTTTCTCCGCTGAAAGCAATGCCTAGGAAAGCGCCAATCGGAGGAACAAGATAATTGCAAGTGGAAGCAAAACTCGGCCCTGCACGATTGATCAGTTTGACATAAAGAATGTAGACGAGGCCTCCGCAAAAAATACCGAGCAAGAGGAGCGTGAGTGATGAAGAACGAAGCGGATGAAAGGAGGTCATTAGCCAAGGCTTGGTGAGCCAGAGCATGAGAGGCAAGGCAGTGATAGCCGCTCCTGTAAGAATGCCTTGAGCCGAATGAATGTGGCCCAGCTTAGATCCTAGGCGCACTTTGATGAGGAGCATTGTAATGGAAAAGCAAAGCGCTGCGGTCAATACAGCTAAGACAGGCAAGAGGGGTAATGAAGTGGCATGGGAGGAGGCGAATATTTTTGAGAGAAGAGTCGTCGGCTCAACGAGAATGACGACTCCAACAAAACCGAGAAAAATTCCAAGAACTTTCATTGTTGAAATGGTGTGGTCTTTTACAAAAAGCCCTTCCATGAGCGTTGCAAATAGCGGAACAGTGCCGATTAAAATAGCAGTGACGCTGCTGGGAAGCTGATGCTGAGCCCATGCAACAAGGATACAGGGGAGCGTTGCTTCTAAAAATCCGATGAGAATAAAATCTGGAAGAAATTTCCAAAAGGTATGCTTTTGTTGTTGGTCAGGTTTAACTTTTTCACTTCCTGCGACAAGGAGTAATGTCAGTGTGATGGTTCCGATGCTAATGCGACCCGCAGCAATCATCGAGGTGGAGAAACTCTCGAGAGCAATTTTATTTAGTAGATATTGAGAACCCCAGATGAGCCCGCATCCAAAAAGGAGGAGATAGTTGATGAAGATGAAGGAGGAAGATTTGGAAGAATTCATGGAGATCAAAATGATGAGAGAAGATTTTATAAATTAGGACAGCGCTGATGAGGGGGTTAGCTTCGAAGAGAGCAAGTGCGCACTTGGCAAGTCATGTACTCCGGCAGAAGCGGCTATGAGGGATTTTTTGATCTCATCTGTTAGAAGATGCAAATCTCTTCCATGAAAATAGGTAAGCGCTTTTAAGCATTCACTAGGTTGAAAAGCAGATCCAAACATGGCAGAGGCCGCAGCTAGGCCATGGCTTAAAGAAGCTCCGGCGTAGATCATAGCAGCAATATCGATGTAGTCTTTTGATTCTACACATTGAAAAAGGACTTTGAGTTTTGTTGCCATGAGATCTTCAAGAGAGGCCACTTGCATGATTCCATCGCGTGTTGAATGTGGTTCTCCAATACGACCAAAGCTAAGATTGCCAAAGAAAGAAATTTTCACAGGAATAGAATCTGAAAAAGGAACAGCAATCGTTAAGCTCTCTTCTCGATCTTGCAACAAGGTTGACGTTTTAAAAAAAGAAAATGTATCTCGTAATAACTCCTTCTTTAATTTTTTGTCAGAAAAAAAATCAAAGTCAATCGATTGACGATGACCAAGCTGCAAAGCAATAGCAGTGCCGCCGTAGAGGATGAATCCGAGGTTGGCTGCAGGCTTCAATTCAAGCCAAAGGCGTTGTTGAGCTGCAGAGAGAATTTCTAGATGTGGATCAAAAGTCAGCATGGCGATCAGGATGAAAATTTTCTCGAAGGCAAGGGCGGGACCTCTTCGCACTTCGCTAAACCAAGTCGATAGTGCCAATAGTGCCAAGAACGATCATCAAATTCTCCGGGCTCGGCTTGCTGGAGCACGTCCTTAAATCCACTCTCTCCGATTTCATGAGCCAGAGCACAGACATCGTTGTAGTCGCCGAGATTCATGACTTGAGCGACGATTCGCTCAGGATCTTCTAGTGCTTGTGCAGCAGGTTTCCACCAAAGATATTTGGCCATCGCTCGAATGACAGGTGAGTTCTTCCAAGTTGGATGAGAAGCGGGCATATGTGCGACGATGATAGCTAAAAATTATTTCTTCCACAATGGCTTTGCCTTGAGCACAGCTTTATAAATAGGGCACTCTGGAACATGGGCTCCAGGCAGGTGGCCAATGCTCATCAAGAACTCGCCGACAATTTCGCCTCCGGTAAAGCGGAATGTCTTTTTAAAGAGCTTCACCCATTCTTCTTTCGGCTTGGGGTGATGTGATAACAGCCACTGCGCGAAAGAGCCACATTCTTTTTGGAGCTGCAGGATGGTCTTTGCATTTTCGATGGCAGCATTGATTTTTAAACGATTGCGGATAATGCCAGCATCGCCTAGAAGCCTCTTTCTGTCAGCCTCGCCGTAGGCTGCAATTTTTTTAATATGAAAATTGTCATAGGCCTTTCGAAAGTTAGCCTCTTTTTTTAGAATTGTTTCCCAACTGAGGCCGGCTTGGTTGATTTCTAAAATGAGTCTTCCAAAAAGTTCGTTGTCATCATCCAAAGGAAAACCGTAGAGCGTGTCATGGTATTTTCGATGACATTCTTTTTTTGGGTCCGTAATTGTGGTGATGAAGTTGCAGTAGGACATATTCTCGGGTTAATAGGAGGTAGGTTACAGGTAAAATTTCAGGGAGATTCCTATGTGTGTTTCAGGCCAGAATGAATTTCAGGATTCCCCTCGTTCCAGAGAACCTCTTGTTTAATTTTTTCGATGAGCCATCGATCGGTTTTATAAAACAACGTGAATTCATAAACAGCATGCGTGTTAAAAAAATCGCCCTGGAATCGGCGCAGAATGAGCGCGGAGCAGCGGCAGGTCGCTTGATCATCTGAGATGGAGATTTCTAAATTGAAAAAGAGATGCTGCGTCTGGAGTTTTTCGAGGGCATCGACTCTTTGTTGAACATACTCTTCCACAGAAAGAGTCATTTTTGTTTTCCGTAAACTGGTGTAATCACAACTCACTTGGTCCATCAACAACGACTGCATCCCTTTCCAATCTTTGAGGTCAAAGCTATTGGCGAAGCGGGCGATGAGATTTCTAATTTCGTCCATGATAAAATTTGGTAACGTAAAAATAATATCTTTTTGCAGTTGCCATGGGAATCCCTCAATTTGCCCTTTTTCTTTTTTGTGGTAGTTTGTTGCTATTCATTTGCCCTTTTCTACCTTGTTTCACCAAAGTCTAGCCTTACTCCGTTCTTGTGCCCGTTGGATTGTGATCCTCCTTCCGATCTCTGCAGCCATTGGATCAGCGTGTGCTTTTTTTATCTGGAGTTTGAATATTGTCACGCAATGCCGCTTCGATCATCCGTGGCTGCTGTTTTTGCTGCCGCTAGCGGGGCTCGGCATTGGACTTGTTTATCATCATTTTGGAAAGATATCGGAAGGTGGCAACAATCTCATCCTCGAGCAGATTCATAAATTAGGAGGAGGTGTGCCGCGACGGATGGCTCCGCTCATTTTGTTCGCAACGCTGGTGACGCATCTCTTCGGTGGTTCTGTGGGACGTGAAGGAACGGCCGTGCAAATGGGAGGGAGCATGGCTAGCACTTGGGGACGAATGTTACGTTTGCGTCCTGAGCAGATGAGGATCCTGCTCTTGAGCGGCGTGGCTGCTGGCTTTGGAGCTGTTTTTGGAACGCCTCTTGCTGGCGCTGTTTTTGCGTTGGAGGTTTTGATGGTGGGGCATCTTTATTACGAAGCTCTTTTGCCGGCACTCGTAGCGGCGTCGCTCGGGAATTTTTTCTGCCATGCTTGGGGCGTCAAGCACATGATCTATCAACTGCATGAAGAGACCTGGCAAGTAACAGGATTTTCTATTCATTTTGATTTTCTGCTGCTCCTAAAGGTTGCGCTCATCGGTATTGCGGCGGGATTGGCTGGACGACTTTTTGTAAAAACAGAACATTTTTTGCGACACGGTTTTAAAAAAATCATTCCTTATGCTCCCGCGTGGCCCCTTTTAGGAGGAACGATGATCATTGGACTTGTGTTGATGTTAGGAACAAGATCGTACATCGGATTGGGAGAATGGTCGCCAAATCCTCATGACATCACGATTGCCACGCTCTTTCGAGGGGTCAATGTGGATGGAGGAGCTTGGTTTTGGAAACTTCTTTTTACAGCGATCACGCTGGCTGCTGGTTTTAAAGGAGGCGAAGTCACGCCCCTCTTCTTTATCGGAGCGGCTCTTGGAAACCTCCTTGCCACGTTGCTTGGAGGCCCATCGGATCTTTTCACGGCGCTCGGATTTGTGGCTCTCTTTGCTGGCGCCTCAAACACTCCGCTGGCCTGCACCATCATGGGAGCAGAACTTTTTGGCGCAGGACATCTGCTGGAGATGGGAATTGTCTGCTTTGCCGCTTATCTTTGCAGCAGTCGCCAAGGGATCTATCGAGCGCAGCAAGCGAGTGGTTCAAAAAAATACAGAACCGTGTTGCGAAAAAAATCTTTTTTGAAGCCCTCTGATTCCTAAACGTAGCTTAACTTCTCAAGCAAGACCTGATTCAACTTAATCCCATCGAGGAAATTTTTCAGGAGCATATTTTCATTGGGAGAATGCATGCCGCAATCAGGATTGGCCAAGCCAACCAAGAGGGTGTCAACGCCGAGAATTTTTTTGAAGGCGGCGATGATCGGAATGCTAGCACCATCGCGTAGCAAAAAGGGTTTGCTTCCAAAGCACTCCTGAAGCGCGTCTTGAGCTGCCTTGCCGTCTTTCGATTGAGGATCTACAAAACAAGCCTCACCAGAATGCCCGAGAGTGATTTCCAATGAAACGCCGGGAGGAAGTTGCTTGCGGAGATGAGCTGCAGCGAGTTCGAGGATTTTTTGTGGATCTTGATCCGCAACGAGGCGGAAGCTCAATTTTACAAAAGCTTCCTTCGGCAAAATGGTTTTCGTTCCCTCCCCTTGATAGCCGCCACCAAAGCCATTGACCTCAACGGTCGGGCGTGCGCCAATGCGTTCGAGCGTGCTGAATCCAGCCTCTCCAAAAAGTTCCGTCACGCCGGCAAGCTCTTTGATCGAGTCATCGCCGCCTGAGGCTTTTTCTAGCGCTGCTGCGGCTTCTCGTTCCCACGGTTGAAGAGGTTGAACTTCGTCATAAAATCCTGGGATTAAAATATGTCCCTTCTCATCGTGGAGTGAAGCAATCAGTCGTGCTGCGACCATGAGAGGATTGGCGACAGCTCCTCCAAATAAACCGCTGTGTAAATCCTGTGATGGGCCACGCACAATGAACTCCATTGCTGCAACGCCTCGCAGTGCGTAGGTGATTGCCGGAAGATTGTCAGGGCCCATGCCCGTGTCGGAAACAAGAATCACATCGGGAGCTAACTCTTGACGATGCTCCTCGAGGAAAGCCGATAAGTGCGGACTTCCGATTTCTTCTTCTCCTTCAATCAGGAAGATCAGATTGACCGGCAAGCTGCCGTTCTTTTCCAATGCCTGAGCCACTCCGAGAATATGGGCTAGCGTCGGAGCTTTGTTGTCGGAAGAGCCACGAGCATAAATTTTTCCTTCTTTCTCGTCGATACGCGGTTCAAAAGGAGCGGAAGTCCACTCTGGAAGTGGATCGGGCGGCTGCACATCGTAATGACCATAAATCAAAACGGTCCGCTTCTTTGGATCACGAGCAGTCTTGGCTACGACAATCGGATGACCAGGTGTCTGATGGATTGTCGTTACGAGCCCCATTTTCTTAAAAAGAGCCTCCAGCCACGAGGCACAGGCAACAACATCAGGAGTATGTTCCGGTTGCGTCGAGACGCTGGGGAAGCGGAGGTATTCGATGAGTGTGGAAATGGGGTCGAGTGATGCGGGCATAGATGGAGGTTAAAGAATACAAATTGCGGGTTACGGATTACAGGAAATTTTTTCATTTCTCTTTTGACGAAATGAGCCGCTCCACTTAGCGTACCAGGCAGCAGAATAAGAAATCGTCAAAGCGATTGTTCCTGCGACCTGTCCCCTGCAACCTGTAACCTGCTCGTGTATCTTCAGTCTCTCGAAATCATCGGCTTTAAATCGTTCGCGACAAAAACCACGCTGCAATTCCATCGTGGCGTTACCGCTGTTGTGGGCCCAAATGGTTGTGGTAAGTCCAACATCCTAGATTCGATTCGTTGGGTGCTTGGCGAACAATCAGCCAAGGCGCTCCGCGGCGGTGAGATGTCAGATGTTATCTTTAGCGGCGCTGACACACGAGATCCGCACAACATGGCTGAAGTCTCCTTGACCTTTGGCGATTGTGAAAAAGATTTGAACGTTCCCTGGAATGAACTCTGTATTACCCGCCGCGTCTTTCGTGATGGTAAATCAGAATACTTGATGAATGGAACGCATTGTCGTCTCAAAGACATTCATCAACTCTTCATGGATACCGGCATTGGTCGTAGCGCCTACTCGATCATGGAGCAAGGAAAGCTCGATCAGATTTTGAGCAGTCGCCCTGATGATCGCCGCGCTATTTTTGAAGAAGCTGCTGGGATTACCAAGTTCAAATCACAGAAAAAAGAAGCCCTACGCAAACTCGAGTACACCGAAGCCAATTTGCTTCGCGTGACCGATATCATCAAGGAGGTCAAGCGTCAGATCGGCTCGCTGCAGCGCCAAGCAGGAAAAGCGCGGCGCTATCAAGAGTTGATGAGTGATCTTCGCGTGATGGATACCCATCTCTCTTACCGGACCTATCGGAATTTAGAAACATCGATCCACGAGCTTACAGAGTCGATGGAACAAATCGGAGCGGCTCGCGCAGGGCAAGAGCAAGAGATTGCGGAGCAAGAAGAGACTTGTGCGAGTGTCCGACAACAGCTCACCGAGATTGACATCTCGATGGATCAAACGCGAGATGCGATGCAGACGTTGCGCAATCGGATTTTTTCCGGAGAGAGCCGCATTGAGACGCATCGCGAGCGCAAAACAGAATTTGAAGCGATGGTGATTCGAGCTTCTGCCGATCGTGACGCTTGCTTTACTCGCATTAGCGAACAAGAAAAGGAGATGGAGCAAACGGATGCTCAACTTCATGAGCTGCTAGAATTGCTGCGTGGCGAAGAACAATTACTACAAGAAGGAACTGGACGATGTGCTAAAGCTCAGCAAGAGCGTCTCAATGCTGAACGTGCGATTGATGGCCTTGCGCATCGCCTTCATACTTTAGAAAATCGTTTGTCCGATCTGCGTGGAAAAGTTTCTGTTGCTGGTGGCCGTCGTGATGCCAATGCTCAGCGACTTCAGGAACTTCGTTTGCAACAAAGCGGAATGGAGCAGACGCTAGCCACTTTGAATCAGCGTGCTGCCGAAGCGACTGCAGCGTGCGCTCAAGCACAAGAAGCGCTAGCTGTTTCAAAAGAGTCCTTGGAGGCTGCTCAGCAAAATTATGAAGCGGCGCAGCTAGAGCGACAAAAAACAGATCGTGATTGGAACCAATCAAGCAAACAGCTTGCCGAGCGTGATTCTAAGCGTGAGATCCTCTGTCAGTTAGAGCGTGAGGGAGAAGGCCTCGGAGAAGGAACGCAAGCAATCCTTCGCGGATTGAATCGACCTGACTTTTTCCAAGCAGGAATTTTAGGAACATTGGCTTCGCTAATGGACGTTCCTACCGAAGACATTCCAGCCGTGGAAGCCGCGCTGGGAGCTGCAAGTCGCTCTGTGGTTTTTAAAGACATCAATGTTGCTGAAGCTGCCTTGCAAACATTGAAGGCAGGAGCTCAAGGACGCGCTGCCGTTGTTACTGTTGATTGGCCTTACGAAGAGCGTGCATTGGGGGCACTTCCTGCTGGGGGAGTTGCCTGGGCCTCAGCGCTCGTCAAGGCTTCCGAGCCGGTGCGGAAGGTCGTGGCCCGTCTTTTAGAGGGAGTCGTCGTTGTCGAAAATTTAGAAACGGCTTTTCGTCTCAAACAAGAATATCCAACATTGGCTTTTGCCTCGCGCACCGGAGAGTTCCTTGCTCACGATGGTGTTGCTTATGGTGGAGGTGGCAGTGAAGGGGAGGTTTCAGCTTCAGCGCTCTTGCGTCGTTCTCAAATCGCCGCTCTTGATCGTGAGTTGGGGACGTTGCGTCAAGAGGAGACCCGCCTCGCGGCAGCCAGAGATGCAGCAGTAGTTGCTGTGGAAGGAGCCTCGGAGCGACTCAAAGAAAAAAGAGAAGAGCTGCAGCAAGCCCAGACTGTTCTTGCTACCGCACAAGGAGACGATCGTCTGGCCGCACGTGAATTTCAAGAAACAGGACGTCGCCAAGAAACATTGTTGAGAGAAATCACAACATTGGAAGGACAGTTGCAACAGCTCGAAGAGCAGAGTGCCGCAGATCAGGCGCAGTTGGAACAGGTGACTCAAGAGTTAAATGCTGTGCGTGAAGAACGATCAGTGGCTCAATCTCATATTGTTTCCCTGCGTGATGTTGAAAATGAAGCAGCAGCAGCCCTTTCTGAAGTTAAATTACGCGTTGCTACTGAGCGTCAGCGCCAACAAGCGCTCACACAACGGAGAGGTCCTATTCAATCGCGACTGCGTGAGCTGGCAGAGACAATTGCTGTTCGAGAACGTGACCAACGCAATTATGAAGAAAAAATAGAGGCCTTGACGAAGGAGTCTCAAGAACTTGTTGGAAGCATCGGGCATTGGAAAGAAGAACTCGTGGGTGTCGAACAAGAAGTCGCACGTCTCTCGAGTGAACGCGGTGGCTTGCAAGAAGAAGCCGAAACGATGGAAGTGAATTTGCGAGGCCTGCGCAAAAATCTTTTGGACTTACAAGACAAGCGCTCTCGTGATGAAGTAAAAGTGACTGAACTTCGGATGCGCCTAGAATCGATTCAGGAGCATATCTCCAGGCGTTATCAGGAAGACCTTTCTGCTTTTCAGCCGGATCGCTACATGTTGCTCAAGGCGGTGACGACGAGAGGAGAGAAAAAATCTCGTGGCGATGAAGAAAGCAATCAAGAGTCGGCTGTAGAACAACAGAACGGCGATGAGCCTCCTGTATCCGTCGGACCAACGCCCGTTGAAGAAATTCCATGGGAAAATGTTGAAGGGATTGTTGCAGAGTTGACCGAGCGCGTTGATTCCATGGGGCCTGTGAACCTCGAAGCCATTCAAGAATTCGAGGAGCTCGAAGAGCGTTATCAATTCCTCGAAAAGCAGAACACCGATCTGATTAATGCCAAGGCCGAGTTGCTCGAGGTCATTGCTCGGATTAATAAAACGACGAAGGAACTTTTTGCAACGACGTTTGAGCAAGTCCGCCTCAATTTCCAAGTGATGTTCACGGAACTTTTTGGCGGAGGAAAAGCTAACTTGCTCCTCGTGGATGATACCGATCCGCTCGAGAGTGGTATCGAAATCATTGCGCGCCCTCCTGGCAAGCAGCTCCAGACCATTTCGCTACTGAGTGGTGGCGAGCGGACGATGACGGCTGTCGCGCTTCTTTTTGCCATCTACATGGTCAAGCCGAGTCCCTTCTGTGTGCTTGATGAAATGGATGCGCCGCTCGACGAGTCGAACATTGGACGATTCATCAAACTGCTTGATCGCTTTGTCGACCAGAGCCAATTTTTTGTTATCACGCACAACAAGCGGACTATGTCACGAGCCGATACGCTTTATGGAGTCACGATGGAAGAGCGTGGTGTGACCAAGCTCCTCAGCGTGAAATTTCATGGGAAAGAAGAGAATTCACCACAAAGATCACAGAGCGGCTAAAGCCGCAAACAAAGAACACAAAAAGAATGCAACTCGCTCGCTCCCGCGAGTCTCGCCCCTTTCGGGGCTGCCTTCGGCAGTCGATCCGGCGGCTGCCACGCCGCACGTATGTTTTTATAAAAAAAATCTAAGTGTTAAAAACTGAAGTCGTTTTTCAATTTTCTATGATCACAAGCTTTTGAAGTTTCAAGCTTATCTACGCTTGTCATTCTCAAAGTCTTAAAATTTTTTTGAGTTCTTTGTGGTTAATTCTTTTTCCTTATGAAGCCAAAAAACCAACGAGCAATTACAGTAGTTGTCACCAATGATTATTTTTATCAAGCGATGGTGCTGGGTCGCTCAATTAAGTGTTTTGAGCCCGAGAGTGATTTTATTGTTTTTGTCGTAGGCTATGATGAGAAGGATCCCGATTATCAACGCACTGATTTTACAGTTTTAGATGCGAAGATTTTGAATCCCAAAGAATGGAAGCGATTTATTTTTCAATATGATGGACTGCAAGCATCATGTGCGCTCAAGCCGCTAGCCCTGCTTCATTTGTTAACGCAATATGAAAAAGTCATTTATCTCGATGCCGACATGAAGCTCTTTGCGCCTTTAGAGCACGGCTGGAAGACGCTCGAAGAGGCTGATCTTTCCTTGACTCCTCATAGTTATCTCCCGATTAAAGATGATGGATTGGGGCCCGCGCGAGTAACGATGAGGCTTGCAGGAATTTTTAATGCAGGGTATGTCGGCGTGACTGAAACTGGTAGCAATTTTTTAAAGTGGTGGTGGGAGCAAACAAATTATAATTGTGTGGTAGCCCATGGCAGGGGTGTTTTCTTAGACCAAATTTACCTTAATGAAGCAACCTATATGGTGGAGCGTCTCGCGATTTTAAAAGATCACAGCTACAACGTTGCTTGTTGGAATCTACATGAAAGAGGATTGAAAAAAACCTGTTCTAAAAAATTTCCTTATCTCGTTAATGAAAAACCCCTCGTCTGTTTTCATTTTTCTAGTTATGCAGAGTTAATCAAGGTAAGGCCTCCGCCATGCGGCAAAGAAATTTTTCATGATCTGTACCGCAATTACAACAAAGAGATCTTGCTCGAAAAGAAAAACTTATCAGTATCAGAAAAAAAATATCCCTTTAACTACTTTGAAGATGGAGAGATCATCAGCGTTTCGTGGCGAGAATTTGTGCGGCGTGGTATTCCTGAGTTGGAAAACGTACAAGATCCTTTTTTGATGAATGCCCCTAAAAGAGCAGCGATCGAAGCAATTATGGTGAGGCGACCTGGATCTTATCAACCCAAGCTAGAACGAGAAAATTTTTTTATGATCCCTTCTCTGATCCCTTCTGAAGAAACTTCGTAATTCGAATATAAAGAGATTCACAGAGATGGAAGCGATAGAAGGGATGCTGAAAAAATAAAGTAACGAGTGGCGAGTAGCGGGTAACAAGTATTCTTAGCCTGAATACAAAATCAATTTTTAGGAAATTTTATTTTTACAAACCCTATTTTCAAAACAAGTGCCTCGAGAACACATTGACTGAGAACCCGTCACTTGCTACTCGCCACCCGTTACTCTCTCTATACCTTTCATTGCTTCCATCCCTATGAGTTCTTTTTCATCAAAATTCAAACGAGCCATTGTCTCGATTGTGACCAATGACTATTTTTACCAAGCAATGGCGCTTTGGCGTTCGATCCAACGTTTTGAACCCGAGAGCGACTTTGTTGTTTTTATCGTAGGTTATGATGAGAAGGATCCAGATTACCAATGCGCTGGCTTTACGGTTTTAGATGCGAAGGTATTGAATGAAAAAGAATGGGAGCGATTTGTTTTTCAATATCATCCTCTAGAAGCCTCCTGTGCTCTAAAACCGCAGGCCCTTCTTTATTTATTAGAAAAGTATGAACGAGTGATTTACCTCGACACCGACATGAGGCTCTTTGGCAAGATGGAGAGAGGCTGGAAAGCGCTCGAACAGCGGGATCTTTCACTCACTCCTCACAACACCACACCGATTCCTGTGAGCGGCATTCAACCATCTCGATTTATCGTCAAAATGTCGGGGATTTTTAATGCAGGGTACGTCGGTGCTTCTCGAGGAGCCATTTCCTTTTTAAAATGGTGGTGGCAACAGACCGAGTATAATTGTGTCACCTTGATCCATATGGGAGTTTACTTGGATCAGTTTTATCTCAACTATGCCGTCACACTTGTGGAGCGCCTTCATGTTATGAAAGATCCTACCTACAACGTGGCTTCTTGGAATCACCATGAAAGAGAATTGGAAAAAATAGGATCGTGCTATTTTGTGAACAAACAACCGCTGACCTGTTTCCATTTTTCAGGGTGGATGAAAGGGGCGGCCTACAGCAGCTTGGAAAGTAGGAAAAAAGATCTTCTTTTTGGTGAGATTTTTTTTGATCTCTTTTGCGAGCATCAAGAACTCTTATTGTCTGAAAAAAAGAAACTCAGCGAAAAAAAATATCCCTACGCTCATTTTCAAGATGGAGAGAGAGTGGATAAAATCTGGAAAGAATGGCTGCGGCGAGATATTCCTGAATTAAAAAATATTCAAAATCCTTTTTTATTAACGAGCGATCAACGAGAATGCGTCGAAGAGATCATGGTTCAACGTCCTAGAGACTTTCGGCCAAACCTGGATCGAGAAATTGTTTTATCACCCGCTATTATTTATGAATCCATCTACGTTACAACAGCTCTCGAGCTCTCTGCGTGAGCGTTTGAGCATCATCGCCGATCATGAACTTCGTGATCGTGATCCGGCCACGCATTTAAAAAAACTTCAAGAAGCCTCCGAGGCAATTGAACAATGGGAAAAAGTTTTGTTATTAGAAAAGAATGTCGACCCCAAGCTGCGGCATTATCTTGCACAGCGAAGCTATGATAAAGCGTTGGAGTGGTTGGCTTCAATGCTCATATGAAAAAAGAAGAAAATTAACCGCAAACAATGCAAAGAACACAAAAAAGGGGCACAAAATTTTTCAAGAGATCTATTTTTAAAAAGGAAATCATTTGCTGCATTGAACCTTTAATCTGGCTGCTTATAAGCAGCCAGATTGGGTAAAAGCTTTCAATAAAGACTTCATTGATTGCTTGAATTTAAGCTTTTTCTTTGCGGTTAATTTTTTTTTCATCAAAAAAATGTGAACCATGAAACCAAAAAATAACCGAGCCATCGTAGCAGTTGTGAGCAGTGATTGCTTTCACCAAGCCGTTGTTTTGTGGCGGTCAATCAAACGTTTTGAGGGAAAAAGCGACTTCATTATTTTTGTGATCGGGTATGATAAGAATGATCCCGATTATCAAAACGCTGGTTTCACAGTCGTCGATGCAACGGTTTTAAATCCCAAAGAATGGCATCAATTTATTTTTCAATACAATGCCCAACAAGCTGCCTGTGCGCTGAAGCCGTTAGCGATACTGAAGGCGTTGAAGTCCTATGAAAAAGTCATCTATCTCGATACCGACATAAAACTTTTTGGTCCGCTGAAAACAGCCTGGGAAGCGCTTGAGAGCGCTGATCTCTCCTTGACGCCGCATTATTATCAACCTATTCCCTATGATTCGTGTGCCGAAGATTTTCGTTTACTGGTCAGATTATCGGGGATTTTTAATGCGGGATATGTCGGGGCTACTCAAGCTGGCGGTGATTTTTTAAAATGGTTGTGGGAGCAAACAAAACACAATTGCATCGAATCTATTTGGCATGGGCTTTTCTTAGATCAGCGGTGGCTTGATAGTGCAGTGGCACTGGTGCGGCGGCTTCACGTTGTGCAAGATCGCACTTATAATGTCGCCTATTGGAATCTTCATGAACGAGAGCTTCACAAGGAGATGGGACGTTATTTCGTCAACGAAGAGCTATTGACCTTTTTCCATTTTGCTGGTTTGACAAAAGAATCAGATTTTTCACCTCAAAAAGAGGAGCCGCCTTTTTACGAATTATTTCGCGATCATCAAAAAGAATTAGCGTGCGCAAAGAAAAAACTTTTAGTGAAAGAATATCCTTTTCGTCATTTTAAAGATGGCGAAGTCATTGACGAGTCATGGAAGGAATGGATGCGACGCGGCGTTCCTGAATTAGAAAATATCCAGAATCCCTTTTTGCTGAAGCGTTCAGAAAGGGAACAAATTGAAGCGGCCATGGTCAAACGGCCGCTTCATTTTCGTCCGAAGTTAGAGAGGGAAATTTAGAATATTCAAGGTCGCAAATTGCGACTTTGAAGCAAGGCGCCAATATCTATTAGGCTTTGGCCATTTTTTACATGAGTGCCGTTACTATTGTGTTATTTTTTCAGCATCATCAAAAAGCGCAATGTGCATTTCAGAATCAAGAGCCGCTACATCCCAGATGTCATTCCCTCGGAGGCAGGAAAACAAGCCAATATCGATTTTGATTCGATCTTTTATGAAAGTACGATCTCTCTCCTTCTTGGAAATGTTGTATTCTTTTTGTGAAACTATATCACTTCTTCGAGAACTATAGTAAAATTACTTAGAAATTACAGGGAAGAACGCAGGGATTTTTAGAAAAGGCCAGGCCGAAGACCGAGCGCTATCGAAACGATAACGTGACGGGATGAGAACGCAGTCTTTTCCTAAAAATGACAAGTCAATTGCTTGTAAGTTCTAAGTAATTTGACTATAAAATGAAGTTCCTCAGCGTCCTAGATTCCAGCCTCTGCGGGAACGACAGTTTATTAGAATTGTTGAATAGTATTGAAATAAGATATTCCTACTTTTTCAGAAATGTCACATAAGTGAAACATGAGTAGTAAAAATAAACATTCATTTTCAAAAATCGTCCGTTTGTTCTGATTAAAGAATCTCCACTCTACAAGCTGGCAGCGCCTGAAGAAATGCTTTGCCGTAAGATTTGGTGACCATGCGGCTGTCGAGGATCGCAACGATGCCGTGATCATTTTTATTGCGAATGAGGCGACCAACTCCTTGGCGCAATTTTAAAATGGCTTCCGGAAGCGAGTAGTCGCCAAAAGCATTGCCGCCCGAGCGTGTGATTTGCTCGAGTTTGGCTTCGGTGAGCGGTTGATCAGGTGTTGCAAAAGGGAGTCGCGTGATGATGACGTTGGAAAGGGCTTCTCCAGGAATATCAACACCAGTCCAAAAACTCTCCGTGCCAAAAAGGACGCACGGTTTTCCCGAACGGAACTCTTCCAACATGCGCGTGCGAGAAAGATTTTCTCCTTGGACGAGAAGCTGCCATTTTTTTCGATCAAAGAAGGGTTGCATCTTTTGTGCGACCGCTTGCATGGTTTTATAACTCGTAAAGAGGACAAAGGCACGCGCCTGGCTCAGTTCGGTAAAATGAGCGATCCATTCTTCCAGCGCAGCCTCGTAGCGTTCCTCGCGCGGATCTGGCATGGTGCGAACGAGATGAAGTTTCATCTGCTCTTGATAATCAAAAGGAGAGCCGAGCTGTAGAGCCCCTACACCAGAGGCTCCGATGCGGTTCCGAAAATAAGAGAGTTCGGGATTTCCTGTCGAAAGTGTCGCGCTTGTTAAAATGGCACTGGCTCCCTTGCGAAAAAGAAGTTGTTGGAGATGGCGATCAATGCTGACGGGTGCGACTTGCAAATTATAAAAAGAGGAAGTCTTGCCCGTTTTTTCAACCCAATAGACGGAATCGGGTTCGCGCTGTTCTAAAAAGGTAACGATCCCCTCTTCGATCTCTTCCAATTGCGTTGCTAAATCGCTCAACTCGGATTGAGTCGTCTCATTTTCTACAGCTTCCGCAGCGCTTGTCACCAAGACGCTAAGCCGGTGCAATCGATGGATCAAGGTGCTCTCTATTTTTCCTAATGCGCCCAGATCTTTTTCTCGAAGGCGATGCTCTCGCCCTTTTTGAAAGCGGCAGAGGGCAGCAATCTGTTCAAAAAAGAGGTCGGCCTCCGGTAGTATTTCGGAAACGGCTGTGATGGCCGTTGTTGCTTTGACCTGCTGTAAAAGACCTTTGTGAGTTTTCGGATGATAAAGTCGGTGTAAAATCTGGCGCAGTCCATATTGCGAGATGGTGAGGCCAAGATGACGAGAGGCGATGCTTTCCAGCGTATGGGCCTCGTCAAAAATCACAAAGTCATTAGGGAAGAGATATCCCTTTTCAGAAGAAGAAGCATCTTCTAGGAGCGTAAAAAAAAGAGGATGGTTTAGGATTAAAATGGGAGCTGTTAAGGAACGGCGACGTGCCGCTTGATAAAAGCAGCGCGGATTTTTGCCGCAGATTTTGGGAGTGCAAAGATGGCGCTCGCTGCAGACCTGAGCCCAGATCTGAGGATCGGGAACTTCTGGAAGATCGCTTAACGTGCCGTCGGTTGTGGTCTCACTCCAGAGGCGTAAGCGCTCGAGTTGAGGGAGTATCTCTGCTGAGAAGAGATCGTTGCCATGTTGCAAGGCTCGTTCTAGTCGTGCTGGACAGAGGTAGTTTTGACGGCCTTTCAGGAGGACTGCTTCACACGAGATCCCCAAAATTTTTTCTAAGAGCGGAATATCTTTGTAGAGGAGTTGCTCTTGTAACGTGATCGTATGCGTGGAGATGATCGCCTTGCGTCCCTCGTGCAATGCCGTTAAGAGAGCAGGAATGAGATAGGCGAGCGACTTGCCAACGCCTGTTCCAGCTTCGACGACGAGGTGCTTTTCTTGTTCTAAAGCTGTTGCAATGGCATTCGCCATTTCTTCTTGTTGAGGGCGCTTTTCAAATCCAGGAATGCGAGCGAGCGGTCCTTCGTTGCTGAAGATCTTGGCGACAGCGTCAGTCAATGATGTTTCAGCATCGAGCATGTTGCGAGAAGAGTGGTCATCGTTCATGGAGGAATAAAGGCTACAGGTTGCAGGTTGCAGGTTACAGCAAAAGTTAGTTAAAAACCAAAAAAACGATTTTTCTCAACCTCTCATTTTAAAATTTTACTGTCCCCTGTTCTCTGCAACCTGTAACCTGTAACCTGCAACCTGTCTCCTGCTTCCCATGGATCTCCTCGATTTATACGTCCTCAAAAAATTTCTCATTCCTTTTGTCTATTCCATTGTCGGTTTTATTGCGATTTGGTTTGTCTGGGATTTGAGTAGTAATGCGCCAGATTTTATTCAAGGGCATATCGGTTTTGGAATGCTCGTACAATTCTATCTCACTCAGATACCAGAGGTGATGGTGCTCAGTATTCCTGTGGCTATCTTGCTAGCGCTTCTTTATTCCTTCACCCAGATGTCGCGGCACAATGAAATTATTTCGATGTTGTGCAGTGGGCGAAGTCTTTATCGTATTTTTTTGCCCTTCGTGTTTGTAGGGTTGTTGCTGGTGAGTCTTGTTACTTATTTTAATTATCAGCAGGCGCCGCAAGCCAAGGCGATTAAAGATCAGCTGAAAGATGAGATCAAAACTGGCTTGAAGAGCACCAAGTTTTTAAAAAACCATCTCTTTCGTAATCGAGTGGATAATCGCACTTGGTATATGCAGGCGCTCGACGTCGCTCATCAACGAGCTTATCAACTCCAAATCATTCAACAAGATGCTGACGGCAACATTGTCGAAAAATGGTATAT
Source organism: Chthoniobacterales bacterium (assembly GCA_019747895.1). Classification (GTDB taxonomy): domain Bacteria; phylum Verrucomicrobiota; class Verrucomicrobiia; order Chthoniobacterales; family UBA6821; genus CAIWMF01. The sequence continues at coordinate 27,760 of JAIEQF010000022.1, forward strand.
CGGCGATTCTTCTTATGACCCTGCAGCGCACACGTGGCACTTTTTTAATGTCAACCATGTGGTTGTAGATGCGACTGGAAATATCGTCAGCTTTGATTTTGCGGAGAAGCGTGATATTAGTAATTGGAGCGAATCGCCATGGCGTATTGGCAGTTCTGCGATGGATCCTAATGTTTTAGGCGTTCCTGAGTTGAAAGAATACTTAGCGCACAATAGCGATTTTCCTAAAGTTCGTTTAGCTCCTTTCATTACCCACCTCTATTATCGCTGGTCCTTGCCTTGGACTTGCTTGATTGTGATTTTTATTGCGGTTCCGCTGGGAGTAGTTTATTCCCGACGTAGTATCCTTGGAGGAATAAGCTTGGCTGTTGGACTTTTTGCAGGACTGCTTTTTGCTGATAATCTTTTTTTGGCTTTAGGAAAAGGATCTCGCTGTTTTCCTTGGATAGCAGCGTGGGGGCCAAATTTTATTTTCTTAGGAATAGGCTGTTATCTCCTTTGGATCAAAGCCACAGGTCGAGAGCTGCCTAAAATCAAATTGCCTTGGGCAGATTAGATAAATCGATTGAAAAGAATAGCCACAAAAGAACACAAAGGGCACGAAAAATAAGAAATATATGGGGGAATGATTTCTTTTATAAGCCTACTGATTTTGCTGAACAACCGATATCTCAAGGCTGTCTATAGGCAGTACAGGATTATAAATTTTTGATTTTTTTCTTTGTGTTCTTTGTGTTCTTTTGTGGCTATTTTCTTTTTTTAACATGATGCAACAAGATTGGAATATTAAATCACGCTCTGATAGCTGCCAAGTGACTAACCTTCCTTTTGCCGAGGGAGATTTTTTTTACACGCTGCTTTTTTTTAATGAAGAAGAGTGTCAACGACTTGATCTGAGTGAATCAGCTTGGGAAGAGCGCAAACACGATGTCACTGCGCCCGTGCCTTTTTCTTATTGGCGTTCCAAATATGAGCCTCCTCCTCCGCCAATGCCAGAGCCGCTTCCCAAAGATGATGCAGAAGGAATGCTCCGTTATTTTCTCAAACAGCAAGATCCTAAAAATGGGAATGTTTGTTACATCCTCGCCCTGATGCTGGAGAGAAAAAAGTTACTCCGACCACTTCCCTCTCCTGAAAAAACAACGCTTCTTTATGAGCATGTTGGAACTGGCGAAACTTTCATTCTGACTGATCCTCAGTTAAGCCTCGAAAATTTAATAGAGGTGCAGCAGGAGGTTTTTGAACTTCTCAATGGCTCACGCCAATGAGAAGTTTGTAACGAGTAACGAGTAATGGGTAACGAGTTTTTTTAAGATCGACAACGCATTCAATCATCGTTTTCAACAGTATTAATGAACTTTCAGAAAGAGGATAACTCAGAACATAGTGTCTCAGGACCCGTTACTCGTTACTCGTTACCCGTTACAGCCTCTCTTCCCCTGCTTTTCTTGGCCCCCATGGCCGGCGTGACCAATTCCATTTTTCGGCGCATTTGTAAGGAACGAGGTGCCGATATTTTAACAACCGAATTTCTTTCAGCTGATGGAATCATGCATCGCAATGCCAGGACGGAGCAGTATTTAAATTTTTTGGAAGAAGAACGTCCGCTCGGCGTGCAGTTGTTTGGAGGCGATCCAGAGCGTTTGGCAGAGGCTGCGCGAGCGGTTGTCGACTGGGTAAGGCCAGATTTTATCGATCTCAATTTTGGATGTCCTGTCAATAAAGTTGTCTGTCGTCATGGCGGGTCTTCGCTTTTGAGAGATTGTCCCACGTTAGAAAAAATTGCTCAGTCTGTTGTCAAGGCTGTGTCCCCATTGCCAGTGACAGCCAAAATTCGTATTGGATGGGATGAATCCTCCATCAATGCGACAACAACAGCGCGCTTGCTCGAGGGGTCAGGGATTCAGCGTCTCGCGGTGCATGGTCGTACGCGGTCGCAAGGCTATTCAGGGAAAGCTAATTGGGACGTTATTGCTGAGGTGGTACAAGCGGTGAAGATGCCGGTCATTGGAAATGGAGATATTGCTGTTGCAGCAGATGTGCTTCAACACCTCTCCACGGGAGTAGCAGGTTTTATGATTGGTCGTGCTGCCATGACAAATCCGTGGATCTTTTCAGAAATTCGATCGCTACTTCGGGGAGATCAACTTCCTTTTCAACCAACATTGGAAGAGCGCTGGGAGCTGATTCGGCGACATTGTCGTGAAGAGATTGCGCTCAAAAAAAATGAAGCAGCCGCTATGGCTTCCATGCGAGCTCGTCTGATGGCGTATACAAAAGGATTTCCGGGCGCTCGGCCTCTTCGAGAAAAAATTTCAGGCATCAGTTCCTTGGTTGAGTTGGAAGAGCTCATGATGCCGCTGTTGGAAGAGAATTAACCGCAAAGAACGCAAAGAGCGCAAAGAAAGAAGTGGAACAAGTTGAAAGAAAAAGCATTGGGCATTGTTGTTTTGTGCTCGTTGAGGTGCTAATTCAACTCTATAAATTTTCATCGGCAGATTTTTTTTGCGCTCTTTGCGGTTAATTTTTTCTTCTTTCCTTACAAAAAACTACGACTTTTACACTATGAAAAAAAATTTCCTTCATGCCAAAAATGCGACGCTTTTTTTGTGCGGCACGCTTTTCTTCCTGCTTTTTTTTGGTCCCATTCTCAACAAGGGCGAGGTTATTCTTATTTTTCTTTTAGGATTGAGCAGCAAGATTATTGCTCACAAAAAAATTAAACGCTACTTCCTGATTTTTTTAGCCTGCTTGCTAGTGCCACTCTTTTTTATCTTTCTCGCCTATTTCTTAGGCCTTATCGAAGCAAGGAATCAAAGAGCACTGACCTCGATTGCCTTGCATGCTGGGATTGTCGCTTTCTTGGCTCTCTATGCGATCGAGGCTCTCGAAGAGATGATGTCATCGTCTCAAGCCACTTTTACCGAAGTCGTCAGCGCGCTGAATACCTACATGATTTTTGGACTTATCTATGGCGAGATTTACGCCATGATTGCCTATTTTCAAAAAGATGCTTTCAATATCACGGAGAAAATTTTTGCAGCAGCGATACATCGCTCTCCGATTGAAGATAGTTGGCCTTACATCTACTTCAGTTTTATTACACAAACAACACTCGGATTCGGAGACATTACCCCAACTTCTCACTTAGCCCAAGTCATTACCATCTCACAGGGAATTTTTGGCCAGTTTTATATCGCCATTGTACTCGCCTATCTCCTTCATAATTACATCAGGGCTTCTTCTAAAGGGGCAACCTAAACAGATACTAGTAGGCACTACCCAGCCACTCCGCACAATGCTGCCCATGTTGGAGAGATGGTTGCATCGAGTGCTCCGAGCTCTTCAAAATGCCCATCAAGAATTAATTTAATGAGGCGCTCCGCCTCTTGCCAAGCTGGTTGGATCATAGATAAGTCGAAGGGTTCGCTAATGCCGGCTGATTCTGGATGAATGGGAAGTTGGAAAAAACAAAGATCTGTATTTTCAATAGTTGGCAAAGGCAATCCTGATTCTCTCGCTCCTTTCAATTGAGGTGCTAATTTCAAATAGAGAGGGAGTTGAAGGTCGTGCCACAAGATTATTTCTTTCTGCGACTTGAAATGAGTTCGATTGGGAGTTTCTTTTTTCCACTCTTGACGATGGGATGTTTTGTAATCAAGGAGCAACCAGCGCTTTTTTTCTGGATGCCAATCGAGGCGATCAATGCGTCCTTGGAGGAGCAACGAGCGTCCATCTTCAAGATGGATGAGCTCTTCAACGAGTGAAGGAGAATCACTTTTTCCTTCTGCCGCAATTGTTATCCAGCCTTCGGAACGATGTGCTGCTTCGGCTCGTGCAAAACCTTTTAAGGCGCGCAATAGTTCTCCTTGTTGAGAGGCAACAGCTGGAGCTGGGTTCCAGCCAAACTGCCATTGAAAAGACCTTTCTAAGGCCTGCTCCAGCCAGCTAGAAAAAACGGATTCTTTTTTTTCTTCCTGCAATGATGCCTCCGCACTGAAAGCTCCTAAGATGCGATGTATCAGCACACCAAATTGAGATGGCGTCATTTCACTTGGAGTTTCCAAAACTTCTTGCAACTTTAAAACATGCTGAAGATAAAAAAGTCGCGGAGATTTTAAATATGTTCTGAGTGCCGTGACATTGCAGGTTACAGGTTGCAGGTTGCAGGTTGCAGGTCGCAGCAGAAAAGAATCGTCAGTCGTTGTTCGTTGCTCGTTCCTATCAGCATGGCTGTCACTATTTGATAACTGAACATGATTGAAAATATATTTGTCATCTTGAGGGCCTGTAACCTGTAACCTGCAACCTGTAACCTGCTGCAAAGCCGCGTTAACCTGCCGCGAATCGGCTTGAGTGAGCGCTAAGACACGGTGTGGCAGCGCTGCGGCCGAACATCCCTGTAAGAGCAAGCGACTCGGGCGCACTGGTTCTCCTCGTCCGTTATAGCGCGGAGCCAGAACAGCAACGCCGCCTTCGTGTTGTCGCGAGGCTAAAATCAGCTGAAGATAATAATGATCGCGAGCTAACTGTTCTTCGGAAGAGCCGAGGCCGAGCTTCTTGCGAAGGCGTTCTGAGAGCAACGGATCATTTTTTGAAGAAGCGGGAACAGCGCCCTCATGAAAAGAAGTTAGCACCAGCGAGGGAGTGTCTTCTGCAGCAGCTTCGAGCCATCCGATCATTTCTATGGCTTGAGGCTGCTCTAGCTCAGGAATAGTTTCTTTGCTCAACATTTCTAAAAGAAACGATAAGAGCTCTGTGCCGCGCCATAAAAAATCAGAGGAAGTAGAAAGCTGTTCCAATTCCTCTACGAGGAGCATTAACTTCTCAAAACATTCTAAAAAAAAGTGTCCTTCCAGGTCGCTGCGCCTCACGCACTCTTGTTCTAACAAATGGAGCAACAAGGCTCGCCATTGAAGGAGGATCTTTGAGAGAGGCTCGGGCTCTAAGGCGAAGGCGAATTTTTTTTCCAATTCTACAAGCAGTAAGCTGAGATTTTTTCTTTTTGGAAAAAGGGCCAAATCTTTTTGGTCCAAAAAAAGTGGAAGATGGTCGCGCTCCCAATCATCTAGTTCCTGAAGTAAGAGCTCCGAAGAAATTTCCAAAGCGCTACTCAGCTTCGTTGCTGAGATCGGATGCCTGAGAAGATCAGCGATAGCGGCGAGCGAAGGAGGTTCGCCAGGAGCTCGATCTAAGAAATTTTTGAGCGCTTCCAATAAAGCAAAGAGAGAGCTTCCGTGAAAAAAACGTCCTCCGGCCCATCGTGTTTCAAGGCCGGCAGCAGCACCCGCTTCTCGTAATAGCGGCAATGCTTCTGATTCGGGAGCAACAATTGTGATGGAAGTATCTGGAGAGGCCTCTCTCCAAGCAGCGATGATTTTCCATGCTTGTGCTGCTTGATCGCGACTTCGCTCGCACGGAACAAGCAACTCCTCCGCGACCTCTGCAGGATGTTCTCGCCAGTACGAGGAAATCACGCGTCCATAACAGTCAAATCCCGCCGCATGGGCTTCGGGCGCGATGATAATTACCTCAGGATTTACTTTTTGAAAAAAGGAAACAAAGAGTGGAGAAAAATCAACAACGCCTGCTATCAAGATTCGGTGAGGTGTTGTGCATTCTCCTTGTTGCAATTTCCTTTTCAATATTTCTAAGCGGTCCGCATAGCACCAGTGAGACAAAGTTTTTTGATATTCTTTTTGAAGGCGGGCCAATGCTTTCCATCGAGGTTCCTCTCGATCTGCTGACTCAGGAAAAAAAGGAGCGTGCTGGAGAAGGACTTCCTCGATGGAAAGGCCGGCCTTTCCAAGCTCGAGAGACACTGTTTCTGCCAAGGAGGCCACGCGATAACAAATTTCTTCTTTGGCTGAGGAAATTACTCTCTTAGGAACTTGCTGGATTTCTTGAAGCTCTTGAAGTGTGAGCCTCAGAGCAGCTTGGCGCCAGGCTAAGAGGGAGATTCCTTTCCCCGCAGCGGGAAGTGTGTTGGGAATTTCAAGAAGAGCAGTGACAGCTTCTTCTAACGTCATGATGACGGGAGGAATGAGAAGTTGTGATTGCTCCTGCGCTTGGAGTGCTAGTAATTCGAGTAATCTTCGGCCGGCTCTTTTGCCAGGAAGAATCACCACCGTTTCAGAAAGGTTCGACTGCTGTGCAATCAAGTGCTGGGCAAGCCGAGGGAGCCAGGGTCGATGCCACCCAAAAAAAAGTGGTGAGGATGCAAGCATTGTCAGTCACGCTTTTTCAGCTCAGTCAAATCCTTGAGAAAGTGCTCCACAGCGGCTTCTGGCGTGGCCCAGGAAGTGACAAGGCGAATGACAGAGCCAGCCGAATTTTTTTCCCAGACATAAAACCCATAATCTTTTTTTAATTCTTCAATCACGGTGTCAGGAAAAATCGGAAATAGCTGATTCGTCTGTGGCTCTTGAGCAAAAGCGTAACCATGCGTTTGAATGCCATGCGCTAATTTTTTTGCCATCGCATTAGCATGGCATGCATTTTCAAAATAGAGTCCATCTTGAAATAATTCTCTAAATTGAACAGCGATGACTCTTCCTTTTGCCATGAGCGCGCCGCGTTGCTTGAGATGATAGCGGAAGGAATCTTGTAAAGCTGGATTGACGATCACAACAGCTTCTCCGAGGAGAGCTCCATTTTTAGTACCCCCGATGTAGAAGGCATCGCAGAGAGCGGCGATGTCAGCGAGATCAGCATCATTGCCTTCCGCCATCACCGCATTTCCTAAGCGAGCGCCATCAAGGAAAAAGTAGAGTTGATGTTCATTGCACACGGCGCGAAGCGCTTGAAGTTCCTGCTTGCTGTAGATTGTTCCGACTTCGGTCGCTTGAGAAATATAGAGGGCTCTCGGTTGAACGCAGTGTTCATCTTTGTGAAAAGCCATCAACTCGCGAATGCTCTCAGGATCTAGCTTCCCAAACCGACTTGGCAATGCATGCACTTTATGTCCGGTTGCCTCGAGAGCACCTGTTTCATGAACAGAAATATGACCATGCTCCGCAGCGATGATCGATTCATACGATTTTAAAAAAGACGAGAGCGTGATGAGATTGGCCTGAGTTCCTGTGGTCACAAAATGGATCGCTGCTCCTGGCTGCTTGATCAGATCTCGCAGGAGATCGGCTGCTGCTTGAGAAAAAGAATCAAGGCCATACCCAGGTTCTTGCTGGAGGTTCGTTTCTTGAAGGGCAGCTAAGATCCGAGGATGAGCACCTTCGGAATAGTCATTAAAAAAAGAGAACATAGTAAATTGCCGAACGCAAACTCCAGCGAAGCAACAAAGGTGGCTAGGGAGGGAATCGAACCCCCGACACGAGGATTTTCAGTCCTCTGCTCTACCGACTGAGCTACCTAGCCGTTTGAACAACGATAGTTCAGCTGATTAGTTTAAGAGAGACTGCGAGGAAGAGCAAGTCGCTTTCCAAAAAATTTCAACCTTAGGCCTTAGGGGTCAGTCCTGCCTTTTGTAACATTTAATGACATAGCATGAATTTTAAAACTAATGAAACTAGTGTCAAATGTTACAAAAGGCAGGACTGACCCTTAAGGTGATGTTAGCTGATTCAATGCCGCAGCTTGCTCCCATTGAAAGCCGTGAGTAATCGCGTGAGTAATAAATTGTTTGGCTTCGCTCACTGCATCGATCAAAGAGGCTCCGCGCCCTAATCCAGCTGTGATGGCTGCTGAATAGGTGCAGCCGGTTCCATGAGTCTCGCGATCTTGATAAAAAGGAGCAGTAAAAGATTTTTCTGTGCCATCAGGCATCAATAAAATATCCGTGGCCACTTCGCTTTGCAGGTGACCTCCTTTGAGTAGAAGAGGAACGTTGATTTCATTGAGGAGTTTTTTCCCAGCAGTGTGCATCGCTTTTAATGAACGGAGCTGGCTGCTGCTTTTCGTCATCAAGATCAGTTCATCTAAATTAGGAGTGATGAGGTTTGCGATAGGAAAAAGTTTTTCTCGATAAGCAATCAAGGCATCAGGTTTTAATAACGAATCCCCTGAGCTTGCCACCATCACCGGATCAACGATGAGAGGGGGTGGATTTTTTAGGCCGCTCAATACTTCAGCAATCATTTCGATAATCGGCGTTGAAAAGAGCATGCCTGTTTTAATCGCAGCGACTGGAAATGATTCAAGCAATGTTAACAATTGATCGCGAATGATAGGGAGATCGATTGGCTGAATCGAAACGACTTTTCCTGGAACTTCAGCGACCACGCAAGTAACCACGGTCAAACCATAGCAGCCAAAAGCACCAAATGTTTTTAAATCCGCTTGGATGCCAGCGCCACTCGAGCAATCGGAGCCAGCGATAGTCAAGGTGACGGGAGGGCTCTTCTGTTGAAATGAGAGTTGGTTTTGAAAAGAAGTCATCATTTTATTTGAGAGCTAAAGTAGCTATTGAAAAAGTAATGAGTTGTGAGTAATGGGTAATGAGTGGCTGGCGTCAATTCCAAGACGCTATTTCTAAAGTTTATTTTTAAAAATAAAATCTAACAAAATAAGAATTTCGCAAAACTGGTTGTCTTTCGATCTTGAAAATACTCATTACTCATTACCCGTTACAAATTACTATTTTTACCGACTATCTCTGCGCACCATGAGGAGATAGATCATATTTCCAACAGCGGCGACGAAAGCTGCGATGTAGGTCAATGCAGCTGCATCAAGCACAGCTTTAACTCCTGCAACTTCAGCAGGAGATTGAATGATTCCCATTTTTTGAAGAATGACTTTAGCGCGTGCCGAAGCGTCAAACTCAACGGGCAAGGTGATCAATTGAAAAATCATCAGCACGGCGTAGCAAGCTATGCCCAAGCTGATGAGGTTCGTAAGATGAAAAAAGAAACCGCCCAGCACGACGAATGGAAGTAGTTGAGAAGAGAATTGAGTGGCAGGGACAATGGCGGTGCGCCACCGCAACGGTGAGTAGTGTAGCTTATGCTGAATGGCATGTCCGCATTCATGCGCAGCTACGCCGACGGCGGAGACAGAATTACCATAAAAAACATCACTGGAGAGATTGAGGCATTTCTTGGAAGGATCATAGTGGTCTCCTAACATACTATCGATGGCGACAATCGAAACATCATGGATTTCAGAGGCGCTTAAAATCTGCTGTGCCGCTTGTGCACCCGTTAATCCGGATGTGGTGGCTACTTTTTTGTAGCGATTAAATGTCGAAGAGACGCGATATTGCGCCCAAAGTCCAAAAACCAATGGAATTCCAATCAGGAGAAAATAATTCGAAAAGTTCATAGTCAGGTTGCAGGGTACAGCTTTGCAGGTTGCAGGTAAAATTAAGGTCTTCGACAAAAATTATAACCCATGAAATCAGAATATCAAGTGCCTGTAACCTGCAACCTGTGACCTGAAAGGCTGCTTTAGACTTCCAACATTTTTGGAAACTTGCTCAACAGGCGATACCCTTTTTCGGTGATGACGACGACATCTTCATGCCGCACGCCGCCGAGGCCGGGAATGTAGAGCCCGGGTTCAATGGTAAAAACATGACCTGGTTTCAAAATGGTTTTTCCAAAACGAAGGCTATCGTGAATTTCTAATCCAAGGCCATGTCCGGTCCCATGGAAAAAACCGCTCCAGCGGCCTTTCTTTTGCTCGGTAGGGTAACCCTCTCTCGTAAAAAAATCTTGTAACGCTTGGTGGATTTTTTTTCCAGAGGCGCCCGGTTTGAGGCTTTTTAAAACTTGTTCCTGTCCCGCAAGGCAGGTCTCCCAAAGATGACGCTGCGCCGAAGAGGCTTTGCCGCGCACGACCGTCCGCGTGAGATCGCCGTAGTAGCCGCTCTTTCCATCACGAGGAAAAAGATCGATCACGATTAACTCGTTGGCTCGGAGGGGTCCATGTCCGCGTTCATGAGGATCACAGGCTTGCTGGCCTCCGGCGACGATTGAGTCTCCAGCAGGAATGCCGCCAGCACGCAGTATCGCTATTTCAATTTCGCAACGCAGAAGCTCGGAAGTGAGTGGTTGTCGGGCCCACTCGAGGCGGAGATTTTTTTTGATCGTGGAAGATTTTAAAATTTCATGAGCACGAGCCATGCCGACCTCAGTGATTTTTAAAGCATGCTTGAGGGCTCCGACTTCTTGAGTGGTCTTGATGGCTCGCTCAGCAAAAAAATCAGCTTTCACCGGCGTTGTTGTAATGCCCCATTTTTTTAAATCGCAAGCCATGCCCAATGGAAAATCACGCGGCACCAGAACGCGACGAGCTCCTTGCTGCTTGACAAAAGCGGCAATGACTTCTTCCGAGCAGGGAATGTGGTTAAGGCGTAGCTTTAACTCGTTTTGAAGATCGCTAAAAGAAAAAACCGTATCGACCTGTGCCTCGCGTCGCCCACGATCGATTTCCAAATCACTTAACAAAAGACTCTTTTTTCCTCGATGTTCTAGATAAACAAAAGGATCAGGAGCCCGGAAACGCGTTGCATAGAACATATCAGCTCCGCGTTCGCTTTCGGAAATGATGAGACGGGTGGGCATAAGAAGAAGAGTAACGAGTGGCGGGTGGCGAGTAACGAGTTGCTGGCGCTTTCTAAAAAAAGCCATTCTAAAGGCAGTCTTTTTAGCATGTTTTTAATATTTTCGAAAATCTAATTAATTTTTGATCGCAGCTCACTCGCTACCCGCTACCCGCCACTCGTTACTTTCAGACGAAGTCTGAAAAAAATTCTTGCCAAAAGAAAATTTTGTCGCTACATTTTTCCCCCTTATGGCAAAAACTTCCTGGATCGAACGCGACAAACGCAAACGGGCAACCGTTGCGAAGTGGGCCGAGCTACGTGCTGAACTCAAAGCAAAAAAAGATTACATTGGCCTCAGCCAGCTTCCTCGTGATGCTAGCCCTGTGCGTCTCGTTAATCGTTGCAAATTGACCGGCCGTCGTCGCGCTTTCTTGCGCCGCTTCCAGCTTTCTCGTATCACCTTCCGCGAAATGGCCACGAATGGTCTGATCCCGGGCGTGACTAAGTCGAGCTGGTAATCAAGCAGGTTGCAGCTTTTCAGGTTGCAGGTTACAGGAATATTTGGGTTTGATAACAAGTAGTTCAACCTAATTTAGGTTCAAAAACATATCTCTCTGTTTTCAAGTCATGGCCCCTGTGTTTCCATATCTGCAACTAGATACTTTGTTTTTTTTTCTGCAACCTGCAACCTGTAACCTGCAACCTGTCTTCGATTCCGGCGACGTTATTTTTTTTAAGCTGGCAGCGATTGTTGGACTTGTTTTGTTAAACGGGTTCTTTGTGGCGTGTGAGTTTGCCATTGTCAAAATTCGTCCCAGCCAAATCGAGGCACTCCTAGATCAAAAAGGTAATCGAGCTCAGCATGCTCGTCATATCACGCAGCACCTCGATGCCTATCTCTCGGCCACGCAGCTTGGCATTACGCTGGCGAGCTTGGCGCTCGGTTGGGTTGGAGAGCCTTTTCTCAATTCACTGCTGACGCCGCTTTTTCTTTCCATCGGAATTGGATCAGAAAAATTAATCACCTCGATCTCCTTTTTTGTGGCCTTCATGCTCATCACTTCCTTGCATATTGTCCTGGGAGAACAAGCGCCTAAGACGATGGCCATTCGCAAGCCAGTTCCTATCATGCTTTGGTTGGGCCCACCATTGGCGCTTTTTTATACGATCTTTCGCCCCATCATTCATCTTCTCAATAGTGCTTCGACGGGATTACTTCGCTATGTTTTCCGTCTGGAGCCAGCTAATGAGACCGAATTAGTGCATAGTGAAGAGGAGTTACGACTCATTTTGGGGGAGAGCACAAAGACCGATGAGATTACGCCACTAGGACAAAAATTAGCACTCAATGCTCTCGATCTTCGCTATCGTGTGGTCCGAGATATCATGACTCCTCGCAGTGACGTGATCTTTTTTGATATCAATAAAAGTTTTGAAGAAGAGTTAGCTAAGGTTATCGCCTCGCAGCACACGCGTTTTCCTATCTGTCGCGCAGAACTCGATGAGGCATCGGGCCTCATTCACATCAAAGATCTTCTGGAGCTCGTGCATGCAGGAAGAAATAATCTTTTTGAAATTCAACGGCCAGTGCTTCACGTTTCTGAAATGATGTCGCTAGAAAAATTACTTAGTTTTTTCTTACAGCGGCATGCTCACTTTGCTATCGCAGTTGATGAATATGGAGGAACAGTTGGTGTTGTGACGCTCGATAATGTGCTCGAAGAATTAGTTGGCTCGATTCAAGACGAATTCGATACGGCAGATGAAGAGTTTTATCGCATCAATGAAAATGAATTTGAGGTAGCGGGGACGCTCGCGTTGCATGACCTTGCTGAAATGTGTGATTTAAAAATTTCTGAGACAGAGGTTAGCACCGTAGGAGGCTATGTTACTCAACTTCTAGGACATCTTCCAACACGAGGTGAAGCGGTGGCGGTTGCTGATTATACAGCCACCATCACGGAGACCGATGGACGACGGGTATTGAAAGTGAAGTTTACAAAATAGCCGCAAAAGAAAGTCAAAAAAAGAAAGGAATAGCCACAAAAGAACACAAAAAGCACAAAAAAAGATTGTTAGAGGCTGTCAAAAATTCTTTGTGTTCTTTGTGCTCTTTTGTGGCTATTAATTTTCACTGTGAGTCTCCAGCCTTTTCTTCAAGATCTTCCTTTTCTCTCCGCTTATTACGTTGGGCGGGTTCCTGGCATGCAGTTCCCTGCTGATCGACAGGAAGCGTTGAAGGCGCAGATTCCTTTTTTCAAAAAAACGGCGCGAGAACTTTTTCCTGCAGCAAAATCTTTTTTTTGTGCTCAGGAAGTTCATGGCACAGAGATCGCAATTCTGAGGGGCTCTGAACCGCAACAAGACTTAATCCCTAATATCGATGGGATGATTACGAATGGGCCTGGTATCGTACTTGGGATTACCTTCGCTGATTGTGCTCCTGTCTGGATCGTCGATTCCCAGCGCAAAGCGGTTGCCCTCGTTCATTCAGGAAGGCGTGGGACAGAGGCTGGAATTGTGCCCAAAGCGATCCAACTACTCCAAGCAAAGTTTGCGTCGCAACCTAAAGATCTGATCGTGACGATAGGGCCGTGTATTCGACCTCCGTGCTATGAAGTCGATTTTGCAAAAACAATTCGAGAGCAGGCTGCGCAAGCTGGAGTCGGCGAGATTCGCGATGAAGGAATCTGCACGGCGTGTGATTTAGAAAAATATTATTCTTATCGCCGCGAAAAAGGAAAAACGGGGCACATGCTTGGGCTAGTGATGCTGCGAAGCAACTGATCGCGCAGCGATCCTACCAACTCCCCCCTGCGCCGCCGCCGCCACTATCGCCACCGCCTCCAGAAAAACCACCGCCATCTCCTCCTCCGAATCCGCCATCACCACCAAAACCGCCGCCGCCAAACCACCAGCCGCCACCGCCTCTAGTGTCAGATTCTATGCCGTTTCTAGAGCGCCATTTGTTGAGTAGCATTGAACCAAGCATCAGGAATAAAAAGAATCCAAAAGGAGACAAAAGAATTCTTTGCCACGAGAGGGTTTCTTTTTTTCGAAGGCCTGCCTGGTATTCGTGAGCCGTGGCTTTCATGATCGCATCAAGGCCTGCTGTGAAGCCGCCGTTGTAATCGCCATGTTGAAAAGCCGGGGCCATCGTCTCATCAATGATGCGCTTGCAGATGGCATCAGGTAGTGCTCCTTCTAAGCCGTAGCCTGTTTGAATGCGAATTTGATGTTCTTTTGCAAAAACTAAAACGAGAACGCCGTTACTATTTTTTTTCGTTCCGGGGTGCCATGCTGTGTAAAGTTTTTGAGCGATATCTTCGGGAGAACTTTTGCTCCAAGATTGAGGATAAATGGCAACGACAATTTGATTGGAAGTCTTGCGATCAAAATCAGCAAGTTGTTGATTGAGTGCAGCAGCAACTTGTGGAGAGACGACGCCGGCACCATCGTTGAAGTAGTGCGTGGGCGGCGGCGGTAATGTTTCGTCAGCGCGGCTAATGCCTCCTAGCAATAAAAATGAGAAAATGAGCCACAAAGAACGCATAACAGAAAAGAAGAAGAAATTAACCACAAAGAACGCAAAAGATGAAAGAAGAGAAGAAGAAATTAGCCACAAAGAGCACGAAGAAATCAAAGAAACTAGCAGATGTTTTTCTTGAAAAAGAAGCTAACGCTTTATTTGATGCCGCGTTCCTGCTGCTTATAAGCAGCAGGAAAAGATAAGATCTTCAAAAAGCAAAAAAGGTTTTTCTTTCAAAGCCTCTTTGATTTCTTTGTGGCCATTCTCTTTTTTGCAGTTAATTATTTTTTCTCACTACCAAAATTAAACTGCACCGTTGGGGCCGTGCTAGCGCCTGCAGCTGCTGTAAAATAAGGCTTTGGAGCATAACCCATCATTCCTGCTAAGATGACGACTGGGAAAGAGCGGACCTTGATGTTGTAGATTTGAACAGCGACGTTGAAGCGCTCGCGTTCGACAGCAATCCGATTTTCAGTTCCTTCCAACTGCGCCTGCAAGTCACGGAAATTAGTACTCGACTTTAAATCAGGATAATTTTCGCTCACAACCAACAATCGAGAAATGGCCGATCCTAATTGGCCTTGTGCTTGTTGAAAAGCTGCTAACTGAGCAGGATCAGTCGGTGCCTGTGTAGGATTGATATTAACTTTGCCAACCGAAGCGCGGGCTTCGGTAACAGCGATCATCGTTGATTTTTCGAAATTAGCAGAACCTGCAACCGTCTGAACAAGGTTGGGAATAAGATCGGCGCGACGTTGATAAACATTTTGGACTTGAGCCCAAGAAGCATCAACCGCTTGAGAAGTCCTCACGAGACCATTGTAAATGCCAGCGACAAAAGCGACCGATCCCACGAAGAGAACAACGATCAAGGCTAGTGTGATGAGAAGAATGCGAAGAGTGTTATTCATGAGAAGAAGTTGAGAGGTTGAGCCGCCGCCTTCAGCGGCTGTTGAGAGGTTGAGAGGAAAGTTTTGTCTAAACAGTTCTCAAATTATTTTATGTCATTAATATCCAAAAACAGCTGGCTAATTAAAATAAGAAAAAAGAATTGTAACTTAGCTGATATCTTTTGAAAATGAATTTTTGTTTCACGATCTTTAACGAGCCGTCGAAGGCGGCGACTCAACCCATAAACCTTTTTATGAAATCCATTTTAACGTTAACCGTAGGAGAGTTTGAGCTGGTTCATGACATGCTCTCTCTTTTGATTGCGGCGATGGGAGCCTCAGCGCTTTTTTTTCTGCTCTCTCGAAAACAAGTCGTGGAGCGGTTTCAGCCGCTGTTGCTCCTAGCAGGGATCATAGCTTCGATTGGTTGTTATCATGCTTTTCGTCTCTTTAATAGTTGGAATGAAGCGTTTGAGCTTGCGGGAAATTCTTATGCAGCCTCAGGACATTTTTTCCATGAAGTGTATCGCTATGGCGATTGGGCCCTGACAATGCCGTTGCTTTTGGTCGAGCTTGTTTTGGTCCTGCCCATTTTAAAAGGTCAAACAGCAGCGCTTTTAAAACGCCTTATTGGTACTGCATTGATATCAATTCTTTTTTCCTACTTAGGAGCTAGCAATATTGGAGAACATGGGGTGCTCCTATTGTGGAGTTGCTGGCTGCTAGCGCTGCTTCCCTTTCTCTACATCGCACGGATCTTTGTTGGAGAACTCTCGCACGAGGCCGCACAACAAGGCGCTCCAGTCGACAGGCTTTTTGTTGGCGCGCGAAATCTTTTTCTTCTTTCGTGGTTTTTTTATCCGTTAGCTAACCTCATCGCTCTTTGTAGTCACGGTTTTGGGGAAGTGGGCTTAGTCACTTTTCTCATCGGAGCAGGCATTGCTGATTTGATTTCCAAATGCGGCGTTAGTTTTTACATTTACCGCATTGCACTGCTTCGCAGCAGTGAAAGTTAAAAGGCAACCGTTTAGGCAATGTCGTCAACTTAAGGAAAGCAATTCACCACAAAGAGCACAAAGCCGCTAAAGCGGCACACAAAGAACACAAAAAATTTTTTATAAAAAAATTTTAAGGTTTTAGAATGGCAAGCGCAGATCAGCTTGAAGTTCGAAAACTTGTCATCATGGAAAATTGGAAAAACACTTTCTATACACACTTAGATTTTTTTTATAAAAACATACGTGCGGCGTGGTAGTCGCCGGATCGACCGCCGAAGGCAGCCCCGAAAGGGGCGAGACTCGCGGGAGCGAGCGAGTTGCATTCTTTTTGTGTTCTTTGTTTAATCTCTGTGATCTTTGTGGTGAATTTCTTCTAAACTTCCACAGGATCGCCAAACTCAATCTGCAAATGGCGTGCGAGGCGGATGAGCTCAGGAGAGGGATGTTTTTTGTGACCGATGACCTTCTCCAAATCAACTAACGTAGCATGACTGCGCACCAGAGCGGTCATGGAGCCGCTTTCGCCTTGCAGCAAGCCCATCACCGCAAGTTCTCCAAAGCGTGCTGCCAAGATGCGATCGAAGTGCGTTGGGCCACCACCACGTTGCACATGGCCTAGAACGGTCTTTCTGATTTCCTGATCAAACTCTCCTTTTTCTTGTTCCAGCATGCGAGCAATGAACGTGTCGGCGTCACAGACTCCTTCCGCAAGGACAATGATGGAGTTGTCGCGCATTTGTTGATATCGCGATTTGAGGAGCTCCACGATGCGCGGCATGTTGTAGGTGAATTCTGGAATGACCGCCACTTCTGCCCCGCAGCTAATAGCTGTGGTGAGCGCAAGATATCCAGAGTTGCGGCCCATGACTTCAATCAAAAAGCAACGACGATGGGAACGTGCTGTATCGCGAATGCGATCGATGAGTTCCATGATCGTGTTGCCTGCGGTGTCCGCTCCGATGGCCATTTCGGTGCCAGCCATATCATTGTCGATGCTTGCCGGAATCCCAATAACAGGAAATCCACGGCGATGAAGTTCACGTGCGCCAGTGAGAGAACCGTCTCCACCGATGACAACGAGTCCTTGGACTCCCAATTTTCGCAATTGTTGAGCGGCTTCATCGATCCCAGCAGGATCATAGAAACGTTGGCAGCGACTCGATTGCAAGATGGTTCCTCCACGATCAATCATTCCAGAGAGGATGCGGGCAGAAAGTTCTTCAATGCTTCCTTCAAAAATACCATCATAACCATTATTAATTCCAAAAATTTTGCAGCCACTTTCAAGTGCTGTACGAACGACAGCACGAATGGCAGGATTCATGCCGGGGGCATCTCCTCCAGAAGTTAAAACAGCAATATTTCTGAGCATAAAAAAGGAAGGTACTTCAAAAAAATCTTTTTTAAAAGTTCATATTCATTTGTTTTTTCTTTAGTTTTCAGAGCATTGTCTTTTTTTAAAGTCTTTTTAAAAAATCCACCATGATATTGGCCTCACTTTTTTTATTGCTGCTGTTAGTGGTGGTAACAATCAACTTATAGATCAATCTCATCACGATACCGAGATTGGGGCAGGCATGGCAAATATCGATCAAACTCAACGAGGGGCAGAGCTCCATCACAGGAGGTAGTGCCTTCCCCTTATCGGCCATTAGGACCTATTCCCAACCTGCTAGAAGAAGAGCAACAGGCCGCACATTTTGTTTCGGATGGTCGCAATTTTTTGGATCAACACGGAGTCGATTTTTTTCTGAGCTATACATCTGATATTGCTGGTAATCCTGTAGAAGGAGCCAATCCCAATGGTTTTACCTATGCCGATTTTTTCTACCTCGGTGGTGTTTTTAAAATGCAGGAACTATTTGGATGGCCTCCTGGAGGATCGGTATAGTCAAATTACTTAGAAATTACAGGGAAGAACGCAGGAATTTTTAGAAAAGGCCAGGCCGAAGACCCAGCGCTATCTAAACGATAACGTGACGGGATGAGAACGCAGTCTTTTCCTAAAAAGGGCAAGTCGATTGCTTGTAAGTTCTAAGTAATTTGACTATAACAAAAAAAATTGAACGTTTCCTTTTCTGGGGAGTCTATTACATTACACAGCCTTTTGAACATTTGTTCTTAGCGAGTCATCGCGATCTGTTTTTGGTTTTTCAGGTCGAGTAACGGTGGCTCGCTTTTTTTATCCGTTTACAGCCTTGAACGGATATTTTTTATCTAAATTAATAAAAAACATTTCTTTTTAAAAAAAGATCTTATACTTTTCTCAGCTTCATTCAGAAAACTCTTGTTCCCCATTTATGAAGGCAAAATTATTTTTTCTCACATTGCTGTTCAGCAGTGCTATTTCTTCTTTGCAGGCAGTCCCTATGTTGGGCGAAGGGGGAGAAAAGGCAAAAGAAAATGAAGCTGAAAAAATAAAGTTTCACCAAGATGAGGAGCAACATCAGCGTGATGCAACGGCTTCAAGCGAGAACAGTTCAGTTTTAAGAGGAGAGATGCCTCAGGGCGGAGACAGTGATAATGAAACTACAGCAACTGTTCCTGCTCCAGCGACTGCTTCTTCTAAAAAAGGGCCGCAAAAATTAACTCCTGAACAAGGTGTGCAGAGAGCTCGCGGATTGGTAGCAATGGCTTTTCAAAAAAATGATCTCACTGCAGAAGAATGGGTAAAAGCTGGTCAAAGAATTAGAATGTTGAAGGAATGGAGCCAGAATATCATTACGCCTCCACCGCAGGCTCCTATCGATTGGTTAATGGGTAAAAAATTACCTGAGCCGCCAACAGAAGAAGAAGTGAATCAAGCACGCATCATACAAGCGCAGGCGCTTGCTTTAGAAGTCGCTTTGCCTGCTTGGAAGAAAAGCGCTATCGCAAAGCAAGCTGTTAAGGAATTGTTAGAAGCACCAAGAGAAGAAGCGACTGATTGTTGGGCCTTCTGGAGAAAAGCTCCTGCTGCTCCTCATACAGCTGATCAGGTATTTCAAAAAGTAATAGAAAATGAGACAGCCTGGAGACAGGCTGCTGATAACTTTCGTAAGCAGATTGAGCAACTTCCAGAAGGTCTTAAAGAGGACGTTGTGTCTCTTTGGACGGGAACCAAAACAAGTGCTGAAGTTAACAATCCTCTTGCTCAAGCATGGGCTGATGAACTCAAGCATTTCGAACAAGCAGAGAAGGGCGTATCTGTCATAAAAGAAATGAACGACATGGGCATGTCTCAGGAGATCGCTCTGAAAACATTCGCAACAAACATTATCTTATCAGAAGCTCAAGAGAATGTTGAAGTGGCCATGGCTGCTTATGAAGCAGACAAAGATCAGGAGCATTTTAATAGTGCAACTCAGGCTATCGACAAGTTGGAAAAAGTAAGGGGAACAATAGAAAAACTCATTGGAACAGAAGGTCTTTCTGCGGACTATCAGGAAAAATGGACCGCAGCTCTTAAGCGGCTAACTTATATTGCAGCTGTGTACAGAGCTAACCTTGCTGCGAGTAGTTTTTGGGCTGCTTATGATAAAGAGACGAAAGAGATTCTTGGAGCCGCTGTTGATAAAGATGATATTCTTATTCGTGATCGTGATGCTCAACCAATGCTAACGGTTGACTTGCTAGCAAAAGGAAATGAAGCCGTCGCTCTCTTTAATGAAGCTATCGCTGCAAAAAAAGCTCTTTTTCCCGAAGGGAGCCAGCTAAAAATCGCTGGACTGGAAATGGAAGTTGAAGAGCCATTAACTCCAGAAGAAGAGGCAGCAATAGGGAGAATAGCCGAGTTCCAAGAACAGATTGCTGATATCCTTTGCGTGATTCCCTCCGATTTTTCTAGTTGAAATACTCAGATTCGGAATCTTCATACAGAGCAAGATGAACGTTTGTAAAAATTGACGAGTCACTATGCTGAGTTGCGATTTGATTTGAAAAGAATTTCGTTATGGAATAGTTTGCCGCAAATAAAATGTTAACATTGAAGTCCCCTCTGTTGTTTGGAATATTTTTTTTAGTAATCAGCTTGAGTGCGCCTCTTGTTGCTTGGCCGCTTGGCGAGGAGAAGGAAAAAGGAACACGAGATTCCCTTTCCAAAAAACAAGAGCGACGAGTTCCAGAAAATGGAGGCAACTCGTCACAAAAACAGCGAGGAGCTGTTGCTCATATCAAAGATTGGGATGATCTGCTCCATGAGCAAATATCGCAGCAATCAGGAGAAGCTCCTAAGCAAGGACGAGAGGGGACCCTTGAACAACTCGCTCAAGCCGCTCAGCAAGCTTATGCACGAGGAGATGGAAATCATCCAGATTGGGATCGAGTTGCTGGGTTAATCGAAGATCTAAGGCCAGAAAATGGGGAGGAGCATGCGAAACGAAGACTTTCAGTCGGAGATGCAGCTGATGAAGCTCAAGAAGCAGAGGCAGAGGAACTGCAACTGCACTTTTTTTGTGCTACTCTTCCTGCCATTAAAAAAACTTCTGTCGTCGCTGCCTTGCGTGGGCTCAATAATTTTAAGACAGCAGCAATCATAGAGAAAGCCAATGAAGAGCGTAGTGCCTGGGAAGGAGCGAAGGCCAGCTTTGAAGAAGCCTGCAAAACGTACGAGCTTCATCCTGATGATGGGCTTAATAATCCAACATCTGATCAAGGAGACGCTGATTTTTATTCGCCAGGTCCTTTTGAAGCCTATCTTCAAAAATTAAATTACAAAATAAATCGTTCAGAAATAGAAAACCAACTCGATGCTCTTCATCATGAGATCATTCAGGGCATTATCAACGCAAATGTTACCACGGAAGATTTTGAGAAAAGAGCCTTGAATGCACAAGAAATAGCAGCGCGCTATCAACCACTCTTCGGAATGATTGCAGAAGCAAAAGAGATTGCAGACCCAGCAGTCCAACACAAATGGGAACAATTCCACCAAGAGGCAGCAGCTCGCTACCTCGAAGATCTTTCTCAAGTAGCAAAAATCAAACTTTGGCAAAATAGAAATCAAGTCACCTCCATCAATAAGACTGCTGAACGAGCTCATGAACGGGCAGAACGGGCAGAGCGGGCTGCTGATGTAGGGGTTTGGCAGATGGCGCTTGAACAAGGCGAAGCGGCTAAAGATGCGTGGATTGAAAGAAGCAATCAGTTAGCAGTAGCTCGAGAAAATATCGAGGCTCACAAAAAGATGGTGTCATTAAAAATTTCACCTGCCATTGAAAAAGAAATTGAGGGAGCGTTAAACAAAGCTAAGGAGAGAGTGTCTTTTTGGTCGGCTTCTCTTTTGTCAATGGAATGCTTCAAAAAATATAATGAAGCTTTGAGCATCCGCCGTGAAAAAACAATTCTTCAAAAAGAAATAGATCAGTTTCCGGCACTATTAAAGAAAGCGGTTTTTGATGATCCCGATAGTCATGAATATTTATGCCAGCACAATAAGTCGAGTAAGGAAAAATTAGAGAGGCTGACAAATGCATGCATAGTGCTTTTCGCTGCCACTAACGCTAATTGTAAAACAGCGATCAGTGCCCTTGTCCAAGAAAAAGAAAATATTTCTGTGGAGCAGAAAGGCCCATGGGAGAGCCGCCTTGAAACTTTCTTGAGGTTAGAACAATTAGATCAAGCTCTCTTGAGGTTAGAACAATTAGAGTTAGAAATAAGATTTAATACGCCTTTCCAAAAACCACGCGCTGACGACTAGGCTCTCCGCTGAAGGGACAAATGCCAGGCTCGGGAGCCGCTTCAAAAGGGATGCAGCGGATCGTCACTTTAAGATCCTCTTTTATTTTTGCTTCGAGTTCAGGGCAACCATTCCAATGAGTTAGCGCAAAGCCACCATGAATCTCAGGCTTGTTGCTATTTTTCGGCGTGAAGAAATCGCAAAATTCTTCTTTCGTGTTGATTTCGCGAGTATGTTCTTTTTGGAAAGTGAGCGCGCGATCAAAAAGTGACTGCTGGATCTCGGCTAAAATTTCAGGAACGCGTTGAGCCAGCTCTCCAAGCGCCAACGATTCTTTTTCTTTCGGGCCACGATCACGACGTGCCAAGGCCACGGTGCCTGCTTCCAGGTCGCGCGGTCCAATCTCCAAGCGCAATGGAGCTCCACGCTTGATCCAGTCCCAGTTTTTGGTGCTGCCATTGACATCACGAGCGTCGATCTCCACGCGAATCGGTCCTCCTGCATACGAGGCCGCGCGCAACTGAGTCGCGACTTCTTCTGCTTTTTTCAGAATTATCGCGCGCTGTTCTTCTTTTGGAATAAAAGGAATGATCACCACCTGACTAGCAGCGATGCGTGGAGGAAGGATCGCGCCATCATCATCACCATGAGCCATGAGGAGCATGCCGACCATGCGGGTGCTAACGCCCCAACTGGTGGTCCAGGCATGTTCTAATTTTCCTTCGCGCGATTGGAATTCAATTCCAGAAGCTTTAGCAAAATTTTGTCCCAAGAAATGAGAGGTGCCTGCTTGAATGGCCTTGCGATCTTGGACCATGGCTTCGAGGCAGTAGGTTTTGACCGCACCAGGAAAACGCTCGCTGGCGGTTTTTTCGCCGCAGATGACCGGCACGGCAAGATAATCTTGCATGAAAGCTTCATAAACGCGGAGCATCTTCTCGGTCTCGATGATCGCCTCGTTTTCCGTTTCATGAGCGGTGTGGCCTTCTTGCCAAAGAAATTCAGCGGTTCGCAAAAAGAGACGGGGCCTCATTTCCCAGCGCACGACGTTGGCCCATTGATTGAGAAGAATCGGAAGATCGCGATACGACTTGACCCATTTGGCGTAGACGGAGCCGATAATCGTCTCCGATGTCGGACGCACCACGAGTGGCTCAGTCAGTTTGCCGGCAGGAACTAATTTTCCATCCTGCATCTCGAGGCGATGGTGCGTGACCACAGCGCACTCTTTGGCAAAGCCTTCGACATGCTCTGCTTCTTTTTGTAAATGACTCAGTGGAATAAAAAGGGGAAAGTAGGCATTGCGATGTCCCGTGGCTTTGAACATTCCATCCAACACGCTCTGCATCTGCTCCCAGAGGGCATAGCCCCAAGGCTTGATGACCATGCAGCCACGAACTTCGGAGTTCTCAGCCATTTCGGCGACGCGGACAAGTTGTTGATACCACTCAGGAAAATCTTCGTGACGGCAGGGAGAAATGGCGGTTTTCATAGCAGGTTACAGGTTACAGGTTGCAGGGTACAGGTGGTAGGAAAAAATTTGGTGATTTAATTTTCGCTTTTTACGACTTGACCCTTGAAACATCATCCCCAAGATAAGCACATGAATAAACCTTCCCATTTTCAATCTTCGTTAAACGATGCGATCGAAGTTTTTCAAAGTCTGGCCAGCTTCCAAGCTTCATTAGAAGAAGCGGCGGAGCTGGTGAGCAAAGCTTTGCTTTCAGGGAACAAATTGATGCTCTGCGGCAATGGCGGAAGTGCAAGTGACAGTGCGCACATTGCGACGGAATTTACCTGTCGTTTTTGCGAAGATCGTCGCCCCTACCCTGCGATGGCCTTTACGATTGATGGCGGGCTGATGACAGCGATTGGCAACGATTATCATTTTGACGATGTCTTCAAGCGTCAGGTTGCAGCGTTTGGGAAAAAAGGAGATGTTCTCATCGGATTGACGACCAGCGGCAACTCCAAGAACGTCCTGGAAGCCTTAAAAGAAGCCAAGGAGCGAGGCATTCATACGATTGCCTTTCTCGGAAAGAGTGGCGGATTTACAAAAGGAATCGCGGATATCGAAATGATTATTCCTGGCAAAGCGACTGCACGCATTCAAGAAGCACAGAAATTTTTGCTGCACGTCATGTGTGAGATGGTGGAAACACAGCTTCCGAAAGAATGAGAAATAGCCACAAAAGAACACAAGGAACACAAAAAATAAAAATTTGCTGTGATAAGTTTTCTATAAAAAGTTTAGCTCTTTTTGTTATAGGGCCACTGAAAAGTTAGTGAAATTAGATAAAATAAATTCAATTTTATAAAATTTTCTTTTGTGTTCTTTGTGTTCTTTTGTGGCTATTAATTCTTCTTTTTTCTTACTCCACAAACTCAAGTTGTTTGATTGCCGGGACTAGGCCTCGTTCTGCAGCCCGTCCTAAAAATTCTAGAATCGCAGCGCGGCCTGTTGGGCCATAATCCAGTGTGTAGTCATTGACATACATACCGATGAATTTGTCAGCGAGGGGAACTTCCATGCCGCGAGCATGAGCCATGCTATGATCAACGGCGGCGCGGCGATGTTCCAAACCATACTGAATGCTCGCTTTCATGATCTCATTGATCTCGCGACGTTGTTCGAGTGAAAAATCTTTTCGGATCACATTGCCTCCGAGCGGCAGTGGCAGGCCGGTTTCCTCTTTCCACCAGGCTCCCAGGTCGAGGATCTTCGTGAATCCTTCATCGGCGAAGGTGAGTTGTCCTTCATGAATGATGAGGCCGACATCAGCTTGTCCCGAGCGCACAGCATCAAAAATCTGATCAAAAGGAATCACCACATGATCAAAATTTTCTAAG
The DNA here is from genome assembly GCA_019747895.1 of Chthoniobacterales bacterium. GTDB lineage: Bacteria > Verrucomicrobiota > Verrucomicrobiia > Chthoniobacterales > UBA6821 > CAIWMF01. The sequence continues at coordinate 52,187 of JAIEQF010000022.1, forward strand.
CAAAGTTGCGCCGCCAAGTAAGCACTGGTCATAAGCCCTGGTACCGCGATGCGTTTCGAACGGAGCCAATTTTTTTTCTCCTCGAGCGAAGCATTTTCTGTGGGAAGTCCCGGATGATTTTTTGGTGCTACAAACATTGGGCCATAACCATCGCCCATGCTGGCGCCGCACGGAAGAAGCGCGTAGTGATCGAGGAGATGCGCATAGGCGTGAATCGAAACGGCGGAGAGGTGCAGCTCTTGGCTTAGCGCGCGTTCATTGAGTGTTTGAATATCTTGCAGCGTGTGCTCAAAGCGATAACCATGCAACGGAATCTTTTCGGCCGCCATGGCGTAAAACATGAAGGCATCGTCGGGATCGGGTGAATGCCCGAGGAGCAAAGTGGAAGATGGAGCAATTGAATTCATAAAAAGAAAATTAACTGTGAAGTTCGCGAAAGAACACGAAAAAGAAATAGAGATGTTAATTTTTCTTAGAAATTGTTGGACTGATTTGCATCAAGATGAATGATTTTGGTCTGTAACCTGCAACCTGTAACCTGTAACCTGCTTTCATGGCCAGCAATTCTTTCGGCACACTTTTTCGCATCACGACCTGGGGCGAGTCGCATGGCAAGGCCATTGGAGTCGTTATTGATGGTTGTCCTGCTGGTTTAGAAATCAGCGAAGAAGAAATTAATGCAGCTCTTGCGAAGAGGGCCCCTGGCAAAAATGCTTTTGTGACGCCTCGCGCTGAGCCAGATCTGGCCGTGATTTACTCCGGTGTTTTTGAAGGAAAAACAACCGGGACTCCGATTTCCATCATTATTTTTAATCAAGATGCTGACTCGAGTAAGTATGAGGCGATTAAAAATCAACTCCGTCCCGGGCATGCTAACTTTACTTATTTAGAAAAATATGGGTTCTTTGATGCTCGTGGTGGAGGGCGCGCATCTGCTCGCGAAACGGCTTGCCGTGTGGCAGCAGGGGCTATCGCTAAAAAATTATTAAAACATTCTTCGGTGCAAGTGACCGCATTTTTGAATTCTGTCGCTGATGTTGAAATTAAGAATCTGCCGGAGCAGGATTCCTTGCGAGCGCTAGTTGATGCCAGCCAGCTTTTTTGTCCTGATGCTGAGGCTACAGAACGGATGATAGAAAAAATAGAAGCGGCTAAAACAGCAGGTGATTCTCTCGGTGGTACCGTTGGGTTTGTCGCCACAGGCCTTCCCGTTGGCCTCGGAGATCCCATTTATGAAAAGTTAGAAGCAAACTTAGCCAAGGCGATGATGAGTTTGCCTGCCTCGAAAGGTTTTGAGATAGGAGAAGGATTCAACGCTGGTCGCATGACTGGATCAACGCACAATGATCTTTTTATAAAAACGGATCGCAAAATTCAAACAGAGAGCAATCGTGCCGGAGGAACTCTTGGCGGCATTTCAACGGGCATGCCGTTGTGTGGACGAGTTGCTTTCAAGCCGACATCGAGCATTAAGTTGCCTCAAGAGAGCCTGGATCTTCAAGGAGTGCCCGTTATTTTTCAACTTCCCGAAGGCTCTCGTCACGATCCTTGCGTAGCCATTCGGGCAGTGCCTGTGGTAGAAGCGATGGTGGTGCTGGTTTTAGCGGATGCCTTGCTTTTGAATCGGAGTGCGCAACTATCAACGTGGTCTAAGTAGAAAGAAAATAGCCACAAAAGAACACAAAGAACACAAAAAGCTAAGATCATTGGAGCAAATGGAAGAGGATTTTTTTTTGTTAAAAATAAATTTCATTTTTCCTTTTGATTTTTCCTTTGCGTTCTTTTGTGGCTAATTTTTTTTTCATAAAACCGATGCATCTACAAATCAAACTCAACCCGCCTTATCCAATTTATTTGGGCAGCGGAATCCTCTCCGAGCTACTGCCCGACTACTGTCGCTCTTTGAACAAGCGCTTCGTCATCATCAGCGATGATCAAGTGCCAACAGAAACTGTTCTTAACGTTAAGCACTTGCTAGATGACGCTGGCTTGGATGCCAGAGTTTTTTATTTTCCGGCAGGAGAAATTCATAAGACACGTGAGACAAAAGCATGTTTGGAAAATGTTTTGTTAGATTGGCAATATGGTCGGGATACCTGTCTTCTGGCCCTGGGCGGAGGTGTCACCACGGACCTTGTCGGATTTTTAGCTTCTACTTATTGTCGCGGCATTCCGGTGATTTATTTGCCAACGACACTGCTGGCGATGGTTGATGCTAGTATTGGCGGAAAGACCGGAGTGAATACGCGCCATGGGAAAAATTTGATTGGGACTTTTTATCAGCCTCTCGCCGTTTTTATGGACACAGATGTTCTGAAAACGTTGCCTCCTGAGCAGTGGAGTAATGGCGTTGTGGAAATCATCAAGCATGCTCTTATTGCTAACGCCGAGCTTTTTCAAAAGCTCCAAGTCTCCGTCGACAGCCTAAAAAACAATCCTCAACTTTTACTCGAAATCATTCATGAAAGTTGTTTGATCAAAAAAAATATTGTGGAGGGTGATGAAAAAGAATCAGGGCTGCGGCAATGGCTCAACTATGGACATACCATAGGGCATGCTGTGGAGAGCCTCGAGGAGTACCGACTCAGTCATGGACAGGCTGTGGCCATCGGACTTCTAGTAGAAACAAAACTTTCTGTTGAAGCTGGGTTTTTAGCAGCGTCTGTTTTAGACGATCTTGAAAAATTGTTAACAGCTTATCAACTTCGCTTGAAGACCGCGGTATTTCAAAATAGGAAAGCCTTGCTGCACCAATTGAAGGGCGATAAGAAATCAAAAGAAGGAGAGTCTCACTTTGTGATGTTGAATAAAATGGGGAGTGCGCGCGTGATGGACGATGCTTATGCTTTTCCGATAGGGTCAGTCATCTTGGAGCGAGCGCTCGACTGGGCCGCAGAGCGATTTGGGAAAAATTAGCTAGTCAAATAACTCAGAAAAACCTGACGTAAGCCGATAGGATCTGGGCCCAAGGATAAAATGGTCGAGAAGTGGCGGTGAATTTTCAGTCGTGGAATATTCAGAATTTTGAGTGTTCCGTTGGTGATTTCATTCGTGATGCTGATGCGTGAGGCAAAGCCCAGGCCCATTTCCATCGCAACGGCTCGTTTGATCGCTTCGCTGCTTGGGAATTCTTGAACAATGTTGAGATGTTTTGTGGCGATCTTAGCTCGCTGAAGATGTTCTTCGACATATTGCCGCGTTCCCGATCCTTGTTCTCGAAAAATAAAAGCAGATTGCGAAAGTTCGTGAAGGGAAACAGATTTTTTTTTCGAGAGAGAATTTTTTGGAGAAGCGATGACGACGATTTCATCTTCAAAAAAAGGACGCATGCGCAGATCGCGACGGCGACAGGGGCTTTCGATCAGGCCAATGTCAATCCGTTGATCTAAGAGGGCTCCGATTGTTGACGTGCTATTGCCGCCCACGATTTCAATAGTGATCGAGGGATGTTGTTTTTTAAAAAGAGCGAGTACTCGAGGCAAATAATATTGCATGACAGTGTTGCTGGTCCCTACGCGCAGGCGACCTTGAAAAGTTTGTCCTGGTTGACGAAGTTGTGCGACGACCTCTTCTTCAAGAGCGGCAACGTGGCGCGCATGTGCGAGCAAGGTGATGCCGGCCTCTGTTAAGGTCACGCCATGGCGCGAACGAATAAAAAATGGTGTGCGAAAAGTTTCTTCAAGAAGCTTGATGTGCTGCGTGACTGCTGGCTGAGAAATGCGGAGAGCCTTAGCAGCAGCGCTGATGCTCTGCTGAGTGGCGACCTCACAAAAAACTTGAAGGCGATAATCCATTTGGAAGAGAGGGTGAAGAGCTGCAAAGCAGCTACAACAGTTATAATATAATATTATGGCTAATAACAAAACAATATTATTCAAGTTATGGAATCTCGACGAGCATGAAGCATGAAATTTCACTGTCCGCATTTTCGTTCAGGAGTGGCGTTGACTTGCTTTCTTGCTGTGCTCGCCATGAATTTGAATCATCTTCCTGGATTAGGCCAGATTGGAGTCCTGGCTTTGGCATTGCTGCTGGGGCTTGCGGCACGGATCCTGCTGCATATCCCAGAGCTGCAAGAAACAGGAATTCATTTTTCAGCAAAACACCTTCTTCGTATTGGAACAGTGCTCATTGGAGTGCGGTGTAATTTTGATCTGCTGGTGCATGTGGGGCCGCGCATTATTATTGTTGTGGCGAGTGTTGTCATTGGAGGTCTTGTTGGGATCACGTGGCTAGGGCGTCGCGCTGGACTTTCTGAAACGCTTTCTTTGCTCCTTGCCATCAACACTTCCATTTGTGGTGCTTCGGCAGTGGCTTCCGTCGCGCCTACGTTGCGCGCTACAAAAGAAGAAGTAGCTCTTGTTATTCCGCTAGGAAGTCTCATTGGCACAATCGGTGTGCTGGGGATGACGACTCTAGCTCATTTTTTCCAGATAGCGCCGTTATCGTTTGGAGTCCTTGCAGGAGCCAGCTTGCAAGAAGTTGCTCAAGTCATCGCTGCTGTTTCAGTGCTTCCTGCGTCCATAGATTCGGGCGTAGCTACTAAATTTCTTCGAGTTCTTTTTCTTGCTCCGACAATGCTGGTCTTGGGATTTTTTCTGATGAGGAAGGCCTTGCGAACAGGCGATTCGCGGCAAGGCGGGGTCTATGCCTTAGTCAGTTCTGTTTGGTTTGTGTTTGGTTTTTTAATTGTTGGAGTCCTGCACACGATGATGGAGCGATGGGGAAATATTTTTTTTATGGCTCGTCTGGATCAAGTTATTTTGAGCTTAGCAACATTTTTAATGGCGATGGCAATGGCGGGTGTTGGCCTGCAGGTCCGCCTGGAACGCTTGTGGCAACAAGGCTTGCGGATCGTTGCTGTTGCTTTTATTGGCTGGTTATTCTTAGTCATTATTGCTGGCGCTGAAATTCATTTGCTGCATTTGAAATAAGACGGCTTCTAAATTTTTTAAAAAAAAATAAAAGAATTCATTGACTCAGGATTCATTTCTTGTATTCTCTTCCATCCCGACGGTGACCCCGGTTGCCGATTTGGATTGTTCTTTTACCGGTCTGCGAAAAAAACAACAGGTCACTTCCAAGTAAATTAGAAGCTTCCTGAGGTTGCAGACACCGGCAATGATCTTTGATAGCGCTAGTTCAATGTTGCACACAAATGGACATTGAATGGATCAAATAGTCTAAAAATTTGAAGAGCCTCCCAAGGCTCTAAAGTTTTTAGCACTTACATTTACAAAACAGCAAAAACTGAATTGTGCGTTTTCTGTCGAAAACAATTAAGTTTTAATTATATTAAGCGAACCATTACCGCGCTTTCTTTCGAGAAAGTGTGGAATAATAATAGGGCTCGAATACGGTTTCCGTTTAGCACGGAAACCACAAACTTTTCAACGGAGAGTTTGATTCTGGCTCAGAACGAACGCTGGCGGCGTGGATAAGACATGCAAGTCGAACGGAATT
>JAIEQF010000009.1 GCA_019747895.1 Chthoniobacterales bacterium
ATAAAATAGGGGTCGGTTCCGTTATTTCGATAATTTGGTGCCATAGCAATTATTTTTTCTTTTGTGTAAGGCTACTCTTAATGTGCTTACAGCTCCAGCTTTTAACTCATGAGCAATCCATTTAAGCGGCAAGGTAGTTTGAGATCTAATACATTCAGCAATTTCTGCCTTAACAGGATCCATGCGTGGCAACGAAGCTAGATCATCAGGTTTTAATTTCAGCTCTTTTAGTTTTTCTTGAATCAACCTACGTCCTTTTACCTCCATTGTTTCATCAGTTTCAACTGGAAGATGAATTTCTTTTTTTGGAACAGCATTCATCTTTTCAAATAGTCGCTCCACAAAATCCTTCGCTCCAAATTTCCAACCGCGCCTAATAATTTTGTAAGCAGCCTCCCCACCGAGACCTTCTGCCGCACAGCGATCATTCATTAATTTTGAAAAATCTCTTTGTCCTGCAGCGTCATCATTTCCAATTCCGTGTTCTCCCAACAAGCGATCGACCCGCAACCAATGAACTCGTTTGTAAGATGGCTTTAAATATTCACCAAAACTACTCCACGGAAAACTTTCCAACGGCGCTCCATTTTTGAGAAGATAGGCACGAGCTGGATTGAGATGAACATAGTCACAAACTTTTCTGAGATAGTAATTATCAGAACCATCAACGATGAGAGACTTATATCGTCCTGCAAAAAGATGCCCCCATTTTTGATGCCGCGCATTGAAGCGTTGCGTGTAAACGGCAAGCAACCATTTCATCCCGTCAACTAATGTTGGCTTGGGTGTCTCAAGAACCAAATGAAAATGATTTTTCATCAAACAATAAGCATGCACCTGCCAATCGGCCTTAACACAAGCTTCGCCTAATGTTTTTAAAAAACTCCTCCGATCATGATCATCAAAAAAAATGTCTTCACCTCGATCCCCGCGATTCATCACATGGTAAATCGCCCCTTCATATTCAATACGTATTTGTCTTGGCATCCAGAGGACCTACCAGAAAGCACGTCTCTTTTCAATTACATTCGCTTGAGCAAAGCAAAAAAATGAGTGCCAGCTCATTAATGAAAATAATGCACCTGGCACCAAATTAGCGAAATAACGGAACCGACCCCTTTTGACCCCTTTTTCCGACCCCTTTTTGACCCCTTTTCTGACCCCTTTACTTTTTACTTTTGAATTGGCGAACCAAACTTCCCAAGTACGACTTCAATTGTCTTGAAAAAATTCTGAAGCTTTTCAGTTTCACGAGCATAGCTTCCCATCTGATCTCGAGGAATCCGGGATGCCATGCTCCTGCGCGTTTGCATACTAGAGGAAACTAGATCTCTTAATTTAGTAGCTACCAACAATTGGCTCGTTTTTGAATCTCCTGCCTCTTTTTTTATTGAGTCCGTTAAGACTTCTTCGGTTAATAAAGCTGAAGAGTCTTCTGAAGAACTAAAAGTAGCTAATAATTGTTTTGCACAGTCAAGTACTTGACTTGCATTAAGCACTGTTTTCTCTGCGGCATTAGCTTGAGACAAACCAGCTGAACTAATCTCTACTTTTTTTTTGAGACTTTCCCAGTTTGAGAATCATAGGATAAGCCAACAGCATCTAATCCTGCTAGAGCTTCCTTATATTCCTTCAACGCGTTGTCATGTGCCGCTTGCTTCGACAAAGCATCCTGACGCGTCGCTATGTTGCTCAAACTGGATAAAGAATCAACTGGTTTTGGATTGTTTCTAAGTGTGATATTAGCTTCTCTGAAACGATCAAATGCCTCCCTCTGTTGTTTATCAGCAATTTTGATATCGATGACTTCTTTATATCCTGCTACTTCATCAGGTGAAAGGCCTAGTTGATCCAAAATTTCTGCATGCTTTTTCTGCTGTGGTGCATTTGGTTCATCATGCACTCCAGTACGACCCTCTAGTCCAGATTTATAACTTGGACTTAGATCTCGAGGTTCTGGTGAAGATTCTGTAGGATGGAGTACTACTTGTTGTTTACTATTTTGGTATGCCTGATCTTTAGCTGCATATCCGTCCAGAACCTCTTTGCTTGTAGGCTTTAGATTCATGGTTAAAGGATCTGACGGCTTATTCCCTCCAGAGCCAAAAAGAAGACTCTTGAGCCAGCCAAAAAAACCAGATGGTTTTGGATTTGCGAGACCTTTAGCAACGGTTGAGCCATTCATATGACCAACTTGACGTTTTACATCATCAACACCAAAGCCTGAGTCTGCAGAACCCATACTTGTTATGCTATCTGATCTATTTGACCTGCCTTGTCCTGAAATTTGACTCATAATATTTAAAAAGTTGAAGTGTTAATTAAACTAAAGTGTGTTAGTTGGTGCAGTTTGTTATAGTCGTTTATTTCTAAGCGTAGCTTCCTAGAGCAGGAGCGGCTGGGGCTGCTTCAGCAGCGTCTGCTGGAGCCGGTGCGGCGTCTGCGGTTTTGTTTTCGGATCCAGGAGGGAGTTTTCCTTCGGCTTCGCCACCGGCTAGGCGTTGGTTCCAAAAAAGTGCTGTGTCGCTAAATCCTTTGAGCAATTCTTGAAAGCGTAAGAATTCCATGCCTTCCATTTTTTCTTGGTAGCACATGAAGACGCTCAACGTTGCAGGATCAACGCCAAGCGTTGCTCCACCTGTGCCGGCCCAAAGAAGATTGGCCTCGAGCAGTTCAGGATAAAATTTTTCTGTTTGATACGGCATCAAGGTCCCGACGATGCTGGAAAAAATCAACGCGCCAGTCTCTTCGTTTGCTTCGAGGTCAATCGTCACACGATCATCAAAGCGCAAGGAGCAAAGTCCATCGTTGCTCGGCTTCAGATCAGGCAAGCCAACGCTTTTGCCTAAATCTTTTAAAAGGTCGTTAAAGTGTTCGATGGACATAATTTTTACAGGTAATTGATGGAATTTTTTTGATGTCATTAAAAAGCTAGCACTCAAAGGTTCAATTGCAACTTTTTTTTAGTTTGGATCTTTCATGCGCACCGCGACGGGGGCTTTCTCCTTGACAGCTAGAGTATGGCACTGCTCTCATCAAACTTCTGCAAGCCTCAGGAAGAAAAAAACCAACACTCCGATTTTGACTTATGAACTCTTTATCATCTCCATCGCTCTCGAGAACTTATTCTTTTGTTGAGCCCTCGCAAGAAGAGCTCAGTGCAGCGACGCAAAATTCTCTTCAAAAATTTCAAGATGTTGCCCGAGGCAATCCTGAGGCCGATCGGTTGATCATGAGCAAGGATGGCCTCGACATCACTCCTGCCCCACGTCCTTTTTATGGAATTCCTCTTCAGTTTATTTTTGGAAAATCACAGACAGAAGTCAGTGAAAACAAAGCGATCTTGGAACAGTTCCAAGAAGCCTTGCTGACTCGTTATGGCGCTAGGGTTACCAGTTTTGCTTGCCCAACGTTGGGCAGTCGGATCACACAAGGCTCGCGCCTCAATGCCGCGACGGTTCAGCAAGTTCTTAAAGATGCTGACCTCTTTGAAAACATTCTGAAGGAATGTGATCGTGTCATTCAAGAAGCCGTCGTCACGGATGCCGCAGCAACGTTGGCTTGTGCTGAATTTAATAAAACTGCTAGTGACTATGACAAGCAGTACGCTAAAGCAAAACAAGTCGTCGCCCTCAGTGAGAGCAAGAGAAATCAAGTGAATCAATTTATTGATGATTACATTAGCCGCCAAAATTTGCCCCCCGAAAGTCCCGAACGCCAAGCGCTGCAGCAACTGAAAACCCTTTGGAGAGCAGCCAAACAGGAACCCGGAGAAGGTTCAGGTGATGACTTGGCCCTCTTTGAGGCTATTGCGAATGAAGGAGAAGATCGCTATATCCTCAATAAAGAGGCAACTCAAGTTGTGGCCGCACCGCGGATGCTAACAGGATGGACTGGCGCGGCTTTCCAAGTTGTTGTTGGAAGAGACACGACTTCTACTCAAGAAAATCGCCGCACCATTGATGCCCTGCATCGAGCTCTCGACAAAAAATATGGCCATGCCATTGCCAACTTTGCTTTCCCAACGGCACTAGCACGCAAAGAACGCGGATCGCGCCTAGATGCCAAGACGATTCAAGAGACCCTGCAAAGAGCGCGCCAGGCGAGTGAGCTTTTGAATGATCCACAAATCACACCTCTGATTAATGATGCCATCACGACTTCTCAAGATGCACGCATTGGAGAACATCGCTATCGGCAAGCCACCATCGCTCGTCAAGAAGCTGGCAAAGACAAGGACATTAAGCTTGCAGCAGCTCATGAAGCGTATGCTCATGCTGAAAAAACCATCCTCGACCACCTTGCCGATCATGCGATTGATCGAAATATCACGATCAATCACAGCTCTCGCTTCCTCCATCTCTGGTTTGATGAGGCACGAGCCCGTTTTAGTAAAACTCAGGCTAGTCCCTCTGCTCCTCCAGCAAACGATTCCGATTCCTTTGGAGATAGAGCATCTCGCAGCAGGCAGCCTTCTGTTGTAATACCAGCCACTAATCCAAATCATCGCCCTGAGGAAGATAATGTTGACGATATTCAATCCGCTGTCGCAATCCCATCTGCACCTCCATTTTCAGCTATTCCCATCGCAGAAGTTGTAAATGGAAACGGGAAGTTTTAGAACAAGCCAGACATGCCTCTCTCCGTTGAGCATTTCAAACAAGCTGCAGCTCAGTATCCCGACGCTGAGGCCTTGATCAATCTGCCTGAAAATAAAGGCATCATCAGCGCCAAAGCCCCTCGCATGGGGATACTGGGCATCTTTGGCGCAGGAAGTTATTTTGATGAATTGGAAAAAAGTCGCGCCATTGTCAGTGAGTTTAAAACAGCTCTTAAAGAAAAATATGGTGAAGAGATTACTGATTTTGTTTTTTCATCCACGCTCGAAGGAGAGGCTGCCGCTTCTAGCCTCAAGAGTCGCACGGTAACGACTGTATTAAAACAAGCAGAGCTCTTGGATCTTCTGAAGCAAGCAATCGTCGACACCATCACCGACGAGCAGGCAGAACCTGAGCCTGCAGATTCTCCTTTTCGAAATGTACCAGGAGAAGGTCAGCGTATTTTTTCAAAAGAAACCGTTCGCCTCATCAAAAAAGCTTACTACGATTGTTTTGAAGCCGCATTCAAGACAATGTTCCAGCGGAGCGATATAGATCCTCACGCGCTGCCGTCCATGAGCAGGTCACAAGAAGCAGTGAAGAGCGATCTCCAAAGAGCAGGACTCGGAGACTCGTCTCGCTTTGTTTCGGGATATTTTCCAGTGAAAGCCATGCGCGCCGCCATGGAAAATAATATTGAAGTGAATGAAACGATACTGGCTCCTTTGAAACCACCTGTACCAGCTCGAGCAGTCTACACAAAAGCTGCACAACGATCCTCTTCCATGGCTACTGCTTCCATCGCCACCTCTTCCGAGACCTCTACTCCGATATCAGAAGCTACTCCCGTTTCTCCTGTGCAAAGCGCCCTGCGCATTGATGATCCGGAGTGGAATATTTAAAACCCAGCCCATGTCTGCTCTCGCCTCTCCATCAAGTTCAACAAAGCCTCACGACCTGTCGATTTATCAGGATTTCGTCGGTGGGGCTGCGCAGGATGATGATGTTGTTTTAAATATTGATAAAGCGACAGCAACTGTCTCAGGCCAAGCTGTCACATCCGGTTTTCAAAAACTCTATCGTTGGCTCTTTGGCCAAAACAAAAGTGCCATCGTTGAAGATTTTAGTGCGGCCTTGGAAGCCAAGTACGGAAAGGATGTAGCGAGCTTTGCTTTTTCTGATGATCAAAAACAACAAGCACTCAATGCTGGCTTGAGTAAAAGCATGATTAAGCAGGTCATCGAGAATGCGAGTTTGGCTAGAAGTGCAAAGGACGATATTGAAGCTTATGTCCAAAAAGCGAAGTGGAATATTGAGATAGCTCAAAAAGCTAATCCGGAAATAAACATTGCAGACCTTCTTAGAAAATTTGAAAAAGTTAACGATTTTGCAAACCGTCAATTACGTGATTTCAAAAATATCGAGGCCCTGAAAGCCGCATTGCAGGAGGCCATCACGGTGGCGACGACCTCCAAAATATTTGTGGAGAATATAGACATAGAGCTGCATTCGGCAGATGAAAGCGCGCTCTCGAACTCGCCAACCACTGTAGCTGCAGTTGCGGAATCAGGTGGTGTTAATTCCGTTAACGCAGACCCGTTCTCCATAGTTAACGATACTCAGATGGAAGATAGCGATACTGTTTGGAGAGATGTTCCTGATGCACCGATGACAGAAGAAGCTTTGCAAGCTGCTTTAAATGCTACTCGTCTCCAGCATAAAAAGGTCATGTCCGAACTAGAGGCCCGTTTTAGAAAGAATCCAAAGGCCTTAGAAGCTCAGTTAGAAAACTTATCAAGGATTGCAATTCATGCAATTCAACAAACCGCTCCTCAGCTAGCAGTTTTTGCTCATTACGTTAATGCTGATCCTTCAGCTTGTTTTCATTTAGACATTCATGGCTCTGTCGTCGTACGTCCTCCTAGCGCCGCTAATCCACCATCTCAACTAACAGCGGAAGAAAATCAAAAAATTTGGCATCTGCTTTGTCACACCTTGGAAACTTGTTATGGCAAACCGCTCCTGCAACGAATGATTCCGGAAGAGAAACGCCAAGAGTTGTTTTCATCTTCATTAACAGCGGGTCATCTAAACCAATTATTTAATGATATCCAATGTGCCCTAGAAGCTGATCTAGATTTTCTAAAGAGCCAGCCATTCATTGTAGATGAAAAGTATTGCGATGCATTATCAACTAATCGTCAGTTATCTCAAGAGGCACTTGAAGCCGAACAGCAACTTGCGACGCATGGAACATATTCCATTCAACTTGCTCGCAAACTCTTTGATATAGGAGTGCTCACTGCTGGCTATCATACAGGAGGCCTCGTAGCTGTTGGCGTGGGAACAACTGTTGCTGCTGTGACAGGAATCACACTTCCAGTCATTCCTTTGACTCTTGTTGCTTCTGCTTTTTGCTCATTTGTGGCTGGGAGAATTGTTGGTTCTAGAATAAGCACCGATGTCGGTTCTTTTGCAGCTAATCGCGCGGCTGCTTACACGATCGGAAGCACTAGTACTGAAATAGTGAGTGCGCCTTTAATGGATTCCTTTAGAGGCTACCTCACGCACTCTTTAGCTGACACCTTTGTTGGTCCAGGGGGCGCTCATGCCATCACTTTTTTAACCAAGTTTTTTTTAGAAGAAGAAGGCGCAATCGTTGCTGATTGCCTACGCCATGCCTGCATCGGAAATGTCGTCAATGGAATTGATATTGAAAACCTTCCTGCTCCCCCTAATGTAATACGTCCTGCTCAGGCAGCTGATATCGATTTTCGTATGCTTGACCTTGTTCAAACAATGTTTACTGCAGCAGACCAACTCTCTCCTCCTGCCTCACAGGAGGCGCAATCAAGAACAAGAGTGCGTCTTTGATTAACCCTAATATTTCATCGTGCAAAAATTTCTCCTCACGTTACTTTCAATCGGAGCTCTTGTTTTTCTAGCAGGCTGCGAAACTATTCAAGTTCAAAACAGAACTGACCGACGCGCCATCGATGCCTCGATTGCTCAGGAAAAGCCAGGAAACTACTACATCGGACGTCGTTTTTACAAAGTTGATTATCACATGTGGGGTTGGGTGAAAAAGCCGGGCGAGCCGTGGAAACAGGCTCAGCTCGTAATGATGAATGAACAAAAAATGTTAGCTCCCAATCGAGCTCAAGGTAAAATTGGTTCTGACAATGACTATGAGTATTTTCTCTACGGCTTCTATTCTGGCGATAAAGTCTACGAGCCAGCGAGTGATCATTTTTACCCGGAGTTTGTCTTAACCAAAGCTGTTCTTATTGACAAGGCTGCTCCACTCATCTATCCCGATAGTCGCTGGAAAGATCCAAAAATCAGGTTTCTTTCTGGGCCCGAATATTAGCTGCTTCCGAGCAGTTGAAGTTAGAAATTCAATCGTCAAAAAATCACCCTCTATGAAAAAAATCCTCCTGCTCCTTCTCAGCATCGTTCCGCTAGGATCTCTTCTTCACGCGCAGACAGCTCCATCAAATACTAACGCGATTGTGATTGATATGATTCCTGATCTGAGCGATCCCTCTGCAACGCCTACGTTTTATATTTCGAGACACGCTGTCAGCCCGGAGCAATATTGTGCTTTTTTAAATGCTGTCGATACTCAGGAAGGACGTCTTTACCATTCTGAGTGGGGCGACATGAGCAGGACAAACTGGAGTCTTCTCACTATTGCTAGGTCCAACAATGTCCCTCCCTTTAAATACATTCTCTGCAACTACGCCACCTATCGTATATCCACAACGAAAGACCCTGTCACAGGCCTCGATAAGCCGCTCTCGAATACCGTTGCAAAACGAACTATCATGAAAGGCGTCCCCCTCGATGATGCAGCCCGCTTCTGCAATTGGCTTGCGAAGAACCAACCAACCGGAGATATTGGCAACGACGCGCTGAACAGTGGGCCATCTTACAATGTAGTAGAAACAAGGGACAGGCAACCTAATGATTCTTTTTATGCAAAAACAATGTATGATCCCAAATTTCCTAATGGCACCCAACTCAAAAATTCTTACATGAGCGTCAATAGAGTTCCTGGCGCAGCATGGCGCTTGTCAACAGTCAACGAATTTTCAGAAATTTTCTCTCCTATCAGCTGGGGATCTTTAGATAGCGACCCTGCACTTTGGTATTGGACCGAAGACTCCTACACACTAGATATGCCTCCTAGCATGTTGTATCAATATCATACTCCTTATCCTTGTAATACTGGTGGCTACTATCGCATTAGAAATGGAGGCGCGCCTGCTAATCGTATCAGTTTACCACACGTCTTCCAAAACCTCTTTCTACCAGACACCGGCTTCTGTGTTGCCTTTTCTGCAGATGCTCTTCCTCAAAGTGGATTTCGTATTCTCGCTCCTGTAGAAATCTCCCCAAACGATCCTTCTTCCAACTCAACAACTCCACCCCCACCTCTACTTCCACCTGTACTTCCACCCCCAGTCGTACTTCCACCAAACATAAACCAATAAACCAAAAAATAACCATGAACAAATCAACACTCCGTTTGCTTAGTAACTTCTGTTTCGTCTGCGGCTTCCTCTCGATCCTTGGCTCGATCTTAATTTGGTACTTACTTTCAGGTAACAGCTCGGTCGATTGGAGCAATGCCGTAGCCTGCGCTCAACGTGCCTATGGAGAGCGCTTCGGCATCTTCATTGGACTCTGGGCCCCCACCTTTTTTATCCTCTCAAATCGTTTTCACAATTATGCAGAGAAGGCCAATTGACTTTTTTTTGAAAAAAGTTAGGTTCCAATTTAGCGTCAGTTAACCCAAACACATCAAACACCTATGAAAAAACAACTGTTAGCTTCGTTACTCTCATTAATCTTTGTGGCCGGCCTTGCTCCTATGGCAGCAAGCGCTACTACAGACAACTCCACAGCATGTTGCTCGGGGTCTAATAATGGCTGTCCAATGGACAAGGGCCCTTGCGCTTACAAAGTTCTTACCAAAGAAGAATGTCAACGCTTCTGCAAAGCCAAAGCAGCTGCAATCGCAAAAGATCCTTCTCTTGCTAAACCAGAAAACAAATGCAAACTCTGCCGCGCTATTGTCAAAGCAGACCCAAGCATGAAGCCAATCTGCATGAAGCTGAGAAAAAATTGTCGCAAGATGAAAAAGCAGTGCATGGACAATTGCAATAAAACTTCTTCAACTCAGAGCTCCAGCCAAGACAGCTCTGCTCAAAACAGCTCTAGCAGCAGCTCCCAGCAAAGTGCTGACGCTAACGCTAGCTCCTCAGTGAATAGCTCTGTTGCAGCTCAAGGAGTTTCAGCAAGCGGCACTCAACAATCCAGCAGTAGTTCTGCTACTTCTGCCAACTAATTTAGAAAAAAGCTAATACTTTTTTATTAATTCTTCAAAGCCCGGGATAACCTCCCGGGCTTTTTTGTTTTCAAAATTGTCAACGCCCACGGCTCAATAACGACAGGAGCCCCAGCCGAAATCAACTCATGCTGCGGAGGCTCATTTTTACTGGGAAAGCCGTTGGGTCCATCAGCATGCCATTGATAATTTTTGGAAGAATAGCTGGTTTTTTCTACAGAAAATTGATTGCCAAGCACCAGTTGATAGGACTTCGTAGGATTTTTATTAATGCAAAGGAATGTCCACTGATCAGAATTTTGTTGATGGAAAGCATAAGCAGCAAGATCGCGCTGAGAACTTTTTACAGGAAAAAGTTTTGTTTTTTCTTTCACGCACTCACTCACCATCTGCGCCCCATAAAATGTGGGTAGCGGAATCAAGTGCTCTCCACATTCCAACAACATCATCATATTCCCCCAGGAATTATTAATACCACATTCCAAGGTGTTCGGCTCATATCCATACAAGTAAGCTGTCGTTCCTCGCGCTAAGAGAAATTCGGAAGCGATCTCTGCATTCAAAAGCGCTGCCTCCATCTTGACTTCTGGCTCTCCTGAAAAAACGGAATACCCATACTCAGTGATGAGGAGCGGCATGCTTTTTGGAACACCTCCGCTCCACATCATGTTCATAGCTCGACGCAGGCTCCCAACGTTGCTACGGAGGAGCTCTGGCGCGGGCAGCAAAAGCTCATCAAAAGGATACCACTCAAATGTTAAAAATTGAAAATCCTTCTCACGATGATGATGCCGCAGTTGTTTTAAAAAAGGCCTCAGCCAACGCCGATGATCAAAACGATAGGTTGTATCCTTTGGCTGACAATCGATCGTTACAAAGCTGAGGCCGCCTAAAACAGGTTGCAGGTTACAGATTGCAGGTTGCAGATTCTGAATTTTTTCTGCAACCTGCGAATAGAGTTCTCCAAAATCTTTTGGATCGACGTGCTGTCCGTCGGGCTCTTCACCAAGTTCAATGCGTTGGTGTGGTTTTAAATAATTTCGTTTTTTGAGATAGCTGACAAGCGCAGCAGCATTCTCTGGCGTGTCGTACAAAACCGGCAGCGACCAGAGAATCGGCTGATTATTGCCCAAGCGCGACGTTGCGACAGCATCAATTCCAGGCTGCTCCGTCTTCTCGTCAAGGTCAGAGGCCCGATGCCACGGATCTGTTGACGAGACGGTCACCATCGTCTGCTTTTGATCAGGTCGATGAATGACATGATCTTGAAAAATTCCTTCCTTTAAAAACCCAACCTCTACTTCTTGCAACGCATATCCCATGTGATCGCGAGGATCAGTACTTCCAAAAGGAGCTGTTCCCGATCCCTCAGTCATTAAGATCCTGACATATTGAGCTAAGCGAGGCACCCCTAGATCAAGGAGCGGAGAACCTCCACGACTATCACTAATTTTCCCATGAGGAAAATCGTGCCATGCCTTGTTGTGCCCAAAATAAAGATCGCCCCCTGTGGCATATTGAATCTTAAATTTTTTGGCGAAAGGCTCTCTCCAATGAAGTCGAGCCGCATTGATCAGCACTGGCTTTCCAAAATCAAGCACCACCCACTGAGGATGCTGCTCATCTGATTCTCCCGTGTAATACGATGTGAGGTAGGGATTACTTTTCCAAAAAGTGTTGGCATTTCCATCATCAAGTCGGGAATAGCCATCATTGTTTGCCTCATCCAGCGTATCGCCCCGACGCGGAAGCCGATAGCCGTAACTGGCCTCAATAGGCTCTAGCAAGGCAATCGAAGAACTCCAATAGCCTTGGTTATTTTTTTTATCACTCCATGTTCCAACGGGATTCCAATGCCACGCCTCGACTCCCAACTCCGTGCGCAGCCGATATGCGAGTGGTTTCAACCCAGCCTGCAGCATTTTCTTCACACTTTTTGAAGAAAGATTTTTTTTAGCATCTCCTTTTTCATGCCCATCAATAGCGCCCCCCAAGGCCGTTGCGGCATTGGTGATCACGGTGGGATGATCGACGATATTCAGCGTCACCGGCACTGGCTGCTGCGCAGCAACTAAAGCGGCCACAAAAATGAGAGAAAGAAAACCAACGCACATAAAAAAAGAGAATAGCCACAAAGAACACAAAAAAAGAATTTTTTATAAAAATTCTAGGGATTAAAAGCCGGTTTTTTTTCTTTGTGTTCTTTGTGTTCTTTGTGGCCATTCTCTTCTTTGCATTACGTTCCTTTGCGGCCATTCATTTTCTTCTGTTTTGAAATAGAAAATTAGTTTACGCTCTCCTGGATCGTATGGACGACTTTTCCAATTTTATCAGCCACTTTTTTTCACCGGCCGCTTGGACGTTTCTCAAAACGTTAGGCGAGGGCCTTATGTCTCCTATTGGCTTTCTGATTTGGACGACGCTCCTCAAATCAGCAATCTTGCTGGGCATCATCTTGGGGCTTGTCTCCTACACGGTTTATGCGGAACGACGTGTCAGCGCGTTGATTCAAGATCGGCTTGGCCCCAATCGCGTCGGATGGCAAGGGCTTCTACAGCCGATTGCAGATGCGGTTAAACTTTTGCTGAAAGAAAATTTCACGCCCAAGAACGCCAACTATTTTTATTTTCGTTTGGCTCCGAAGCTCGTGATGATTCCTCCGATTCTTGTCTTGGGCGTACTTCCTTTCGGCAGTTCGCTTTTTGGCGTACAGATGACCATTGCGAGCATTAACGTCGGCGCCATCTATGTCTTGGCGATCTCCTCCATCTCCGTTTATGGAATTGTTCTCGCCGGTTGGGCTTCGAATTCCAAGTATCCCTTTCTCGGCGGCATTCGTTCGACCTCGCAAATGATTTCGTATGAATTGTCATTGGCCCTTTCGATTGTTCCCATCTTCATGGTAGTCGGTTCGTTAAACCTCAATACCATCGTTCAATATCAAGTAGAACAAGGCTGGATGATCGCTCCTTTTTGGCCTCAAGGAATGAGTTGGCATGCGCTTTTCCACCCAGCAGCAGCATGGCAAGCGATCGCAGCCGGAATCAGTCTGCGCCATCTTTTGCTTTGGATCCCACTGATCATCTCTTTTTTCATTTTCTTTGTTTCGATGTTCGCAGAGACCAATCGTCTTCCTTTTGATCTTCCTGAGGCAGAACAGGAGCTGATTGGCGGTTATCACACCGAATATTCCTCGATGGGATTTGCGCTCTTTTTTCTCGGAGAGTATACCGCAATGATTTCAGGAGCTGGTGTCATTACAACGCTGTTCCTTGGCGGATGGAGCCTTCCCTTCATTCCCGATGGCTCTCACGGATGGGTTTGGGGCTTGATCAATATTGGCACTTTTTTTGCTAAGATCATCGCTCTCCTCTTTGTCTTTATCTGGGTCCGATGGACACTCCCTCGCTTTCGTTATGATCAGCTAATGAGACTCGGTTGGTACTTCTTTTTTGAACTGGCCGTTGTTAACATTTTCCTGACCGCTTTGATTTTGACTTACGTCAAATAATATTCTTTCCCATGGCTTTTATCGTAAATAGAAAAAAACTTACTTTTGCTGAAAGGCTCTATCTTCCTGCGATTTTCAGCGGGCTTGCTATTACCTGGAAGCACATGAAGCGCGCGCTTTTTGGTAAAGGGATCATCACGATGCAGTATCCGGAAGAAAAATGGGACAAGCATCTCCCCGAGTGGTACCGCGGCGCTCCCACCCTTGTCAAAGATGAAACAGGACGTGAGCGCTGTGTGGCTTGCCAGCTCTGCGAATTTATCTGCCCGCCGCGCGCGATCACGATTGAACCGATGGAAATTCCTGACGGAAGTCATTGGCGCAAGGTTGAAAAAAAGCCACGCTCTTTTGATATCGACATGGCTCGTTGTATTTACTGTGGTTTGTGCGAAGAAGTTTGTCCCGAACAAGCTATTTTCTTACGCAAAGATTATTCAGTCACAGGCCTCTCTCGTGATCAAATGGTTCATCACAAAGACAAGCTCTATGAGATGGGAGGCGTCATGAATGGCCTCGTCATCAAATGGAACGAGAAGAAGTAAATTTTTATGCAACTAACACTTTTTTGGTTTTTTTCACTCTTGATGATTGTCTTCGGCGCTGGCGTTGTGGTTCTCCGCAATCCTGTTGCTTGCGCCCTCTCGCTGGTTGCATCTTTTCTTGCCTTGGCAGCCCTCTTTGTCACCTTAGATGCTTATTTCATCGCAATCATCCAAGTGCTCGTGACAGCAGGAGCGGTCATGGTCCTTTTCTTATTTATCATCATGCTACTGAATCTTAAAGCAGAAGAACGTCGCCGCGTTAAGTTAGGGGCAATGCTAGGAGGAGGTTTGATCGTTGGTTGTTTTTTAGAACTCCTCTCGAGCACTCTTTCCACAAGCCCTCTCTTTTCTCAACCCTTGCCTCCGCTCACAGAGCCGGTTCACAGCGATGTGGCCATGATAGGTTTGACTCTATTTCATTCTTTTAATCTTCCCTTCCAAGTCATCGGCGTCCTCCTGCTTGTAGCGACCATCGGCGTTGTTTTACTCAGTCGACAAACTTTAAAATAATTTTCTAGCCTGCATCCTGAAATGCTGCAACCTGTAACCTGATACCATGCTCACTCTCTCTCATTACCTCATGGCCAGCGGAATCCTTTTTGCGCTTGGGCTCGCAGGCGTGATGCTACGCCGCAACATCATCATCGTCTTCATGTGCCTCGAAATGATGTTGAGCGCCACCAATCTCTCCCTCGTTGCTTTCTCACGCTATGGTCTTGTTCAAGGTCATGCAAATTACCAAGCACAAATACTTGTCTTTTTTATCATCACGGTGGCTGCTGCTGAAGTCGCAGTTGGCCTGGCCATCATCGTGGCTCTTTTCCGTGCCAAACAAACTACTCACAGTGAAGATCTGAATAGTTTGAAGTTTTAATAAGGACTACTTAATCTAAGAAGAATTAAAACTATGACTGCTGTTCAAGAAATTGCTTTGGCTATCGATCAACTTCCCGAGAAAGATTTTTGGTTTCTTACGAACGCGTTGATTGACATGCGTGAATTTCATTGGGACCAAAAAATTATAGAAGATGCTTTACCTGGAGGCCCTCTAGACCTCATGGCTCAAAAAGCTCAACAAGAATTTCACCAAGGAAAAACATACCCTCTCCCATGATCAGCCACACTACTGCTGACTTTCAATCATGTTATGAAATCCTTTCTTCTCATTTACGTTTGCTAGCACGCAAACAATACCTCCTTTGGAAATCCAATCCCTTTCACCCTTCGCTACAATTTAAAAAAGTAGGTCCTAAACTCTGGTCATGCCGAGTGAATGCCGCCTGCAGAGCCCTTGCCACACCGATTCCAAATGGCTATGTCTGGATTTGGATTGGATCTCACGATAATTACATGAAAATGATTCGTTCCATTTACTAGCTACTTAACATATCTATGCTGTTTTCTGTTTCTCATTTTATCTCCAGCCTCCAGCCTTCAGCCTCCAGCCTCCTCTGGACCATCTACCTGGCACCTCTTGTTGCTGCGGCCATCATCTTGCTCATCACACGCAGCAATAAACCAGCTGCAGCAATCTTGGCCATTGGTGCAGCATTGATCACCTGCGCTGGAAGTTGGATTTTATTTTTCCAAAAAACCAACATCACCATTCCTGGTTTTGCTTGGATTAATTTTGGAGAGACTTTAACCATTTCCATTGGAATGATGGTCGATCCTTTAACTCGCACGATGCTTGTTGTAGTCACCACGATTGCAACGCTCGTCTTTATCTACTCAATTGGTTACATGCGCCACGAAGAAGGATTTGCGCGGTTCTTCGCAGGATTGGCCTTTTTCCTTTTTTCGATGCTTGGCATTGTCCTCGCCAACAACTTTATCATGATGTTCATCAGCTGGGAGCTGGTTGGATTTAGTTCTTATCTCCTCATCATGCATTATTTTGAAAAGCCCGCCGCCGCCGATGCTGGCAATCAAGCCTTCATCGTCAATCGCATCGGCGACTTTGGATTTTTATTAGGAATTTTGTTGCTGTGGCTCAGCGTCGGATCGCTCTCCTTTAATACAATCACGGCCTCCTTGCCCTCCTTTACCAATAATCCAACTCTCCTCGCTGTCTCTTTGATTTTAATTTTCTGCGGCACCATTGGCAAATCAGCACAACTGCCACTTCATGTTTGGTTGCCCAATTCGATGGAAGGCCCTACGCCCGTTTCATCACTCCTTCACGCAGCCACCATGGTTGCTGCAGGCGTCTACATGCTTGCTCGTATTTTTCCCCTCCTTCATGGTTCTCCTATAGCGAGCACGGTGATCATGTGGATCGGCGCCTCAACTGCTCTAGCAGCAGCTTTGATGGCAACTCAGCAAAACGATTTTAAACGCGTCTTAGCTTATTCCACGATTTCGCAGCTCGGTTACATGGTTACTGCTGTGGGCGTTGCTCCATCGGCAGGCATTCCGATGTTCCATCTTTTCACGCACGCCTTCTTCAAGTGCCTCCTCTTCTTAACTGCTGGGTCGGTCATGATCAGCATGCATCATGAACTTGATATTTGGAAAATGGGAGGCTTGCGCAAGCGGATGCCTCTGACTTTTGTGACCTTTCTCTGCGGCATGTTGGCACTTGCAGGTTGTCCTTTTTTCAGCGGAAGTTTTAGCAAGGACTTGATTATGAAATGTGCTTTTGAACAGCACCCGGCAATTTTTTGGATGTTGGTAAGTGCTGCAGGCCTCACTGCTTTTTATATCACACGCGTAGCTGTCGTTGCTTTTTTTGGCACCCCTCGCACTGAACACGCTCGGACAGCGCTGGAATCTCCATTGGTAATGACCTTGCCGCTCTTGTTGCTGGCCATTCCAGCGATTTTTGCTGGTTATCCCTTTATTGAAAAACTCTTCATTGCACCACTAGGAACGATGTCGCTCGTTCAAGAAGTGCCAGCGTACGTTGAGAAACTCTTCATTGCTTTCTTCTTCTTGGGGACGGCAGCTTCCTTCTTGCTCTATCGTAATGCTGCCAAAGATCCTTTGGTCATCCCATTCCTCGCAAATCGTCTCTACATCGACAATGTTTATGCCTGGTGCGTGCAGCACATTCAAGGCGGTTTTTCAAATGCCTGTTCCTTTTTTGACCGTTGGGTGATCAATGGCCTTTGCGTCCAAGGTTCTGCTTCCTTAGTTTGGACTCTAGGTTTTGTTTTGAGATTTCTCCAAGTCGGAAGCCTTCAAGTCTACTCCATCTTTCTCGGCGCCGGCGTTATTGGGATGATTTTGCTTTTACTAAAAATACATTGAGAAATTCTTTATCCCTTCCATCGCTTCCATCCCTGTGAATTTTTTCCTGCAACCTGTAACCTGCAACCTGTAACCTCTGCCCAACGTGAGCCCACTTCTTTTTCTCATCCTCATTCCTTTCGTCGCCGCCATTTTTATGATGGTTGGCGCTCCTGCGCGATTCACAGCTCTGCTCGCTTCTGGTCTGAACCTCATTCTTTCGCTGTTTCTCGTTGTGCGATACGATCACGTTGCTACAGGATGGCAATACTTGCAACAAACTCCCGTGCTTCCTAATTTGGGGCTCAACTTTTCTCTAGGCGCCGATGGTTTGAGCCTCACCATGCTGTTACTCACCTCGCTCGTCTCATTTGCAGCAATCGCCATCGCTCCCAAGACAGAACGCTTTCCTGGTCTTTTCTATAGTTGTCTCTTGCTAATTTCAGGAGGGCTCTTCGGAGCTTTCTCTTCCCTCGATGCTTTTTTTCTTTATGGCTTTCATGAAATTGCCCTCATTCCTGTCTTCATCATGATTGGCGTCTGGGGCTCTGGCGACCGCCAAGCAGCCGCTTGGAAAGCGACGCTCTATCTCGGCGCTGGAAGTTTTGTTGTTCTCCTTGGCATCATTGCCCTCTACCTCGCGGCTCCGAGCGGCTTACGGACCTTTGATATTCGCTTAATGACAGAGATGAGCCAAACAGGCATCACTCATCCCTCTTCCAACATTTACCTGCTCCTCTTGTTTGGTTTTGGAACATTAGTCTCTCTCTTTCCTTTTCATTCTTGGGCTCCGACAACTTATTCGAGCGCCCCTCCTTCCACGGCGATGCTGCATGCGGGAGTGTTAAAAAAATTCGGCCTCTATGGCTTACTCCGCCTTGCAATGCCGATCTTTCCAGAAGCCGTATTTACTTTCTCAACGTTATTGTTGATCTTACTCACTTGTAACATTCTTTACATCGGCTATGTCACGATCGCTCAACGTCGCCTTGATTGGACGCTCTCGTACTCGAGCGTTATGCACATGGGTTACATTTTCTTAGGCCTCGCAACGATGAACATCATCAGTCTCAATGGAGCTGCTCTTTTAATGTTTGCTCATGGCATCTCCGTGGCAGCACTCTTTGCGCTTTGTGGCGCTCTCCGTCGTCGCACTGGAACCCTTGAGTATCAAGACTTGGGCGGCCTTGCAACCAAGATGCCTGTCATGTCGGTCCTTTTTGGTTTTGCTGCGATGGCTTCTTTGGGGCTTCCAGGATTTGCTAACTTTGCTGGTGAGATTCTCATCTTTTTTGGAGCAACAGCTGCCGTAGTCATGGAACATAGTTCTCCAGCGCTCCTCATTGCTCTGGTTGCTGCGGTCTGGGGCGTTGTGCTTTCAGCCATTTACATGCTGCGCGCTTATCGAGCAATTTTCTTCGGCCCACTCTCGAGCCACCAAGAACATTTTTCTCTCAACGATCTGACGTTTTCTGAACGCTGCGGCGTCATTCTTTTAATCACAACCCTCATTTTTGTTGGGGTCTATCCTCAATTCATTTTGCACTTGGTCAATACGGCGATTAGCTGAGCGCTGACGCTCCCAGCTGCTTGGTGAAGAGTAAAGAGTGAAGGAGAGTATTTTAAGATCAAAAACAAATCAGAAATTTCGAGAATAATTTTAACAAACCGTCGTTTTAAAAAAGTTTATCAAGTGCCGTTCTATTGCTACCACTCTTAACTCATTACCGATTACTATTCACTTTTCTGACATGAACCCTCTCTATCTTGAAACTCTCGTCGTTGTCCTAGGCATCCTTCTATTGATGGGAGATGCATTTTTTCCTAACGTTCCTAAAAAATGCATCGCCTACGCAGGCGCCCTAGGCCTGGCTGGCGTGCTCGCTCTCACGTTTTTGCCGCTGCATCCTGTACAGGGACCTAGCGCTGCTTTTTATACAATCGATGCGCTTGCCCTCTTTTTCAAACGCTTCATGCTAGTGATGACGATCATCACGATTCTCATGTCGATTGATTTTCTTCCAACGATCGAGCGTCTCGTTCCTAGCGAACGTCGCGGTGGAGGAACAGGAGAATTTTTTGTTCTTCCTGTTTTTGCCTGCGCTGGCTTGATGTGGTTAGTGTCAGCCGTTGATTTTATCATGCTCTTTGTCTCGTTGGAGTTGATGTCGGTCGTGCTTTATATTTTAGTTTCCTACCTCCGTAAAAATTCTTTGAGCTTGGAAGCAGGTACCAAATATTTAATCTTAAGCGCGCTCTCTGCTGGTTTTCTCATTTACGGAATCACTTGGATTTTTGGCATGACGGGAACTACTAGCATCAGCCTGCTCTCTCATTCTCTCGTAGGATTATCAATGACATCATTGAGCCCTCTCCTCTTCGGCGTCGCGCTCTGCCTGGTTGCGTTCGCCTTTAAGATCGGGGCCTTTCCTTTTCAATTCTGGCTTCCTGATGTCTATCAAGGGGCACCAACACCAGTGACGGCTTACCTTTCAGCGGCCTCAAAAGCAGCTGGCTTTGTTGTTTTATTGCGCCTCTTGGAACAATTAATGTCCGTTTCTTTGTTAGGAAAAAAAATGATCGCCATCGTAACACTCCTCGCGATCGCAACGTTGATTTTTGGAAATCTAGCAGCCTTGGCGCAGACCAATATGAAACGTCTGCTGGCCTACTCGAGCATTGCACACACAGGATACCTCTTGATGGGCGTTGCTAGCATTGGCAATGTCTTGGCTGGCCCTGCGATTGGATTTTATCTCGTCGCTTATTTGGCCATGTCATCGCTCGCCTTTATCGTCCTGATGGTTGTGGCAGAAGCTTCCGGCGGTGAAGAAATTTATCGTTTCCAAGGGCTCTATCAACGTTCGCCCTTCCTCGCTTTTGCAATGACCATCGCCATGCTCTCGATGGCGGGACTTCCGCTCTCTGCCGGGTTCTTTGGAAAGTTTTTCATTTTCCTAGTCGCCTTCCAACAGGCTCATTATGGCCTTCTCGCCGTCGGTTCACTCACGGTCGTGACTGGATTTTATTATTATTTCAAAGTGATTCGTGCCATGTATTGGCAGCAACCTGCTGAAGAGGCTCCTGCCATTTTAGTAACAGGGACAACCAAATGCCTCATCGGAGCACTGATTGCTACGATTTTAATTTTGGGAGTTTATCCAATGCCGATTCTGCAGGCGTTGAGGTAGGGTAATCGTTCAGCAGCTTGGTAAAAAATAAGTTCCCTCAACCTATTTTTGTAGAAGTTGAGAGGTTGAGCCGCTACGTCATTCCCGCTAAGGCGAGAATAAAGCAGCTGTTGAGCACCGCTGGCGCGGCTGTTATAGTCAAATTACTTAGAACTTACAAGCAATTGACTTGTTCTTTTTAGGAAAAGACTGCGTTCTCATCCCGTCACGTTATCGTTTAGATAGCGCTCGGTCTTCGGCCTGGCCTTTTCTAAAAATTCCTGCGTTCTTTCCTGTAATTTCTAAGTAATTTGACTATAAGAGGAAGATGTCATTTCAAATTCAGTCTCATGAACGGATAAGAGGTAAAAAAAAGTGTGCTGGAAGATGAGCGTGTGGACGGACACTTGCCCCAGAAATTCCTAGATAAGGATCACAAAGGGCAAGATCATGCCCATGACAGCTCCGATATCTTCTCCGATTAGCTCTCCTTGCGCAGCGCCCTTGCTTCCGCCGCAAAGGTATCCGATCCCTTCACCCAAATACTTTCCAGAAAATTCACAACCAGCTCCGATGGCTAGGCCGGCAATGCCGCCAATAATAAGTTGTTTTGGGATTTCAATGGCGCCTGTCGGCAGCCAAAAATTTTCTTTTAATCTTGCGAGATCGTCAGGATGAAATTCTCCAGGATGATAATCTGCTCTCACAGCTTTCTTTATGCCTTCTTCAGTATTACCTAAGTGCCTTTCTAATCCGATGACAATTATCCCCCTTTTTAAAGAGATGTCTCTGGGATTGATTTCAAGCGAGCAAGTTGCAATCTCCCTTTCATTAGGAGGAGGTAGAGTCCACTCTCTATTAGGACCTTGCTTGTTTAGCTCTTTCATACCAGTCGTTGCATATTTATAAGTCTTGGTTATTTCTTCTGGTTGGCTGCAGTAGTAAATATTTTTACCGACTACATAATCCTCATACACTGCTGCACTGCTCCATCCTACGCCATGCTCCTTGATTTGATTGATGACATCAGTAGGAATATTTGCTTGTGATGCTGCCTCTTCATTCGACAGATCCCGTTCTGCAATACGAAAGCCAATCGTAGCGCTCTCCTTGCTTGGATTATAACTTTTTGGAATCGCACTAATCATGAGATCGTTGCTCCCTGAATAGTTGTACTGAGACTCATACGATCCTCCACGAACGATGAACTTATCAGGGCCATCCAAGGTGTAAGTCCATTCGTTGACATTGCCTCCCATGTCATAACACCCGTAATAACTTTTGGACTCACTAAAATAATCAACGGGCGTCAACGCTAGCAAAGAACTCGAGAGCCAAGAGCGACTGTTATAATTTGCCTGATTGAGAACATCTCCATTGTTATTGCCTGGAGTAGTATCGTTTTGAGTTGGATAGAGCGAATACCATTCACCTAGCTTGTTGCTTGTGTAATAGGCTGCCTTGATCCATTCATCATGACTAGGAAGATAAAAATGAGATTTCTCATTTGGAACAATCGTTCCATCCTCTAAAAATTCATAAGCTCCATGCTTTAAAATAGCATCAACATCTGCTCCTGCCTCAAGAATCGGAGAACCATGCTCCTTCCAGTTAATGTAGCACAATACACTATAAAGACTGACATGCGTTATCGGGAGTGATGTTTTATCCTTGATGTTATAAGCACGAATATATTTTCCATCCTGGCTACATTCATCCCAAGGCTGAATCCAATTCAACATTCCATCATTATAGAGTCCATAGGCATCGATGACACCGTTGATATCTGCTTGAGAAGCGACTGCAGTGAGAAACGTTTGCCAGTCTTGAACCGTCACCTCGTATTTCCCAATTTTATAAACATGATCGACACTTCCAAGCTTTACCGGCGTCCCCCAAAACTCATAGTCTTTTCTGAGGTAAGGCTCATTTCCAGGATCACCAACCTGTACCATAATATCTCCTGAAATTGGCTCGGCCGAATTTCCAGTACGTTCTTGAGCAAGAAGAGAGCTGAAGCATGCCGCGCTAACAATGAAGGCTAAAATAATTCTCAAGAGTGTCATAGGGAGGAATAAAACAGGTGATAATCGCATAGCATTTTAGACACCGCTATTCTTTTTTTGTTCAAAAAAACTTTTCCCCTCATAAACTTACGATGTCTCAATATCAGACTTAAACTCATGAAATTTTTTATTCTTTCTTTTTTTATCTGGATGACGGTTGCGATGGGAGAAACAACACCTCCCTTCCTCCATGTCATCGTCAGCGAATCCCCTCCTTATGCCTATGAGGAGTCCCCCAACAAATGGTGCGGATTGACGGTTGATCTTTGGGAACAAATCGCTAAAAAAATTGGCTGTAATTATGACTACGTCAAGCTCCCTCCCAATGAAGTGATGGAGGCCCTGCATACGGGAAAGTGTGATCTTTGCATTGCAGAAATGGCTCCTTCGATCGAAGCAAAAAATCTCATCGATTTCACCGAGCCTTATTTAGCGAGCCGCCTTCTCGTTGCTCTTCGCAATTTTGTGATCACCCAAGAATTTTTGGAATTTTCATCTTCGCTGAAAAGCAATGGCTTCATAGAAATCTTTTTCTTCATGATATTAGGCCTTCTTGTTTTCAGCATTCTGCTTTGGCTGGTAGAGCGTAAAAACAATAAAAACCATTTTGATAATTTGCTTCCTCATGGTGTTGGTTCTGCTTTTTGGTTTGGAGCCGTAACGATGACGACGAATGGTTATGGCGATAAAGTCCCTGTCACTTTTTTGGGACGCTCTCTTACTTTTGTCTGGATGCTTGCAGGCATGATCTTTATCGCGCTCTTAACAGGAACCGTCATCTCCTCGCTGACTATTGCCGCCGACCATGCTTCTCTACGTCACATCGAGGATCTAGCTCGTTACAAGACAGGTGTCTTTCGCGGTAGCTATGGAGCAAAAACATTAAAGCTCAAAGGCCTTCCCACTCAAAAATTTGAAAATCTCAAACAGGGATTGGATGCACTCTGTGATAAAAAAATCGACGCCTTTGTTGGTGACAGCATTAGTCTTCAATACCTCGTCTCTCACGACTATCCTGGCCGACTTCGACTTGCCTCCATTCCATCTGGCACGATCTACCGTTCCATTGGGTTGCGTCCGAATCTTCCTCAAAAAAGAGAGATCAATAATGCTCTCCTTGAGATCACCAGCCCTCCGGAATGGAATGATCGGATCCAGCAATGGGTGGGACCGATGGCGTTGGGGCATTGACAAAACAGGCTGTAGGCTATAGGTCAGACAACGCGTTACGCCTGCTGAAACAAAAGTTGAAATACAACGCTTCACTTTTGAAAAAATTTGGAATTTTTATCATTTATGACTAGAAAATTTTTATCATTGATTGCCGAAGGCCTTACTTTACCTACAGTCTATAGACTATAGCCTTGTAATAAGCATCACACAGCTTGCCAGTGCTCTCTAAGAAAGTTATGATAGCAGGCATCAAAATCTCCACCACTCTTGCATCGTGAGCATTTTTTCTAGGTTTAAAAAAACAGTTCCAACTTTTGCCGAACGCAAAGGTTCCAGTAGCGTTGAGGCATTTTCTGAACAGGAACAAAAATTCCTAGAGATTTGTTCGCTCTCCCCCAATCAAGCCTTGCAGGCTCTTAACAGCTCTGATCAGGGCCTCACGGCCGCTCAAGCTGAGGAACACCTCGTCACATGGGGCCCTAATGACCTTGGCAAAAAGAAGCATCAAGGTTTTCTTAAAGAGATTCTCATTCGTTGCAAAAACCCTCTTGTCATTCAACTCTTAGTGATCTGCGTGGCCTCCATCTTGATGGGAGACGCTCCCTCAGCCACGATTGTCGGGTTCATGGTCATCTTGAGCGTCGGTTTTTCTTACTGCCAAGAACATCGCTCGAGTAAAGCTGTTGAAAAATTGAGAGCCATGGTGCAAACAAATTGCCATGTGCTGCGCGATGGCCAAGAAGTGGATGTCCCGATGTCACAAATCGTTCCTGGCGATATCGTCTCTCTACAAGCTGGATCGCTCATCGCTGCAGACATCAGGCTGATTGCTGCCAAAGATTTTTTTGTGAGCCAATCTTCGCTCACAGGAGAATCGATGCCTGTCGAAAAATCGGTGGAAGCAGGAGTCACTCCTGAGAACAAGAAGCGAACCATCATTGAACTTCCGAATGCTGTCTTTCAAGGAAGCAACGTTGTTAGCGGCAGCGCCAAAGGCCTTGTGGTCAATACTGGCATCAACACGCACTTTGGAGCCATCACCCAAAAGTTGGCTGGCGCTCCCGTGCTCACAAGTTTTGACCGCGGCATTGCAGGATTCACCTGGCTCATGATTCGGTTCATGGTGGTGATGGTCAGCATTGTTTTTCTGATTGTCGGCTTCAAAGACCACAGTTGGACACAAGCCTTGCTCTTCGGCCTCTCCGTGGCTGTAGGCCTCACGCCGGAGATGCTTCCGATGATCGTTGTCGTCAACCTTTCGAAGGGAGCGATTGCAATGTCACGCAAAAAAGTCATCGTGAAACGCCTGAATGCGATTCAAAATTTTGGAGCCATCGATATTTTGTGCACCGATAAAACAGGCACCCTCACCCAAGACCGCGTCTTTTTAGAAAAACATGTCGATGTTACGAATCGTGCTAGCGAAGATGTCCTGCGCTACGCGTACATGAACAGCTACTATCAAACTGGCCTGCGCAACTTGCTGGATGCCTCGGTCCTCTCTCACACGGATCTGGATGTCGATCGCGGCTGTCGCAAGGTTGATGAAATTCCTTTTGATTTTCAACGCAAGCGAATGTCTGTCGTCGTCGACTATGAAGGAGATCACGTCTTGGTCTGCAAAGGAGCCGTGGAAGATATCTACAAAGCTTGCACGCACTACCAAGTTGATGACGAAGTTTACATGATGATTGATCTCATCAAGAATGACCTTCTCGAGGAATATGAAAAACTGAGCTGCGATGGCTATCGTGTTCTTGGCATCGCCTATCGCGAATTTCCTCAAGATAAAACGACCTTCTCCATTGCGGATGAAAGCGAATTAATTCTTTTAGGCTACATCGCTTTCCTCGATCCACCGAAGGAATCAGCCCTCAAAGCCATTGCTTCACTCAAGAGCTATGGCGTCTCAACCAAGATTCTGACAGGCGATAACGCTCTCGTGACGCGCAAAATTTGTAAAGATGTCGGTATTGATGCAGGAGAAGTCATCACGGGCGACCAGCTCCTTTCCTTAACAGAAGCGGAACTTGGCAATCTGGCAGAACAACACAATGTCTTTGCTCGCCTCTCTCCCGCACAAAAAGAAAGCATCATCGTAGCATTGCAAAAACGAGGGCATGTTGTCGGTTACATGGGCGATGGTATCAATGATGCCCTCTCGATGCGCGTGGCTGATGTCGGCATTTCAGTCGATAGTGCTGTTGATATTGCTAAAGAATCGGCTGATATCATCCTCCTCGAAAAAAGCCTCATGGTTCTCGAAGATGGCATCATTGAAGGGCGCAAAGTTTTTGGAAACATCATCAAGTACATCCGCATGGGAGCTAGTTCCAATTTTGGAAATATGTTTAGCGTGCTGGGAGGAGCTTGTTTCTTACCGTTCCTGCCAATGGCACCGATTCAAGTGCTCATCAACAATCTCCTCTACGACATTTCTCAAATCGGAATTCCTTCCGATCATGTCGATGTAGAATATCTTCTAAAACCCCGCCAATGGAATATCGGCAACATCGGGCGTTACATGGTTTTCATTGGACCTCTGAGTTCTATTTTTGACTATGCGACGTTTTTCTTGATGCTCTATTTTTTCCACTGTCATCTTTTCACCCATGCTGGAACGAGCCCTGAGATGAAAACCTATTATGAAAAACTTTTCCATACAGGATGGTTTGTCGAATCGATCTTAACGCAAACGCTTATCGTTCATATTATCCGCACTGCGAAGATTCCTTTCTTCCAAAGCATCGCCAGCCCCTTCCTATTGGCCATGACGCTCTTCATCATGATTGTCGGCGGAGTCCTGCCTTACACGCCACTCGGAACTTATTTTGAAATGGTACCACTCCCTGGTCTTTTCTGGGTCTGGGTAGCAGGCTTCCTTCTTTGTTACTCGATCATCACGCATAAGGTTAATGTTTGGTGTATGAAGCGCTTCGGAATCGACTAAAAACTACATCATAAAGTCTACTGAAACTTTGAATAGCGGCGTCGCTCCGGTGCTCGCCGCTTCACGTATTGAAAAACGCTCGTCGACGCGGTCCTTTTCTGTGCTCCTCGACTCCTGGCTCTTCTTTGTTTCAACGACTTTCTAATGCAGTTTTACTCATTTTCTTTTTTGCGTATTCCAAAAAAATTTCTAAACCTTCCTAACAAATTTTCTGCACCTCTTAACCTCTAGATTTTTTCCTGTAACCTGCAACCTGCAACCTGTAACCTGCTCCCATGAAAGCTCTCCTCACCGCACTCCAAGAAGGCCGTCTCGTTGAACTCCCGGATAATGACAAAACGGATGCTTTAGAATTTCTCGCTGCTCTCATCGAAGCAATTCCTGAAATCCAAGTAGACGATCAGGTCACGGAAAAAGTCCTTGCTCGCGAACATCTTCATAATACCGGCATTGGAAAAGGATGGGCCTGTCCTCATGCCACGACACTCCGCGATTCTGAATTGCTCTGTTCGGTTGGATGGAGCCCTAATGGAATCGCCTACGGAGCCCCAGATCAAGAACCAGTGAGACTCGTGGTGATGTACTTTGTTCCTGAGTCGCAAAAAAATGCTTACCTCAAAGAAATTTCCTCACTTGCCAAAGCAATCCATCAAACTGAAGCATTAAAAAATCTCCAAAATATTACGGAGCTTTCTGAAGTCCGACACACGTTATTAGATGCGATCAGCCATGCTTTGGAATCAGTAGGCCCAGAAGCACGCGCTCGAATGATTCAACTCGAGGTCCGTCACGCAGCTGCTGAAATCCTAGCCCCAACAGCTCAAAAACTAAATGAGCTTGTTCACCATTTAATTCCTGTTTCCGTACTCGCTATTCCAGGAAGCCGCCCCATTGTGCTCTCCCAAGATCAGCTGCTTGTCAAAAATTTAGAATCTTTTGATCAACTTCCGAATGAATTAAGTCAACATGGATTTGTCGAACATCAAGGCTTTAGCATCGTCTTGCGAGCAACAGAACATTTTTCTCCAGATCGCGCGTTACATAATTGCTTAGCAGTGCGGGTTCCGTAATTTGAGCCTTACACAAAATGACTCTGTCATTTTTTACAGTACTCAACCTGCTACGAAGCAAGAGTTGCTATCAAACGTTCATAGTGCCAACTATGATTCAAGAGATGCTCTAGCTATAGCAACGATGCACGCGCTCCCCAATCCCAGCAAACAAATGCCACGGGATCGTTCCTGCCTTGGAAGCAAGCCACGAGGCACCGATTTTTTGATCTTTTTGTTTTCCTAAAAGAACCACTTCATCTCCCACAGAAACTTTTCCTGCTCGTGAAATATCAACGACAATTTGGTCCATCGTCACACGCCCTAGAACTGGGCATCGCCGACCATTGATGAGCACGCAAGCGCCCTGATTAGAAAGCTGCCGTGGATATCCATCCGCATAGCCCACAGGAAGTATTGCCACTGCAAGATCATGAGGAGCAATAAATGTTTTCCCATAGCTAATCGTTGCTCCCTTAGAAAGCTTCTGGATTAAGGTAACACGGGCCTTCCAAGTCATCACAGGCCGTAATAATTTTTGAAAAGTTGGCACTGGAGAAACACCATAGAGCATGAGTCCCACACGAACTGTGCAATGCGCTTCTTTTGAAAAATGGAGCACTCCTGCGGAGTTGAGAGCATGAACTTTCGCATCAGGAACAATCGCTTGGAGCTGAGAAACGATTTTTTTAAAAGCAGCCAATTGCATTCGCGTTCCTCTCACATCGTCATCTGCAGAGGGAAGGTGCGTGGAAAAACTTTGGATCGTTAATGGCAGCTTCGCAATTTTATGAACAACTTGTACCGCTTGCGCGGCAGCAACTCCAAGGCGCCCCATTCCAGTATCAATCATCACGTGAATAGGGGCTCCCGCTGGAGCAACAGTTGCAAACGCGCGAGCTTCTTCAAATGAAGAAATAGTAGGAATCATCTTTTTTTTAGCAATGATCGGATACTCACAGGGAAGCGCTGCACTTAAGAGCATGATGGGAACCTTGGGAACAACTCGTTGCAATCGCAAGGCCTCTTCGCAAGAAGCAACCGCAAAATAGGACACATGAGATGCTAGCATTTTTGCGACCTCTTCCATCCCGTGCCCATAAGCATTGGCTTTGAGAACAGCAATCATATCTGCATGAGGCGTCCGCTTTTTAGCAACATGGATATTATGCCGAAGCGCTGCACGATCGATCTCGACCCACGTACGCCAGCAAGCTGGCACAAGGCTGGAGGCTGGAGGCTGGAGGCTGAAGGCATTTAGCTTGTTGGGCATTGGAATAAAGAATAGCCACAAAAGAACACAAAGATCACAAAAAAAGTTATCTTTCTTTTGTGATCTTTGTGTTCTTTTGTGGCCATTTCTTGCAACCTGATTTCAGACTAGGAACTCGCATCACCATATGCTATTTTATGCGCCATGAACATCGTCGTCACCGGAGGAGCTGGCTTTATTGGATCTCATGTTGTGCGGGCTCTTCTCAAGAAAGGAGATACTGTTACGATCATCGATAATTTTGATAATTTTTATGATCCTGCGATTAAGCACAACAATATTGCTGATTTAGATTGTGAGATTGCTCCGATTGATCTTCGTGATGAAAAGGAAATCCATCAACTTCTCAAACGCGTTAAACCGGAGACGATCATTCATCTTGCAGCACGAGCTGGCGTTCGACCATCAATCCTTAATCCTAAGCTTTATCTAGAAACCAATGTCAATGGCACCTTGAACTTGCTTGAAGGAGCTCGCGCAAGTGATTGCCATCGTGTTCTCTTCGCCTCCAGCTCTTCTGTTTATGGGCTTTCTAAGGTCGTTCCTTTCCACGAAGCGTTGCCACTCCCTCAGACACTAAGCCCTTATGCGGCCACAAAGCTCGCCGGAGAACAACTCTGCGGCAATTTTTCTTATCTCTACGGAATGAGAACAGTCTGCCTCCGTTTTTTTACTGTCTATGGCCCAGCACAGCGTCCTGATTTGGCGATCCATCGTTTTACCGATGCGATTAGTCGTGGAGAAGCGATCAAACAATTTGGCGACGGATCCACCCGCCGCGATTACACATACATTGATGATATTGTGCAGGGCGTCCTCAGTGCGATGACATATGAGGGGAATATTTTTGATATTTTTAATCTTGGTGAAAATGAAACAACAACGTTGTCAGCACTCATCGCTATGATTGAAAAAGCCGTAGGGCGCAAGGCTATCATCGAGCAACTTCCGGAACAGCCTGGCGACATGCCACTCACCTGTGCCGACATCAGCAAAGCACGCCGCCTTCTCGACTATAATCCGACAACGCCACTTGCGGTTGGAATTCCTAAATTTGTGGAATGGTATCAGACCGCGCAGCGGCCGGCTGTAGGCTGAAGAAAATTCACAGGGATGGAAGCGATGGAAGGGATAAAGACAGAAAAATAAATTTATCTTTTAACTTTCCTTATATTTTCTCTCAACAAACCCTGATACCATTTTCAAAAATTTGATTTTGCTTTTTCAAAATCTTCTTTTATCCCTTCCATCGCTTCCATCCCTGTGAATCTCTTTTTTTTATTTTTTATTTTTCTTTTAACAACAGCACTCCCAGCTGCTCCTACGACTTATGAAAAGCTCATCGTTCCGGAGCATGGGGCCTACACCGGCGCCTATGTTGATTTTGGCGAAGGAGAAGATGGCGTGACGTTAGAAGCGATGGAAAATTTTGAAACGCTTGTCAAAAAACACCAGGCGTTAATTGGGTTCGGCTCTTTTTGGGCTCGTCAAAAATTCCCAACCGAACAAGTTAATTTAGTCCGTTCTTATGGGGCTGTTCCGCTTTTATACTGGTCTCCATGGGATGCTCCTTTTGATAATGGTCAAGAACATGGCCCCGATAAATTTGCGCTCGATAAAATTTTGAGCGGGAAATGGGATCACTACATCGATGCTTGGGCGGATGGAGCAAAAGCCGTTCCATCTCAATTTTTTGTTGCCTTTGGATGCGAAATGAATGGGACTTGGTTTCCCTGGTCGGGATATTTTTATGGCAAAGGAAAAATTTTAGGAGACAAAAAAGCTAAACCTGCTCTCTACGCCGGCCCTGAGAAATACAAAGAAGCTTATCGCTATGTTGTCGATCGTGTTCGAGCCAGGGGAGCGACCAACATCCTTTGGGTTTTTCATGTGAACAATTATTCTTATCCCAATGGAACGTGGAATCTAGCTGCTGCCTACTATCCAGGCGCTAATTATGTTGATTGGCTTGCCATGAGCCTCTACGGAAAACAATTTGCAAAAGAAGATTGGGATCTTTTTGAACCACTCCTGGAATGGCCCTACAAAGAACTTTGTAATCTTGATCCTAACAAACCCATTATGCTCGCAGAGTGGGGCGTCGCCGAACCGCACGAGAGCGAGCTCAAAGGAAAATGGTTCCGCGATGCCTTCCTGGCCATGACTGAAAAAAAATATCCACGCCTCAAAGCAGCTATCGTCTGGCATGAGCGTTGGGAAAATGCGGATGGAACCTTCAGCAACCTCCGCATCAATTCCTCTCAGTCTTCCCTCAAAGGATATCAAGAAGGTGTCGCCTCACCGTACTGGTTAGACCGTCCTATTTGGAAGAAATAAAAAGACTGAAGACTAAAGGAAAAATTTCATCTGGAGTGCAGAAAATAAAATGGCCTCAGAAAATCGCTGAGGGGGATGAAATACAAGGAACCTCGGAGCGCAGACGCTGAGCGTATAAATAATACGTGAAGCGGCGAGCACCGGAGTGATGCCGGAGTTCACCACCTCAGTAGATTTTATGAGGCCATTTTTAGTCAAACATAAAAACAATATAGATCGAAAACAATAAAAGGTGAACAAAACCCTGAAACGCATTGGTCTCCCCCTGACTAAAAGTGATCATGCAATTCGCTAGCGTCATAACTAAAAGCGTAATATCAGCTGCATCTAGTCCAAGATGAATGGGGTGTCCGATAAAAAGACTGATCCCAAGGGCCGCAGGAACCGTGAGCCCGATTGTCGCTAAGACAGAGCCGAGTAAAATATTCACAGAACGTTGCATCTGATTTTTCCGAGCTGCTTGAATTGCAGCGAGTCCCTCTGGTGCCAGAATAAGAACGGCGACAATAAATCCATCCAACGCTGTTCTCACCGACTGAGTCAGGAAAGGAGTTCCTGCGGCTTGTTTTAAAGAAAAGAGGAGCGCTAGTTTTTTAGAAAGAAAAATAACAACAGGAATGTACAGCAATAGCATCACTGTATGAAAAAAGATGAGCCTCCCTTCTTTTCGAACAGCACGAGAAGTTAAAGCGTGTTGCTCTTTTTTCTTGTTGAGGTAGAGGATGGAAGATTCTAGAAAAAATTCCGTGTGCCACTTTGTCTGAACTGCTAAAAAAATTCCATAGATCACTGTTGAGAGAACCACAATAGACATAGCGTGAAGGTTCGAAAAAAATCCATGCCCTCCCGTTGTGAAGTTAGGCATGATGAGTGCTAAAACGGTTAAAGGAATGATTAAACTCAAAAATGCTCTTCCTCCTTTGAGATTGAATTGCTGTTCATGAAAACGAAATCCTCCAATCAACAAACAAAACCCTAAAATTCCTCCCAAGAGAATCATAACCACTGAAAACATCGTATCGCGCGCTAATGTAGGGCTCGTGTCCGTCAACATCACGGCAGAAATCATCATCACCTCAATTGCAGTGACAGCGAGTGTTAGAATAAGAGTTCCGTAAGGTTCCCCCAGTTTTTCCGCTAAGATATCGGCGTGATGCACAACGGCAAAAGAAGCCAGCAGGATCGCAACAAAAATCCAAACAAAAAGACCAATTTTCGCAAACCCTGCGCTTCCCTCCACCCACGCAGATCCTTTCAAAAATAAAAATAAGACTGTTCCGTATCCTAAAAAAAGAACGGATTCTCGAAAGTGACGTTGGTGGGTTTTAGAGAGCATAAGAAGAAAGGCTATAGGATGTTCAGATCAAAATATAAATTAAAAAATCGGGTAACTTCATTAATAAAAAATTTATTTTTTGCCGAAGACCTTACTTTAATCTACAGCCTATAGTCTTTTAACATCGCTTCCATCCCTGTGAATTTTCTAAATTTTCTTCAGCTTCTCGACATAGTCCAAAAGCCGATCTTGCTCATCAATAAAACCACGTGCTGCCACGTAGAGGTCAGGACGAATGAGAAGCCAAGTAGCGCTCGTAATTCCGAAATGTTGATGTGCTTTTCCTTCAGGATCCAAAAAGTGAGTTGCCTCACTAGAGCCGACAGGAATAAGGCCGTGCCAGACCGCAAGAGGCTGTGGAGCTAGTTTTAAAATCTCCTCATTAACCAAAAGCTCTTCCATGAGAGAACGTCGCTCATCAGAGAGATGTTCCCCAGAAAAAACAAGCAAGGTGTGATCTGTTTTCAGAAATTCTTTCCAAAGCGAAACCTCTTCTCCTGTGGCTTCATTGATGACAGGAGAGTTGTAAGCGCGCCACCCTGCTTGATATTTTCGTTTATCAACACTCAAGAGATCATGTTCAATCAGATAACTGGATGGATAATGAATACTCATCTCCGAAAATTTTTCTGCGAGCATTTCTTGCAAGACGGGCGCATGAAGCAGCACTCCCACTAAAATATCTTTGCCAATACGCGCCATCGAATTATTAGCAATGCCAGCATGAAGCAATTTTGTCGTCTCTTCCACTAGTGCTTTGGCAATGGGATAGCGCTCCTCGGAATAACTCTCAGCGATCATCTTTGCATCACCAATTCCTTGCGTTATCAAACGCAACTTCCAACCAAGATTGAAGGCATCCTGAATTCCCGTGTTCATTCCTTGACCACCAGCGGGACTATGAATGTGACAGGCATCGCCGAGGAGAAAGATGCGGTCGACGTAATTTTGACCAGCGATACGCTCATTGACCCCAAAGTAGGAGAGCCACTCTGGATCATAGAAACGAAGATGCCCCAAACCTGTTTCCTTGAGGTACCCTTGCATCTCTTCAAGCGTTGGCGTGCTGTGATCGCTCCGATCTTTCCGTTGAGTGAACATGC
This sequence comes from Chthoniobacterales bacterium, assembly GCA_019747895.1. Taxonomy (GTDB): domain Bacteria; phylum Verrucomicrobiota; class Verrucomicrobiia; order Chthoniobacterales; family UBA6821; genus CAIWMF01. The sequence goes on from JAIEQF010000009.1 coordinate 33,693, forward strand.
GAAACACTCCCTTCTTCACAGGAAAAAAGATCGTCGTATAATCATTTCCCCAACTGACAAACATCGCATCCTCGCGAAGAGGTCCTTCCACCTTGGCATCAATGAGCACAAAACCCAATGCTTCTGTTTCACCCTCAAAGGAAAGACCGAGGCCATGCCGAACCACACTCCTGGCGCCATCACATCCAGCAAGATAGGCCACCTCAAGTTGTTCACGAGAGCCATCAGTTTTCAAAAGCACTGCCGTCACTTTTTGTTCATCTTGCGAAAAAGAAGTTAGCTCTACTCCTCGCTCAACTGTGACACCAAGAGCCTCAAGACGGCGTTCCAAAATTTCTTCCGTGTGACTTTGAGGTAAGATCACTGGCAGAGGATAAGCAGAATCGACACCACGATTGGAAGGAATGTCATTGAGTACTTTTCCATGATCGGCAAAAACAAAATGTCGAATTGGCAGCGCCACTTTGAGAAATTCTTCCGCGACACCCATCGCTGCAAAACACTCCAACGTGCCACTCCAAATTGCTAACGCTTTTGATTGCGTCGAATGTGATGGGCTATGATCGACGATGCGAACAGGAACTCCATGGCGACAACACTCAATGGCCAACGTCAACCCGCCCGGTCCCGCGCCAACAATAAGAACTAGCCCTGGTATTTTATCTGCATTTGGTTTTTTCATGCCACAACAACCTATCGGAAGTCATGCTGAGAAAGCAAGGCGCCTTTGAGAAAGCCTCTATGGTAAATGAATTTTAAAAAAGAAAGATGTACTCAAAATACATCGACATTCAGATAAAAAGCATCTACAACCTCCGCTCCCTTAGCAAAAATGAAAATATTTTCCCCTGCTGACTATTTTCGTATCGATATCTCTAGCTCTCTCTTCTTCTCTTTTCTCCATCTCCATGGTAGGAGAAAATTCTGGCCACGGTCATAATCCCCAACGTCCTCAAGAACATTTTCCCTCTGCGAGGGAAAATACGTCAGCAGCTCGTGAGGCATCAGAGATTGACGCTCTTTCCGCACAAGCTCAGCGAGGAACAGCTCTCCTTGCTACAGATCAAACAGAACTTGAAGCCTCCGTTACAGGACAAGAAGCAATAGTTTCAACTGCCAACAATATTATTCCCACAGAAACAGCATTCCTACCAACATATAGTCAAATTACTTAGAAATTACAGGGAAGAACGCAGGAATTTTTAGAAAAGGCCAGGCCGAAGACCCAGCGCTATCTAAACGATAACGTGACGGGATGAGAACGCAGTCTTTTCCTAAAAAGGACAGGTCAATTGCTTGTAAGTTCTAAGTAATTTGACTATAAGCCGTAAACAGGGAGCGCCTCAATGGGAACTCATGAATCTTCCTGGTCTCGAAAATCTCCCAGCCATTCAATGGAAACTTGCTATAGTCAAAAAAATGAAGCCTCATCATCATCGCTCCTCTATTGATCGTCTAAAAACTATTTTAGAATTGTCGTGAAGCTATCTAAAAAAATTCACGAAGGCCTCTTCAACAACTCCTGAGCAAATAATCCCAGCATTTTTCCTCGTGGGCCAAAATCTCGAAGAGCCTGATCGGAAGCAGCTGTCAGCTTAGCAGCTTTACGGCGTGAAGCTTCGAGGCCGATGATGGCAGGATAGGTCGCTTTCTTGGCGGCGAGATCTTTGCCGGCACTTTTCCCGAGTTGGGCGCTTGATTGAGTGACATCCAAAATGTCATCGATGATTTGAAACGCGAGGCCCAACGCTTTCCCAAATTTGGTTAAGGCCTTCAATTGCTTTGGAGTCGCATTGGCCATCATCCCTCCAAGACGCAAGGAGAGGACGATCATCGCTGCCGTCTTCCGCTCATGAATGAAGCGGACATCGGCCAAAGTCACTTTTTTCCCTTCGGCTTCGAGGTCGGCAACCTGTCCAGCAATCAGCTGCTGGCTTCCTGCCGCCACGCTCATTTCTTGGAGAAATTTTATTAGTGGATACCTCTTCGGCGGCGTGATTTGCGAGAGTAATTCAAAACTCCTCGTGAGGAGCGCATCCCCGGCTAGAATGGCTATCCCCTCCCCAAAAACTTTATGCGATGTGGGCTTTCCACGCCTCAGATCATCATCATCCATCGCTGGAAGATCATCGTGAATGAGCGAGTATGTGTGAAGGCATTCGAGAGCACAGGCCACTGGCATCACTTCCTTCAAAATATTTTCCCGATTGCTGCACGCTTCAGCTGCCGCTAAACACAACAGCGGTCGGAGCCGCTTCCCACCAGCCAAGAGACTATACCGCATCGCGCGATGAATTGTTTTGGGAAGAACGTGCTGCGAGGGCAAAGCTTTGTTCAAAGCTTTCTCAATTAAGTTGAGGTGTAGAATGAAGGCTGAAGGCTGAAGGCTAAAGGCCATGTTAGTTGAAAACAAAGATACGATTTTTTGAATCCAACATTTTTTATGATGTCATATTCTGAAACTACTTGTCTTTTCTTCAGCCTTCAGCCCTTAGCCTTGAGCCTGTTGTAGGCCGTAGGCGGCCTACAAGGTCTTACAAAAATTCTCCAAGCGATCCATTCCTTCTTTGATAATGTCCAAGCCAACTGCATAGCTCAGGCGGATGGTCTTGTCATCACCAAAAGCAATTCCTGGAACAACAGCAACGTTCGCTTTGCTCAAGAGACGATCTGCAAAGTTGGACGAAGAGAGTCCCAACTTAGCAATTGAAGCTAAAATATAGAAAGCTCCCTCTGGCTTCACCGCAGAAATGTTAGGCATGTTGGAAAGACGTTGGAACATGTATTCACGACGAATGTTAAATTCTTCGCGCATGTCAGCCACGCATTGTTGACTCGAAGTAAGAGCTGCTAAAGCTCCCTTTTGGGCAAAAGAACAAGGCGCGGAGGTGCTATGGCTTTGCAAAGAATCAATTGCTTGCGCGATGTGTTTAGGAGCACCGAGATAACCGAGACGCCATCCCGTCATCGCATAAGCTTTGCTAAATCCGTTCACGGTGATCGTCAGATCACGAGCCTCTGGAGTGAGGGAAGCAACGCTGATATGCTTCGCTTCATCATAAATGAGATGCTCATAAATTTCATCGGAGAGAATCAAAATTTCCTCATCGGCAGCGACCTCAACAATCGCACGCAGTTCTTCTTTCGTGTAAACAGCACCGGTTGGATTGCCAGGTGAGTTGATGATGACCATCTTTGTCCGTGGCGACATTGCGTTAGCAAAATCATCAGCAGTCATCTTCCAGTTGTTTGCTGCTGTTGTCTGAACGATGACGGGCTCTGCACCAGCAAGACGCACCATTTCTGGATAGCTCAACCAATAGGGAGCAGGAATGATGACTTCATCTCCCTCTCCCACGCAGGCCAAGATCGCATTGAAGCAACTCTGTTTAGCTCCATTGCTAACGATGATCTCGCTAGGACTATACTCGAGGTTATTTTCTGTTTTAAATTTATGTGAGATTGCCTCGCGAAGCTCAGGAATGCCAGAGCTTGGAGTGTAACGCGTGAAGTTTGCTATGAGCGCTTGTGCCGCCGCTTCTTTAATATGCTCTGGCGTATCAAAATCAGGTTCGCCTGCAGCAAAACTACAGACATTCACTCCTTCAGCGAGGAGTGCTTTTGCTTTGCTGTCGATGGCAAGGGTCAGAGAGGGAGTGATGTTAGCGAGACGAGACGCGAGTTCCATAAGAAGTAAGAGCAGGAGTTAGGTTGATTAAAAATTGAAATTACTTTTGAAGATGATGTTCGATCACCGTTTTGAAATTATTTTCGTTGATGTTAATGATAGCTGTTTCACGAGTGACACTCTCTGGAGCATCAGAAGCATGGGCAGCATTGACCATGATGTCTTGACCAAACTCTTTGCGAATTGTTCCGTGCGGCGCTTTAGAAGGATCAGTTGGCCCAAGGGTCTCACGAATTTTACGAATCGCATCGACGCCTTGGTAGATTAAAGCGATGCAAAGTTCGCTGCCAGACTCCGCATGACTCTCTTCAGGACATTCAGAAGGACGACGGCCTGACATGAAGGCAACAATCGACTCCCAATGCGAACGACCATCGGGAAGTTTTTTTTCTAAAACTTCGAGCACGGGACCATAAAATTCTTTTGCTTGCGCCACGCTCATGCGATGAACTTTGCAACCGACAATCGCCAAGCCAGTGCGGGCTAGCAGGTCGATGACGCCACCGGGACGGGTGTTAGCAAAACGGAAATTGTCTGGCTTAATGAGCACCAATGTTTTTTCTAAAACAGCATCGACTGGGAAGGTTGCCTTCGCATCTAAAATGCCTCCATCCTTGTCGGAGAATGCTGCGAGGGCCTTCAATCCTGCCACAGCCTCTTCAGTCGTTGCTGGCGCAATCACCGCAGGCTCAAAATAAAATATGCTTGGCTTCTGATCGCTCTCTCCTTTTTGGATCATGAAATGCTCTCCGTACGTGTCACGAACGGTTTCGCCACGACCATGCATTGTTTTGTCGTTTCCGACAATCGCACTCATTTTCTCGACCGCATCTTCTCCATGAAAAAGTAGGACCATGGCCTGATCTTGCGGAGCTTTTAAAGAGTTCTTGAAAAAGTTAGCGCTCAATGGCTGGCTTTTCAAGCTGGCAGAAAGCTGCTCTCGAAGTTCAACACTCGGTGTAAACATGCGAGCGCCGATGAGCTCTAATCCAGAACGAGAAAGCAGGCGAGAAATAATATTTCCTGTGCGAGCCTTGAGCAAGGCTTGAGGTGTAATAAAGACGTAGGTAAGTTGATGAGACACGATAAAGATAGGATCACCACCCTCTCAACAAGTCATTATTACAAAAGAAACAACGATCCTTGGCTTCAGCAAAGGAAGAAGGCGGGCGATAAGTCTAGTCAAGCTTGACCAAAGAGTCAATTTGGTTTTTAACGCATTTTTTTAGCGCCTGTTGCCTGCTCCGCTTTATTTTGGCAATCCGTGAAATGGGTCTCTTCCGTTCAATGCATTATAAACCATCCCCTGGCGGATCCGATGCGTCACAACAGCATCTTCTACTATGCTGTCGAGAAACAATTTTATTTTCTCATATTTAGTTTTGGCCTCTTCAGAAGCTCCCCTAAAAGCAGCTTCCTGTTCAGAAGGATCTTTTGCCTCAGCTTTCTGCAGGGTGCTTTTGAGAGCATTGATATCTACTTCCACAAACCTCAAGGCAATTGGATGCGACTCGTCAGACTTCGGACCTCCAAATTCAACAAAAGTTCGTTTTGATTCGTTTGTCTTTTTTTGAATCTGCCGCAAGTAAAAATAAGCCTGCTCCCGAGATGTCAACTCTCTACCATCAAGACGAGAAACTTGTTCTTCACCTTGCTCTTCGTTTACCGCCCCCCTCAGAAGCAGCCCCATCCTCATAATTGTATTGCGCTATCCCTTGTTTCTCAGAAGGACCGCTGCCAGGCTCTAACACTCCTCTTGGAACGCCACTGCTCGCATCTTTGCTTCCTGCCTTAGCACGACTCTCTTGAAACCGAGCCTGATCCTCGTTTCTGGCAAGATCAGAAGTCTTTTTTTCGGCCAGAAGTAATCCATGGAAAAAACTTTTTCCGAAGAAAAAGTTAATAAAATGACAGCTATAAAAATAAGGATCGTTAAGAGGGAGTATTTCATAACGCGCAAAAGTTTAGCTTTTGGATGCCTTTTATAGTCAAATTACTTAGAAATTACAGGGAAGAACGCAGGAATTTTTAGAAAAGGCCAGGCCGAAGACCGAGCGCTATCTAAACGATAACGTGACGGGATGAAAACGCAGCATTTTCCTAAAAAGGACAAGTCAATTGCTTGTAAGTTCTAAGTAATTTGACTATATCTATTCTTTTTTAAAAAAACGCCATTAAAAATTTTTCCACCTGTTTGCGTATCTTGCCTGATCTATTTGCGCACCTGTTGCCTTTCTTTCTGATCTCTCAATATTGACAGATACGTCCCATAGCCCACCTGACTAGCCTTGTACTGAACATCTTCTATCATTTTATTGAGATGCATGCAGAGATAGAATTCTTTATCTTCAGCACTCTCCAAGGCTGCCTCAAAAGCACTTGCTTGTTCAGCTAGCGGCTTCTGTCCTGCCCGTTCGAGGGTTACGGTGAGAACATCAATCTCTCGTTGCATCATCTTTAAGGCTAGCGTTTGCGCTTTATCTAATATTTCAGCACGCTCAAAAATCATTTTGGCCTCGTCGTACTTGCCTTGAATCCGCTGCAAGCAAAGGAATGCCTCCTCCTGATCGCTTAATTCTCCAGCATGAAAATAAGAATCTTCTCCTTCATCTTGTCCGTCGTCTTGCTTCGCTCCTTTTTGTTCAGATGGGCCTTTTTCAGGTCCTAACGCTCCTCTTGAAACAACACTGCTCTTGTATTCACTCCCATTTTCAGTACGGCTCTTTTCAAACCGAGCCTGACCCTCGTTTCTGGTAAGATCAAAAGTCCTTTTTTTCGGCCAGCAGCAATACATGGAAAAAACTTTTTCCGAAGAAAAAGTTAATAAAATAAGGGCAACAAGAACCAAAACTGACAGGGGGGAATGTTTCATAACGCGCGCGAGTTTAGCGATCGCGTTATTTCCCGTCGATCTCTTTTTTGAACAATCGCCATTTTTTAATCAGCTGCTCCTCAGCGCCATGGTCCGTTGGAATATAGTAAGAACGAGGCTCTGCGAGGTAGCTCTGCCTCACATAACCACCAGGAAAATCGTGAGGATAGAGGTAATTTTTTCCATGCCCCAAATTGGCAGCGCCGGAATAGTGACCATCTCGCAGATGTGATGGCACCGGCAACGAACGGCCTGCGGCAACTTCTTTCGCAACGCGCTCTAACGCGAGATAAGAACTGTTGCTCTTGGGCGCGAGCGCCAAATAAGTTGTTACATGAGCTAACGTGATGCGCGCTTCAGGAAGCCCGATTGTCTCGACTGTTTGCTGAGCTGCAACGGCCAGCAGAAGGGCTTGAGCATCGGCCAGTCCAATATCTTCGCTCGCCAAGATGACCAGTCGTCGCACAATAAATCGCGGATCCTCTCCCGCCTGCAGCATCGTTGTTAACCAGTAGAGCGCTGCATCGGGATCACTCCCCCGAATGCTTTTAATAAAAGCGCTGATCACATCGTAATGACCATCTCCCGTTCGATCATAGACGACGGCTTTTTGCTGAATGCTCTCTTCGGCAATTTTTTGAGTGATCACAATCCGACCAGCCTCATTAAACCGAGTTGTCGTCGCTGCAATTTCTAAAGCGTTGAGGCATTTGCGCGCATCGCCATCACTCATCGTAGCAAGATGGCGCGCGGCAGCGGCTTCTAACGTAATCGGCAAACCTCCAAGTCCCCGCTCCTTGTCTTGCAGCGCTTGATGTTGCAAGGCGATCAAATCTTCTTCGCGCAGCGGCTTAAGCTCGAACACCTGGACTCGTGAAAGAAGCGGCGCAATCACGGAAAAAAAAGGGTTTTGAGTGGTTGCCCCAATTAACAAAAGCGTTCCTCGCTCGACATCCGGGAGCAAGGCATCTTGCTGTGCCTTGTTCAAACGATGAATCTCATCGATAAAGAGAAGCGTCCTCTTTCCTATCCGCGCCTGTTGCGAAGCCACTTCCATCGCTTTGCGAAGATCAGCGACAGCGCCTCCCACTCCACTAAGCTCCATGAAATGACGTTTGCTCTGCGCTGCAATAACTCGCGCAAGACTTGTTTTGCCGGTTCCTGGCGGCCCATAAAAAATCATCGAGGCGAGACGATCTGCTTCCAAGGCTCGCGACAACAAGCTTCCTTCGCTCAAAAGATGCGCCTGCCCAACGTACTCTTGAAGCGTGCGGGGCCGCATTCGCGTGGCAAGCGGCGCGTCGAGGCCTAATGAGGCAGGTTGTTGTACAATTGGTTCCTGCTGAAAAAAATCATCCATCTTAAAAACGTGAAGAGTAAAGAGCGAAGGGTAAAGAGTATTTTTCTTCTTCTCTCTTTTTAAAATCAAGCTACTATCTTTTTTCATGAAAACCATTCTTGTTGCTGTTGATCTTAGTCCCGCCAGTTCTAAAGTTCTTAAAGAAGCTGTCGGCTTAGCAGAGGAACTTTCTGCTAAAATTCTTTTGCTTCACGTGATCGCTCCTGTCAGCTCTGCGGTCCCAGTTGGCTCTTCTATGGAAATGGTTTCTGTCCCACTGCCTCTCTCTGCTGGAGAAATTGCCGAAGTTAAATCGCGGTTGAATCAGCTCGCAGCCTCTGTTGCCTCCCCAAAATCTCATATTGAAACAAGTGTCAAGGAGGCTCTTCCTGTTGAAGAAATCAAACATCAAGTCGAAGCAACTGGCGCCTCACTTCTAGTCGTCGGATCTCACGGCCACGGTGGACTCTATCATCTTTTTAATGGAAGCGTCGTTACCGAGTTGCTCAAACAAGCAACCAAGCCAGTGCTTGTTGTTCCCGCGAGAAATTAGAGCTCTTTTAGAGCTAACTTTCCCAAAAAAACGCGTTTATTTGACCTGTAGCGCTGTTTGTGAGGGAGGCCGCTATGACCCTACCCGGAAAATGATCTCGGCCATTTTCACGGAATCATACTTATATTCAGTATGTTGCAATTGAAACTCTAGCCTTCTCCATGATTGAATGCAAATTTTTTCTCTGTAAGAATTTGCTGCAATGAACCTGCTCGAGGGCCGAAAAAAGGTAGTTTTTCTTTTTTGCCACTTTAAAAATAGCTGCTACAGCCCCCCCTTATGGTTAACCCCCCTCTTCTTCTTGTTTTCTTTTCTTTTCTTCTTCTAGCAACCGCCGATGCTGCTCCATCGGGAAGGAAAAGTATCTTTGGTCATCTCCCATCGACACCAGAAGCTGAAAAAACCGCTCATAACCGACGCTGCAGTTCTTTATGGCCTCCTAAGCGTGCGCAGAGAGATCAGCCATTCCCCGCTAAAAAAAAATCTCCGCTTGAAGATACTCATGAAGAATCTTCTTTGAACGAATCCTCTCACCCCGAGGATCCTTTTGAAGCTCAAATGCAATCTTATGATGAAGCAATAGTTGCGGCCTTAGAAAAATTTAATGCTCTAGCACAGCAAATATCATCTTCACTATTCGTAGCTCATAATGTTTTTGATGCAAATAGGTCTGCTATTGAGATCGATCCCAACTCCTCCTTTTCTCAACCTCAAGCAGCGTTTATAGCTAATGTTTTCAATTCATCAAGTGAAGATTCAGAGCTTCGTCATGAACTGTCTGCTATTGAGGAAAACAAGAGCTCATCCTTAGGAAAAATTAAAGCGGCCGTTACAGCCCATCTTTTTCTTTCACAAGATGAAGAGTCAAACTTGGATTTTGAAAATTCTGATCAAGAAAATGAGGCTACTTTGTTTAATTCTTTAAGCGACGCAAAAGCAGATGTTGCTTCAAGTACTTATTTTTACACGACAAGCCTTCTTGGAAAAATCATTTCCTCTGAAGTCACAAATCCCTCCGACGCTGCTAATCATTGGGCTGACCTTGTCGAAAAAACTAAAAACCTGATTGCGATTTTAGAACAATATCAATCCATCTGCACGAACCATTTTTCAAGCAAGCGCGACCCACTCGAAGAACTGGCCTATGAAATTGATTTTTATAAAGCTCGCTTAGCTGAATACGAAGCAGAAGAAAGCTCCGCTGATACTCTTGTTGCTCGGAATAATTATTTGTCTCCTCCTGATCTTGAATCTTCCAAAAGTTCAGCACTTCCTCAAGATCGAGCCCATCAAGGAAGCGCTCTCGCTGCACTAAGCACTCAGGTTCCAGTTAATTTTCATGAGGCAGCTGAAGCTTATCGATCGATTTCTAAAGATATCGCTCCAGAGACTGGCCCTGAATTTCGTGAAGTGATGGCCCTTTGGTGTGAGGCTCGAGCTGCTGAAATCGCTATCACAGCTGTGTCTGATGCAGCCCTTGTTCATGAAATCAAGTGGCCTCATGAGGAGCTCTCGAAAAAAGCGCAAGAAGCCTACGATACTGTTATCACTGCCTGCAAGAATCTTGCGCCAAAATTTTCTGATAATGAAGATCTTCAACCCGACAAAGATGAAATAGAACGCTATCTTCAAGAAGCTGTGAACAGAAAACAATTCATTACAACACAACTGCAACAAACAAGAGTCTACTTTCTCTTGCCATTAAGATTGAATGAGACTGCTTCCGAACATGAAAAGTTTTTGCATCATGAAAATCTATTCCGTCAGCTTCAGTCTTTTCAGACCGTCTCTCAAACAGGATTGAAAGAAGCCCCTGAGCGCCTGAAAAGCCTTTGGCAGCGATTTGATCAAGATGAAATTTCTTTTTCAATTGAAACAATTACTAGCCACTTAAGAGAAAATATTTTTAATCTCCTGAACCTCCTAGAAAAGCAAGCTGAGAGACCCTTTTCTCTTTTGAAACAAAAACTTAAGGAACGCCAAACTCCACTAACACTTGAAACCGCATCATCAACGAACAGTCTGTTATCACTTGCTGACTCATCGTCACCAAATACCCCACTCTTAGTTAATGCTGCAATGCCGGCTCGTCTATCATGGGCTCAAGTCATTCGCGAAGCCGAGACGACCTCTAAAGAATGCAAGGTCGTTCTTGCAGCGGCAAAGAATTTTTCAAATATGGTATTAGAATCAACATCTGCAGATAATCTCCAAAACTACCAAAATTATTGGGACGCTAGCGTTATATTGGCTCGTGCTTATCAAAATGACTCGCGCGCAAACAGAGAGTATCTCTTATCACAAGAAGCTTTAGGCCGCACCAGGACTTTTCATTTAGAAAAGGCTTCTCAACATATTGAACAAACTCTTGCTCATTGGAGAACACTTCACGGTATGACCGAGGCCACGCAATCTTCAGGAAATGTTGTCAATGAAACACGCTCTCCACTCGGTCGAGATCAATATAACAATCTCAAACAGACTTTCGAATCAAAGCAGCGAAAAATTAAAAAGGCTTTAGAAGAATCCAAAAAAACTTCTTGGACCGCTTGGTTCTGCTCCTTTTTTAACATGCCACAATGGTTTTATTTTTGGAGAACTGCCCCGGTGAGTTAAGAAATTTATAGAAAAAATTTTGGCTCTCAATATTTTTACAGGCAGCCTGCTGGATTCCTGTGTTTGCAGGAATAACGTTTTATTGGCCCGACCCAATATAAGTTGCTGGGGTATTGCCCAATTTAGTAGAAGAGCCAACAGCCGGAACTTTTTTCATGTCGTAAACTTCTTGAGAAGCTGATCCGGTCTGCGTGTCATAAAGCATCACTGCTTGCCCTTGCGTCTGCGCCGTGTTAGGAGCATTCACCGCAAGATAACGTTGATTTTGCTGTTGTTGATTCAACTCCGCATAGTAAAGCCGTGCACGAGCCTCAGCAATCCGACGCTGATCAACCGTGGCACGTTGCTTCGTGTAGACATAGGCTCCAGCGCCAGCTAAAGCAGCGCCTCCCAAAGCCACAGGAATCGTAATTCCAGGATTTACCCCAGAACATCCCAAAGCCACGCCAGCAGCGGTCCCAACAACACCCGCCGCAATCGCTGCATTTTCGCCCGGTGTCAGATTCGAACAACTCGTGAAAGTTAATGCGATAGTCAAGAGCAATGAGAGAAATGAAATGCGAAGAGAAATCATAATTGTAGGCTAAAGGTGGGAGGAAAATCTTACTGAAACAGCAACAGTCTTCAAACTACTAAATAAAATGCCTCAGAAATTCGCTTGTACTGATGAGATGCAAGGCGCCTCGGAGCGCAGACGCTGAGCGTATATTAATACGTGAAGCGGTGAGCACTGGAGCAACGCAGCAACTCGCAGCATAAGTAGAATTCATGAGGCATTTTTAGTTTTACCACTGGATACCAAAGAGCAACAGGCCCTCATTCCTCCCAATCTCATCAGGATCCTTGGAGACATTCTCTTCACTATTGCCGTAGGAAGCAGGCGCCAAGGGGCTCACCATCTGCCATGGTTGTTTTGACTTAAAGGCTTTGGTCAAACTTCCATTAAGCTTGATCGGTGACTCCTCCTCGACTTTTTTAGGAAGCGTCCGTTTTAGTTTTTTGGGAGCGACAAATTCCGTATCAGCTTGACGCGCTTGCTGAGCGTTAGCATTGCCAAAAAAAAAGAACACAGCACCAATTGCAAACATTGAAAAAGATAAAAATCGAATTGACGACATGCTCTTATTGGTAGCTGGAGCATCTCCAAATGTAAATTGGTTTTGAAAATGATTTCAGGATTATTTTTCTGTAACCTGCAACCTGTAAGCTGTAGCCTTTTAGCATGAATTACCTTGAGCGAGCACGTCGCGTTCTAGCTATCGAAACAGAAGAGCTTCAACGCCTCTCCACCCGCCTGGATCATCGTTTTGATGAAGCCATTGAGCTGCTTCGCGCAACGATTGACCGCCGCAATAAAATTATTGTTTTGGGCGTAGGAAAATCAGGGCACATTGGAGAAAAAATTGCTGCCACCCTCACCAGCACTGGCGCTCCTGCTGTGGTACTCAATTCCCTCAACGCGCTCCATGGTGATTTGGGGGTTGTCGCAGATGGCGATCTTTTTTTGATTTTGAGCTACAGCGGGGAAACCGATGAAATTTTAACCCTGCTTCCCATCCTCGCTCGCTTTGATGCCAAGCGGATTGCCCTCACCGGAAATAAAAATTCGACGCTCGCAAAAGCATGCGACATTTTCCTCGACGTTCATGTTGTTCAAGAAGCTTGCCCCCATAATCTGGCTCCTACCTCCAGCACAACAACCATGCTAGCACTCGGAGATGCCCTTGCTATGGTCTTGCTAGAGACACGTGGTTTTACTCGTGAAAATTTTGCACGCTTTCACCCTGGAGGACAACTTGGCCGATCGCTCCTTGTTCGCGTTCGCGACATCATGAGTCGAGGAGAAGAGATCGTGATGGTCTCACCAGAGACTCTTGTCATGGATGTGTTAAAACAACTCATTGCAAAGCGTTCTGGAGCGGCCATTGTCGTAACTCCTGAGGAAAAGCTCGCTGGGATTTTCACTCATGGCGATTTTGTTCGTCAATTTGCACAGAACCCCAACATCGGCCAGGAGCCTGTTGGCAAGCTGATGACACGCCAGCCCATCACGATTGACGCCGACAAGCTGGCCGGAGAAGTTTTGGTCATTCTCGAACAACACCGCATCGATGACCTGATTGTCTTAGAAAATGACGGTCGGCCTCTTGGCATCATCGATTCACAAGATCTTTCTCGTTTGAAAATTTTGTAAAAGTCCCTAAACTCTTCAACCTTTCAACTCTTCAACCTTCTTCTCATATGGCACTCGCAAACGATCTCCGCAAAGGAATGGCAATTAAATACAATGGCAACGCTGCTATTGTCCTCGAAGTCACTCACCGCACACCAGGCAATCTGCGGGCCTTTGTGCAGTGCATCATCCGTTACATCGGAACCGGAAAATCAGCAGACATCCGTTTCTCTTCTACCGAAAAAGTAGACCTCGTCGACGTCAGTCGGAGCACCTTAGAATTTAGCTATGGCGATCATGAAGGATATCACTTCATGGATCCTGAAACATTTGAGACGATCACCCTGCAAAAAGATTTTATTGGCGACGCCAAAGATTATCTCACCGAGGGAATGAGTGTTGAAATTCTCTATGTCGAAAGCCGCGCTGTTTCCGTGGAGCTTCCTCCCTCCGCTAATTTAAAAGTCACCGAATCTCCTGAGGGAGTGCGCGGCGATTCTTCTGGCAACGTCATGAAACCTGCCACGCTAGAAACCGGCAAGACCGTCAACGTTCCTCTTTTCATCAAAGAGGGAGAGATCATCAAAATTGATACACGCACGGGCGACTATATGGGACGGGCGTAGCATGCAAGCACGCTTGCGCGCAGCATTTCAGGTCACAGGTTGCAGCTTTTCAGGTAAGAAAAAAGACTGTTTTCCAAAAGCGGCATCACCCGTAATAAATTTCCTGTAACCTGCAACCTGCAACCTGTAACCTGCTCACATGGTCCCAAAAACCTGGGTAAAATTTATTGTTGGCATTTTTCTTTTGCCTCCGGCTTGGACTTTTACCAAAACTTTTTTTGACACGCTCATCGCCGCTCTCCAGCATGGTTTGCTAGGAACTCCAGGATGTCTTTTTTTTGTTGCTGGAATGGTGCTTTGGGGTCTTTTCTTTTGGTTGCTGCCTCGCTCGTGGTTCTTTTTCCTTTATGTCTACGGCCACGAGTGCACGCATGCTCTCTGGGCCAAAATATTTCGTGGAAAGGTCGCCGAAAAATTTCACGTCAGCCAAGAAGGGGGGCACATCCTCACCGATCGCGTCAACACCTGGATCGCGCTCTCCCCTTATTTTTTCCCGATCTACACCGCGCTCGTTACTTCCATTTATTTTCTCTCACGTTTTTTTACTTCGGTGACCTCGTTGGAGTGGGTCTTCTTTCTGCTGCTGGGGCTCACCTGGGCCTTTCACCTCACCTTCACTTGCATCTTAATCGTGAAAGGACAGCCTGATTTAAAATATGGAGGCACTTTTTTTTCACTCCTCATCATTTACCTCATCAACCTCTTCATCGTTACGGCACTGCTCCTCATGGCAGGGCCTCAAGTCACTCTTGCCGGTTACTGGAATGATTTTTCAAATAACAGCGTTGACTTCGTTTCCTTTACTAGCGTGGTTCTTCAGCAGATCGGAGTTTTATTGAGACCGCTTGCTAGAAAAGTTGGTTTGAATTAATGACTCAAACTCACAGCAAAGCCGCTTGTGGAGCGGGTAGAGGGAATCGAACCCTCCTGGCCAGCTTGGAAGGCTGGAACATTACCACTATGCTATACCCGCAGAAGAAGGAAAAAGTGTAGCAAGCGATTTTCAAATAGTCAATCCACAGAAACTCCAGATTCGATCAGTGCTTTTTTAAAAACAACTTGAGATTTTGTGAGACACCATAACCTTGTCTGCTTCCAGCAGTCTAAGAATGCGATGAACACTAAAAAAATAATGATTCCTTTTTTGATCACGACAGTTTTTGTTTCAAAATATCCCCGACGAGCGCTGGATTAGCTTTGCCTTTGGAAAGTTTCATAACCTGACCTTTGAGAAAGTTGAGCGCTGCTTCTTTGCCTGCTTTAAAATCAGCAACAACAGCTGGATGGGCCGCGATCGCCTCATCACAAAAAGGTTCGAGCGCCCCTGCGTCACTGACTTGCTGCATTCCTTTGTCTTGGACGATCACCGCGGGAGCTTTTCCGCTGGTCATCATCTCGGTAAAAACTTCTTTTCCTTGTCGTCCGCTAATCGTTCCTTTTTCAATCAAAGCAACCAGTTCCGCCAAAGCTGTCGGCGTCACGAGCGCCTCAGAAAGCTCTAACGAAGCTGATCCCAGAGCACTCAAGAGATCATTAATGATCCAGTTCGCAACTATTTTTGGTTTTGCTGCTCCAGCTGCCGCAGTCACCGCTTGTTCAAAGTAATGAGCCAAGGCTCCGTCATCGGTCAACACCGCAGCATCGTAGTCGCTGATTTCATAATCGCGAATAAAACGATCGCGCTTTGCTTGCGGCAGCTCTGGCATTCTGCGTTTTGCCTCGGCAACTAAATCGGCTGTGTGAATGGGGAGCAAATCAGGCTCAGGAAAATAGCGGTAGTCGTGCGCTGATTCTTTAATGCGCATGAGCGTGGTTTCGCCGCGAACATCATCCCAGCGCCGCGTCTCTTGAGCCAGTGTTCCTCCAGCTGAAACGATGGCCGTCTGACGCTCGATTTCAAAAGCAAGCGCACGCCGCACGCCACTAATCGTGTTGAGATTTTTTAATTCGATTTTGGTGCCATATTCTTTCTGTGTACTCGGCCGCACTGAAACATTCACGTCGCAACGCATCTGCCCTTTTTCCATATCGGCGTCGCTGATATTTCCATAAACAAGAATTTGCCGCAATGCAGTCAAGTAAGCAAAGGCCTCTTCGGGCGAGGCGATATCAGCCTCAGAAACAATTTCCATGAGCGGCGTTCCAGCACGGTTAAAATCGATACCGCTTGTTACCTCGAGATGAAAACTCTTGGCAACATCTTCCTCAAGGTGGATGCGCGTGAGTCGAATTTTTTTCTCGGCAGCCGCAGCAGTTTTTTGAATTTCCTTTGGGTAAGCCCGCTCGTGCAACGGCACACCACCTCCCAGACAGAGAGGTTGATCAAATTGAGAAATTTGATAATTCTTCGGCATGTCGGGATAAAAATAATTTTTCCGATCAAACTTACAAACCTCCGGAATACGACATTCCAGCATCATCCCAGCAAGTGTCGTGAGGTAGAGCGCCTCATGGTTAATAGCGGGAAGGGCTCCTGGCATCCCAAGACAAATAGGACAAACGTGCGTGTTGGGCTCAGCTCCATACTCTACTTTACAAGAACAAAACATCTTGCTCTTCGTTTTGAGCTGAACGTGGACTTCAAGTCCAATAGTGGCGGTGTAGGAAACGGCTGACATAGAATCTGTATCTTTATTTGCTGATATTGGTGTGCTGTGTTACGAGGCTGTAGACTATAGGCTATAGGCTGTAGGAAATACAGTACGTTTGTTTTTCCTAATTATAGTCAAATTACTTAGAAATTACAGGGAAGAACGCAGGAATTTTTAGAAAAGGCCAGGCCGAAGACCGAGCGCTATCTAAACGATAACGTGACGGGATGAGAACACAGTCTTTTCCTAAAAAGGACAAGTCAATTGCTTGTAAGTTCTAAGTAATTTGACTATAATTTCAAAATATCTTGAGCTAGCAACAAGCAAACAAACAACAGCATCATTCCAAAATTGATTCACGATTTTAAAAACCTACAGCCTATAGCGTTCATTTCTTCTTCAGCGCATAATCCACCGCCTGAGAGAGGTCGAATTGTTTTAGTTCTTTCATCACTTGAGGATCGTGTAAGAGCGCTTGAATATCTGGATCGTGAAAAACAGCAGGGATATTTCCGATCTTTATTTCATCTTGCAGTTCGCGATTATTCAATACGTGATTCAATCTTGGATTCATCAAGAGCCGCTCAACATTTGGCGACTGGAGAAAGCGTTGAAACGCCTCTGGATCCTGCATGACCTTCATGCTCTTGCGCGTGTTTTCATAAAAAGCAGGCGAGAGCGGATCCGTAGAAATGAGAAATTGTCCCATAGGCCCCATTTCAAGCGACCTTTCGAGCCGCACGAGATTGCAAGCAAAGCTCTCATCTTTAAGAGGACAGCCTTTGCGTTGAGCCTCCATCAAGCGCATCTCTCCAAAAAGCCCTAAACTTCGAACGAGAGAAATCCCTCCCCACAAGAAAAAAAGTCCAAACAATAATCCGCAACAAGCCCCTCCTATTCCAAAAATAGTTTGGAACAACCCATGATGATGCTCGGTACGTTTCAATAAAAATCCTGCAAGCAGCGTTCCAAAAAAATAAATAGTCAAGCCAACGAGCGCCGCTATGGCTGTTGGAATGGCCGTGGAAGGGGTGCGAAAAAAAACGGCTAGTGCTGCACTCGTAGCAGCTGCTGCTGCAGAAGCGCCTATCCATGCGGCAATTAAGAGGAAGATTTTTACCATCCCGCGAATCATGCCCAGTCGCCATCCTCGCCACATCTCAAAAAGAAGCCAGGCAAGCGCTGCAATAAAGATCCAATGTTGCCACTCAGCAGAAGGTTTGATCATGGAGACAGGTTACAGCTTACAGGTTGCAGGTTACAGGAAAAAAACGGGCGCACTCACTGCACTCTGCAAGCTGCAATCTGCTCCTTTAGCTTGACGCTAAGCTTAATAAAATCTATCAAAGGGGACTACTTTTCTTTATCTAAAAACCGCAACTTTTTTTTCCTCTTTTTTTATGTCTTTCTTTCACAAATTATTTGGAATTTTCTCCACAGATATTGGCATTGATCTTGGCACTGCTAATACACTTGTTTATCTGAAGGATCATGGCGTTGTCTTGCGCGAACCTTCTATCGTTGCCGTCAAGGCAGGAACAACTCAAGTGCTGGCTGTAGGAGAGGAAGCAAAACGAATGTTAGGAAGAACACCTGGCAACATCACTGCCATCCGCCCTTTGAAAGATGGCGTCATTGCTGATTTTGAAATTACAGAAGCGATGCTGCGCCACTTCATCACGAAAGCCCATGGAACGCGCCGTCTTATTCGGCCTCGCGTTGTAATTGCTGTTCCTAGCGGCATCACAGAAGTCGAAAAACGTGCTGTTAAAGATTCAGCGCTGCATGCAGGTGCACGCGAAGTTTATTTAATTGAAGAACCGATGGCCGCGGCTATTGGCGTTGGACTTCCTGTCACTGATCCTGCTGCTAATATGATTGTTGATATTGGTGGAGGAACAACGGAAGTGGCCATCATCTCCCTTGCTGGCATTGTTTTTAGCAGGAGCGTGCGTGTTGCAGGAGATGAACTCGATGAAGCCATCGTTAATTATATTAAACGCAGTTACAATATTCTCATCGGTGAACGGACCGCGGAAGATATCAAACTTCAAATCGGATCAGCTTTTCCTTTGGAAAAAGAGCTGACGATGAATGTTAAAGGACGTGACTTAGTCGCGGGATTGCCAAAAACAGTTACCATTACTTCTCAAGAAATTCGCGAAGCTTTATTAGAGCCGATCTCCACGATCGTTGATGCCGTGCGCATCACCTTGGAACGTTGCCCTCCTGAACTCTCTGCTGACCTCGTCGATCATGGAGTTGTTTTAGCAGGAGGAGGAGCTCTCCTTCGTGGCCTTGATCAACTGATCGCTCAAGAAACGGGACTGCCTGTCCATGTTGCTGAAGATCCTTTGAGCGCTGTTGTTGAAGGAACAGGCCGCGCCCTTCAAGAGATTGAATTTCTCCGTGTTGTTGCTGCACAGGATCGGGCTAGAACTTAGCGCTGTATTGCTTCGCAACACCGCGCTGTAACGAGTAGCGAGTAACGGGTAACGAGTGTTTTTAAAATTAATATCGTCCAGTATCCGGAGTTTTTATTTTTAAATTTCCTGTTTTTAAAATAAGCATTCTCAAAAAACGTTGCCTCAGAACCCGCCACTCGCTACTCGCAACTCGTTACTTTTTCCATGCCTCGCTCTCGCCTCTTCATTATCTTAGCGCTGCTCCTAGTGACGCTCTTGTTTTCACTACTGAGCAGCCACATCTTGCAGCGAGCCCAAGAAGAAACCTTCGCTCTTTTTTCCCCACTCTTTAGCTCGAGTGCTTTTGTAAAAAAACAGTTAGGAGGTCTTGGAAAACACCTCATGAGCCTGGATCAGCTGGATGCAGAGTACCAGCGACTCTTGTTAGAAAATAAAAAACTCCAGGCTGAAAACGACCTCTTGCGAGGATTAGAAGAAGAAAACATCAAGCTACGAGCGACGCTTGATTACCGCGAGCGTTCGGCTTTCAGATTGTTGCCAGCAACCGTGCTCACTCGCGACCATTCAGCTTGGTGGAATACGATTAAAATTAATCGTGGTTCAAAAGATGGCATCATGCCTGACATGCCTGTCATCACAGATCGAGGTCTCGTTGGCAAAACAACGGTTGTCACAGATCATTTGAGCATGGTGATGCTTGTTACCGACGAAGAATGTAAAGTTGCCGTTAAGGTCGAAGGAACACGAGAACAAGGCATCGAAAGCGGACTGAGGGCCTCTACTGGTGATTTGCAACTCTGCTTTTTAGATAAATTAGCCGAGTTAAAACCGGGGCAAAAAGTTTATACTGCTGGCGTGAGCGGCGGTATTTTTCCATCGGGAATTGAAGTAGGAACAGTAAAAAGTTTTCAAGCCCGCGAACTCGATGGACAAGCGATCCTGGATCCTGCTGCAGATTTAAATAATCTCGAAGATCTTTTTGTCATTGTGGGCGCGAAGTGAGGCTGCCATAGAATCTATATCTTTATTTGGTAATGTAGCGTACTGCGCTATAAGGCTGTAGACTGTAGGCTGTAGACTGTAGACTGTAGGAAATGCAGCAGTTCATGTTATTCCAAAAAATCTTGAGCTAGTAACAAGCAAATAAAAATAGTGTCACTTCAAAATTGATTCACGATCTTAATAACCTACAGTCTACAGGCTACAGCCTATAGCCTTTCCCATGAAAACCTTTTTCTCTTTTTTCTTCCTGCTCTTCCTGGTCGTTATCGCGCTCGTGCTGCAAGACACTTTTTCGGGAAACATTGGATTTTGTCAAATTGATCTTTTCCTAGTCCCTGTCGTCTTTTGTTTTGGAGCACTAACCCTCTCTCTTCCTGCAGCACTATTTTTTGCCCTAATCACAGGAATGCTTGAAGGATTAATGACACTTTCTTTTCATGCCCATCGTGCAGAAATTGGCATTACTTGGTTTGTTTTCTTTTTCATTGCCTGGGCTTTTTTGCTTCAATTTGTCACAGCGCTAACTGGCGGAATTAGATGGGAACTGCATGCTTTGGGGAGTGCTCTTTTTACAGCGTCTCTCCTCGCTGGAGAATGGATCTTGATCTCATGGCATCGCGACTCCTTCAGTATCACCTCGATGACGATTTTCTTGATTGCCATTCCCTCCGCACTTTCTTTGCTTTTAGCACCACTCCTCTATTACGGCCTACAATTTTTACTGCCGCCCAGCGGAAAGGTTGCAGGCAATCGATTGTAGGTGTTCTTTTCTACAAAAATCATTGGATTGTGAAGCGATGAAAGTTTGAGTGCTAGAAGTTTGAGTTTGAGTTTAATAGGCACTTCGCGCTTTATTACTACTAAAGCGAAGCCTAGCTAACTCAAACTCAAACTTCTAGCACTCAAACTGGTGACAAACGTATATTGAATCTCAATTCTAATTTTGATTTCCATCCTAAAATAACCTTACTCTAGCATCTCTCACCGTGCATCGCAAATCATCACAAGCTCATCGCCAGATCATTGTCTTATCAGGATTTGTCGTCGTTGCTTTTTGCATCTTAATTTTCAAGCTTTGGTATGTCCAAATTGTCTGTGGCGCTCGCTACAAAACAAAAATCCGAAATCACTCCGAACTTACCGTCCGCTTACCTGCTGTTCGCGGTGAAATCTGTGATCGCAATGGAATTCCACTGGTAGAAAATCGAGCAAGCCTTGAAGTTAATTTTTATCTTCCCGACATTGTTAAAGCCTTCAAAGAAAAAGAGGGATATCTTCCTATGGTGCATTATCGTGGCTTTGATCACGGAATGCCGATTAACAAAGAAGAGCCTGACATTGTCAAAATTGTTAACTCTTCCATCATTCCGCGTCTCGAAAAATTAGGTCTTGCTGGCGATTACAACGCTCGCAAACTTCAAGTTCATTATCGGAACAACAGCGAAGTTCCCTTTTCTTATCAGCAGGATCTTGATTTTGAAACGATGGCTCGTTTCAGCGAAAACAATCTAGCCCTCCAAGGTGTTTCCGTAACGCTGCAGCCCGTCCGCCACTATGTCTATGGCGCCCTTGCTTCTCACCTGTTTGGTTATGTTGGTGTCCCTAAAGACATCGATCAAAAAGAAGCCCGCCAATTTAATTTTTATGAACCAGATCTTGTAGGGAAGGCCCAAATCGAATTGGCCTACAACGACTATCTCAAAGGCACGCCAGGCATTCGAATTCTCCAACGGAATGCGCATGGACAAATTGAAGAAGAGACTCAAGAAACGGCACCAAAACAAGGCGCCACTGTTTATTTAACGATTGATGCAAGAATTCAATATATCGCAGAGCAAGCTTTGCGCGTTGTTGGTCGCGGCGCGGCTGTCGTGGTTAATCCCAACAATGGAGAAATTTTAGCGATGGCTTCCGTCCCTTCGTTTGATCCCAATCAATTTATCCCAGCCATTTCAAAAAAAGATTGGGATATTTTAAGTAAAGATGAAACCGATCCTCTTACTGACCGGGCATTGAGTGCCTATGCACCTGGATCAACTTTTAAACTCTGTACGGCGTTGGCGGGCATTCACGCTGGAATCGAAGATCAGCAATTTACCTGCACGGGAGGAGTTCAATATGGTGACAAGTTTATGAAATGTTGGGTCCTGACGGCCACCCCTCCACAAGCGCCGCATGGCAAGCAAGGATTGAGCGATGCGATCAAGCATTCTTGCAACGCCTTTTTTTATCAATATGGAAATGCTGCAGGTATTGACCAAATTGATGCCGTTGGCACGATGTTAGGCTTAGGCCAACGAACGGGATTGCCCCTCAATGAGGCCACGGGTGTTCTTCCTGGCCCCGCCTGGCTTGCAGCCAATGCCCCGCGAGAACGTTGGACAGCAGGCTATACGGCTAACGTCGCGATTGGCCAAGGATTTGTTTTGGCAACGCCTGTTCAAATGGCCATGACTGCTGTCGCTGTTGCTAACAAAGGAATTTGTTATCAACCTCAGTTGGTAGAAAAAGTCGTCGATAAAGATGGAAAGGTCCTCGAAGAAAACCAACCTCAAATTCGTACCGACTTAAAAAAAGAGGGCTTTACCGAAGCGCAAATTGAAAAAGTCCGCCTCGGCATGCGCAAGGTCGTCAATGACGAGGGCGGCACAGCGAGAAAAGCACGACTCAAAGATGTGATCGTCGCCGGAAAGACAGGAACAGCGCAATTCTGGCGCGGGCGCAACAAAGACAATCACACCTGGTTCCTTTGTTTTGCTCCCTATGATGATCCCAAGTATGTTGTCGCTGTTTTGGTCCAAGGAGCAAAGTCAGGTGGCGGTGTGGCAGCACCCGTCGGAGCTAAAATTTTAGAAGAAATTTTTGCTATGGAGGCTGGCAAAGAGGTCAAACTCACTTCGCTTCCCCCAGCTATTGGCAATTTCAAACACATTGCAAGTATCGACTTTAAGGACTCTACCCCTTCTAGTTTTGGCGCCGATACCGACAATGGAGATTCGCCGATGGATGCTTCTCCTGAAAGTAACGTTTCAAAAAATTCTGCAGCGACCCCTGACATTAATGAGGGAGGGGATGCTCAAGGCCATGTCAAAAATAGACCTCAAGCACAAGACGGCCTTCAAAAATTCTTTAATTTCTTGGGAGGCGGCCGCTCTGCGGCTGATCAAAAGAGGCGATAAGAATAGCCACAAAGAGCGCACAGAAATCAAAGAAAAAAGCAGGTCTTTAATTCCTAGAATTTTTTTATAAAAAATTCTTTTTTGTGTTCTTTGTGGCTAATTTCTTCTTCTTTTCCTGACGCGCATTGCTATTAAGCAGAACATCTCGTGTCGATTTATCATGCAGCCATAAGATGGTTTCTTCGCAGCAACTTTAGCCGTTACATTATCAAAAAATTTGATACAATCGTAACCTTATTCCCCCTTTAAATTAAAACCTCTCAACTTTTCTTACCTTGAATGTCATTGAAACTGTTAAACGCTTTTTAGGAGTCCGCAAAAAAGGCCCTAAAATCAAACTCATCATCAGCTCTGAAAAGCTCGAAAAGCGCGTTGCCCTTATGGAAGATGGGCAGCTGGAAGAATATTCCATCGAGCGAGAAACCGATCGCAATATTGTTGCCGGAATCTTTAAAGGCAAAGTGCGCAATATTGAACATGGCCTGAAAGCGATGTTTGTTGATATTGGCTACGAAAAAAACGCATTCCTGCATTTTTGGGATGCGATACCGGCAGCCCTCGACAGCGGGATTGAAGCGGTACAACGCTCCAACACTTCTTCTGTTGCTAAGAAAAAAATCACGGCTAAAGATATTCCTTCCATTTATCCTGTTGGCTCCGAAGTGATGGTTCAAGTCACCAAAGGCCCTATTGGCAACAAAGGCCCACGCGTCACAACAAACATCAGCTTGGCAGGCCGCTACATGGTTCTCATGCCGTTTAACGACCAATGCGGCATCTCGCGTAAAATTGAAGACTCCAAAGAACGTCAGCGCCTTCGCAAAATCCTCACAGAACTCTCCATTCCAGATGGAATGGGAGTCATCATTCGCACCGCAGGAGATGGGCAGAAGGCTCGTTTTTTCGTTCGCGATCTTTCCCTCCTACTCGATCAGTGGAAGCAGATAGAAACAGGAATGAAGGAAAAGCCGACAGCGAGCACGCTCATGCTAGAGCCCGACATTATTGCGCGCACCGTTCGAGATTTTCTGACGGAGACGGTTGATGAAGTTCAGATTGATGACCTGAAAGAAGTCGAGCGGATGCAATCGCTCGTCTCTTCCATCTCAAAGCGTGCGAAGAAAGCCATCCACCACTACAGCGGCGCCCAACCGATCTTTGATCATTTTGGCGTTCAGGCCCAAATTGACAAAGCCTTCTTACGTCAAGTCTGGTTGCCTTGTGGAGGATATCTCGTCATTGATGAAACGGAAGCGATGATCACGGTTGATGTAAACACCGGCCGCAACAAGGGAACCAAGGATATGGAAAAAACCTTGCTTCAAACGAATCTCGAAGCCGTCGATGAAATTGTCCGCCAACTCCGCTTGCGCAACATTGGGGGATTGATTGTTTGCGACTTCATTGATATGAAGAGCCGCCGCGATCAGCAAGCCGTCTATCACCGCATGCGCGATCGCCTCAAGCGCGACAAAGCTCGTACGCACGTCCTTCCGATTTCTGCACTTGGCCTGATGGAAATGACGCGCCAGCGCGCTCAAGAGAGCCTCTCCAGCTCTCACTACAGCTCCTGCACTTATTGTGGCGGCAAAGGCGTTGTGAAGAGCGTGATGACAATGAGTGTTGAACTCCAACGCGCGTTGCACACACTCATGAAACGTCACCAAGACGAAGTTCATGAATTTAAAGTCACTGTTCACCCTGACCTCCTTGCTCGACTTCGCAATGAAGATGATGAACTCCTAGCTGACATCCAACGCCGCTACTCCAGCCGCTTGACCTTCCGCAGCGATCCATCCCTCCACATCGAAAAATTTATTGTTGAAAATGCGCTAACGAATCAGGAACTGAGCGTCTGAGGGGAGGCGAAGAGAATGGCCACAAAGAAATCGTAGGCGTTCAGTTGCTTGGTAAAGAGCACGCTTCGTAAAACTTGTTATTGTAGAAAGTTGAGATGTTGAGCCGCTGCCAAAAGCAGCTGTTGAGCGCCGCTGGCGCGGCTGTTGAGAAGAAACCATCCTTTCAACCCCTCAATAAAAACCTTTATTAACAAAAAGCGGTTTCTTTTTCAAAACCGGTCGTCTGAACGGATGCAAGAAATCAAAAAAAGAATCTTTTCTTTATCTTGGATTTCTTTGTGGCTAATTCTTTTTGCAGCGTGCCCTCTCCCGCTGCAGCATCCAAAAAAGCGATAGACCATAGGTAAGGAGTGAGATAGGAAGAGCAATGGCAATGGTTCCAACGAGGAGAGGCAGGCCAACATCAATAAAGTTGTTCCATTGCATGATCTCCGACATGCGAAAATCAGTTCTTACCATTTTTGGAGCAAAGGCATGCGGATTGCTCAAGATCCAGTGGCCCACTTGAAACTCAAGACGCCAAAGGAGAGGCCACATCCAAAAATAAAGGTCGTGTAGCGTTACTCCAACAACGGCTGCAATCGTATTAGAACCAGTAAGCCACGCTGCTCCTATAGCAACGAGCGTTTTAAAACCAAACGGAGGGAAAAATCCAAAGAAAACTCCGATGGATAACCCGCCTGCCATTGCGTGAGGCCGATCCCGCTGTTCGATGAACCGCATCCAAAGTTCGCGAAGATGATTTAAGAAACGTTGAAACATGAGAGAAAAAGTAACGGGTGGCGAGTAGCGAGTGGCGAGTCCTGAGATAACATTTTTTAGAGAAAACTTATTTTGAAAATGTAACTTCGAAAAACTGATTTATTATTGATCTTAAAACACCCGCTACCCGCTACTCGCCACTCGTTACTTTTCTTTGAGGCTATTTTTTCTTCAGCAAAAATTCCGGATTGAGCACCTTCAATGCTGGCGGCACAAAGAGTCCATCTTTGCGAATGAGCTTCCCATCAAACCAAATTTCTCCGCCACCATAATCCTTGCGCTGAATGGAAACCATATCCCAATGGACGGCGCTCTTGTTCCCGTTGCCAGCAATTTCATAGGCCTGCCCTGGCGTGAAGTGAAAGGAACCAGCAATTTTTTCATCAAAAAGAATATCCCGCATCGGATGCAAGATCAGCGGATGAAAACCAAGAGAAAACTCACCGATGTAGCGCGCACCAGCATCAGTGTTAAGAATTTTATTAAGGGCTTCAGTGTTATTCGCCGTGGCGTGAATAATTTTTCCTTCGTCAAACTTGAGATGGATTTGATCAAAAGCAATGCCGCGATAAAGCGTTGGCGCATTAAAAGTGATGTAGCCTTCTACAGAATTTTTGACAGGGCAGGAAAAAACTTCTCCGTCTGGAATATTGAATTCTCCACCGCAGGCAATGGCACCAATTTTTTTGATACTAAAACGAAGATCAGTGCCCGGCCCCTTGATGTGCACGCGGTCAGTTTTTTCCATGAGCTTTTTGAGCACCTTCATCCCCGCTTGCATCCGCGCGTAATCAAAAGTTGTCACCCGAAAGAAAAATTCTTCGAAAGCCTCGGTGCTCATCTGCGCTTGTTGCGCCATTGCTGGCGTTGGCCAACGAAGCACGACCCAACGTGTTTTGTTGACACGATGATCGATGGCGGGACGCAAGGTCGAAGAGACAAGCTTCATCGAGTCCTCTGGCACATCAGACATTTCTGTAATGTTGTGACTACCGCGCATGCCAATGTAGACTTGCATTTTTTTGATGCGCGCCAGATCAATCGCCAGCAAGGTCTTCGCTTGCTCAGAAGTTACTTGCCAAGCAAGCTCTCGTGAAACGCGACCCGTATGGAGTTGCACAAAAGGGACCCCTCCACGACTTCTAATGGCCCTGATCAGCGCAATAACAAACTCTTCAGGAATATCGTGAGCGTCGATAAGAACGTTCTCTCCTGCGCGTACCTTCGTGGAGTAGCCTACAAGGATTTCGGTGAGAGCGTGGTGGTAGGGGTTCATAGAACAAAGTAATGAGTAATGAGTAATCGGCAATGCGTCCTGAGGCTTACTTTGCTGCGGCACATAATTCTGAAATAAATAGTCTGTTGGAAAATAAATTTTGAAGTGTTAATACACTTTCACTTTAAAACACTCATTACTCATTACTTTTTTTGCTCTGCGTCATGAAGCCTCTTCAAATATTTGTCAGGATCTTTGTTGAAATCTTTCACACAATCTTTGCAACAAAAACGAACTTCTGTTCCCTGGTAATTAACAACTGTCGGAGCCCCCATTTGTCCAAGCTTATCGCCGGAGACCACACAAATGCTCAGCGGATAAGCAGGTGTCGATGGGGTCGTTTCTGCGGCACGAACCATTCCCATTAAAGCAATAAAAAGTAAAAAATATTTCATAGTGCTTCCTTTTTATCGATCAATCAGGATAGAGGAAAGAACTAAAATGCTTGTTAATTAAAATGTTAATTTTTTAAATTGCTATCCATTTAACAGATTTTTTCCTGTAACCTGTAACCTGCACCCTGTAACCTGCTCTCATGTTTCGTCGCTTACCTTCCTCTTGGCTCGTTTTTTTAAGTCTCTTAGTTGCCATTATTGGCTGGGGATGGGCTTGGGTAGGCATTCGCTACGCCATTCGTTATTACGCACCAGGACAATTAGCATTCGGGCGTTATTTGGTGGCCTCAATGACGCTGCTCCCATTTTGGCTCGCACGAGGAGGACGTTTTCCTAGACGCGAACATTGGTTTGCTTTGATCGTCATGGGGGTAACCGGATTTACTATTTATAATTTTTGCATCAATCTTGGGGAGCAGACCATCACCGCAGGAACAGCGGCACTGATTGGCGCTTTTCTTCCCATTGGCAACACACTTGGGGCTGCTTTTTTTCTAAATGAAAAACTCTCTCGCCTTCGCTGGACTGGCATTCTAATCGCTTTTGGTGGCGTTGCCGTGACGAGCCTCGGGGCACAAGGTCATCTCGAATTTTCTTTTGGCGCCGCTCTTGTTTTTGTAGCAGTCCTCTCAGCCTCTGTTTACGGCGTTCTCACCAAATACATGGTAAAAAGCTATGCCCCTCTTGAAGTCGTCTCGTGGGCTATGTGGGCCGGCACGCTAGGCCTTTTCCCACTCAGCCATGGCTTGTTCGCTCGCGTCCAAGAAGTTCCTTTGCTCGCCACCTTCAATGTGATCTTGCTCGGCATTCTTCCTGGAGCAATTTGTTATGCTCTCTTTACTTTTGCCTTATCCCGGGTTGCTGTCGCCCGCGCTTCAACCTCGATGTTCTTCATGCCAATCACTTCCATTCTTTTGGGCTGGTTGCTGCTAGGAGAACTTCCTTCCTGGATCGCGATTACAGGAGGCTGTGTAACACTTGTTGGGGCTTATATTGTGAATACGAAGAAGTAGGCTAAAGGCTTTCGTCTTTGCTATCATTCACTTCACTGACTTGCTAAATCGGTACAGGCAAATACCGTAATTTTCATTTTCATAAAAAACTAACGTCATTCCAGCGAACGATGGAATGACGTCCGGGGTGTAGTGATTGTTGATGTTAAAATAGACGCTGCCTTTATTTGGCTGCTCACCTGAGCGATTACCATTTCCTCTACTCTCGCTGCAGCACGAGATCATCCTCATCATTGTAAAGAATCCGGCCGCATTGCGAGCAGCTGATCATTTCTTTTTCGGCACGCGCTGCCAGGACAGTCTGCGTTGTCACCTTCATGTGACATCCCATACAAACATTATTCTCAATCTGCACAATAGCGCTCCCTTCCTTGCTTTTAAAAAGCCGCTCATAGCGCTCCAAAAAATCTTCCTCGATTCCGCCGGTCAAGCGCGGTCGTTCTTGCACCAATTCTTCACGACGTTTCAATAAATTTTCACGACGTCCATCAAGCGTGGAAAGTATTTTTCCAATACGCTTTAACTCGACATCATGGGCAGCTTGCGCCGTCTCCAAATCTTGCGTGAGGGATTCAGTCTCTTCCATGAGACTCAACTGTCGCTCTTCAACTTCTGCGATCATTTTTTGAGCAACCGCAATTTCATGAAGAAAGGCAGTATACTCTTCGTTTTTTCGCGTCTCTAATTGTTGCGTTTTGTAGCGATTAATCTGTTCTTTTTTCACCAAGATATCGCCATCGAGTTTTTTTAACTCTTTTTCCAACTCACGACGACGCGCCTGAGCAGCATCGAGTCGCTGAGCGGCTCTAGCGACATCACGGTCACAGCTCTCTTTTTCACGTGGCAATGCTTCCAGAGCCAGCGTAACATCGCGAATTTGCTGATCGCAATGCTGAAGAACAAGCAGTTTTTCAAGCGCTGGAAGCATGCGTTGCAGGAGCTCTAATTACGACTTATACCGCAACCGTTTCTTATGACGGTTTAGCTTCATCCGCTTGCGGCGTTTGTGCTTTGCGATTTTAGCCTTACGTTTCTTTTTAATGGATCCCATCTGATATTGTCCTGCTAGCGTTAATAAAATTGATTAGACTAAGTGAGAGAGCGTCATGGAGCGGGTGAAGGGATTCGAACCCTCGACATCAACCTTGGCAAGGTTGCACTCTACCAACTGAGTTACACCCGC
>JAIEQF010000031.1 GCA_019747895.1 Chthoniobacterales bacterium
GTCACCTCTGAGATTACCAACATCATGTAGCCTTTCTATTTTTTACTCGCTGTTGCACTTCGCCGTTGAAAGGGCCAAAGAATTATAAACTTTCCATTGTAAAATAACATTCCCTTTTAAGATGAACCAACAAGCCAACAACTGCGAACTGCGAACTGCGAACTGCGAACTGCCATCGCAACGCGATGGAAAAACCATCGTCATCGGAGTCACTGGCTCCATTGCCGCCTACAAAAGCGCTGACATCGTCAGTCAATTGCGTCAACGCGGTCATGAAATTTTTGTCGTGATGACTCCGGGTGCAAAAAATTTCATCACTCCTCTCACATTACAAACACTCTCGCGTCATCCTGTCTTGCATGATCTTTCGGAGGAAGGAGCTCCCAATGAAACGAGCTGGCATCCTGGCCACATCGAGCTCGCCGACCAGGCAGACTTATTACTTGTTGCACCCGCAACAGCAAGCGCCATCGCTCGTCTCGCTCATGGTTTTGCTGATGATGTACTCGGCGCTGTCGCTTTAGCAACACGTGCACCACTCCTCATTGCTCCTGCTATGAATGGAAAAATGTGGGATCATCCCGCCACCCAAGAAAATATTTTGCGCCTGCGTCAACGTGGCGCGGAATTCATTGGTCCTGCCTCTGGCATGTTGGCTTGTGGTTACGAAGGCGCTGGAAGGCTTATAGAATCTAGCGTTATCGTTGATCACGTCGAAAAATCATTATCCGAAAAATAATTTTTTATTTTTTTCTAATCGCTCAAAAAAAGCGCCGTTAAAAAAATTTGTTTTTTTGTGACAAGATGCTTGCACATTTTCTCTTAATGGATTCTTATGCTCACATGATTCCTGCAACTGCAGAACGAAAGGGGTGAATGAAGATGCCCACGAAACCAAAAGCAAAAACTAAAGCTAAGCCAAAAGCCAAAGCTGCACCAAAAGCTAAAGCTGCACCAAAAGCGAAAGCTGCACCAAAAGCAAAAGCTGCACCAAAAGCAAAAGCTGCACCAAAAGCAAAAGCTGCACCAAAAGCAAAAGCTGCACCAAAAGCAAAAGCTGCACCAAAAGCGAAAGCCAAGCCAAAAGCTAAAGCTGCGCCAAAAGCTAAGGCCAAGCCAGCCGCTAAAAAGAAGAAGTAAATTTCTTCTGTTGGTAAAAAACCAAAAGATTGGGAGAAGTGGTTCGCCACTTTTCCCAATTTTTTTGCACACGCTGAAAAAGAAACAGCCACAAAAGAACGCAGAAAATAAGAGGCAAGAGAATCAACCGCAAAGAACGCAAAGAACGCAAAGAGTTTCAGCGAGAAGAATTCAGCTTTTTGAATTTTCCTCTTTGCGTTTTCGTTGCGTTCTTTGCGGTTAAATGTTTTTCTTTTTTGTTCTTTGCGGTTAATTTCTTTAAATGAGTACCTACTCCCAACATCTCTCCGTTGCACGTGAAGCTGCTTTGGCGGCCGGCGAGCTATTACGTGATCAAGCACTCCATCATCAACACGAACTGGTGGTTGATGCTGCCGAGGCTCATGACATCAAATTAGAACTCGATCGTCGTTGCCAATCTCTCATTGAAAAAATATTACTTCGCTCTTTTCCTGATTTTGCGATTTATGGAGAAGAGGGAATCAGCGGTGATCCGAATGCTGAATATCAATGGATCATTGATCCGATTGACGGCACCGTTAATTTTTTCTACGGCATTCCTCATTTTGCCATTTCGATTGCGTTGCGTCATAAAAAAGAAATTGTAGTGGGAGTTATTCTTGATCCGATGCGCAACGAACTCTGGGAAGCATCTCGCGGAGAAGCAGTCACGCTCAATGGACATCCACTTCATGTCAGTCGTCGCACCAAATTATCCGAGAGCATTGTCTCCGTCGGTCTTTCTAAAACAGCAGCAACGATTGAACAAGCTGCGCCTGAATTTCTGAAGATGGTTCGCTCCGTCCGTAAGTGCCGTCTCATGGGAAGCGCTACCCTCGACATCGCTTACGTCGCTTGTGGACGCCTCGATGCCTACATTGAAAATCAAATCAGTTTATGGGATATTGCAGCAGGATTGATCATGGTTGAAATGGCAGGCGGTATTGTTGAATTGAAGCCTCATGCCACAGAGCCTGATAAATACTCGATCGTGGCCTCGAGCGGCTTACTGCCTCTTGATTTATAATAAGAAAACTCACAGGGATGGAAGGGATAAGGAAAAAATAGTATTTTAAAATTTATTTTTTGAATTAGATATCAACAACCTCTAACAACATTTTTAAAATTCTATTTCAATTTAGAAATATTTCTTTTATCCCTTCCATCGCTTCCATTGCAACTCGCTCGCTCCCACGAGGCTCACCCCTTTGGGGGCTGCCTGGCGGCAGTCGATCCGACGGCTGCCACGCCACATCTATTCTGTGAACTTCTTCTCTCTTCTATCCTTGTAAATTTATGATCCGCACCGGCATTGGCTACGATGTTCATCGTTTTGAGTTAGGTCGACCTCTCATTTTGGGAGGTGTCTCTATTCCTCATCCTGATGGCATGGGGCTTGCGGGACACTCTGACGCCGATGTCTTATGTCATGCCATTGCTGATGCCATTTTGGGTGCGGCTGGAAAACGTGATATCGGTTATTATTTTCCCAACACTGATCCTGCCATTGCTGGCATTTCGAGTTTAAAAATTTTAGAAAAAGCAATTCAACTTCTTTCCGAAGATCAAATGCGCCTCGTGAATATCGATGCGACCCTCATTGCGGAACAACCGATGATCAATCCTCATATCGAAGAGATGAAAAAGAAAATAGCACAGGCACTCCACCTCGATGTCTCTTTCATTGGAATCAAGGCGACGACCAACGAAGGGCTCGGCTTCTTAGGGCGTGGCGAAGGAATCGCTGCGATGGCGGTAGCGAGCGTCCAAGTAATGGGTAATGAGTGATGGGTTCTGAGACAATATTTTCTGAGAATGCTTGTTTTAAAAAAAATAACCCTGTCAAAATACAGATTGCGAAAAGCTAATTTTGTTTAGATCTTAAAATACTCATTACCCATTACCCATTACTCATTACTTTTTCCGATGCTTCCTCATTTCCACAACACCCTCACACGCCAAACCGAGCCGCTCACACTCCTTGATCCTGAGCAAAAAAAATTACGCCTCTACACGTGCGGCCCGACGGTTTATGACCATGCTCACATTGGAAATTTTCGCGCCTATCTTTTTGAAGATCTCTTGCAACGTCATCTTGAATCACGAGGCTATGACGTGGAGAGGATCATGAATTTGACCGACGTTGACGACAAGACGATCCGAGGAGCTCATGCGAAAGGAATCAGTCTTGATGCTTACACACGTCCTTACAAAGATGCTTTCTTTGCCGATTGCGCCGCTCTGCGCTTGCGCCCTGCCAAAGCCTATCCTGAGGCCACTGATCCGAAAAATATTGAGCGTATGATTGCAATGATCACGACACTCGTTGAGCGCCAGCATGCGTACCAAGCTGAAGATGGCTCTGTTTATTTTCGCATCACTTCATTTGCCGACTACGGAAAATTAGCTCATGTCGATCTTCAAGAACAACGTCCATCTGGTCGCGTGCAGAGTGACGAATATGAAAAAGAACAAATTGCTGATTTTGCACTTTGGAAAGCATGGAGCCCTGAAGATGGTGATGTCCGATGGGAAAGCCCCTGGGGAGCTGGTCGTCCAGGTTGGCATATTGAATGCAGCGCCATGGCGACGCGCCTCCTCGGCGATCAAATCGATATTCACTGCGGCGGCATCGATAATCTTTTCCCTCATCACGAAGCAGAGATTGCTCAATGCGAATGCGTGACAGGACGTTCATTTGTGAGCCTCTGGATGCATTGCGCCCATTTGATGGTTGATGGAAGCAAGATGTCGAAGTCCGCAGGAAATTTTTACACAGCACGTCAACTGATGGAGCGTGGCTGGAGTGGACGAGAAATTCGTTACACACTCCTCGCCGTCCACTATCGCATTCCTCTTAATTTTACAATGGAAGGCCTGGAAGCCTCACGACAAGCCATTGCTAGGATTGATACTTGGAGGGAGCGCCTTCAAGAATTTGCCACCGTAGATACTTCGGTTAGGCCATTAGAAAAATTGGGATCCATTGACCTCGAAAATTTTTTCAACTCCCTCGATAATGATTTAAATATTTCTGCAGCCCTCGCTGTTCTCTTCGAAGTTATTCGAGAATCAAATCGCCAACTTGATGCTGGAACTTTTTCTGCTGACCAAGTTGCTGGTTTGCGGCAATGGTGGCAACGTGTTAATAGCATTCTGGCTTTAGAACAAGAACCAGAGGAAGTCATCCCAGAAGCTGTTGCAACGCTTTTAGCAGCGCGTCAAGCAGCGCGTGACGCTAAAAATTGGGGAGATAGCGATCGTCTTCGTGATGAAATTGCTTCCCTTGGTTGGCAAATTAAAGATACGAAAGGGACTCAAAAAGTTCTTAGAAGATTTTAGAGGTCGTTTTGAAAAAGGCTAAAGTCGCGCATTGCGGCGTCACTCCGGGTCTGCGGAGCTCGTTCCTGGCACTGCATCAATTTTATTCTTTTTCAAGACACCCTCTAAACAGATTGATAGGATTCTTGATATTCTCCTGTATTTATATTGTAAGTATAGCTTTCAGCATCTCCTGTTGTTGTTGCAGAACCATTATTAACTGTAGCGGTCTTATCAAGAGAAGCGCCACTAACTTGTCCTGTAGCTGAATCATAAGCCTCTGTGGCGGAATAATTAGAAATCGTAACGCCACCGTCCTGAGAAGCTGACATGCTTTTATCATGATTACCAGAAACACTAGAACCATTCGGTACCTCCACGCTCGCCCAAGAATCATTAGAACCTGTCACTTCACCATCAGAAGATTTACTCAGACTAGAGTAACTAGATGCCTCTTTATTTTGATTAGAGATATCACTACCCGAGCTTATAGTAGTCGATCCATCAGAGGATTTGCCTGCGTATGAATCGCTGGAAACCGTTATCCCCGATGACGTCGTTGCACTCTTGTTAACACTAACACTGGCGTTGCCATCATCATCTGTAACTTCCACACTAGCAGACATGCTGCCCCCTTCTGCCCCAGTCACAGAAGTGCTTTTTTCCGCTGATGCATCACCATATTCTGAAGAATAAGAAGCACTTTGACTAGTTGTAGCATTGTTAGAAATATAGTCTTTAGCACCCGCCGCTGAACCTATCACTCCTTCTCCTTGGGGTACCGTTGGATCTACTACAACAACAGTTGTCCCTCCCTGTTGTTCGTCACTTGGGTCAATAATGAGAGCATCTCCTTGTGATGGATTGACAACGGCAACAGTTGTTGATTGATTGTCGCTTCCTCCTTTAGGCGATGGGCTGTATAGACCTGCATATGAATTCACATCGGAAGTTCCAGTAATAGCGCTCATAATCTCGTTTTATATATTTTTTACTTATTAATTTGTTTAAGGACAGGATACGGTTTGAAAATTATGATAGAAAACGCCCGTTTTTCTCTCCCTACCCCACCGGAAAATTGAAGCACTACGACGATTAGTTGTCACTCTTTCTTTAGAAAAAATACACCTTCAGCGATTGAATAATAAAATTTTTCTGCCAATATCACCTCTATGAAAAAATCTCTACTTAAACTTTCCGTCCCTTTCTTCATGGCTCCTCTCATGGCAGGCGCTAGCTCACCAGGATCTCTCAGCGATATTAAGATCGTCATGACCACTTCGAAGGGCGAGATTCATGCAACTCTCTTTGCTAGTAAGGCCCCGATGACGGTGGCTAATTTTCTCAATCTTGCCAAACATGGTTACTACAATGGCCTCACCTTTCATCGCGTCATTGCTGACTTCATGATTCAAGGCGGCGATCCAACTGGCACAGGCATGGGCGGCCCTGGCTACAAATTTGCTGATGAATTTTCTCCAACCCTCAAGCATGATCGTCCTGGAATTTTTTCGATGGCTAACTCAGGCCCTGGGACTAATGGAAGTCAGTTCTTTGTGACCCACATTGCAACACCTTGGCTTGATAACAAGCACACTGTCTTTGGTGAAGTGACCCAAGGTCAAGATGTCGTCAATGCGATCAAACAAGGTGATAAGATCACGAGCATTAAAATACTTGATAGCACTGATGCTCTTTTTGCTGCCGAGAAAAAAAATATCGAACTTTGGGATAGCAAACTGAAGAAATAACGAGTAGCGGGTAACGAGTATTTTCCGATGTTCGAAGCTACTAATTACTTCGACCTCCATCATACGGAGCATCAGGTTCTGTTTGAACAGACGACTTATCTTTGGGAAATCCTTCCGAAGATTAAGGAGTATTTGCAATGTCGATTAAAGCCAACCAATCTTGGAACACCCATCGGCAAACCTTTTATCGGGGAAAATGTTTTCATTGGAAAAGGAACCACAATCGAAGAGGGAGCAATGATCAAAGGCCCGGCTTGGATTGGAGAAGGTTGCGAGCTTCGTAAAGGATGTTACATTCGAGAAAATGTCGTCATTGGCAATGGCGTCGTGATTGGCAATTCTTCCGAAATTAAAAATGCGCTGATTTTTGATGAAGCTCAAATTCCTCACTTCAATTATGTAGGCGACTCCATCTTAGGCTTCAAAGCTCATCTTGGCGCTGGAGCGATCCTCTCAAACGTTCGCCTTGATCGAACAGAAGTGATGGTGATGGCAGGTTCAAAAAAAATAGCAACAGGGCTGAAAAAATTTGGCGCCATCCTCGGGGATCGTGTCGAGATTGGTTGCAATGCCGTGTTGAGCCCAGGATCGATTATTGGCCGTGACTGCATTATTTATCCCAACACCTCTTGGCGCGGGATCTTGCCTGAAAATAGCATTGGCAAGACGATGGAACAACTTCACATCACACCGCGCCGATAACCATAGGGGTCAGTCCGTCCTATGCCCGTTGATAACGCCTCACAGTAAAGTCATCGTTTGAGAGCACAACTTCTCCTTCCTCAAATTCCTCTTCAAAAGATGGGAGAAACGTATCGCCTTCGACATCGCGATGAACGTGCGTAATAAAAAGTTCGTCACACTCGGGAAGCAGTAAACGAAAAACATCAGCTCCTCCAATCACAAAAATTTCTTCGGAAGGAATGTTGAGTTTTTTTAATTCTTCGAGATTTTTAACAACAGTGACTTCGGGAACCGACTCCATGGTCCGGCTCAAAACAATATTGCGTCGCCCTGGCAACGGCTTCCCAAGTGATTTATAGGTCTTACTTCCCATTACAATGGCATGCCCCATCGTCGTTTTTTTAAAAAAACGAAACTCTTCAGGAAGATGCCATGGCATTCCACCTGATACTCCGATCACTCGATTTCGGGCCATAGCCATGATTGCTTTCATAGGGATCAGAGAATAGCCACAAAGAACACAAAGAAAAATTAGAAAAATTCCGGAGGCTTTACATACGGAAGCTACACTAATTTTCTAACCACTAAAGCCGGAGAGGCCGCGCTGACCTGATTCGTGGTTGCTGTAGAATCTGTCATCCCAATTTGTCCAGGCTCTTTGAGATTTCTTAAACCAGCAGGATGAGAGGCGATCCAGTTAGCATCAATGTTGGGAGTTCCATTAACAATGGTCGCATAAAAAGTCGCCATCACGTCCGATACAGTTCCTGCTTTGAAAAGATCTACTTCCGTCTGACGATCTTCTTGCTGAAAATCTCCTGTTTCGTTAGGAATTTCATAATGCCGTCGATGATGAACACGGGGGATAGCAGACATGGTGATAGGCTACAGGTTACAGGTCGCAAATTACAGAAAAAATTCTAACTATTAACCGAATTATAGTTCAAAATTTTTAACAAAAATAATCACCTGGTTTGATAATTCGCTGATTGAGATGAAGGGCAAGGCGCAATGCAAGCCTTCGCTAAAGCAGTAGAATTAATGAATCAGGTTAGATTGCTATTGGCGCCTTGATGGCCGGATAAGGATCATAATTAACCAATTCAAAATCCTCATATCGAAAATCACTCAGTTTTTTAATAGCGGGATTGAGTTTCATTTGAGGAAGAGGCCGTGGCGATCGAGACAACTGTTCTTTGGCCTGCTCTTGATGGTTGAGATAAAGATGCAGGTCACCAAAAGTGTGGATAAATTCTTTGGCCCGCAGCCCGCAGACTTGTGCGATCATCATGGTGAGAAGCGCGTAGGAAGCGATATTGAAAGGGACGCCCAGAAAAAGATCGGCGCTTCGTTGATAAAGTTGACAGCTTAACTCTCCATCACAAACATAAAATTGAAACAGCGCATGACAAGGCGCTAAGGCCATTTGATCAAGTTCGCCGGGATTCCAGGCAGTCACAAGATGACGCCGACTATCGGGACGCTCTCGAATTTCTATTAAGAGTTTTTCAATTTGATCAATCGCACCTCCATCAGGACGTCGCCAGCTTCTCCACTGTGCGCCATAGATGCGCCCGAGATCACCTTGCTCATTCGCCCACTCATCCCAAATCGTGACTTTATGTGCGTGCAGATATTTGACATTCGTATCGCCTGCTAAAAACCAGAGCAGCTCATGAATGATCGATCGCAGATGAAGTTTCTTCGTTGTTAAAAGTGGAAACCCTGCCCGCAAATCAAATCGCTCTTGCGCTCCAAAAACCGAAAGCGTGCCAGTGCCAGTGCGATCTTCTTTACGCTGGCCTTGTTCTAAAACTAATCGGAGGAGTCGATGATACTGAAGCATGGAAGGGCGGAAAAGTTGAGGTGTTGAGCAGCCGCCTTGCGGCTTGTTGAGCGTCGCTAGTGCAACTGTTGAGAAGCTGACAGAAATTTTTTCTCAACTCAACTATTACAACAAACATTATTTTTGTTTTGGATTGTGAGTAATAGTATTATTAGATTCTTTTCAAAAGCACGCTGATTCTTCACAATAAAAAAATCGTCATCTTCAACTCAAACTCCTCAACAGCTGCTTTAGTAGCGCTCACCAAGCCACAACGCGGCTGCTCAACCTCTCAACGTTCTTATGCTTGAAATCTTACAAAAAGGTGGCCCTCTCATGTGGATCATTCTGCTTTGCAGCGTGGTGGTGGTTGGTGTTTTTTTTGAACGTCTCTTCTATCTCCATCGCGTCTCGATTCGTGTAGGAGAATTCTTAGAAGGAATCTCACTCCTCCTGCAACGTGGTCACCTGACTGAAGCGCTGCAAGAGTGCATGGTGACACGTGGTCCAGTCGCACGCATCTTGCAAGCAGCCTTACAAAATTCCGACGCAGACCATGCAGCATTAAAAGAAATTACGACTGACGCAAGTCTTCTTGAGCTTCCAAATTTGGAACGAAATCTCTCCCTCCTTTCTATGTTTGCTTACGTCACTCCACTCATCGGCCTCCTTGGTACTGTTTTGGGACTGCTTGATGCCTTCCTCGCTATCTCCGCTCACAGCGGATATGCTACGACTGCTGAAATTGCCAAAGGCGTCTTTGAAAGCTTGCTCACAACAGCTGCTGGCCTTGCTGTAGCGATCCCAGCATTCTTGGCTTATTCCTACCTCTCCTCGCGTGTCAATGATCTCATTCACGACATGGAACGAGCAGGAATTGAGATAGTCCAATTGTTGACTGATAAAAAGATTTAAAGTAACGAGTGGCGAGTAGCGGGTAGCAAGTATTTTTAGTCTGAAACAAAATCAGTTTTTAGGAAATTTCATTTTTATAGACCCTATTTTTAAACCAAGTATTTCTAGGATATGTTGACTCAGAACCCGCCACTCGCTACTTGCCACCCGTTACTCTTTTTATCCCTTCCATCGCTTCCATCCCCGTAAATCTCTTCTCCCTTTCATCCCTGTAAATCGCCTACAACTCTATTTCCCATGCGCCTCCGCCGAACAAAAGAACCTGGTCATTCCTTTTTCTTTTTAGCACCTGCTCTCAGCACAGGGCTCTGTTTGATTTTCTTTTTGCTCATTGGCGGAACACTCTTGCTGCAACCTGGAATTGCCGTAAAGGTTCCGCAAGCACCTTTTTTACTGGTGCCGCATCATGATCCTTACGTCGTCAGCATCACAGGAAGCCCTCTTCCCACTATCTTTTTTGACAATCAAGAAGTCTCCCTGGAAGAGTTTCAACAGAAACTGACCGCTCACGATACTCATGGAAGTTTAATTATCAAAGCGGACCGCCAAGCCCCCTACGATCTCCTTGTTCAAGTAATGACTGTCGGCATCAATAATGGTTTTTTAGTCATTCTCGCAACGAGTGAAGAACGATGAGTCATGGGTTATGGGTAATGAGTATTTTCAAGATCGAAAGGCAACCAGTTTTTAGACAATCTTATTTTGTGAGATTTTATTTTCAAAACAACCTTTAGAAATGGCATTTTGTAATTTGCGCCAGTCACTCATTACTCATTACCCATTACTTTTTCCTGTAGCTGAACTAGACGTCAAACAAAACAGAATGGTATTTTAAAAAATGAGAAGCTCACGACAAAACCTTTCGACACTCCTCTTCGAGTGGCCGATGAAGCAGGCGCCGCGCTTAGCGCTCCCTTTTTTTATTCTCCTTGCTGCGTTGTTTCATCTCTCGACGATTTATCTTTTTAATATTGTTTATCAACCGTCGCATGTCAGCAAACCAGTTCCTGCGCAGGTCCTTTTTCTCTCACCAAACGCTCCTTCCTCTCAACAAATTTCTTCCTGGTTAAAATCAAACGATCCCTCCATTTTTTCTCCACTCAAGACAGTCCAACAAACGCGCACCCCTCTCTCCTCTTCCATTTATGAGCCAGGACCGGCTTCCTTGCCCGTACGCCCTCTGCCAGCTCTAGAAAAAAAGGATCCGACAGACTTGTTGCCCCCTCCTAACGAAATAACACTCCCCCCCTCACTCCGTATCGATAACACTTCTTCTGCATCCATTGTCACGCCATTCATTCAGCAAGCCACGACGATTCAGCTATTAGATGCTCTCTCAACACGAAGCGCCGGCAAATTAGGAACTCCTTCCTTGCCACCCGAAGTCAACCTTCCGCTTCCTCCCACAACACTAACCCTCAACATCGATGCAGAGGGAATTCCTC
Organism: Chthoniobacterales bacterium; assembly: GCA_019747895.1. GTDB lineage: Bacteria > Verrucomicrobiota > Verrucomicrobiia > Chthoniobacterales > UBA6821 > CAIWMF01. The sequence continues at coordinate 11,082 of JAIEQF010000031.1, forward strand.
GTCATGTCATCGTCTCACAATCTTGTGGCAACACTGCAGCAGACGAGACTGCAAGCAGCTGGGCAATAAGCGCTCATTTTGCTCCAGCAGATCATGAGACTTGGGGATCACTACTTGTCATTTGGGGAAACAAGTAAAAGTTTTTTCTGTCACCTGCAACCTGTAACCTGAGTCCCTGCTTTCATGATTCACCTCACACTCGCTTGGTTTGTTTTCATCTATCTTGCAATTTTTCTTGCTGGAATTTTGATCCTTTGGATAGGATATGAAATGCTTCGCAAACACCTTTCTTCAACGGCTGCGGCACAACATTTTTCCTGTCGGATTTGTGGTGCTTCTTTAACTGATTCTCAAAACAATACCATTCTCAAATGCCCTTCCTGTGGCAGTTTGAATGAGTGCAACAATCAAGGAGGATTTTAATATGGGTATGTGGATTGGACGTAATCGTAAGGCTCGCGTCACTTACGGATTTGACGAGATCGCTCTCGTTCCTGGTTCTGTCACGATCAACCCTGAAGAAGTTGACACCAGTTTTCGTATTCCTCGTAAAGATGGAAGCCATTTAGAATTATCAATTCCTATCATGGCAAGCGCAATGGATGGCGTCGTCGATGTCCGCTTTGCGATCGCGATGGGCCGTCTTGGCGGAGTCGCTGTACTAAATTTAGATGGCATTCAAACCCGCTATGAAAATCCTGATGAAGTTCTTGCTGAAGTTTTGAGTGCCGATAAAGAAAGCGTCACGGCGTTGCTTCAAAAAATGTACCTCGAGCCCGTTCGAGAGGATCTCATTATTAAACGTATTCGCGATATCAAGGCCGCCGGTGGTCCTGCCGCTGTCAGCTCGATCCCTCAGCGCGCAGAACATGTTGGCCCGATTGCAGCTGAAGCTGGAGCCGATCTCTTTGTGGTTCAGAGCACGGTGTCAACGGTGCGTCATATCTCTACCAAGTATCAATCGCTCGATCTTGCTAAGTTTTGCAAAGCACTTCCAATTCCTGTTATCGTTGGAAACGCTGTTAGCTACGATGTCACATTGGAATTAATGGAATGCGGCGTCAGCGGCATCCTTATTGGCGTTGGCCCTGGAGCCGCTTGCACTTCACGCGGCGTACTAGGTCTTGGCGTACCTCAAGTCACAGCAACAGTCGATTGCGCAGCTGCACGTGATGCTTATTTCAAAAAAACAAGCCGCTATGTGCCGATCATCACTGACGGTGGCATGAGCAAAGGTGGCGATGTTTGCAAAGCCCTTGCATGCGGTTCTGATGCCGTCATGGTTGGAAGTGCATTCGCAAAGGCATTTGAGGCACCAGGCAAAGGATATCACTGGGGCATGGCCACTCCTCACGCGAACTTACCGCGCGGAACTCGCATTCATGTGGGATCGACTGGCTCTCTGGAACAAATTCTTTTTGGACCAGCTGTTGTTGATGATGGAAGTCAAAATCTCGTTGGCGCCATTTCCACCTGTATGGGTAATGTAGGAGCTATGACGATTAAAGAATTCCAAGAAACAGAAATCATCATTGCCCCTTCTATTAAAACGGAAGGAAAACTTTTCCAGACCATCCAACATGTCGGGATGGGAACAAGATAGCGGCGAAGCCGCTATCAAGGTTTCAGGTAACAGGTTGCAGGTTACAGGAAAAAATGGTGAACTGCCATTAAAGCTAAAAAGTAAAAGTTTTTTGAATAGTCCTTTAAATTATGAAATCGAAGATTAAAAAATTTAAATCTCTCGTTTTTCGTCTGCGAACTATTTTTACACTTCGACCTTCAATCCGCTTTACCTGTTACCTGTTACCTGCAACCTGTTGCCTGCTTCTTAGCTGCGCCACCCAGCCGCCGGTGATCAAACTCGAGAGTGCCAACGTCCTCCCTCTCGCCATTAATCGCGATTTTGCATTTCGCAAAGAAACTCAATTCCTCAACGATCCAGCAACGTTTCGCCCAAGTCGCTCTGATGCTGTAAGCTTCATGCGGCGTTCTTATATGTGGCCGGCAACCACAAAACTGGAGCAAGATGCTCTTCGCGGCAGCTACCTCAATTTCTATTGGTGGAATCATGGCACCCCTCAAGATGTCACCATTCGCTTGGAGTATCATCAAGCAGGTTTAGGAAATGAAGTTCTCGCTCGTGAAATCAGTTACCCTCAGATGCAAGGCTCTCGTACTTCTGTTTTCAAAATCATTGGCGATGATTATTTGGAAAACGGCCGCGTCACTTCCTGGCGCGCTTTGTTGATTGTTGACGGAAAAATTGTGGGACTAACGCAATCCTTTTTGTGGAAATAAAATTTATTACTCCTGCTTTTGAAATGCCTCAATTTGCTTTTGTAACAGTAAAAGATTTTTTCCTTTAGTGCTCTGATCAATCTCTTTTTTCAAGGCAAGGGAAACTGTTGCCTCTATTTCTTTTTTCCGAGTTTCAAAGTTAGGCAGCAACTGCTCTACTGCCTCACGCTTGGCTTGAAGCTCTTTCTGTTTTTCATCTAAGGCACTTGATGCAGCGCGTGCCTCTCTAAATTTTCTCCATGATGCTCGCGTATTATTAAAATGGTCAGGAACCCAAAGAAGTCCAAGAATGCGATGAAGGTTTCCTGGATCTACAATATATCCCACAACACCACCAGCAACCCCCATCACGATCGGAATACTTTGATGATACACCACAACAAGGACAATGACACACCCAGCGCTAATAGTACCCAGGGCTGTTCGTGTGGCACACCAGAGAGTAGCAATACCATGTTGAAAAGGAGAACCTTCCAGAGCATCGTAATCTTCTTGAGCTTTTTGAGCTTGTTCTTGAGCAACATTAAAAGCATCAAGGGCTTCTTGAACTGGAGCTGCTGCCCCTTCACATTTTGGCAAATAAGACCTCCCTTGTTCCATCAACGCATCAGCGCGCGCAATAAGGCCAGCAGCGTCAGCTAAAGAGAGTGGTTCTTGTTGCTCTAAAAGATGTTCTTTCTCTCCTTCAGCAAAAAGTTCGTTGGTAAAATCTTTCCCATAGCATTTTTCTAACGTTGTCACAAAGTCCTTCCTGACGGCTTTGATTTTTTGAAGATCTTCAATCTCTTCTTCCAACTTTTTTTCTCCCTCCTCATTTTTTTGATCAATCCAATGAGCTAGTTCTGTTTTTATCTGACTAAAAGGAGTCGCTCCTTGAGCATCGCCAAGCCATCTGATCCTTTCGAGTTCATGAACATCAAGCAACTCATCAACTCTTGCCATCGCCTTTCTTAAAAAAAATTTTTCATCTGGTTGACTTGCTTTCTGGCTCTTGAGAGTAGGCTCTGATTGAATGTCCTTTGCTTCTCTTGTTTTTTGGACAGGTGTTTTAAATAATCCTCTTGACACTTGCCGCGTCTCCCCGCTTTCTTGTTGCGCTGGATCTTCATGAGCGCTCTCGGAAATCCCCACCGTCCCTCCACGTTCTTCCAGGGAACTCTCATCATCTTCTTCCATAGGTCCACTTCCATTTGCTCGGTCAGCTTGAGCACGATTAAAAGCTGTTTCTTGTTCAACGGAGCCCTGCTCCGGAGTAAAATACTCACCGTCTCTTGGAGTTTGGAATGTATGCGATAATCCTTTTTTAGGAGTTCTTGGTCCATTCATTCCAACAACAGAGGAAGTCAAAAAAACAAGAACAGCAAGAAAACAGAGTGATACTTTTGTGTGCATAGGGGGGAGATGCGTTCCGAATACAGTCGCTCAACGACTGCTTCATTGATGGGGCTACGCCATTAACAGCCTCATCGGATTTTCGATGGTTTCTTTAATTTTAATTAAAAAGGTGACTGCCTGCTGCCCGTCAATCACCCGATGATCGTAGCTCAAGGCTAAGTACATCATCGGACGAATTTCAATTTTCCCATCGATCACTACAGGACGTTCTTGAATCTTGTGCATTCCTAAAATCGCACTCTGCGGCGGATTGAGAATCGGTGTGCTCAGGAGCGAACCATAGACACCACCATTGGAAATCGTAAAGACACCACCTTGAAGATCAGCAAGTCCAATTTTTCCTTCGCGTGCTTTCTTGGCATAACCAAGCAATTGTTCTTCGAGCTCAGCGAGAGATTGCTTCTCGGCATCACGCACGACGGGCACCACCAAACCTTTCTCAGTTCCAACAGCAACTCCAATATCGTAATAATGATTTTGAATCAGCTCTTCACCTTCTAACTGTACATTGACTCCAGGAACAGCCTGCAAAGCCTCAACAGCAGCTTTGATAAAAAAAGACATGAAACCTAATTTGACACCATACTTTGCTTGGAACTTTTCTTGAACATCTTTGCGCAATTTCATCACAGCCGACATGTCACATTCATTGAACGTCGTGAGGATGGCTGCTGTCTGCTGTGCCGAAACAAGTTGAGCAGCTATCTTGCGACGAAGTGGGGTCAACTTCTTGCGAGCAACACGTCCCTCAGGAATCGAGGCAGACACTGCTGGTGAAACAGGCTCAATAATAGAAGATACAACTGGTGCAGAAGTGGAAGTTTGTTGCAAAGCAACCTCCTCTTTTTTCTTTGACTTTTCCTCGACAACTTTTTCTTTTTCGGAAGCTTCAGGTGCAGGCGCCACACCCTTTACTGAAGAGGTTTCAGCGGTTGCAGGAGTAATTTCCGCCACAACAGCGCCGATTTTTACTTCAGCTCCTTCTTCGACTAAGGTTTTTAAGATACCAGCTTCGGTCGCTGTTATTTCCGTGGAAACTTTGTCAGTCTCCAAGGTGAAGAGCAAATCTCCCACAGCAACTTGGTCATTATTTTTTTTATGCCAGGCAGAAATTACCCCAGAGGTGATCGACTCTCCAACAGCAGGAACTTTAATTTGGTAGGACATAAGATGTGAGGCTAAGGGCTGAAGACTAAAGGTTCAAGATTGATCAAAGAGCAAATGCCGCTGCAACAAGTGTTGCTTGTTCTGTCTTATGCCAGGAGAGCGCTCCTGCTGCCGTGCTAGCAGCTGCTTCGCGGCCAGCATACTGGATCTCGCGCCCAAATAATCGACGGAGTTGCGGTTCAATAAAAGCGTAGGCTCCCATGTTTTGAGGCTCTTCTTGGCACCAGACGAGTTGAGCTTTTGCAGAATACCGATTAACAATCGATTTTATTTTTTCTTCATGGAGAGGATAGAGCTGCTCCACGCGAATAATCGCTGTACTGTTTTTTTGCTGCTCCGTGCGATAGGCCAGCAGATCGTAATAAACCTTACCGCTGCAAAGAATCACCCGATCAACTTTTTTCGGATCTGAAGGAAGTGGTCCCTCGAGGACCTCTTGAAATGTTCCGGTTGTGAAATCTTCTTCACGCGAGACAGCAGCCTCGGAACGCAAGAGGCTCTTAGGCGTCATCACGATAAGCGGTTTTCTGAAATTTCGTTTCATCTGACGGCGCAAGAGATGGAAATATTGTGCCGGCGTTGTCGGATGACAAACTTGCATGTTCTCCTCAGCACAGAGCTGCAAATAACGTTCTAAGCGAGCGCTCGAGTGTTCAGGTCCTTGGCCCTCATAGCCGTGTGGCAAGAGCATGACTAAGGAAGTTGGGCGAAGCCATTTTGTTTCTGAAGAAGCAATAAATTGATCAATGATCACCTGCGCTCCATTGGCAAAGTCTCCAAATTGTGCCTCCCAGAGACAAAGCATCTCGGGATAATCTAGCGAGTAACCATAATCAAAACCGAGAACAGAAGCCTCCGAGAGCGGGCTGTTGTAAACACAGAACTTCGCTTGCTCCGGCGCCAAGTGATGCAGCGGAATAAATCGCTCCCGCGTGACCTCGTCATAAAAAACAGAATGACGATGACTGAATGTCCCGCGTCGACTATCTTGTCCCGAGAGACGCACTGGAGTTCCCTCTAACAAGAGCGATCCAAAAGCGAGTGCCTCTCCAAATCCCCAGTCGTAAGGCCCCTTGTTTTTAAAAACTTCTTGGCGACGTTCAATGACGGTCTTTTTGATCTTCGGCAGAATCCCAAAACTTTCTGGAATCGTGGTTAGGCCTTGCGCTACGGCCTTCAAGGTCTTTGCTGTAATCGCCGTTGGCACTTCCTCAAAAGAATAAGGAGGTTGAAATACTGCTGTTGAACCAACATAAGTTGCATTTTTGTCGTAGCCGGAAGCAGCCAAGCCTTGCTTCATCTCGGCTAATGCTTGTTCAAGATGCTTCAAGGTTCTTGTTTTGCTTTCAGCAGCCTCCTCTTCGGTAATCGTTCCGAGAGGCAGCACTTCCTTGAGGAAAACTTCACTCACGCGAGGATGACTCTTGATCACCTTGTAGAGATCTGGCTGCGTGAACGATGGTTCATCGCCTTCGTTATGTCCGTAACGCCGATAGCATACGATATCAACAAAGACATCTTGCCCAAACTCCTGACGAAACTCGAGCGCCAAGCGCGCTGCACGAGTCACCGCGATGGGATCATCTCCATTCACGTGAAAAATAGGAACCTCAATAAATTTAGCGATGTCGGTGCAATGCGTTGTAGAACGAGCGTCCTCAGGCAAGGTGGTAAATCCAATTTGATTGTTGACCACCAAATGCACTGTGCCTCCAACACGATATCCTGCAAGTTGAGAAAGATTGAGGCACTCGGCCACAATCCCTTGTCCAATCACAGCTCCATCGCCATGTACTAAAATGGGCAGCACAGAACCCCTCCGCTCGGTATCACCAAGAATTCGTTGATGTGCCCGCGCTTTCCCCATGACAACAGGATCAACTGCCTCTAAGTGACTAGGATTAGCGGCAAGATAAACCTCAATGGGATGCTCCGATTCTTCACTGCGCGTTGTATGATAACCAAGATGATATTTCACATCACCACTGGCCTCTCCGATATCGGGAGTATACTGCTCTGAAAATTCGTTAAAAATAACAGCAAACGGTTTCTTTAAAAAATTCGCTAAGACATTGAGACGCCCGCGATGAGCCATTCCCAAAATAATTTCCTTCACCTGATGTTTAGCACAACGTCTCCGAATCTCAGAAAGCGCCACCATGAGCGACTCGCCTCCCTCAATGGAAAATCGTTTACTCCCAACATAGGTCGTGTGCAAAAAGTTTTCGAAGAGCTCTGCTTTGTGAAGCGTCCTCAAAATCCGATAGTGACTGGTTTCTTCACCGACTTGCCGAGGGTGCTCAACACGTTCTTTGACCCAATCACGAATGACAGAGTTTTGAATGTGCATGTACTCCACCGTTGCTTTACCAGCATAAATCGCACGAAGCTCTTGAATCAATGTTTCCAGAGTAAGCTCCACGCCATTCCGGAAGGAGGGCGAAGAGACGGTTGTCCCTAGATCTTCTTTAGAAAAACCCAAAGCCGAAAGCTCGAGGAGCGGCTCTTTTGGCTGCTCTGAGGTCAATGGATCAAGATGAGCTATGCGATGACCCAACGTGCGATAGGCATTGATGAGATTTTCTACTTTTGCCTGAAAAAGAGAAGAGCCTCCTGCAGCGACGCCACTATTTGCAGCGCGCTTGCTGTAACGTGCAAATCCTAATTCGAACCCTTCAAAAAAAGAGGCCCAATCAGCCCCTACCGAGGCAGGGTCCTTTTGCCATCTTGCATAGTTTTCATCCAAGAGCTCTTCGTTCCAGCGCGCTAAAAAAGCAGTACTCATAAATTTGGGAGGATCAGTCTACTTGATTCATCTTCACTCTGCAAGGCTGATAGTGGGTCTTTTCTAGAGAGCTCCAATCATCGATTCCCAAAAAGATTTGGTGATCGTCGTTGTTAATGGAATTTCTGCTGTACTGTAAGGGGCAGCAGGATCAGAAGCCGTCACATCTAGCACTTCTCCATCATGCACCTCAACCGCTGCATCAAGAAGTTTAACAATGAGTTGAGGAGCTGCTCCCGAAAAATTAGAGGCAGGTAAAAAACGAAGGCGTGTTGTTGCATCGAGCGCAAAGGCCTCAACAGGGGACTCGACATTAGGAATGGTTTTCCACTCCTCACTCCAAGCCTCCGCATATTGCCACTGTCCTTGAGTCGTTGTAGCATTATTGATCACAACAATCCCGGAAAGTTCATCGTAGAGATGAAGGGTTGGTTTTAAAAAAGGAGAGGCGACACCCAAAGTCATTCTTCCATCTGGCAAGGAAGGCAAAACACTTGAAACTCCTTCGCCCCATACTTGAAGCGTTCCGTCCTCCAGCAACGCCGTGAAAGCGTGAGCATTCGAAGTCAAAGCTGTTACCTTTTTCCCAAAAAGATAGGGCGTTGTGCCTCCACAGTTGGCAACACCCCAACATTGCAAGCTTCCATCTTCAAAGCAGGCTGCAACAGCCTCGCGAGTTGTGGCCAAAAAGGAAATTGATTTCCCTTGAGGAAGGGTAACAATTTTTCCTGCGGGCATCGATTGACCCCACACTAAAACACCACCATCAAAAAAAGCACTGAAGCCCTGTTGACTTGCTATGAGCGAAGTAAAAGTCTTTCCATCTGCCAACGAGGGAGCCACGCCACCCCAATCTTGATCACCCCAAGTGATGAGGCTGCCATCATTGAGGAGCGCCGCAAACGCGCGCTCATTGCCCACAATGGAAGCAACTGTTCGTTGCGTGACGGTCACATTGGAGTCTGAGGTTGACGTCACTGCAGGAGGAACGCTTGGCGTCTTTCCACCGCCACTCACATCCCCCCAACAAAAAATCGTCCCATCATGGAAAAGCGCCGTGAAGGCAACTTCATTGGGGATGATCTCATCGATGGTTCCTTCCGGAAGATCTGAGAGCACACCTCCCTGCCTGGCATCTCCCCAGACTTGCACTTGATGATCTCCGCGTAATAACGCAAAAGCTTTCTCCGTCGAAACGATGGCTCGAATTTGTTGATCACCAGTGATGAGACCAGCTCCGCCATAGCTAGGATGACCCCAAGAGATCACCGTTGTTTGGTCATTCAGAAGAGCCGCAAAAGCCCAGCCATTAGAAAAAAGAGCAATCGCTTGTTTGCCCTCAGGAAGGAGAGGAGCTAGCCCACCATAAAGATTATTTCCCCATGCTAAAATTTTCCCGTTGTCGAGCAACGCCGCAAAAGCAGTCGGAGTAGAAGCGATAGAAATGACCTTAGTTCCACTTGGAACAGAAGGGGCCTGCATGACACTTGTTAATGAGCTTTGATCTTTTCCCCAAGAGATCAAACTTCCATCATCGAGGAGCGCTGTGAATGCAAATTGCGAAGAGGCCATCGAAATAACGCGTCGCCCAGCTGGCAGACGAGGCGCCGTGATCGAGGAAGAGGGATAGAGTTCTCCCCATGAAAAAGGAGTGCCGTCATTCAGCAGAATAGCAAACGCTTCCTCTGGACGATATTCGTTCAGCGTCCGCTGAGGCGTTAGCGGGAATTTTTGAACAGTGGTGATAAAATTTTGATCGCTATCAAGAAAGTGAGATCCAAAAAGTTGCTGCACACTCCCCCCTTCTATTTGAGCCGCTGGAGTATCGCGCCCTACCGCAGCCAGAACAGCACTCCCAAAGGCTTGTGGGGCATGATGAACGGAAGATAATGAAATGATTTTAGGAGCAGGAGCAATTGGTTCTTTCGGCTCCTTGGATGTTTTGGGCTCTTCTTCTTTGTTTGAGGAATGAGATTTTTTGCCAGAATAGGAAGTTTTTTTACTCGAAGAGGAAGCAGGTTTTTTATAGAAATCGGAACTGTTTCTTGCACTTCCTGCTGCAACAAAAAAAAGGCTCACAACGACAAGGAAGGGGAAACGAAAAGAAAAAGGCATAGCTTTAAAAAAGAGGAGATACTATAATCTCACTTTCAAAAATTTTCAATCTTACATTTAGAGAAGCTGCTGCTGCGACCTCACCTCAGTTGACTTTTCTCTCCCTCTTACTACCAGTGTCGATGAACTCCCCTCATAGAACTCGGCGATCTTCCAACGTGTTGTTGGCGATAGTAACAACGCTTCTCTTTGTTGGAATGGAAGCACCATTATTGGGAATGAAACCAAAACAAAAACTTTTTGAACAGAAGATTGAAACAAATCCTGATAGAAATAGGTCAACTGTCGCATCAATCACTGGAAAAAATCGCCGAAACACTCTAGGCGCAGAGGATGATGACTCCAGCGAGATAGGCTCTCTTTCCAGCGAACGCGGCTCTCCGGATGACTTCCATCTTGTTGATAGTCCCCCCATCAGGAATCCGAGACGACAGTCTTCTCAGCGAAAGTTTTCCATCGACCAAACACATTTTCAGCAACAACTCACCACTGAATCTACTAGGTATCGTAATCAGATAGAAGAAGCGGCAACAGCAACACGGGCTCAACTTGCTCAGAGCCTTTTTAGAAAGCACTCTTCGTTACAAGAAGAACAAAACGCTCTCGAAGATTTTTTAGATCGAGAAAAAGTATATCAACGCATTGAAGCACTTCATGCTAGACAACAAGAAGCGCTTAAAGAAATTTGTGCAGACCAAGAACAACTTGTTAAAGAACGTCGCTCCGCAAAAGAATGCTTCTCCCTTTTTTGTCCATCAGAAAAAAAAATCATCGCAAGAGAAAATGCCATTCATCAAAAATTAGTCGCCTTAGTGCAAGAAAAAGTCTCCTCTTATTCTCTCGAATTGGAATGGTTGCTTTCTTTTTCGCCAAAACGCATTGCCCTTCTTGACCAATCTAGCAGCTCTTCTTCGACATCGAATCATGATCAGCAGACCGCAGTAGAACGCGCCCTCACAGAGCTTCAAGAAGTTGGCCAAACCTTTATAGAGAATGTATGCCCATCTTTAAGAGATAGCATCGAGGGTAGCACGCTAGATTCCTTATCCGATAAACAGCTCGATTTTATCAACGCGGTCATTGACCTCGTTAGGAAAACGCAATTGTTCATCTTAGGATATGATTCTTCTTCTTACATCACGATGAGCAAAGAACAGCTTGCTGAAATTGAAGAAGGTCTAGCAGAAAAAATCAGAAAGCTTGATCCCTCTCCAGCCGACCGTGTCGATGCAGAAGATGTCAAAGTTGATCCTACCATCAGAGCACGCTACCTCGCAGCGCAGAAACTTCTCGAACATCATAAAGCTCAGTTTTTACTCATGGAAACGACTCCTGAAGGAGAAACGATCAAGGCAGCTTCAAAAAGCGCTCTAACCATCCATGAAAAGGCTCAAGAAACAGAAGAAGAGAAAAAAAATTCACTCGAATCAGAACTAAACGAAATAGAAACTGCGGATCAACCTCAATTGACTACTGAAATAAAAAAGATGGAAGAACTGCATGATCACCTCCTCAATGCCATGCTCTCTTATCGTGAAATTCAAGATGAGGCATGGATTGAAAAACAATGTGGTAATTTAAATAATTTGCACGACCAGATCATAGATGCGATACCTTTCATTACTGCTAAGGCTACCAGCCTAGGCGTCGAGAATACGAAACAATGGCCATCCCCATTAAAGAGAATCTTAGAAAAAGCGGAGTTTCGTATTGATCCTCCTCTCTTTCAACCAGCAAGTCCTTTAGAGTTTTTGGATACTGTTATGAGTTTGAGCAAAGAACTTCATACAGAAAGAATCATTGGAACCCACGGAAAAATCGCCTTGGAGCATGCTCCTAACAATCGTGTAGAAACACCCTTCAACGAGAAGACTCGAAGAGAGTGGATCTCTGGAACTAATTTGATACGACGGGCCATCTGCATCACTCGCGGCATCGAAGTCCTGAGGGCATTCGACACTCAGTTTTGGAAAAAAACACAGTTGAGCAATTCCCTCAAAGTCCACGAAGTTATCAATTTCTTATTTGATCATCATCAGCAACCAAAATATCCTAGCAGCTTTTTTGTTGATCCAAACATGTCACATGAAGATTTTTTAGAGATGCTATCAGCTCCTCAAGCTGAGAAGAGCCCTCTCTCCGATAAAGTCATTAAAATAGATCAAACCACGTTAGAGTTTAATCCTTTTAGCAAAAAGCAACCCAATCTTCCTCACGAAGATATTGCCACTGCAATTCTGCGTCAACGCGAAGCTGGTTTCCAATATGTGCGAGAAACTCTCAAGAAAGCATTTCCTGAAGCGCTCCTCACCAACGAGCAGATGAATGAGGTTCTGCATAAATTTGACGAGGCGTTTAAAGTTACTCCAGACGCACCTCTCCTCACGTTAGAAGAAGCTCGCACTTTTATTAAAAACGAAAGAGAAGCCTTAAGAGCACGCAGTTGTTATGGAAAATATGTCGCTCGATATCTCAATCAAGAGAGCTTCATAAATATGCGTAATGGCATTTGTTACTCGATTGGCATGCATCTTGTCCCCTTCGCGCTCGGTATCCTTTCCTACTTGTACTACCTCTCCCTGACTCATACGGTGACGTAGAACGTCTGTCCAAAAATAATAAACGAGCAAAAAAATATTTTGCTATAGGCAACATACTCTACTTGTCACCTGTAACCTGTAACCTGTAACCTGGGCTTGTATGATCGCCGTTGAATCACTCTCCAAAAATTTTGGTTCCGTTGAAGCCCTCAACGGGATCTCTTTTCATGTTCGTAAGGGAGAAATCATCGGCCTCTTGGGCTCTAATGGAGCCGGAAAGAGTACGCTCTTAAAAATTCTTTCAACGTACCTCCCTCCCGATGCTGGGACCATCACGATTGATGGCATCGATCTTTTACAACATCCTCGTGATGTTCGTCGCCGTCTCGGTTATCTTCCCGAAGGAGCCCCCCTCTATCCTGAGATGAGGGTCAACGAATATCTTGCTTACCGCGCTGCCCTCAAAGGCGTTCCTTCACGACGTATCGCAGAAAAAATGGTTGATGTTATTGATCTCTGCGCTCTTCATTCAGTGGAACGAAAGCTCATAGGATCGCTTTCAAAAGGCTATCGCCAGCGCGTTGGATTAGCAGACGCTCTTGTGAATGAGCCCCACCTCCTGCTTTTAGATGAGCCGACTATCGGCCTTGACCTGACTCAACAACAGCAGATTTCCGATCTCATCAAAGGCCTTGCTCAACGCCACACCGTCTTGCTCTCCACTCATCATCTCCAGGAAGCGCTCGCTATCTGCCACCGTCTTCTTTTCCTGCACGATGGGAAAATCTTTTTTTTCGGAACGCCAGAGGAACTCAAAAAAATATCCTGCCCTCCTGTTACTTCATTAGGAGATACATTGTTTTAGTCGTTACGCAACTAAAGTTTGAGTATTTGTAGTTTGAGTTTGAGATCAATAGGCTTTGCTTTAAAAAAATAATTTCATGAGATCGTTTGAAAAGCTTGAAGTATGGCAACGAAGCTGCTCTCTTACCGTAGAAATTTGCCAACATTTCGATGACTGTAATAATCGTGTTATTAAAGATCAGTTAGTTCGATCAGCCATTTCTGTTCCATCTAATATTGCAGAAGGAGCTGAACGATTTTCGAGAAAAGAATTCATTCAGTTTTTAGGTTATGCAAAGGGAAGTGCTGGAGAAATGACAACACAAATCATCATTGCGAATCGACTAGGATACGTAAATGATAAGGCTACTCAAACTTGGATTAAAACATTACAAGAAATTGGAGCTATGATTCTCGGATTAGCTCGTTCTTTGGGCAGCGAGTTATAGAATTTTATTTCTTCTCTTAAGCGAAGCCTATTGATCTCAAACTCAAACTACAAATACTCAAACTTCTTCTTCCCCATGCGCTCTTTTTGGATTCTTTGGAAACGCGAGGTGGCTGCTTATTTTCGCACGCCACGAGCAACCATTTTATTTTTCTTTTTTTTACTCCTGACGGGATTCAATTTTTGCGCAGGTGTCAATGCTCTAAATCATGGGCCTACAGAAACTTCCATCGTCGAAGCTTTTTTTAACACGCTATTTTTTTGGATTAGTTTCTTATTACTCATCCCACTTCTGACGATGCATCTGTTTGCAGAAGAGTATCGGCTCGGAACCATGGAAACACTGGTAACGGCTCCCGTTAGTGACGCTGCTATTGTTTTAGCAAAATTTTTTGCTGCCCTCTTGCTGTTTCTCCTTCTTTGGGCTCCTACTCTTTTCTATTTCATTCTCTTCTGGCCTTCAGCTCATCAAATCGCTGCAGCCAGCTACGGAGCCTATCTGGGCGCTTATGGCATGTTATTGCTCATCGGAATGTTTTATCTTTCACTCGGATGCCTTGCTTCTACGATGACCTCTCATCAGCTTATTGCTGGAATTGTTTCTTGCTCACTCATGGTACTTTTCTTTTTTATGGGCATGCTCACCTTTCTTCATAAAACTTATTCTCCTGCCATGCGCGATTTTGTCACTCGCTTTTCTCCGATGGAACACATGACAACTTTTTCACGAGGCCTTATTGATACACGCCCGATTGTCTGGTATTTGAGCATGACCGGCTTTACTCTTTTTCTCACTGTTTCTATTTTTAAACAGTGCCGCCATAAGACAAACTGATGCATTTGCATTTTTTCACCAAAATTTTATTAGCGTTGCTCCTGGTCATCAGCCTCAATGAGCTGGCATCGCGCCACTATGTTCGGCAAGACCTCTCGCGCTCGCATCGCTTTTCCCTTTCAGACCAAGGCTCTGTACTCTTTTCAGGAATTCAGCGACCTGCCCACATGATCATCTATTTTTCTTCCAACTCCTCAACGGAAGGATCAGAGCTCTTTGAGGATCTAGAAGCGCTGATGCAGGAATATCAAATCAAGGGGAGAGAAAATCTCATCGTTGAATATCTTGATCCTATCAAGGACCTGGAGCGTGCTCGCAAGCTTCAGCAACACTATCGTTTTAACCCCAATGAAAATGCCATTATCATTGATTACATGGATCACACCAAAATTATTCCTTTTAAGGAACTGGGTGACTATGATCACTCCAACACCATTGCTTGCGAGCCGCCTCGTCTTATTGCTTTTCGCGGCGAACAAGTCATTAATGCCGCCCTCATTGAATTAAGCGAGATCCCTCTTAAAAAAATTTACTTTCTCCAAGGACATGGCGAAAAAACTCCGGGAACAGCGCCGCTAGAAGTTGTCGGTCGTTATCTTCAGCATCAACATGTTAATGTCCAACCTCTGAATCTCGCGATGACAAATCAGCAAGTCCCGGAAGATGCTGCTTTAGTCATGATCTTGGGAGCCTCGTACGATCTTTCTCAAGAAGAAGCGGAGGTGTTAAAAAAATATTGGAGCCACTCCGGACGACTTTTTGTTTTGCTTGATCCCACTGCCACCACTCCCCATCTTTTGCAGATCACTCAAGCAGCAGGCATCTTGCCACGAGGAGATTGCCTCCTCTCATCTTATCCTTCAGGAAATGAGGCTGTATCTTCCCATGATGTTATTGGCATTTTTCTTTCCGGTTGTGAGCTCACCAAACAATTTTTAAATCTCAATATTGTTTTTGCAGGCCCGACAGAATCTTTAGATATCGCTTCGCCACAGTTTGCACCACCAGTTGAAGCCGTATCGGCAAAGCCGACACAGGAGATAGAAGCTGCTAAGCAGTCCCAACGACGTCCTTTGATCGAGGCTGCACCTAGTTTCTGGGGCTGCAAAAAAGAAGAACATGAAGTTGGAAAAGATCTCTCTTTTATCGAAGGAAAAGATTCACCTCCTCCACTCATCATTGCTGCCATAGCAGATTTAGGAGCCCTGCATGATGATCGAGTCGCCGTGAGTGCTGCTCGCATGATTGTTGTTGGCAACAGTGATTTTATTCAGGATAAAAATATTAGCGCCGTTGACCTCGATTTTTTTTCTAGTTCTCTTAACGGACTCATTGACCGCGTGCAGCTGACTGGCAATACTGCTAAAATGAAAGCTTACTTCACCTTGAACCTTCATGAAGAACAAATGCAGCAAATCGCTTTTTACTGCATGCTCCTCATTCCGTTATTAGGAGCTGTCGCTGGACTGACGATTTTTTGGAGGAGACGTTCATAGCTGATATCCAAAAACAGTAACTTTTTGAGATGCTGATTTGAAAACTAGAAAAAATCTAGTCGTAGCGACCAAAGGCTATAGGCTATAGGTTATAAAAAGCCAAAACGGACATTATTAGCAAAATTGATGCGTTATGATTAACTATTTTTTTTAATTTTCCGAACGTCTTATGCTGACCTACAGTCTATAGCCTACAGTCTGCAGTCTTTTTCCTCTATTCACCCAATTGTCATCAAACTTTTAGAACAGTGACGTTAAAAATCCAACCATGAAATTTAAAAGTCTTTTAGCGCTTTTTTGTGTTGTCTTAGGCCTCTTTATTTGGCTCCGCTTTTTTGAAAAAAATTTTCACGCAAGCGCTGACGCTCACTTGCTGCAAATTGACCCGAGCAAAGTCACTGGCATTATCATCACAGATGGAAATAATTCCTTTTCTTTCAATCAACAGGAGAATGGTTGGAATGTTTCGACAACTCCACCTGATCATGCCGATGACGAACAGGTCACTCGCCTCATCATGCTAGCCTCAACGCTCAAGCCCTTTGACCTCCTTCATTTTAAAGAGCTAAAAAATAATCGCAGCCTTTCTGAACTCGGCCTACAAAATCCGCGCCGCTCGATCACCTTTCATCAAGAAGGAGCCCCAGACCAGATCATCTATTTTGGCAATGAAGCTGTCGGCGAGAAATCCATTTTTGCTAAAGTTAATAACAAACGTAGTGTCGTTATTATTCCTTCTGCACTATCAGATCAAGCTTTTCGCCCCCATGATGATTTTCGCGATCATTTGCTAACCACCCTAGAACTTAATCAACTAAGAACGATACAACTCCATCAAGAACTAGGAAATCTCTCTCTTGTTTTTGCTGAAGACCATTGGCGCATGGAGCAACCGACAGAATCAAATGTCAATGATCGTGCGTTAAAAGACTGGATTACCCCACTTCTCCAAGCCCCAATCATCGCAAGAGTAGGAGCCGATGATGGCGATCTTGCTCGGTATGGATTAGATCAGCCGCGTGCTGAAATCACTTTGTTTCGACAACTGAATCCACTTCCTATTCATCTCTGGCTCGGCAATGTATCGACAGAAAAAGATGCTTTTACAATGCCTACTATTTATGTCCGTTCCTCGGCTCGCAAAGCTGTTTTCAAAGTATCGGCTTCCCTCGAAAAAATTTTCATGGTTCCACCTGATCTTTTGAGAGATCATCAACTTTTTTCTGTTAATCTTGATAGCATCGATAAAATAACGATTACAAAAAAAGATGTCGCTATTTCCTTGCGGCATCAATTAGGAGGTGGAGATGCTTGGGTAACAGAAGGAAGCAACACCTCTTTTATTTTGGGAACCGACGTACAGCGGTTTGTGGATACACTTGAGAAAATTGATGTTCTCAATTTTGAAACAGCAACCCCAAAACTTCTTAAAGATTTAGGCCTCGATCCTCCCTCTGACGCCATTGCCAGCATCCGTTTTACTGCTCATCTTTCTGAAAACACACCGGATCATGATGCTGGTGATTATGTCGTTTCTGAAGTCTTATTTGGCACCCCAATGAATGCTCCAGGCTCCAAGCTTTATGCACGCGTCAATAACACTCCTGACTTGCGTCAAGTTTCCTTAGACGCTTTAACGAAATTCGATTTATCCATCTTTTTGAAAAAGTAGCCACAAAGAACACAAAGAAACCAAAGAAGAATTTTTTTATAAAAAAATTCTAAGAATTAAAAACAAGCTCCTCTTTTTTTGGTTTCTTTGTGTTCTTTGTGGCCATTCTCTTCTTCTGATTACAAAATTTTATGAAAACAAAAATAAACACTCATCTCCTCTTCGCCATCATTTGCGCTTTGTTTTTCTCAGCCTCAAGCAGCTTCGGTCTTTCTTTGCTCCCCAACGGGGTAACTGCGATGGGATGGCAAATACTGGATGTTCAAAACAAACTTCCAGCCAATACTCTTGCCATTGCAGCTTCTACCGATCCCAACAGTGGCGATTTTGTAGCTGTTGCGAGTGACAGTAACCATGCGTACAATTTATATTTATTAGATCACGCTAATCTGAAATTAGGATGGCAAAAAAAATATTGCTTTATTAATACTGACGCGACAAACCTTCAATACGGCCTTGGTCATTTTGTAGCGATGGGAATGGATCGCAGCAGTGGAGCGCCTGTTGTTGCGACTTCTTCTGATGGAAAAACCTGGTCTCAAAGCCTGGTATTTGCAGGAAAAGGGCATTATGATAATGCTGCCTTTTCCGACAAGACGGGCATCATGACAGGAAAAGATGGCGCCGTAGCCATCAGCACTGATGGAGTTAATTGGACTGAAACGGCTCCTCCAACCATGATGGCGCGAAAAATTCTTTACACCAACGTTGCTCCTGCAGGCGCCCCTATCGACAATCAATTTCAGATGTGTGTCGTCTTGCCACCAGAACAAGGACTTGATTCATCACGTCTTTATGGTTTTTTAACATTCGCGAGCATGCCTGTGCTTGGTTCGCTTCTCTCTGCTGATGGAAAAACTTGGACCTATGCCATTCCCTACCCAATTATGAGAAATCAATTGTTGATCTATGACAACAAAACCTTCTTGGTGAACGATACCTTGTCAGGAGTCTCTTATGCTTATCATGATTCCATGGACCTAGGAGAGGCTAATTTCAACGGCCTTACCATCACCAATCCCTCGCTCCCATTCATCAGCGTGTTTCAATTTGCTTCCTACCAGCAAAATTGGATTGCCGTTGGATATAATTTAAAAACAGGAGCGCCTCTCTCGCTCTTCTCTGATTCTAAAATTCTCAATAACAATATCATGTTTGCTGCCGACTTCTTTCCACAGGCAGTCCGAATTGTCGCCGCCAATCAATATGGTTTTCTAGCAGTGGGTGACGATGGAACTTCTTATTACTCTACTCCCGTCGTCCCTCCTGCTGCGAACTAAGCAGTAATGCCACTACCAATATAGAAATCTTGGTAGTGAGTTCGCAGTTATATTCAACTTGGCATTCCATCAAAAAAAGCACAACGATGCTACAATGCTGATTTAAAAATTTTGTTGCATCAATACCGTATGTTGCCTTTGGGCTAAACAAGAAAATATTTGTCATTTTTTTCATGATACGTGTCACTTTAGACTTTCTGCGAACTAAACTGCCAACTGCACATTGGCAGTTACCATTCCTACAAAAACGGAAACAGCCATTCCAACAGCCCCCAGTCTCTAGCCTCCAGCCTTTCTCCACTCTTCTTAAGCCACCTCATACTCGCGAAGAAGAAATCACTTTTGGAAAAGGTTTCTCCATTGCTATTAAAATTCATCTCGCCCATCTCATTGAGAGGCTCAACAAAAAAACGAATCGCATTGTTCAAGCAGGACCTTTTCAAGGAATGAAATTAACTACTCACCCAGAACAATATTCTTTAAGAAATGAATATCATTATGGTTGGGATGCTCATCAACTTCTCGGATGTCTGGAAGAGGAACTCCATGGTTCCATCGAACAGGCCATTCAACGAGCGCCTGAGGTTGTTGTGAATGTAGGATGCGGCGAAGGTTACTATGCTATTGGCTTGGCAAAGAGATTACCTCATGCAGAAATCTATGCTTTTGATTCTTCCAAAACAGCTCGTGATCTCTGCGAAATAGCAGCAAAGGAAAATGACGTCGCTGATCGCGTTCACATTAAAGGAACTTGTGATGAAAAAGACCTTCTCAAATTGGCACGGAACGGGAAAAAAATGTTCCTGCTCATCGACTGTGAAGGAGAGGAACTAAAACTACTCACCCCTCAATGCGTTGAAGCACTCCGCCATGCTGATGTGATCGTAGAATGCCACGATTTTAAAGACCCTCTTATCACACCAATCTTGCTCCAGCTTTTTATGCAACATTATCGCGTTGAAATGATCAAAGAGGGCCCTCGAAATCCTTCCGCCATACCTCTTTTACAACATTTCAATTCATTCGACCGTTGGCTTTGTATGTGTGAATTTCGCCCCAGCGTTATGTGGTGGCTAGTCTGTTGGGCGAAATAAAAAATAGGTGACAGCTTGTCAGGTAATGATGGTATTACTCAACAGGAATCGTTGAGACTGAAGGAATCAAGGTTGTGATTTCTGATTTGACCTCATTCCATTTTTGCTGGAAAGAAGGGTTGCTAAGAAATTCTGTTGCCAAGTAGAAACCATAAGCCTCTCCAGCCACAATATCGGCAGGATAGTGTCCCCCTAAAATCACACGATCTTGAGAAACTTGCCTAGCATACTGGTAGAATTCTTTTGCTTGTGCTGGATAAATTTCTGTTAACAGGCGTGCATAAAAAAACATATTTGCAGCATGATCGCTAGGATAAGAAAAACCGCCATCTCTCAAGGGATGGTGACGACGAAAAGTATCCTTAGCGGCATCAGTAGACAATTTCAAATCAGCATTAACCTGATTGAACAAAGCAGCTGTTTGTGGCAATTGCTCAGCCTTAAAGTTGCTACCAAGAATGGAAGCAAATGAAAAAAATCCATATTCTGCTGCTTTCGCTTGGTCAATTTGTTGCTGAGTTGCGTTGGCATAGACAACAATCCTATTTGTATCATCCGCAGCAAAAGCAGGTGTTCCTGGTTGAGGCGCCTTTCCTATGATCAATTTATTGACAACAGCATCTCCAACTTTAGAAAGATTTAAATAAATCGTTTCTCCAGCATGTTTTTTAAAATGCTCGCTTGTTATTACCGTTGCAGGCGGATCTTGAGTGCTATTCTTTTCAATTGGCATTCCAGGGACAACTATCTCTTGAGCAGATAAAGAAATTCCGCCTAATAAAAAAACAGAAAAGATGAATGCGATGAGGAAAAGATAAGAAGATGTTATTTTCATGTTATCTTTGACACTTATCCTCTTGATGCGTTCAAAAATAAGGACAGTTTTTTATTTTTTGTTAAAATTTCAATAATCAAACGTTTTTTTCTGTAGCCTACAACCTGTAGCCTGTAACCTCTCCCCATGACTTCTTCCGAACTGCGTCGTTCTTTCCTCGATTTTTTTCGTAGTAAAGAACACACCATTGTTTCTTCCTCGAGTCTCTTGCCTGATTCTCCTAACTTGCTTTTTACGAATGCAGGGATGAACCAATTCGTTCCTATTTTTTTAGGTAAAATACCATCTCCTTGGAATCCTCCACGCACCACTAATTCCCAAAAGTGTATTCGGGCTGGCGGCAAGCATAACGACTTGGAAGATGTCGGTCTCGACACCTATCATCACACTTTTTTTGAAATGTTGGGTAACTGGTCCTTCAACGATTATTTTAAAAAAGAAGCGATTACATGGGCCTGGGAACTCCTCGTCGAGCGTTGGAAATTCCCGCCCGAGCGCCTCTACGCCACTGTTTATCAACCTGCAGAGGGCGACCCGGCTTCTTTTGATCAAGAAGCTCACGACCTATGGACTGCTCTTTTTAAAAAAGCAGGCCTTGATCCCGCTGTTCACATCGTTCCAGGAAATCGCAAAGATAATTTTTGGATGATGGGAGAAACGGGGCCCTGCGGACCTTGTTCCGAGTTGCATGTTGATCTCACCCCTTACGGCGACACGAAAGGAGCCTTGGTCAACAAAGGTACAGCGGAGTGCATCGAAATTTGGAATCTCGTCTTCATTCAATTCAATGCCAATAGCGACGGCACTTTTGTCTCTCTTCCAACACGTCACGTCGATACAGGCATGGGCTTCGAGCGGATCTGCTCCATTATACAAGGGACAAAAGGATTTCAAGAATTCGGCAATGTTATTATTTCCAATTACGAAACTGATCTCTTTCGCCCGATTTTTCATCAGTTAGAAAAAATGTCTGGTCTACACTACCGCTCGACCCTGCCCCAGCCTGATCCAACCGGATCGCTTATTCCACGCACGGAACAAGAAAAAATTGATGTCGCTTTTCGCGTCATCGCAGATCATCTGCGCACGCTTGGTTTTGCAATCGCCGACGGCATCTTGCCCGGCAACACCGATCGCAACTATGTTCTCCGGCGCATTCTTCGTCGTGCCGTGCGTTACGGTCGCACGCTCGGTTTTCGCGAACCTTTCTTTTACACACTCGTCCCTACCTTCACCAGCCTCATGGGAGAAGCCTTTCTCGAGGTTCGTGAAAAAGAAGAAATTATCATTAGTGTTTTACGTCGCGAGGAAGAGGCCTTTCATAAGACACTCGATAAAGGTCTCGCGCTTTTTGAAATCGAGGCCGCTCACCAAAAAGAAATTTCAGGTGCCGTGGCTTTTCGTCTCTACGATGAACAAGGATTTCCACTTGATCTCACCGAGCTGCTCGCCCGCGAGCGAGGATTGAAAGTCGATCACGCTGGCTTTGAAAAGCTCATGCAAGAGCAACGGGAACGAGCTCGCGCTGCACAAAAAAAAGAAATCATCAGCGTCGAATCATTTCAAACGACCAAGCCGACTACCTTCTTCGGATTTGATCGCCTCGAAACAGAAGTTCATGTTCTTGAGGTTGTCTCGATTAAAAATCGTAAGGCCCTAATCTTCGATCACTCCGTTTGCTATGCCGAAATGGGAGGCCAAGTTGGAGATCAAGGAACGTTGCAGATTGGAGAAACATTTTTCAAAATTTTGGATACGCAAAAAAAAGGTCATCTCTGGCTTCATTTTATCGAAGGAAGTTCTGTTCCTGCTGTTAGCACCAAAGGAATTCTTCACCTCGACGCTGCCCGCCGATCCTCTGTGGAACGGCATCACACGGCGACGCACTTACTTCATCATGCTCTTCACAAAATTGTCAGCCCAGAGATTTCACAAAAAGGTTCCTTCGTTGGGAGTGATAAACTGACCTTTGATTTTAATAGTGCCCCACTCACCGAAGAGCAGCTGCAAAAAATGGAACGGTTGATTAACGAAGAAATCGTGAGGAATTTTCCTGTGAGTTGGGCTGAGTTTTCTCACGCAGAAATCAAGGATCGCTCTGACATCATGCAATTTTTTGGCGACAAATATGGCGATCAAGTTCGCGTGGTCCAAATTGGAGGCATTCCTGGCGCTCTCGATGGCTTCTCGATGGAACTCTGCGGAGGAACTCATGTCAGAGCCACAGGCGAATTGGGACAGTTTCGTATTTTAAGTGAAGGCGCCGTGGCTGCTGGTGTGCGCCGCATCGAGGCTGTTGCTGGGCTTGCAGCTCATACGCATGCAATTCAAGAAACAAAACTCCTTCGTTCTTTGGCTACTCAATTGCACACTCCCGTACCTGAGCTGGAGAAAAAAACAACCTCTCTTCTTGCTCGAACCGCTATCTTAGAAAAAACCATCGCTACCCTGCAAGATGCTCAAGCAGCTTCTTTATCAAAAGAACTTTTAGCAAAACAACAACTCATTGCTGACATTCCAACGATCATTGAAAAACTTCCAGAATGCGATGCGGCACAACTGCAGCGCGTGATCAGTCATTTCCAAAAAACTTTTTCAGGAATCGTTGTGTTAGCGGGAGCTGCTGGAGAAAACATAACGCTGGCTGCTTTTGTTGCAGAACCATGGCGCAAACAAATTGCTGCTGGAAAATTAATTCAAGCTATGGCTCCTCATGTCGATGGCAAAGGAGGCGGCAGCGCTGACTCAGCTCGTGGCGGAGGGCGTAATCCAGCTGGCATCGAAGCGGCCCTTGCAGAGGCTCGAGCTATTATCACTACACAATAGTTTGAGTTAAATAGGCTTCGTTTTATTAAAAAATTTTCTCGCTTTGATAACGCAACGCGTTATTATTCCCTTAATGATTACGAGTTTTTCTTGTCGTGAAACAGAAAAGATTGCTCGCGGTGAAGTATCTAGATACTTGCCGCAAAATCTTCAAGGCGTCATGCAACGAAAACTTCGAATGCTCAATGCAGCATTACAAATCAGAGATCTTCTTATTCCACCTAACAATCGCTTAGAAATATTAAAAGGAAAACGAAAGGGACAGCATAGTATCCGTGTTAATAACCAATGGCGCGTTTGCTTCATATGGACAGCTGAAGGTCCTACCAATGTTGAAATCGTCGACTACCACTAATATGCCTAAAAAAAATCTTCTTTCTCTCACTACTCCTGGAGAAATTCTCAATGAAGAATTTCTCACACCTATGCAAATTACAGAATATGCATTAGCTAAATCGATTTCGGTGCCTCCTGGTCGTATCAATGAAATTGTGAAGGGTAATAGAGCCATCACTCCTGACACTGCATTACGACTCTCGCTCTTTTTTGGAACAACAGCTCAATTTTGGATTAATCTTCAAACTGATTATGAGCTGCTGAAGTTACAAAGAAAACAAACGATACCAAAAATTAATCCTTACAGATTGCCCGCAGAGTCAAGCCTTGTCGCCTTTTAAGAGCTATGACCTTACTCCAATGCACCCTTCCCGGCATCAAAAAACTTCGCAGCGGCAAAGTGCGGGAAGTTTTTGACCTCGGCGATCGCGTTCTCTTTGTAACGACAGATCGCATCTCTGCTTTCGATTCCGTTTTTCCAAATGGTATTCTAGGAAAAGGGAAAGTTCTTAACCAGCTCTCTGCCTTTTGGTTTGGGCATTTCAAGACAATTCCCAATCATCTCATCACAACAGATGTGACTCAGTATCCTCAGGAGCTCGCTCCTTTTGCAGCTATGCTCGAGGAGCGTTCGATGATCGTGAAAAAAACGACTCCGCTTCCCGTGGAATGCGTTGTCCGTGGTTATCTCGCAGGAAACGGTTGGAAAGAATATCAACAGCATGGCACCCTTGCTGGCATTCCTCTTCCCAAGGGCCTCCGCAATGCAGAGGCATTACCAGAGCCAATGTTTACTCCAAGCACCAAAGCCGAAGAGGGACATGATGAACCGATCACTTGGGATCAATGTTGCAAACTCATTGGCAAAGAAAGAGCGGAACAAGTTCGTTCCATGAGCTTGCAACTCTATACGGAAGGAGCTCGTTATGCCTTAGAGCGTGGAATTATCATTGCCGATACCAAATTTGAATTTGGAATACTCGATGACAAAGTCATTTTAATTGATGAATGCTTAACGCCGGACTCCTCACGTTTCTGGCCCATCGATGAATACAAAGCGGGAAAAAATCCACCAAGTTTCGACAAACAATTTTTGCGCGACTATTTGGAAGCATCAGGCTGGAATAAGCTGCCACCAGCTCCGGAGCTTCCTCCAGAGATCATCGCCAAGACAGCTGCAAAATATCAAGAGGCGTTTGATAGGCTGAAGGCTGAAGAAAGTAATTAACCGCAAAGAACGCAAAGAAAACACAAAGAGGTTTTGAGAGGAGATCAAATTTAATCAATGCCCCCAGGTTTTTTCTTTGCGTTCTTTGCGGTTAATTACTTTTAATCTTCTGCATGTCTGAATCCCTCGAAATATTCATCCTCTACTTAGCGACGGAGCGAGGCCTGTCCACGAACTACCAACTCTCCACGCGCGCTTCTCTCGAACATTTTTTTACTTGGTTGAAAACCGCCACTGGCACCATCAGCGAGCAGGAGGTGACGAGCAAACATCTGCATGACTTTCTTGCAGCTGAAAAAAAGAGAGGCTTGGCTCCTGCTTCGCTGAAACTTGAAGTGGTAGCTCTTCGCATTTTTTTCCGATTTTTGGCGGACCGAAATTTAATCCAATCTGATCCAGCTGAAAAACTACCACTCCCACGTCTACCTCAATCACTGCCACAACCGCTCCCCCCACCTGATATGGAGCGGCTCCTAGCAGCTCCCGGAGGGAAAGACCCTCTCTCTCTTCGTGATCGCGCCATCCTCGAACTCCTTTATGCTTCAGGTCTTCGCATTTCGGAACTCTGTCAAGCACGCCTCGAACATCTCGACCTCGAAGAAGGAATCATTCGCGTCACGGGCAAAGGAAATAAAACGCGCCTGGTTCCAGTCGGACAATCAGCACTCAATGCTCTTCAAGACTATCTTTCCGGAAGTCGCCCAAAACTTCTCTCTCCAAAATCAGGAGCTGCAATTTTTCTTTCAGTACGCGGTCATGCTTTAACGCCAGCGCGCATCTGGCAGCTCGTACAACAATACTCGAAGCAAGCGGGACTCTCAACAACAGTCCATCCGCATCAGCTGCGCCATTCGTTTGCCACACACCTGCTCGCCGGCGGCGCTGATCTCCGCATCATTCAAGAAATGTTGGGGCACGCCAGTATCGCCACCACGCAGATCTACACCCAGGTCGATCGCAGCCAACTCAAAAAAATCCATCATCAATTTCATCCGCGGGGATAACCACCTTAGGGGTCAGTCCTGCCTTTTGTAACATTTGATGTTTAAATAAGAAAAATGTTACAAAAGGCGGGACTGACCCCTAAGGTTTCTAAGGTTTTTTTTCGTGACAGAGACCTCCTTTCATCGCTTCAATAAGAGATTATGAATTCTCAACAACCTCTCAAAGGAAAAGTCGGTGTCGTATTTGGTGTGGCCAACAAACGGAGTATCGCCTGGGCGATTGCTAAGGCTTGGCATCAAGCTGGGGCAAAACTTTTGTTTAATTACCAAGGTGATCGCCTTAAAGAAAATGTTGAAGAGCTGACGAGTGAATTTGGTTCTGATGTTTTTTTGCAACCTTGTGATGTTTCCAGCGACGAACAGATCGCAACGTTTTTTGCCAAAGTCCGTGAGCATACTCCAAAACTCGATCTCATGCTCCATTCGGTTGCCTTTGCACCACGCGAAGCGCTCGAAGGAGATTTTATTTCAACATCACGCGATGCTTTTAAAATGGCTCACGACATCAGTGCTTACTCTCTTGTTGGCCTCACCCGCGAAGCAGCTCCGATGATGACGGAAGGGGGAAGTATCATTGCGATGACTTATTATGGATCTGTTAAAGTCGTTCCTCACTACAATGTGATGGGTGTTGCTAAAGCCTCACTCGAAGCTAGCACGCGCTACCTCGCTTATGACCTCGGCGAGAAAAAAATTCGCGTCAACTGCATCAGCGCCGGCCCTGTTCAAACTTTAGCTGCACGTGGTGGTGTAGGAGGCTTCTCCATGATGATCAAAAATTATGCAGAACGTGCTCCGCTCAAACGCACCTGCACCACCGAAGAGCTCGGACAAACTGGTGTCTTTTTGGCCAGCGATGGAGCATCAGGAATCACTGGCCAGGTGCTCTACGTAGATGGTGGGTATGAAATCATGGGCATGTAAAAGTGGCTCATCAGTTCTACTGCTGCTGTGAAGAGCTGCGTCGCGCCGGTGCTCGAAACTTCGAGTATTTCCATATACACTCAGCTTCTGTGCGCCGTCGCTTCTTGCTCTTCTTTGCAGCAGCGAACTGATGAGCCACTTTAATCATCTTATTGCATTCATTTTCTTCCATGAAAAAACAATCAACTGAGATTTTAAAAGATGACTTCTTAGCATTTCTCAGCGATCCAACTTCGATTATCGAAAATTTCGAACGACGCACGGCGTTGGGACGTGACGAATGGTTCGCTGCGTCAGTACCAGATATTGCGGTAGCTCCAAACACCGCTCAGGAAGTGGCGGCAGTGTTGGCTTACGCGAACAAAAATAAAATTCCGGTCACCACGCGTGGCGCAGGTTATGGGTATGTCGGAGGATGCGTCCCTGTGCAAGGTGGCATCTTGCTTTCGACGGAACGACTGAATCGCATTCTGGAAATTCATGCTGGTGATTTTGTTGCTGTTGTTCAGCCTGCGGTCATCACCGCCAAATTACAAGAGACCGTTCTTGCCCAAGGATTATTTTATCCTCCTGATCCTGCGAGCCGCGATCATTGCAGCATCGGCGGCAACATTGCGACTAACGCCGGAGGCCCACGCTGCCTCAAGTATGGAGTCACTCGAAATTATATCTTGGGCTTGG
The DNA here is from genome assembly GCA_019747895.1 of Chthoniobacterales bacterium. Lineage (GTDB taxonomy): Bacteria > Verrucomicrobiota > Verrucomicrobiia > Chthoniobacterales > UBA6821 > CAIWMF01. The sequence goes on from JAIEQF010000031.1 coordinate 38,887, forward strand.
AAGTGGCTCTGGCTGATGGCTCGCTAGTACGCGTCGGAGGTCGCACTCACAAAAATAAAACGGGCTTTGATCTCCTCGGGATGTTCGTTGGCTCCGAAGGACTTCTTGGCATCATCACGGAAGCCACACTCCGCCTACTTCCCACGCCCCCAACTCGAGCCACCCTCTCTGCCGGATTTGCTACGATGCAAGAGGCAGCTGCGGCAGTGCAAGCGATTTTTCATGCGGGTTATCTTCCTGCTGCAGTCGAAGTCGCTGACCACTTTACCTTGGAGGCAGCCCGTCGTGATTTGCCGCAGGAGCTTCAAATCTTGATTCCACCTGGCAACGCCCACCTTCTCGTAGAAATCGATGGTCAAGAAGCCAGCGTTGCGAGCGAAGCCCTCGCACTTAAAAAACTTTTATCTCAAAGCAAGGCACTTCAAGTGGAACATGCCACCACTCCCGAAACATGCGATCGGATGTGGAACTTGCGACGCTCTTTTTCGATGGCTTTGAGAGCCACTGGCTTGATCAAGCTTAACGAAGATATTGTCGTCCCACGGAGCCGCCTTTCTGACTTGATTGATTTTGCCGAAAAATTGCAAGCTAAGAGCGGCTTTCCGATTGCTTGTTTTGGCCATGCAGGGGATGGCAACATCCACGTCAACATCATGGTCTCTCAACAGCAACAGCAAGAGCAGGAAAAAAATATTCAAAAACTCCTCGATCAACTTTTCACTCAAGTCCTCGAGTGGGGAGGCAGCATCACTGGCGAACATGGCATCGGTCTCGCTAAACTTCCCTGGTGGAAACAGGCCACGACGACTGCCGTGCGCGACCTTCACGCTCGCATCAAATCAGGATTGGATCCAAACCACATTCTTAATCCTGGAAAATTTGTTTAGCATTCATTAAAAGTTGCCATGATGGTCATTCCTCTTTTTGTTGCTGTCATTGTTAATACTTCTACTCCTTTTCCCAACAACAAGGAACAGGAGACTCCAATTTATGATGCTTCCGTTGAAACCATTGTGGACAACGAAAGAGAAGGAGAATCCTCGATTGATCGCTCTTTGGAAACAACGGATGATGATAAAAAAGAACGTTATTCTCCAAAAAAAATAACATCATCTTCAGACTGTTCTCTACTACAACATAGCACTCCCGTTTTCCGATCGACTACCCCGCTTCTTCAAAGCGCTCCTCCGACTAAGCACCCAATCGAGCGAAAAACGATTAAAGCTATCTCAGGATATGCGTTGGGTTTTACTGCACTTTATTGTGGCATACACGCAGGCGTATCTTTAGGAGATTGTTTAGGTCTTTCATTCCTACCTTCAGCTGGTTTAAGTCTTACTATAGGAATCATTGCTGGAGCTCTTACGATTCACTACACGTGGCAATTCATTAACTATTGGTTTTCAGAGTGACCCGCACATCCCCTTGCAGACTTTCTTTTCTAGCCAATGGAAGAAACCGAATTCAACTCATTCCACTGATCGTAGAGATCATTCGCAGCCGCGACCATCGTTGCAATTTCTTCCAGCAGGAGTTTGACGTTTTCTTTCTCGCTCAGCGAAGGCATCGAAATCATTTTCCCAAGGGAGAGCATTCCTTGTTCGGTAATGAAAGAAATCATACCGGTTGCGTAGCGACTGACCGAATTAAACTGATGCAGGATCAGGAAACGATCATGGTTCACCTCGCGATTATTAAGATCCAGTTTCATCAGCTCGGCATCTAAGATGATGGAGTCAGGCTCTCCTTCCATTTTGGAATTTTTCCAGCACGGCGTGAGACGCACGATCAGATTTCCAGCGGTGAATTCTAAGATGCCATTTTCTTTTCCTAACGAAAACTCAGCAAGAGGAGGCTGCATGCCTGCTGGAATTTTAGAAACGAGATGAAAATAATTGGTAGAGTCGAGTTCTTTCATAGTTTTTATTTTCTAGCAGTAGCGGCTGGATAAGCTGCTGCATAGGCTTTTGTCAGATTTTCAAATCGAGTACTTCTCCAAGAGGAGACGATCCTGTTCTCTGCTGAATCAACATAAGCCCCAAGTTTAAAAAAAGCATCGACGAGAGCTACTCTCTTTTCATAATTCGGCTGTCCAAGAAAGTTATTTAACGGAGAACGACCAAATAACTGCTGATTACTAGCCAGACTAGCACGATAGGGCTGCACATCTTTTATTTCCTCATTATTTTGATGAGCAGCATTCATTAATTGCCAACTAAAACCAGGATCAATGAGCTCTAAAAAAACTTTACCAAAAGCATGAGCATCTACTTCCGGTCCATGAGGAATGCCCTGCTTGATAGCTGAAGCCAGATAGAGAGTTGTCCCAGCTTGAACTTCAGAAGTTGTTTTGAAACCAATCGGGCTCTTACCAGCAAAGAACAACGAGGCTCTTTGAGTCATCGTCGGTGCAACATCTAATTTTGTAGCTAAGCCAGCATCAATGATGGTTAGTTTTTTGGTCGCCATATCATAAATGATATTTTCTGGCTTGATGTCTCGATGGACAAAGTTCTGTCCATAAGCGTGTGAAAAATATTCAAAGGATTGCTGCACAATCGCGTCAAAATGCTCCAAGCGGTCTGTTAAAGACAAGGCCTTCCATTCTGGTGAATTCAAAATGCTCCTCAGCGGTTTTCCTGGCGCCTTTTTCATGAGCTGGCCGATGATTTGAATGTCCTTAACATTTTCTAAAGAGTCTATGAACCACCCCGCATTTGCGGCAGGGACGTAGTGAAGTTCTTCACTGCTATCGTTAGAAATCACTTTGACAATTAAGGCTTCGGCTTCCACAAAATGAGGCAATGTGAGGAGAGCTGCCGCTGCAATATCACCTTGTCGCAGCAAGTCTGCAGTCGTTTTTATATCGCGATGAAGAGCTCCTTGAGTGACACCTTCAGGTCTGAGCTCTTCTTTATAAACAAGTGGTTCTTGTGTTACTCTATTTTGCGCCGAGTAGACCTTCCCAAAACCTCCTCGCCCGACAACTTGGGTAGTATTAACATCAACATCCAGGAAAAATAGAAACTGAGTAGGTTTCACCGAGCAAGGAATGACAGTGCTATTATTGGTGGCTATTGCAGCTTTAATAGCTCGCGTTTTGTCAGCAACAGCTTTTTTTACTAAGGTTGAATAGAGTGCATCATCCTGAATTTTTGAATATCCTGGTGCTTGAGCAAGACCTGTGGTGATGGCGGTCGGCAGACCAATGCGCGATCCTGGCGGAAAAAGCAAAGCCACTTGGCCACTTACTTGCCGATGCACCTGTTGATCGACCTCATGCAATCTCTCCAGAGGAAGTGCACCAAGTTGTTCAGCAACTTCTTTTTTTCGTTGATCAATGACCGCCTGAATAATCGTTTGTTTTTGAGTGCCATTAAAAGATGCTGGCTGCTGTTTTAGATGACTGACTAATTGACTGAGATCTTTTGTAGAAATAGTTCCATCACTAACAAGATCTGCGATCATTTGATTTCTTGATGCATCATTGCTGACAGAATAATCGTTAAGCAATGTTTGAAGCTCTTCCGCTGGAGCTCCTCGCCCTGCTTTAAATTTTTGATTTGTCAGAACGGCTTTTAGTTTTTCAGAAAAGTTAGGCTCTTCCGTGGCAACGGCACCATATCGGTAAAACCGCGTGACAGGAGCCATTGCCACATCTCCCTCTGAGCCTGCAGCCGGAGTTCTTCTCAAACAAGGAAAACAAAAAGAGAGTGCATCTCGCAATTTCGGCAGGAAGGAAGAATCTGGTTCAGGTTTGAGTTGTTGAATGCTATGTCCAGCTAGCAATCCAACATTTTCGCCACTTGAATTTTTAGTAGACAGAGATTCCCCTCGCGCCAACGCAGCGAGGTCACGCTCAATTTCTGCTAGCTGATTTGTAGGATCTATCAATTGAGGACCACGAAGACCAGCGTTTGCTCTGTTCATACGATTCCGCTGATCATAACGTCCACCTGCAAAAACACCAGTGCCATTGTTGCCGCGTTGAACTTCTTGAGATGGATCATAATCTGTATTACGTCCTTGATTTTTTTCATGCTGCTTTGGATCAATTTTTTTCTTTTCATCAAACCCAAACACCATCAGCGGACTAGAGGACTCATCGAGTGACTCACTGTTTGTTCCTTCGGGCTGATTCTTTTTCACCCATGCCTCATAACATCTCACATCCAGATCGGTGAGCCCGCACATTGGCACGTCCTCTTCTCCATCGACAGCAATATAATCAGGAATATCGCTCTCTTCAGCTGCCGATGACGGATCGTTGACCTGCAGCAGTTGGCTCTCCATCGGAGGATGATAGAGTTGATAAGAATTACTCTCGTAAGGATTTTCTTTTAAAAAAGTTGCATACGCTTTTACCGTGATCGGAGGAGAAGCTTGCTCACCCTCGTCATAGCCACTAACGGGATCTTCAGCATGAAGGGAAAGCAAAAGACAGAAAACGACGAGAAGAAAACTTTTCATGATTGAGGGGAAAAACAATTTTGAGAGCATCAAGAGTAACAAAGACATTCTATTTACCAAGTCATATTGCAGGAATAACATTTTCCTTGTGCCAAAATTTTTTTAAGGCATGATGACAGCTTCTTTCAGCCCTGCTTTTGGTAGGACCTGATATCGGGAATAGCTATTTTCCTTCGGCTTATGAGTTTTTGACCAAAGCCAACGATGTTATCAGCTTTTCTGTCGATAAAACACTAGATACTACCGATGTCATTTTATTTCAAAGAAATGAAATGACTTCGTTCACTACATTAACATTGAAATAGTCTCCATCAAAACGGATTTGTTCGTTCAAGATTGCAACTATCATTTTATGAGACTATTTCCTCACTTACTTACTTATCATGTCATCAAATTATTCTTCATCTCGTCGTGGTCCTCGTTCTTCTCAAGGACAAGGAGGACGTCGTCGCCCTTCGTCTTCAGGAGCTCCTAGAAAATCAGGAGGACGTCCTTCTTCCTCGGCTCCCGTTAAAGCTCCTAAAGTTGGATTCTTCAAAAAATTACTAGGTCTTGTTGGCCTCGGTAAAAGCAAGCCTGTCAAAAAGCACGCCGCCAAGTCAGATCGTTCTGAAAACTACTCAGCAGCTGGCAAAGACCGTCCCGCAAGAACACCTCGCGTCAGCCGCAAGCCAGAACGCGTCGAAGTAACCAGCCCTCGTCTTTACATTGGTAATCTTTCCTTTGATGCAACAGAAAGTGATCTCTTCGAACTTTTCAGCGGCATCGGTCAAGTACAGAATGTAGAGCTTGTTGCCAATAGAGAGACTCATCGCTCAAAAGGTTTTGGTTTTATTCAGATGACAACCCTCGATGAAGCCAAGCGCGCTGTTGAGGAACTTCACGACAAGGAATACATGGGCCGCAAGTTAGTTGTTAGCGGAGCAAAAGCTCTTCCTGAAATGCGTGCGGAACGCCCTTCTGCTGCTGCCAGCGAGCCTGAGACTTGTTGCCAAGGAGATACTCATTGCCACGAAGAAACTCCTGAGCAAAATGCGACACCCGAGGTGAGTCACGAAAATCACTCATGCTGCAATCATGAGTCGAGTGAAGAATCGTGTCATGTGTAGGAGATTCTAAATTTAGACGAAGCAAAAAAGGAGATTGGTTGTTTTATGAATAAAGATCATCGATCTTTATTTCCTTCAGCCTCCAGCCTTCAGCCTCCAGCCTTCGTCATCGTCGGCCCAACGTCGGTAGGCAAATCGACTTTGTCTATCGAATTGGCTCGCCGCCTTGGTGGGGAGATCGTTGGGGTAGATGCCTTTCAGCTCTATCGCGGCCTTCCCATTTTAACGGCGCAGTCGCCTTCAGAAGTAGTTCCTCAACATCTTGTCGGGATTCTTTCTGCAGAAGAAGAGTGTGATGCGATGCGCTATTGTTCGATGGCGCTTCCGGCAATCGATGAGATTTCATCACGAGGAAAAATTCCTCTGTTCGTCGGAGGAACAGGATTTTATTTGCGAGCACTTTTGTCACCGCTAGATCCTCTTCCAACAGCCGATGCCACGTTACGAGCTCAATTTGCTGCGGCTTCTCATCAAGAACTCCTCGCTCAACTCGAACAGCTTGATCCAGGTGCTCCTTCTCAAATTGACACCAACAATCGCCGCCGTCTTGAGCGCGCATTAGAAATTATTTTGCTCACGGGCAAACCGCTGGCGGAAGTTTGGAAGAAAAATCGTGAAGCATCACCTCTGATTCCTGGTATTTTTTTAACCCGCGATCGAGAAGATTTGTATCAGCGCATCGAGACTCACGTTCATCTCATGTTCGATCAGGGAGTTCTCGATGAAGTGGCAGCCCTTGGCCCACTCAGCCACACGGCGACGATGACACTCGGCCTTCGTGAAATACAAGCTCACCTCCGAGGAGAGATGACTCTTGCTGATACGATTCAAACAATCATCCAATCTACCAAACGCTATGCGAAGCGCCAGATGACGTGGTTTCGAAACCAACATGCCTTTCCTGAATTAAACCTGAGCCGCTTTTCTTCTCTGGAGGCTGCTGCCGAGGCGGCGTTGCCATTGCTTTGCAATGGCAGTTTGTAGTTATTATCTTGGTGACATCTCTAGCTGCTTGTAGAGGAAAGGACTCACTAGACTTCTTTCAAAACTCGCTTATGCTGATGAAGAGCCAGGAGCCTCGGAGCGCAGAAGCTGAGCGTATAGATAATACGTGAAGCTTTGAGCACCGGAGCGACGCAGCTATTCGCAGCAGAAGTAGAGTTTTCAAAGAAGTCTCCATGAGTGAAAAAACAATTTTAGTAGGCCTCGAACGCCCCAGAGTCGCACGTTGGGAGCTTTTAGAATCACTGGAAGAGCTCGGTCAGCTATCGCTCACAGCAGGAGCCGAAGTCGTGGCCACGGTCACACAACGTCTCGAACGTCCAACAGCCCCTTACTACATCGGCAAAGGAAAAGCCGAAGAGCTCGCTCTTCTTTGTGAAGACAAAAAGGCAACTTCCATTATTTTTGATGATGAGCTCACTCCGGCGCAGGGACGCAACTTGGAAGTCCTCTGCAAGCGGAAGGTCATCGATCGCACCCAACTGATCCTCGATATTTTCGCCGCACGTGCTCGGACGCGCGAAGGCCGCCTGCAGGTGGAGTTGGCGCAGTTGCAATACCTCCTTCCACGACTGACGCACATGTGGGGACATCTTTCCCGTCAAAGCGGTGGCGTTGGGAGCAGAGGCCCTGGTGAGACCCAGTTGGAAGTCGATCGTCGCCGCGCGCAAGAACGCGTTGCTCGTTTGAAAGAAGATCTTCAAAGTGTTCGCAGGATTCGTCAGACACAACGAGAAGGACGTCTGCGCCAGCAATGGCCTCTAGTCTCCTTGGTGGGTTATACCAATGCTGGCAAATCATCCCTCCTCAATCTCCTCACAAAATCCGCTGTTCTTGAAGAGGACCTTCTTTTTGCAACCTTAGATCCCACGACGCGCCAACTCGTTCTTCCCAATCATCAAAAAATTCTCCTCACCGATACGGTTGGCTTCATTCGCAAGCTTCCTCATACTTTGGTAGCATCGTTCAAAGCCACGCTCGAAGAGGTAGAACTAGCTGATCTCTTGTTGCATGTTGTTGACTTGAGTCATCCTCACTACCTAGATCAGATTGAAGCGGTTGAAAAGATTTTGAAAGAAATCGGTGCTGCAGAAAAAAAATGCCTTATTATTTTTAATAAAATTGATTGCATCCCTCACCCCGACCTCATCCAGAGAGAGTTAAAACGCTTTCCAAATAGTGTCGCCATTTCGGCTCGCTTTGGATTGGGCAAAGAAGAATTCTTGTCGCGACTTGAACAAGAACTCTCCTCACTACGCGTTGAAGGCTGTTACTATCTACCTCCAGAGGCCAGCGCCCTCTTGGCTGAAATCCATCGATCGGGCCATGTCTCATCCCTCCGTTATGATGGGGAAACTGCCGTTGTGACCGCTTCTGTTCCGATCTCCTTGGAGAAACGGCTTGAGCCTTTTGGGACAAAGAAATTCACAGGGATAGAAGAGATAGAAGGGACGGAAGAAGATTTCAAAAAAAACTAAAATCCAAATTTATTTTTGTCTTTATCGCTTCCATCCCTGTGAATCTCTTCTTCTTTTCTTTGTACTATTTATGGTAGATTTCTTTCTATGTCCAAAAAATCTTCTCTCTCTCGCAACAAAAAAACCAAGCCTCTTGCCTCAGACACGACCGGTTTGACCTTATTAGGTGGCGGTTCGCTTCCCCAGATAGACACTCCTTCGACAGCACTCTTGGAAACCTTTGTCAGCCCAGCTCCCAAGCGGCGTTATGAAATCTGTTTTTCTTCGAATGAATTTACTTCGATGTGCCCCATTACGGGACAACCCGATTATGCGACCATTACGATTCGCTATGTTCCTAAGGACCGTTGCGTAGAAAGCAAGGCTTTGAAACTTTATCTTCGCTCGTTTCGCAATCAGGGTGTTTTTGCTGAAAGCATTGTTAATCGCATGCTTGATGATCTCGTTGAAGTTTTGTCGCCACGAAGCATGACCGTGATTGGCGACTTTACACCACGTGGAGGCATTGGTCTTCGTGTTGAAGTGAGCTATCCTGAAAAATCCAAATAAAATGAAGGTTATTGTTCTTCTCAGCGGCGGATTAGATTCCGTCACGGCCCTCTATCATGCTCGAGAAAACCATGACGTAATTGGCACCTTAAGTTTTGATTATGGCTCCAAACATAATCACTGTGAGCTTCCGATGGCTGCTTATCATTCGAAAAAACTGGATATTCCACATATCGTCTTGCCGTTGACTTTCATCAATGACTACTTTCAATCCAATCTCCTAAAATCAGGCGGCGAAATTCCTGAAGGACATTATGCAGCAGAGAATATGAAGCAGACAGTCGTTCCTTTTCGCAATGGAATTATGCTCTCTATTGCAGGAGGCTTTGCAGAGTCTCACGGAGCCGAAGGAATCGTCATCGGAGCCCATGCAGGAGATCATTTTATTTATGCCGATTGTCGCGAAATATTTTTAGCAGTGATGAGCGCTGCCTTGCGTGAAGGAACCGACACAAAAGTCGAAATCCTCCGACCTTTTGTTGAAATGGACAAAGGAGCAATCGTGCGACGCGGCGCGGAACTTGGCATTGACTACTCTCAAACATGGTCGTGCTACAAAGGAGAAGAATTGCAGTGTGGTGTTTGTGGGACTTGTGTTGAACGTCGTGAAGCCTTCCAACTCGCTGGCATCCCGGATCCAACGGAGTATACTGAGGCTGAAGACTGAGGGCTGAAGGCTAAAAACCTTACTAGCAGATCAAATAAATTTGATTTCATTATTTCAACAACTCTCCAATTCAAAAATAAATTGGCTTTATGAAAAACCTTCAGCCTTTAGCCTTTAGCCTTTAGCCTGTATTCATGTTTATTTCTGAAATATTCCACTCCCTCCAAGGCGAAGGATTGATGATTGGTGTTCCTTCTGTTTTTATCCGTACCTCGGGATGTAATCTTCGTTGCAGCTGGTGTGACACTCCTTATGCCTCCTGGAAACCTGAAGGAACAGAGCAAAGCGTTGAGGCTATCATGGAAAAGATTACGTCTTATGAATGCCGTCACGTTGTGCTCACAGGTGGCGAGCCGATGGTAGCACCTGAGTTGCCAGTACTAGCGACGCTCTTGCGTCGTGAAGGTTATCACATCACCATTGAAACAGCTGGAACCGTGATGCCAAGAGGCATTGAGTGCGATCTTGCTTCGCTCAGTCCTAAATTAAAAAATTCTATACCTGAACTTTCCATCGCTGGAGCCTGGAAAGAAAAACATGAAGCAACACGCTACCAACCAGAAGTTCTTCGTGCTTGGATCCAAGATTACCATGTTCAATTGAAATTTGTGGTTGCCTCGGAAAACGATCTTCCGGAAATTGAAGCCCTCCTTCAAGATGTTGGGCCCGTTCCACGCGATCGTATTTTATTGATGCCAGAGGGAACTCAGATAGAAGTATTGAGGCAGCGCGCTCCTCTCATCGCAAAACTCTGCCTTGAACGGGGATTTCGATTTGCTCCTCGACTTCAAATTGAGCTTTATGGAAACAAACGTGGAACGTAATGGTCATTGGCTATTTCTTTCAAAAAGAATTCACCACAAAGAACACAAAGATGACACAAAGAGCACAAAAAGAATGCAACTCGCTCGCTCCCGCAAGTCTCGCCCCTTTCGGGGCTGCCTTCGGCAGTCGATCCAGCGGCTGCCATGCCGCACGTATGTTTTTATAAAAAAATTCTAAGTGTGTCTAAAGAAAATCTTCTTTCAATTTTCTGGGATCACAACTTTTCGAACTTTCAATTTTACCTGCACTTACAATGCTCAAAACTTTAAAATTTTTTATAGAAAATTTTATTTTTTTTCTTTGTGTGCGGCTTTAGCGGCTTTGTGATCTTTGTGGTTATAGTCAAATTACTTAGAAATTACAGGGAAGAACGCAGGAATTTTTAGAAAAGGCCAGGCCGAAGACCAAGCGCTATCTAAACGATAACGTGACGGGATGAGAACGCAGTCTTTTCCTAAAAAGGACAAGTCAGTTGCTTGTAAGTTCTAAGTAATTTGACTATAACTTCTGCCTGTTTGAGCTACATTGGTAATTACGTTTATTTTTTTATTCTCATGAACCCAACAAAGATTCTCCTCATTCGCCGTGACAACATTGGAGATCTCATCTGCACGACTCCGCTCCTACGGGCATTGAGAGAATATCTGCCAGAGGCTTCCATTTCTATTCTTGTCAGCAGCTATAATGTTGAGGTGCTCGAAGAAAATAAGGATATCGATCGCACTTTTATTTTTCTTAAACGTCGCCACGACAATCACGGTCATCATACTCTCTCCGTCATTTGGAAGCGCTGGCAACTAAAGCGTTTTCTTCGAAAAGAAAATTTCGATTATATCCTTCTTGCCAACGGCGGATGGCGTTATGCCAGCAAGCTTCGCGGAAGAACTACGATTGGTTTTCAAGAAAAGCACCTTCCTAGCTCGAAACAACCTGACATTACAATTCCGCGAGAAGCACCCGGCCCTGTTGAAGAACATGAAGTTTCCAAATTGTCTCGCTTGGGAGCTGTTCTCAAAATACCTCTCGAGAACTCACTAGGACCAACTTATCTTTTTCCTAAGAAAATACTCGTTGAGCAAGAGCGCCAGCGCCTTCTTGCAGCAGGATGGAACCCCAACAAGCCTACTATCGGCGTTCATATCAGCGCCCGTTGCCCGATGAGAGTATGGCCGGAAGATTATTTTGTTACTCTCATCAAAAAAATAGTGACTGCTGAAAATGTCCAAATAGTCCTACTCTGGTCTCCTGGACTCCTCAACAATCCGAAACATCCTGGAGATGATGAAAAAGCTGCAAGCCTCTTTCACTCTTTGCAAGGACTTCCTGTTTTTGCGGCTCCTACAACAACCGTTTCACAACTCATTGCTGTCACCTCTCTCTTGGATCAAATGATTTGCAGTGATGGCGGCGCCATGCATGTAGCAGCAGCCCTCCAAAAACCAATACTTGCGTTTTTTGGGGCTAGCAGCATTGAATCGTGGCATCCTTGGAAAACGCCCTACATCGCCCTGCGTGCCCCATCCCATCAAGTGAAAGACATTTCGATTGAAGAAGCTTTTGCCGGTTTTTTTGAGCTTCAAAAAAAAATAACTCGGAAAAATCAAGAATCCTCTTTTTAATTGATTCAAAATCTTATGAAAACTTCTTATCGAGCTCTCGCTATTTTATTTTTGCTGCTAACGCTGAGTCTATCAAATGCCTCGGCCTCACACTTCATCATTATCGATAATGAGACGGGATGCATTTTGCAAGAACAAGGAGCTAATGATAAATTTCCTGTTGGTAGTCTTACAAAAATTGCCGTGGCCATTACACTGCTTGATTGGATTAAGGTTAGTGGCAATAGCCTTGATGCTGTAGCAGAAGTCCCGACGCCAGCGGCTCCTCAAGGGCAAGGCAATCCATTAGGTCTTCAAGCTGGTGATCGCGTCACTCTTCGCGATTTACTTTATTTAACGCTTCTTCCATCTGATAGCGAAGCTGCATTAACGATTGCTAATTATGTCGGCCTGAAATTACCCAATCCACAGCAATTAGATGGTGTTGGAAACTTTGTGGCTCACATGAATGCACTCGCTCGCGAGCTAGAAATGAAGCGAACTCTTTTCCTCAACTCACATGGTCTTCCTGTTGTTGGCAATGGTGAACAACCCTACTCTTGTGCCGCTGACCTTGCTCGACTCACACGTTATGGCTACTCCAAACCCGGCCTTGCTTTTTATGTTGCTCAAAAATCACGTGACATTCACATCCAACGTGGAAATAAAACCCTTGGAGCCACCATCAACAATACCAATAATTTGTTAGGTGTTAATGGCATTGATGGCGTCAAAACAGCACGCTTACCGTCTGTAGGAGAATCCATCGTCCTCACCAGTGCTCGTGACCCAGAAGTCAAAAAAGAAGGGAATACTGTCTATACGACTCCTCGTCGAATTATTGTTGTTATTCTCGGATCTAATAATCGGGCCACAGAAGGAACAGCGCTGAATCAACATGGATGGGATCTCTACTATGCTTGGGCTGGTCGAGGACGCCCCACTCGTTCGAGTAGATTCTTATAACTCCCCAGATATCTCATAAGAATTAGTTTTTTGAGTCACGAGGAGAAAAAGTTGAGCCGCTGCTAAAGCAGCTGTGGAGGGAATAAGAGGTTGAAAGAATACTTTCTTCTCAACAGCCATGCTAGCAGCGCTCAACAGCTACTTTATTCTCGCCTTTGCGGGAATAACGTAGCGACTCAACATCTCAACTTATTCCATTCACAATTTTAATTTTTCTTCTAAGATGCAGCTCCTAAATAGCAACAAATTTTCCTATGAATAAACGAATTGGTGTCTTGACCAGCGGCGGAGATTGTCCAGGACTGAATGCCGTCTTGCGCGCTATTGTTTGTGCTGCCACTGAGCTCCAATGGGAAGTGATCGGCTTTCGAGACGGCTTTGAAGGGCTGTTGCCGCCAGGAGATCATTATATTCTGACCGAAGCAAACACAGCTGGCATCATGCAAGTTGGGGGAACCATTTTGGGAACAACAAATCGGGGGCATTTTACCGCCAAAGTTGATGCAGGAAAAAAGAAAGTCATTCCTCCCGCCATTATTGCTCAAGCACTTGAAACATGTCAGAAACTCAATTTGCATGCCGTGATTGTCATTGGAGGCGATGGTTCCATGAACACGGCGCTACAACTTTACAAAGCTGGCATTCCCACTATTGGTGTTCCCAAGACCATTGACAATGACCTTGAGGCAACAGCGATGACGTTCGGTTTTGATTCAGCCGTTACTTGCGCCACCGATGCTCTGGATCGCCTTCACACCACAGCAGCAAGCCACAAACGAGTCATGATTCTTCAAGTCATGGGCCGTCATGCCGGCTGGATTGCCCTTTGGAGCGGACTGGCAGGCGGCGCTAATATTATTCTCATTCCAGAAATTCCCTTCACTTTAGAAAAAATCGTCGCCACCATTCGACAACGCGATCAAGCAGGTCAGAAAAGCACGATGATTGTCGTCGCAGAAGGCGCCAAAGTTGATGGGCATCAATATCATCATTCCAGTCAACAAGGCGAATGGCGCCTTGGAGGCATTGGAGACATGCTTTGCCAAGAAATTGAAAAGCATACCGAAAAAGAAACGCGCGTTTGTGTTTTAGGTCACTTGCAACGTGGAGGAGCTCCTACCAATCTTGATCGAATTTTAGGAATGCGCTTCGGTGTCAAAGCCGTCCAATTGGCCGTTCAGGAAGAATTTGGAACCATGGTCTGTTATCAAAACTATGATGTCCACAGTGTGCCCATTAGCAAAGCCGTCCATTGTCTTAAAAAAGTTCCGCCTCAGGGACAGATGGTGGAGACGGCGAGGGCCCTAGGAATATCATTTGGAGACTGAGCATAAAAAAAATCACAGGGATGGAAGGGATAAGAAAAAATATTATTTATAGTTTTAGTTTTTTGCTAATTAGCTTCCAAATAAATTTCGGTGACACCTTTCAAAAAGGTATTTCAAATTTATTAAAAATTCTTCCATCGCTTCCATCCCTGTGAATTTCTTTTCTCTTATTGCATTTCTACTTCCACAAGCACCTGCTGGATCATTGAAAAAAGCTGCAACTGCAAGAGAGCCTTTCCTCGTTCGGTATTTAAATCAGGAACGACCTCTCCGCTGATTTCTTGATCGTGAAGTCGATGTCGAGCTGCCAAGGAGAGGCGAGCGACATTGAGAATACGAAGCCATGCTTCACGATGGGCCGCAGGAATCAAAAGCGTCGCCAAGCGATCTTGTGAGCCATGAAGTTGCTCACGTTTCATGTTTTCTAAATCCGTTATCACATGAGCGTGACACGATTTAAAAAGAGTCAACAATCCTGGTTGCACATATTCTTTCCAATCTTGAGAAAAAAGTGCGTCCTCTGCGAGAGGCGTTGCTAAAAAAGATTCGGCAATACAATCCCACTCCTCTTCTTCTTGCCGTATTCCTTCTACCATCAAGAAAGCTAATAGCGGATCGATTTCAGAAACTTCCATGTCTCCATTTTCTCGCTGATGAAAATTCATACTTGCTCCAAAGTTGCGAGCAGCAAAAATCCATGCAGCCGCTCGACATAAAATTCCGCTTCCTCACGTGGCCCTACCCAAACAATGGAGCGTCCTTGTGTGTGCACTTCCATCATATGTTTTTCGGCAATCTCTTTTTTAAATCCAAAAATTTTTTGAAAAACCATCGTGACATAGCTCATTAAATTGACTGGATCATTATGCACGATCACTTGCCATGAAGAGGCCAAGAGACGCTCTTCGCTCAGTGCCGGGTTTTCAAGAAGCTCTGTCTTTGAAGAAGGCTGGAGGCTATAGGCTATAGACTGTAGCTTAAAATAACTTGAAAATAAAATACTCATTAAAATTGATCTGTTTTGACGACCCTTATTTCTTTAATATTTTTTGAAGACCTTTGCTTTTACCTACAGCCTATAGCCAAAAAATTCATTTTTTGGATACGTTCACAGCGTACTGAAGTAAAAAATCTTGCTCTCGATGCATGAGGCGGCGCTCATTTTCATTGATATCATCATAGTCGAGCAAATGAAGCAAACCGTGAATCACGCAAAGCGCTATTTCATGATCCACCGACTGATGAAATTTTTTGGCATGACGCACCACCGTAGGAACACCAATAAGAATTTCTCCTAGCTCAGGACTATGCCTAAAAGTAATCACATCCGTTGAAGAAGGATCATTACAAAAATCAGCATGCACTTTAGCAATGGCTCGATCATTTAAAAAAGAAACTTCGATCATCGATGGCAAGCAGCTCGTAGCATAACGTGGTCTCGCAAGGCACTCTGGAAGGGCCGCCACGACTAATGATTGAATATAGGCTTGATTAATCAGGACAGCACGCTGGCGCGAGAACCAAAGAAATTTAGGAATCATGTAAAGGTAATGAGTAAAAAAGACTGTAGGCTATAGGCTGCAGGAAATAAACATTGAGAATTAATTTTTTTGTTTTATCCCTTCTATCGCTTCCATTCCTCTGAATTTTTTCCTGTAGCCTGCAACCTGTAACCTGTAACCTGCATTATTGCCATGTCAAAACATTCTCATCACTCTCTGCGCACCAGACTTCATTTTTTGAGCCGCTTCATTATGAAGCCTCACTCGGTAGGCTCGATTTGGCCAAGCTCACAACATCTTGCTAAAGCGATGATTGAAGATATCGACTTTCAACCGGGCGACGTTGTCATTGAATATGGTCCAGGAACAGGACCTTTCACTCATCTTCTGCGCCAACATTTACCGCAAGGGATTCGATATCTTGGCATTGAATTTGATCTTCATCTTTGCAAAGCCCTACGCCATCGATTTCCTGAAATGCTCTTTCATCACGGCTCTGCAGAAGAAACGATAGAACTTTTAAAACATTACAACCTCGGACCAGCACGGTTGATCATATCAGGACTTCCATTTGCCAACATGCCAGCTTCCTTGCAAGAACGGATCTTAAACGCAACGCAACAAGCATTGCGACCTGATGGACTTTTCCGCACTTTTACTTATCTTTGCTCCAGCATTAGCCCTCGTGCACGCCATTTTCAAAAAAGAGTTGCAGATCATTTTCAGCAAGAAAAAAATCATCGCATCGTCCTTAAAAATTTTCCTCCTGCTCGGGTTCTGAGCTACAGAAGCAGGAAACAGGTTGTCAGGGAACAGGTGACAGGTAATATTACTTGAAGAAAAATAAAATGATTTTTTGAATTGGTCTTTCGTGATTGCCACTATCACTATTTTGTTAGATTTTCTTTTTAAGTATAGTCAAATTACTTAGAAATTACAGGGAAGAACGCAGGAATTTTTAGAAAAGGCCAGGCCGAAGACCGAGCGCTATCTAAACGATAACGTGACGGGATGAGAACGCAGTCTTTTCCTAAAAAGGACAAGTCAGTTGCTTGTAAGTTCTAAGTAATTTGACTATAAATATAACTCAACAGGTCTTCCTGTTCCCTGACAACCTGTAACCTGTAACCTGTTACCTGCACATTGGCTGCCTTGCATAGATTTGAACTATGACAAGCAGATTCAGAGTCTGCTGTGCTACCGTTACACCACAAGGCAATAATTCTAAAATACCAATTCTTTTTGAATCGGCGCCGAGAGATTTTCTATTACTCCCCCGAATTTAGGATAGACAAATTTGGCAGCGATACTGTTTTTACGCGTCATTCCAAAAGCAGAGGTAATTCCGTGTTCAGCGAGCAGCTCAAGCGAAGACCTCAAGAGCGCTCCTCCAATACCTCGATTGCGATATTCAGCAAGAACCCATGGCCCACTCGTTAAATGATTTGTTGTTTCTGGATTATAATCCAATAACGAAGCAGCAATGATGCGGGAACCATGCGCAGCAACAAGGCAGGAAGGTTCTTGATCAGACGAAAAAGCTTTTTTGATAGCTGCTTCAATGAGGTCTTGAACCTCACCAGTCGCATCGTGCCAATCGGTATTCATGGCTAGTGCTAAAAGCGTGACCTGCAAAACAAGATTTTGCTCTGCAGCAGTAGCGTTACGCACAATCAAGCGCGAGTCAAGTGAAGGGAGGGAAGAAAGCATTGTTGTCTTCCACTGAAAACGAATCCAAGTTGGTGATATCATGAGAGCAGCTACTAACGATAAGCTAGTTTTCGTCTTGGTCAAGCTCTAGATCACATGCTTCAAAAAAGCATCGCGTTCAAAAAAAGTAAAATCTTCTATACCTTCGCCACTACCCAAGAAGAGCGGCATCACTTCAATTTCGCGAGCAATCGCAACGGCAATGCCTCCTTTGCCGGCTCCATCCATCTTGGTTAATACAAGTCCAGTAAGTCCAATCGCTGCATGAAATTCTTTTGCCTGCATCGCAGCATTGCTTCCAGTCGTTGTGTCTGTCACAAAAAGGACTTGATGAGGAGCAGAGGAATCCAATTTAGCAACAGCTCGTTTGATCTTTGCTAACTCTTGCATGAGATTGGATTTATTGGCCAAACGTCCAGCCGTATCACACAGCAAAAAATCAGCGCGCAAACGTTGCGCTTTTACGAAGGCATCATGACACAAAGCTGCTGGATCAGCGCCGTACTGGCTTGCTACCACTTCGATTCCAAGCCGATCCCCCCAGGATTGCAATTGCCCAATCGCAGCAGCACGAAAAGTATCAGCCGCCGCTAACACGACAGAGTGCCCCTGCTTTTTTAAATAGTTTGCAAGTTTAGCAACACTCGTTGTTTTTCCAGTGCCGTTAGCACCTACAAAAAAAATCACGACAGGGCCTTCTGGTCTAGGGAGCAAAAGAGTTGCTCGCTCTGGCAATAATGTTCCTACGACTTCTCTCGTTGCTTCTAAAACTGTAGAGGCATCAAATGTTCCTTTTTTTTCACGAAGTAGCGTCATCACGGAAGCCACAACGCCACTTCCTAAATCTGCCTGCCAAAGCGTTGCTTCCAGTTCCTCCCAATCGACTGGCTCTCCCTGCTTGATTCCAAGTCGTCCTAATAAATTTGTTAAAAAACCCATAATGATAGAAAAATTTAGAAAAAGTAATAGCCACAAAAGAACACAAGGAACACAAAAAAGAAGAAATTTTAGATTGATTTTTTCCTTTGTGTTCCTTGTGTTCTTTTGTGGCTATTTTCTTTTTTTTCTTGTGTCACTTTGTGGCCATTATTTTCCGAATCTTGTCTAACACTCCATTCACAAAGCGTCCCGATTGTTCGGTGCCATATTTTTTTGCAATACTGATCGCCTCATCAATAATGACTGCTGGCGGCGTGCCTTCTCCTGAGAGCAGCTCATAGAGCGCCAAGCGCAAGATATTGCGATCAACTGCCGAGAGACGTTCTAGTTCATAATTTTGAGCATGCTGTTGAATGAGAAGATCAATTTCTTTTATTTTATCCGGCAATATTCCTTCGATGAGTTTTTGACAAAAACGCCATGCTGCAGGACTGATCCCTCGAAAAGCATAAAAGTTTGCAAGATCTTCAGGAGTTAAGTCACCCCCGAGATCATGTTGATAAAGAAATTGTACAGCAGCTTCACGCCCTTCACGACGAACACCCATAAATAAATTTAGTCTGAAAATAGTAACTTTTTGAGATACCAGCTCAACAACCAGGAAATTGCTAGCTGTAGCGGCTAGTAAAGAGTAACGAGTAACGGGTAACGAGTAAATATAAACAGAAGCATTTGATGAAAATAATAAACTTGATCTGCTTTGATAGGGCTGTTTTTTAATATTTTCCCGAAGGTAACTACTTTTTCACTCGTTACCCTCTTACTCTTTACTCGTTACTTTTTCTATAGCCTCAATAGCCATGAAAGCGGCACGGGCAGCCTCGACACCACGATTGACTGATTCTGAGAGACAGCGATCAAGCGCTTGTTTTTCATGCTCCAGCAAGAGGACTTCATGAATAACAGGAAGAGTATGGTCGAGAGAAATTCTCATCAAGGCGTCCGTAACCGAAGTCGCAATGAGACGTGCATGAGCTGTCTCTCCTTGAAGAATGACGCCGAGAGCGATGATGGCATCAGGCGAATGCCGCGTTGCCACGATGTTTGCAAGAGCAGGAATTTCAAAAGCGCCTTGCACACGCGTCACCTCAATTTTTGTAGCGGGGGCAATTGCCAAAAGTTCTTGTTCTGTCTGTTCCAGCATCACATCAACAAAAGAATGGTTGTAGCGGCTCGCAATAATGCTGATCCGCAGAGGATGCTGGAGAGAACTGATGGGGCGCTCTGGAAAATAGAGGGACATGAACGCAGGTTACATCGCCCCCTTCGCTGGGACAAGGGCGTATTTATAGACTGCAGGAAAAAATTAACCCTAGTTCCACCAAATTAGACTTCTTTTTAAAGATCATCTTCCTGGGACGAGATCCGAGCTGCACTTGCACTTGCACCTCCGCTTGCACCTACTCCTGTACCGCTAGCTCCAGATACTTTCTTTGTTCCTGACCGAGTCATTTGAGTGCTAATCTCTCTCAGCAAGACATAACGCAATTTTTTATCTGATGGATTCATCTGTTGCATCATACGACCAGCTTCTGCAATTTCAGACAATGTAATAGATTTTGCAGCAGGCACTCCTTGTTTTCCCTCTTTTTTGTTAAGACGAAACTGAGGAGAAGAATAATAAGCCGGGTCTATTTCCAAGGCATCATTTATCGCTTTTATTACCTCTCCGTCTTTCTTATCACCAATTTTTAAAACAGAAACAACAGTGATATCGTTGTCTCTTGCAAAATGCAGCCCAAGCTTGCTAGTTTTACGAAAAAAAGCGTATGTAACCATACAATCCAAAGCGGCTTGTTGATCTTCTGAGAGACGTTCATATTCCTGCATCAAATTTTCATTTAACTGTCCCCCCTCGCTAGCCCTTGCCAATAAATCAAAAACAGGACTAAGATATTCAACAAAAGCAGGCCAGTCTTTATCTTCTATTAACGATTTAATATCTTCTGGAAATTTATCAATTTTTTCAGGAAATTTAATGTCAGTATAGTTTTTGAGGAAAAAATGTACCCTCTGTTCTAGAGTCTCTAGCTTTTTAGAAAAGTTGAATACACCAACATGAGAACTTAAATAATTTGCCCACAGTTCTACTTCCTGTTGCGCTATGGGACTAGAGGTAGCCGCGCTTGAAGCAGCTCTGATCTTACCTGATTGTGGTTTCAGTTGATTGGAAGATGCTTTGTCTAAAAAGTTACAGTATCCTTGAAATCCAAAGCTATCTTCAAAATCAAGTTCTTGGTTATACATAAACATCGTTCGACATGTTGTGAATCCAAGACCTTCTAACTGCCCCTTCATAGTTCTTTGATGTTCCTGAAATCCATATATTAAAACTGGCCTCTCCTTAAAAAGAACACCCTCGAGCTTCATAGCTCCTTCAGCCGAAGAAGAATTACTTCCTGCTTTCAAACTCGAACAGGGTCCTCCTCCACTGGTTTGCTCCAACATTCTCGCATGCGGCCGAAGATGAGAAGGGATAGACCTAACATTCATTTTTTTTATACCTCCATCATGCACCGCTTTAACATTAGGAGCAGGACTACAAGACAACAAATTATTAATAAAATGACCTGCACCCTGCTCTTCTAAGCTACGCTGGGTCACACGTCGGCTTTCTCTATCTTTGTTTTCAAAAGCATGAAGCGATTGAGCCACAGTGGAAGCAGTGACTGGATCTCTTATCGCACCATGTTCGAAATGATGAGCACCGTCAGTCTCTGTCCAAATTGCTCCTTCTGAATCATGCTCCGCTGCAGCAGCAGCCATCGCTGTATTGCGCGCAATGGATACTGTTTCTCTTGAGCTTGCTGCTCTGCAGACACCACCACCAGTCATGACCTCATACGCTCTATTTTCTGTTGCACTGAATAATTGACGTTGCTCATCCCAGGTCACCTTAATATTCATTATCGCTCCCCGTCCATCAACCAATTTTATCGATCCTAGCTTGATACCTTTTAAAGCTTGATGCAATGCCCTAGGATCTTCTGTGTCTTCTAATTCTGCTAGGCCAATAAAAACGCAAGAACGAGAAGAGGAGGATGATGAAAAGGCTGGGGCATCCATGGTTGATAAAAATTAAGCCATTTGTTGTGACTTTAAAAAAGGTCCTTTATTTTCTCCCCCCAAGAGATCCTCCATGATCTCGATATTAAAAATGCCCTGACAGGCTAAATAGTCTTGAAAAAAACGCTCGAGCCGTTTGCGAATAACTTCCATATCAGTCATTGCTATCGAAAATTCATCAGCGAGAAAAAGTTTCTTTGTCTCACGATCAAGGGTCATCCAAGATCCTGAAAAGGCGATACGATTAAAGTTAAAAGAGAGGGCAGCAGTTAGTAACTCATTGGATAGCGTGGCAGGTGTAGCAATTTCTGCAACCATCACTAACCGTTTTTGCTCCTCATCATTTCGCAGCATTAACATGTATTGATCCTGAAGCCGCAAGGCACAAAATCCTTCGGCATCAAAAGCAATCTTCTCGATTCCAAAAAATCTGGCCAGTTCTTGTAAAAGCTCTCCCATTGGTTTTTAAATAACAGATGCGTTTTCTTAACAAAAATAATTTTATCTAGATCCCAAAGCTGCAAGCGAAGTCTGATAACGCTGATAAATTGCTGCGGAATTTTTGAGAATTGCTGGCACATTGCCCATAGACCATCCATCATACTCTCTAACGTTATCAACAATGTCTCTTATTTTTTCGACAACTTCGCTAACATCATCCGTTGTCACATCGAGGGCATTAACAAAGCGATCATCTTGTTCTGACAAATCCTCAGATTCAAAATGTTTTTTAGCTTGATTGATAGCAGCTTTCATTAATGCGATTTCAGCCTTCAATTGCTGATAGTTTTTAAGCAATTCCTCTCCACATTGAAGCGCTTTTTCTTCACCATCACATGCGCTAAAAACACGACGCGCTGGATCAATAACAGGCCCCATCAACTCTGTTGCATATTGAAGAGTGGCTTCAGCAGTTTGAATCTTTGTTTGTAGAGCCTCTTTTTTATCAGCATGCAAAAACGCTAAAGCGCTCTCTAGTTGAAGAGGCTGTGTGTGTGAGTCAATAGCATTGAATAATCTAGAGCCTCCATTATGTACTGCTTGTAGTTCTAAAAGTGCTCCATTGACGGCGTCTTTATATTCAGTATCTTCCTTGAATCCCTCAGCAACAGCTTTCACATTTTCTGTTGTTTCATGAATAGCCGTAGTGGCAAGTGCTAATTTTAACATCAACTTTTGATCAGGAACTCTGATTTCAGAATGCTGCTCTGCCTGAGAAAGAAAGTCATTTAGATCATCGACAGCCATCTTCATCGCCATCTGAGCTGCTATTCTATCCTGACAAGCACTAGTGAGGGGATCTGTTTTCTTGCGGTCAATCGATTTAAAAACACGATAAACAGGAACAATGGCTTTTTTAGTAGCCTCAGCATAAGCAGCAATCTGATTACCATGAAGAATGGCCTGTTGAATCTTTGCCCTCTGCTCGGCACGCTCTGCCATTTTTGCTGCCTGAGCATCAGGATCAACTTTTATTATTTTGGCAGGACTCGCAAAGAGTTTTTGAGGATCATTTAAATTGGTTGGTCCCAACTGAAGAGATCTCTTCGTAGGAGATGGTGTGATAATGGATGCTTTCCCCGATTCAAAATTAGGAACCTCCTGAATGGTGTGCGCTCCAAATTCGCCCATTTTCGCCTGTTTCATTTGCTCCTCTTCACCTGATGTCACAGACACGCTTGCTCCTACTCTTCCTGCAGGAGAATCCATAAAAGGAATGATTGCACTCATGCCATCATCCATACCAGAAGAGCCAGAAGGCTGTAAAGAAGAAGGTTGTTGAAATCTTTCTTGAACACTATGACTTATCGTCGTATCACCAAGTTGGCAACCGCCCATGCTTCTTGCTAAGGCGTCACTAGGATCAGCTTCCTCATCTTTACTGCTTTCCTCAGCTCTTCGAGACATCTCTGTCTTTTGTTCCGTGGAAAGATCAGGATCTTTCTTTTTTTCTCCTGGACCCTCACCACGCCCCATGCTGAATAACGAGGCAGAGAGGAGTAAAAAAGTAGAGCAGGTAAAAAAGAATTGCGAAACGATTTTTGAAAACATAAGGGGGCGTATAACTTAGCAGATTTTCTCTTTTCTGCAAGCAAGAGGAACTTGCTGTCAACGAGACGTTGGCAGTTAAAAAAGATGCCCCATTTTATTTTTCTTGGTAGCGAGATATTTCTCGTTGTGTTCATTTCCAAGAGAACAAAGAGGAATACGTTCCACAACCTCCATGCCAAAGCCTTCCAGGCCGACAATCTTTCTCGGGTTATTCGTTAAAAGACGCAGTTGACGCACCCCAAGATCAAAAAGAATTTGTGCTCCCACACCATAATCACGCAGATCCATCGGATAACCTAATTTAGCATTAGCCTCTACCGTATCGAGACCTTCCTCTTGTAATTTGTAAGCGTGAATCTTGGCGGCAAGGCCGATGCCACGGCCTTCTTGGCGCATGTAGACAAGGACACCATGACCACTCTCTTGAATCTGCTTTAGTGCCATGTGCAGTTGATCCCCGCAATCACATCGCTTCGATCCAAAAATATCTCCCGAAAAACATTCGCTATGCACGCGCACCAGCGCTGGCTTCAGCGAATCGATCGGACCTTTGACCAAGGCCAGATGCTGCTGCTGATCAGGTGTAGCGCGATAAAGGAAAAGTTGAAAGTCACCATACTCCGTTGGAAGAAAAATTTCTTGCTCGCGAACCACGAGCTTTTCGCGTTGACGACGATAGGCGATCAAATCACGAATGGAGCACATCTTGAGCCCATGTTCTTTTTTAAAGCGCAATAAATCAGGAAGTCGCATCATTGTTCCATCATCATGCATCAGTTCGCTGAGAACAGCACCAGCACGAAGCCCTGCCATCTGGGCTAAATCAACCGAAGCCTCCGTGTGTCCTGCCCGCTTTAACACGCCCCCATCAGCTCCTTGTAAAGGAAAAACATGACCTGGGCGGCAAAGATCTTCTGGAGAGCAATCAGGATGAATCGCTGTTAAAATAGTGCAAGTACGATCAGCTGCAGAAATTCCCGTAGTAACGCCCGAGGCGGCTTCAATACTGATGCTAAAAGCTGTTCCAAATTTGGAAGTATTTTTTTCTGTCATCAAGGGCAGTTTTAATCGATTTGCAATTTCATTGCTAAGGGGCATGCAAACGACGCCACCCGTATGGCGAATCATAAAAGCCATTTTTTCAGGCGTCACTTTTTCAGCCGCCATGATCAAGTCTCCCTCATTTTCACGATCTTCATCATCGGTGACAATCACCATGTGCCCTAGCCTGATTTCATCAATGATTTCGTCAATCGGATCGAAGTCCTTCTCATCCCGTTGCGATGAGAGTTCGCAGTTCGCAGTTCGCAGTTCGCAGTTATTAACTTGGCGCTTCATCAAAAAAGGTATCGTTATTTTAAAAACTTATTCTATCGAAAAAAATTAATGCGTCCGTATTGGCGATCGATTTTAAACACTACCAACTGCTAACTGTGAACTGCCAACTGCCATCGCTTTGCGATGGCTAATCCAGCCCCCTCCTGCCACACGATCCTCATCATAAAAAACAGCAGCCTGACCTGGCGTGACGGCTCGCAGCGGTTCTTCAAGGCGGATCATGGCTCGGTCGTTATCGAGAGGAATAATGGTCGCCGTTGCTCCTTCGTGCCCATGGCGCACGCGAACGGAAATTTTTTGTTGAGGCACCTCTCCCAACCAATTGAGTCGATCGACCTCAAACTCTTCACATAAGAGGTCGCCCTCACGCCCCAGAATCACACCTCCTCCGGCAGCATCGATATCGACGACGTAGAGCGGATAAGGCGATCCTCCTGGCAACCCTTTGCGTTGCCCAATAGTAAAAAGTTCAATCCCGTCATGAGGCCCAAGATCTTTTCCTTCCGTATCATAAAATCTTCCTGGCTGAAAAACATCTCCGCGACTTTGTAAAAAAGCTTTGTAATCTTTGCCGGGCACAAAACAGATTTCTTGGCTGTCTTGCTTCTCTGCAACTTTGAGACCAAGCTCACGAGCAATGGAACGAATTTCTTGCTTCGTCAATTGCCCCAGTGGAAACAAGGCGCGCCGCAGCTGAGCATCGCGAAGACTAAAAAGAAAATAGGATTGGTCTTTTGTATCATCAATTCCTTTGCGCAAAACAGCTCGCTCAGGTGTATGCTCCACGATGGCATAATGTCCCGTTGCAATGTAGTTGGCGCCAAGCGCTGTCGCCTTATCCCAAAGATTTCCAAATTTTAATTTTTCATTGCACATCACACACGGATTCGGCGTGCGTCCCAATTTATATTCCTCAGAAAAATAGTTGATGACTTGCTGTTCAAACGGAACGGCTTCATCGATGACATAATGAGGAATGCCCAGAGCATGAGCCACGCTCCGCGCATCGGCAATCGCTTGAGGTCCGCAGCACTTGTCTTCGGCGCGCGACATGCAATCTTGCGGCCAGAGTTTCATCGTTACGCCAATGACTTCCCATCCTTGCTGTTTTAGCAAATAGGCTGCCACGCTAGAATCAACGCCACCACTCATGCCGACGACGACGCGTTTTTTTGAATTGTTCAAAACCTCACTCATAGAGGGTGTACTATACGAGAGAATCAAAGGGCCGTCAAATGATGCCTGCTGAGGCTTGGGTGAATTAGCTGCAACTACGTCATGACAACGTTTGCCCACGCTCCTCAAGCAGCTGTTCTATTTGTAAGTGATTTGCCTTGGCTGCATTTTCCCAATACTTGATCAGCCCCACATTGGGAACTGACTCTTTTTTAAATCCAATCTGAAATTGCCGAGGAAAACGTTCTAGCAATGCTGGGTTTCTTGCTATGACTAGGTAATGATGACTAGCAGCACAATTTGCATAGACATCGGCTAATTCTTTATCCCCCTGCTCCATGACCTGCGCAGCGAGAAATAAATTCAATGATGCCGCACCTAATGAAATAAGAGTCTCCTCATCTTGATCAGGACCTTCCGCTATCTCTTCTGCTACCGTTTGATTATAGCTGCATGCAGATCGGAAAAGTTGGATCGCTGAATCTTCTTCTTGGAAGCCTTTACCTTTTCTTTCGATGATTTTTAAGTAGCAAGAAGCAACTCTCCCCAATTGATACTTTATATTGGGATTCTGCGCAGAAGCGGCCTTCTGAGTGTACTCTCCTGCTAGTTCATAAAGTTTTGCAGCTTCTTGATCACCTTCTTTAAGGCTATCGACTGCTTTTGCAAAGTAAGTACTAGCAAATGTTAAAACTCTTGCCCCTTCTTTTGTATTTTTTAGGGTACCATTTAGACAACTAGCTGCCTTAGTATACAGCTGCGCTATTTTTTGCTGACCTTTTAGCAAGGCGTTGCCCGCCGCATCAGAATATGTTCCTATTTTTTGATAAACATCAGACAATGGCACATCTTTTTTCCTATCTGCCTTAAGAGCATAAGAGAACATTTTATAAGAGTCTTGGAAACGACTCAGAGCTTCACGTTCACCAATCTCCATAGCATGAGCTGCCGCCTGAAGAGATCGTCCTACTACTTGTTGCAGCCCAGCTAATTTTGCTTCGCCTGCGCTCATCGCCTCGGCAGCCTCTAAAAAATGATCTCCTGCCTGTTCTAAAAATTGAAATTCTTTCCATGCTTGACTACCTCCCTTCGAGAGTTTTTGGACAGCACCTTGAAAGCAATTTCCTGCTGCTTGAAAGATCTCTCTAAGTTCTAAATTTCCTGCGTGTGTAGCTTTGGCAGCAGATGAAAAACTAGTTCCTGCTTTAGTTAAATAGAGAGCCTGTTGATAATCGGCAAAGTTCATTGCCTCGATACTTTTTTTAGCCTTATAACAATCGCTCTTCTGTTCGAAACAAGCTCCTGCTTTTTCATAAAGTTCAGAAATATCGGGTCTCTTATTTTCTAATTCCTTTGCAGCCTGACTGAACTTATCTCCCGCTCGCCCTAATGCTCTACTGACTTCATGAAAATTACTCGCCTCAAGCACCTCTTGATAGCAATGAAAAGAACGACTATATAAATCACTCGCTTTTTGATCTCCTTTTTCACGAGCTTCTATCTGTTTAAATCTATTTTCACATTTTTTTGCTAAGCAAAAATCGATACCCGTTTTTTTACTCTCTCCGATCTTCAGAGCTTGAATGTAGTCCAAATAATGCTCTATCGATTCTTGAGCCTCTCCTAGTGATCCTGTGACAGCTGGAGATCTCCCCTCTAGCCTAGAAACAATTCGTTCATTAGATAATTCTTTGATGTTATCAGCAAGTTCTATAATGGAGTCTACCGCTAAACTAATTTTTACATTGATTGATTCCGCTGTCATCTCATCCGTAAACTCAGGAATATGTCTGTTTATGGCTATGAGCGCGCGCTGAAGATTGTTGACATATCTTGATTGGCACTCATTAAAGTCAACATACCCTTTTATAGAGGGAGAGAATGTCACTCCCTCTGCAGCTTTGATTTTTTGCTCAAGAAGAGAGCTTTTTGTTCCACTTTTTCCTAAATCGCTATCTTTTTTACTCCCCAAACTAGAACTCGAGTCCATCGTCGTCAGAGAAGTTGACGTTGCTGAAGGATGAATTTGTACGATTTGATGAGGAGATGCATCGTCACCTTTGCTCGATAAATCACTCGTACTTCCAAACGAAGAAGGATCCGTTAATGAAGAAAAATTTCTGGGCAAGCTCTCAGCAACTTCCACTTTTAAACCGCCTAACTCTCCCGCCAACTCATCTTCAGCAGATGCAGCATCAACTACTCCTTGAGATGAAATTTCAGGAGAATTCGTTAGATTGACATTTGGACTTGGATTAATATTTTCCATATTTTCCTACAATCATGATGAATTCACTCTAGAATGAATGTCCCAATGATCCAACAAGAAAAAAAATATTTGCGAGAGAAGTTGCGTCGGGTCGTTAAGCTGCAACAAGGCTCTGTAACGGACTTAGAGCAACTCTTGCACCAAGTACAAATCCTTCCTACCTGGCCTGAAGCTCAGGGCGTTTTGCTTTACGCTCCTCTTGTTCATGAACCTGATTTGTTAGCACTCTTGGAACCATCGTCATCTGACTCGACCAAACGCTTTTTCTTTCCACGCATGCAACAGGACGAACTGCAGCTTTACGAATGGCTTCCAAAAGCTCAGTGGATAACGGGGGCTCATGGCATTCAAGAACCTGACCCTAAAAACTGGAGAACAGCCTCTCTTGCAGAAGTAGATCTAGCCTTGATTCCAGGACTTGCTTTTGATGAACAAGGAGGTCGCCTCGGCTGGGGACGGGGCTATTTCGATCGTTTGTTAAAAAAATCTGAGTGCTCTGCCCTCAAGGTCGGCATTGCTTGGCCGTGGCAAATCGTGCCACAAATTCCACGCGAAGCTCATGATGTCACGATGGATTTTGTCGTGACGCCGGAAAAATCTTTTCGCCGTTAGGACATCTTTTCTATTACGTTTCGTTTACAGGAAGCTCGATAGCCTCACAAACTTCTCTCCATCCTGGAAAATTCCATCCATTCGGAAAATCACGACATTGCTGCGGCTTCACTTTTTGAATACTGCAATCATTTCCTTTTAAAAAAATGCACGAGCCATCGGAGTGATCCAAAAGCGCCAGTCCCTCTCGATTCGGGCGCAACGTTGTGTATTGCTGAATAAATTCGTACTCCGAACATTTTAAAAATCCAGCGATCTCCGTAATTTCTTTTTCACCAACCCTCACCAAGCCGGGCCAACGACAACAGTTGGTGCAACGCTGACAGAGATACTGAGGAGAGGTCATAAAAAACCACTTTAGAAAACACATTACACTATACGCGAGAAAAAACTCTGTTAGTGATTTTATCCCTGACCTCTACTCTCAAAATAGAAGAGATTTTTCAAAGAAACGCTTTTATTTGATCTGTGGCTTCGTTTGTCGATAGGGGTACTATGATCACCTAAAAAAACCTTGGTCATTTTCATCAAATTATCCTTATAGTCAATAAGTTGCTATTGATATTTTGACCTTTATCATGATCAAACCGAAACTTCTTCTCTGTACAAATTGGCTTTACGGACCTGGTCCTGCGAATAGGGTCAATTTTCAATAGACTTCTTTCGAAACTCTAATGATGCTGCGAATTGCGGTGTCGTTCCGGTGCTCGCGTCATCGAGTATTAGCTATACACTCAGCCGCTGTGCGCCGGAATCTCCTGGCACTTCACTAGCCTCAGCGAGTTTGGAAAGAAGTCTAATTTTTAAGAAAAATTAGAGTTAGTGAAAAATTGAAAATTGAATACTGACCCCAGTCGTTCCATAAACAAACGACTCAGCAAGTTGAGAAAACTTACTCGCTTGACCAGACATCTTAACGATTATAAGAAAAAACATCCTCAATGCTCTGAGCATCAATAAAATTCTCCCCCCATCGAGAGAGTTGTTCACTATCAGCTTGCCGAATTTGCATTAAGTAACGTTCTACCGCGTCAACACCAAAGCGTCTTTTGAGAAGCTTGATGAGTAGAGTTGCTTCACCCTCTTGGAGCCCCTCTTGCCGTCCTTCTTGCCGTCCCTTTTGAAGTCCTTTTTGAAGTCCTTCGTCAATGAGTGATTCTGCAATAGTCATAACATGTTCTTGGGTTCGTGGCGTAATATGTTTTTGAAATTCTTTGAAAACATCTTGAAAAGCAACATCGTTTTTGTTGACTGTTACCAAATAATAAACTCCAGCTTCAAGCAGATCAAGTTGATTTGCCTTTTCCAAAAATTTGATAATTGGCGAAAGTTCCCGAACTAAAGCAATCGCATCTTGTTCTGCAGCATGCTTGAGAAGCATGTTCATGAATCCAATAAGAGGAGCTTTTTTTAATTCTTTATCTGGAATTTGCGAGAGATCAGTAAGAGGAAAAGGATTAGAGACAATCGATTTTGCCAGCTCGGGGTTAGCAAACATCTTAAAAAAGCTCGTTGTGTAGGAGTAAGGTTTTTTGCCGTTATAAATAATGCAAGGAACAATGATTGGAAAAGGAGCTCCTTCGTCTTTTCCTTGTAAATCGCGACGAATGATTTGGAAGAAATATTCCATCATGCGCAAAGGCATTAAGCGATCGGGTGTGCTTTGGTGCTCGACGAGGAGATAAAGATAGCCAGGATTTCCTTGAAACGTAGCATGAGAAAGAAAATCGGTTCTTTGTTCTTGCAGATCTTTGCCGATGAGGACGCCATCAACAGGCCTCAATGAACCAGGGTCTACCTTCTCGGCAACGCTAGGAAAATATTCTTTTAAAAATTCCACTACTGCCAGCGGGTTGCTCATGAATTTTCTGAAGAGGCGATCATGAGGATGAGTGATGGAATTAGAGGGAGAGTCGTCTGATGAAGGTGAAGAATTTGGTTTCTTAGGCATCGGATGGATCTTGCACAAAAAAGATGCAAAAACAAGATCGATATTTTAATATCGCGTTATCACAATGAAGCATCTTTCCCCCCTTTTACTTGCAACTATTCTGGTGATTTCACCATGGTGTGCAAGTGCAACGGGGATTATGGAATGGAGAAAGAAGCAATCTGAGCCAGCTGCTGATACGAGACGCTTGGAAGATCAACAACATTGTCATCAAGTAGAAGGCGAAGAAGAGGAAAATGCCTCATCAAGATTTGCTCGAGGAAATCTTGCTAGCCAAGGGG
>JAIEQF010000020.1 GCA_019747895.1 Chthoniobacterales bacterium
CGCCTGATCTTTCCATTCCTGATTCCTCTCGCTCTTGGAATGTTTCTGATCTTTTGGAGCTCTTAGAGGATGGAGAAGGAGGTAAAGAAGAGAACTCGTTAGAGGACTCTTGGGACATCTCCTCAAGCCACTCTGGACATTCGACCCGCTTGCCATTAGGTTTTAGTGATCTATAGCGAGTGAAAGCTTGATCCTAAAAAATGATTCTTTGCACCATCACTCAAAACAAAAGTTCTGATCATTTTGACTCAGACCCAAAAAATTTCTCAAACAGAGAATTCACTCTTCATAACTTGAGTGTTTAACCTAAAAACGTGTCTAGAAACAGAAAATCTTTCGCAATATATAGTCAAATTACTTAGAACTTACAAGCAACTGACTTGTCCTTTTTAGGAAAAGACTGCGTTCTCATCCCGTCACGTTATCGTTTAGATAGCGCTGGGTCTTCGGCCTGGCCTTTTCTAAAAATTCCTGCGTTCTTCCCTGTAATTTCTAAGTAATTTGACTATACTTTGCCTCAAAAAGTTTTTTCAATTGGCTTACGTCCCAAAAGGTATGCCGCACCAACTAGAAAAACCTTTTTTGAACAAAGTCCTTACAACATACATGCGGCGTGTCAGCCGCTGGATGGACTGCCGAAGGCAGCCCCGAAGGGGTAAGCCTCGCGGGAGTGAGCGAAGCCCATCTTTCCCATTTCTAAACCTGCTTTTAGGTTTAATGAAGCCTGAGCCTTAATTTAACGAGTTTTTATTTTTTTGGTAAGAAAAACTCAATTGCTCTTTCTCCATGTTCTAGTGGAGTGATGACAATGCGAATGGTCTCTTGTGGTAGTATGTTAGGAAATTTATTGCCCCATTCAATAATCGTCAATCCCTCTGCAAAATAATCGTCGAGGCCCAATTCAAGGGCTTCTGCTTCACTTTGAAGGCGATAAAAATCACCATGGTGAAGACGCTTTTCACACGATCCATAGCTTTGCAATAGCGTAAAAGTGGGGCTTGTCACTTCATCAGTAACTCCCATGGCAATAGCGACGCCTTTCACAAAATGTGTTTTGCCTGCTCCCAGTGGACCTTCCAGGCTAATAACGCCTCGTTGACCTAACTTTTGAAGAATTTGGGCAGCGATGGCATTTGTCTCTTTAATATTTGTTGCATGAAAAAGATGAGAGTGAGGTGAAATTTTTCCCATGGGTTGTGTGCTTGGGTTCGTGCTTGTCAATTTATCGTTAGTTGATACAAAGGCTACATGAAATTTAAAAATAAAAACCTATTTTACTCATTTGTTGTTCTTCCATTGGCTGCTTGTGCCCTTGCTGCTTGCCAACCACGTGCCGCTAAAAATGGCGCTGGAGATGGTCCCTTTCAATGTATCTCAGCAACAATCATGGTTGCAGGAAAACCAACAACAACGGTGCTTGAGTGGAATGAAAAGACAGGGATGGCTCGGATCTTGGATAGCATGGTGGTGACTTCAAAAGCAACAGGAGCTCAAAATGTCGTGATTGGTTGGATTCCTCTTGGAGATCTTCAGGGAGCTATTCAGGAAATCGTAAATCGTAATCAAGCTATGCAGCAGCAAGCACCTCCTGCAGCACAAAATGTAATGCCAGCTGCAGTTCAAGAAGCAACATCAGCTGCTTCTGCTAAAAAGAGAAAGTAAATTTTTCTTTCTTAGAAAAGAGTTTTGGTTACACTGAATCGGTCAGGGGCTATGAATTGCGGACTGATGAATCCCGCCAGGGCAGGAATGCAGCAACGGTAATTAGATCTTCATTGTCGTAGTCCTCTGACACTTTTAAAACTATTTGATGAATTCTACTGCTGCAGCGCAGGACTGCGTCACGCCGCTGCTCGCGTCATCGAGTGTTTCTATATACACTCAGCCGCTGTGCGCCGTCGTTCCTTGTCCTGCATCTGCATCAGCGAGTTTCTTAAACAGTTTTTATTCTCAAGTAGGTTTCAATTTTTTCCTGTAGCCTGCAACCTGTAACCTGCTCCAGTGGACTACCGCAACATTTTTTCTTTTCGAGAGACCGGAGATGAGCCTCGTCCTTTTTTAGATCATCTGGATGATTTGCGACGGTTAGTCATTAAGATTGCCCTCATTGTTGTAGTGGCCATGGTTGGCTCTTTTTTCTTTCGCGATCACTTGGCTGCTATCATGCAGCGACCGCTTTTTAATGTAGACCCTATGCGGGTTGGAAGCTTGCAGTCGTTAGGGGTGGCTGATTCGATGACTGTCTCTTTTGAGCTTTCGTTTTATGCTGGGATTATAGTTTCTTTTCCCATTTTAATTTTTCTCATCGCGCAATTTCTTTTTCCGGGGCTCCATCAAGCTGAAAAGCGACTGATTGTTCCTGTGGCGGTCTTTAGTTTTTTTCTTTTTTTAATCGGAATTTCTTTTGGTTATTTTGTGGTTCTTCCCGGAACACTCGACTTTTTTTTCAGAGACGCTAAGGCCATGCATTGGACGCCGATGTGGACGGTTCGAGATTACTATTCTTTTACAACACAATTTCTCGTAGCTTTTGGAGTGGCTTTTGAAATGCCGATGGTGGTACTGGTGCTCGTCAAGTTGGGCTTTTTAACAGCAGCTTCCCTTCGCAAAACAAGGGCTGTTGCTATCATTACTATTTTTACCGTGGCAGCTTTTATCACACCATCACCTGATTTGATGACTTATTTGCTCATGGGAGGACCGATGGTCATCCTCTACGAACTTTGTATTTTATTAGCCCGATGGGTGGAGCCACGAGATAAGTAATGAGTAACGAGTAAAGGGTGTTTTTAAAATCGAAAAACAATTAATTTTTCGAAATTCTTATTTTGTTAGATTTTATTTTTCAAAAAAAGTTTAGAAATAGTATTTTGTCATTTGCGACAGCCACTCATTACCCATTACTCATTACTTTTTCTACCAATGGTACGGTGGTAGAGAATTTCCAATTTCGAATCTCTGGCAAGTCTTCGCCGTGAGTGTTGATGTATTGTTTATGCTCCACCAATTTGTCTTTGAGCTTTTGCTTCAGATAAATGCCTTTAGTCTCCGTTTGAGGCAGGCGATCAATCGCATTCATGACTAGATGAAAACGATCGAGTTCGTTTAACACGGTCATGTCAAAAGGGGTCGTGATGGTCCCTTCCTCTTTGTAGCCGTGAACATGGATGTTCTTGTGATTCGTGCGGCGGTAAGTCAATCGATGGATGAGCGTGGGATAGCCGTGAAAAGCAAAGATCACAGGCTTATCCTTTGTAAACATATCATCAAAATCGATGTCACTGAGTCCGTGAGGATGTTCTTTTTGAGGTTGGAGTTTCATTAAGTCAACAATGTTGACGACACGAATTTTTAATTCGGGAAGATGTTCGCGCAAGATGGAGACAGCAGCGAGTGTTTCGAGTGTGGGTACATCACCGCAGCAAGCCATCACGACGTCGGTCTCTTCATTTTGATCGTTGCTAGCCCATTGCCAGATGCCGATGCCCTCAGTGCAATGTTTAAGCGCAGCATCCATGGTGAGCCATTGTGGTGAGGGATGTTTTCCTGCGATGATGACGTTGACGTAATGACGGCTCCGCAAACAATGATCCATCAC
Source organism: Chthoniobacterales bacterium (assembly GCA_019747895.1). GTDB lineage: Bacteria > Verrucomicrobiota > Verrucomicrobiia > Chthoniobacterales > UBA6821 > CAIWMF01. The sequence goes on from JAIEQF010000020.1 coordinate 3,599, forward strand.
TGAAAGCAGGCAGTTGGCATCAGGAGGAAGATAAACACGAACAACTTCAGCTTTTTTATTCACCACGTGATCGATGAAGCCAGGATCTTGATGGGTGAAGCCGTTGTGATCTTGGCGCCAAACATGAGAAGAAAGCAGATAATTCAGCGAAGCAATTTTGCTGCGCCATGGAATCTGCGAGGTTACTTTCAGCCACTTGGCATGCTGATTAAACATCGAGTCGATGATGTGGATAAAGGCCTCATAACAGTTGAAGAGTCCATGACGGCCCGTGAGAAGATAACCTTCCAGCCATCCTTCGCACTGATGTTCGCTGAGCATTTCCATAATGCGTCCCGTTGGTGCAAGAAATTCATCTTGAGGTATGGTTGTTGCATTCCATTGTCGCTCGGTAACTTCAAACGTTGATTCCAAGCCATTGGAAAGCGTTTCGTCAGGGCCAAAAATTCTGAAGTTCTGCTCTGATTCATTCAGCTTGATCACATCGCGTAAGAATTTTCCAAGAACACGAGTATCTCCAATACCAGGAACTCCTGGCGTTGGCACAGCAACAGCATAATCACAAAAATTAGGCATGCGAAGATCGTGTAACAAGAGGCCACCATTGGCGTGAAGATTAGCTCCCATCCGGCGTGTGCCTATTGGAGCAAGCTCTGCGAGTTCTTTGTTCAAGCGACCTTGTTCCTCAAAAAGTTCTTCAGGTCGATAACTTTTGAGCCATTGTTCTAAAAGCTCTAGATGCCCAGGATGAGTAGCTGGGTCAGAAATAGGAACTTGATGGGACCGAAAGGCTCCTTCGATTTGATGGCCATCGACAATTTTAGGTCCTGTCCATCCTTTGGGAGAATTTAAAATAATCATGGGCCAATGAGGTCTGGTTTTATTTCCATGAACCCGAGCTTCCTCTTGAATTTTTTTTATCTCTTCAATTGCACCATCGAGCGTTGAAGCCATAGCTTCATGCATGAGCGTAGGATCGTGACCTTCGACAAAATAAGGGGTCCAGCCGTAGCCTTCAAATAATTTTTTTAATTCTTCCTGAGGGATGCGCGCGAGAATGGTTGGATTAGCAATTTTATAACCATTGAGGTGCAAAATCGGCAACACGGCACCATCAGTGACTGGATTGAGAAACTTGTTAGAATGCCACGCCGTTGCAAGCGCCCCCGTTTCTGCTTCTCCATCTCCAACAACACAACTGACAATCAAATTAGGATTGTCTAAAACAGCGCCAAACGAATGGCTGAGTGAATAGCCGAGTTCTCCTCCTTCGTGGATAGAACCTGGACATTCAGGTGATGCATGACTTGGAATCCCACCAGGAAAAGAAAATTGAAGAAAGAGTTTTTGCAAGCCTTCCTCATCTTGGGTGATGTTGGGATAAATCTCGCTGTAGGTTCCTTCCAAGTAAGTGTTACTGACAACAGCAGGTCCGCCATGTCCCGGTCCAGAGACGTAGATCATGTCGAGGTCATATTTTTTAATGACACGATTGAGGTGTGCATAAATAAAATTTTGTCCCGGCGTTGTTCCCCAATGACCCAGTAGCATTTTTTTGATATCAGTCAATGCTAGCGGGCGCTTGAGCAGGGGATTGTCGCGAAGATAAATTTGGCCAACCGAGAGATAGTTGGCTGCACGCCAGTAGGCATCGATGTTGTGGAGCTGTTCCGACGTTAGGGTTTTTGTTTTCATAAAAAAGGAATGACAGATTTTGCTAGCATCAGCTCTTCATCGGTCGGTATCACACGAACTGTAACATGAGACTCTTCCGATGAAACAACCGATTCGTTTTTTTGATTTTTTTCTTCATCAAGTTCGATGCCTAAGAAAGCAAGTCCGTCACAGATGCGTTGACGAATCGAGGGAGCGTGTTCGCCGATGCCTCCTGTAAAGATCAAAGTGTCGAGTCCATCAAGTGCTGCAGCAAAGGAACCAATTTGTTTTTTTATTTGATAACAAAAAAGTTCAATGGCCTCTGCTGCACGAACATCTTTTTTTTCAATGGCCAAAAGATCGCGGAGATCAGAGCTAGTTTCGGAAATTCCCAGGAGTCCCGATTTTTTATTAACCATCTCTTGAAATTGTTCTGTTGTCATCTGTTCGGTCTGTGCAAGAAAGGAGCTGAGTTCTGGATCAAGGTCACCAGAACGAGTTCCCATCATGATTCCTGATGTTGGAGAGAACCCCATGCTGGTGTCAATCGACTTGCCATGATAAACAGCAGTGAGGCTAGCGCCGTTGCCTAGATGAGCGATGATAATTTTTCCTTGAGACCGCTTCCCAAACTTTACTGCTGACGCGGATAGCTGTGTCGCGCCGGTGCTCGCCTCGTCGAGTATTCTCTTATACACTCCTCGTCTGTGCGCCGTCGCTTCTTGCTCTCCATCGTCATCAGCTAGTTTTGAAAGTGGTCTTTCGATAAGACGTTCGAGGCTTTCTAGCTCTTGGAGAAGAAAGGAACAGGACAAGCCATGAAATCCATAACGGCGTACCCCCTTGGCTTCATAGCAGCGTGGGATCGGCAAGAGCTGAGCGACTCGTGGGAGATCCTGATGGAAGGCGGTATCAAAACAAGCGATTTGAGGAAGTTTTAGAAACTCTTGCTGTAATTTTTCTATGAGCAAAACTTCCATCGGAAGATGATCCGGATCAAAGGCACTCAGGCGGTGTAACTCTTGCAGCATTTCCGTAGTGATCTGTTCAGGCTGATAATACCTGGTTCCGCCGTGTACGATGCGATGAGCGATGGCAGTTACTGCAGTACATTTTTTGTTATCCTTGATCCAAGAAATCAGAATGTTGATGGCAGCTGTGGAATCAGTTGCTTGAACCACGTGTGAAAAATTTTCTTCCGGATGATTTCCTTTAACAAAAAAAATAGCTTCAGGAAATCCTATGCGATCAATGCCGCCTTGGAAGAGCCGCTGAGGGTTGCTGTGTGTGTCACGAGAAGCTTCAAAGAGCGCAAACTTAATGCTCGAAGAGCCACCATTGATCGTCAAAATATGTGGCGGCGTTTTCATAACAAGATCGTAGCATGTGCAGTCTACATGGCTATCTTTTAGAAAATGGTGACCCTAACGGGATTCGAACCCGTGTTACCCCCGTGAAAGGGGGGTGTCCTAGGCCTCTGGACGATAGGGTCAAAAGAGGAGCCTCGTACTCTAAACGCAAATGAGAAGAAGTTCAACCAAATATTCTGACTGCTGCAGAATAAAAAATAATTAACCGTAAAGAACGCAAAGGGCGAAAATTTTTTTTTTAGGGGATTCTTAAGCTGATTGAGCTGAATTTTAAGAAAATGAAATCAGTTTTAAAAATTATTAATTCTTTGTGTTTTCTTTGCGGTCTTTGCGGTTAATTTATCTTCTTTCTATACAAGCGTGGAACCTATCCCGGTGGCCAGGCCATCTTTCGTTTTCCAAGAAGGTGCAAATGCAAATGAGGAACAGCCTCTCCACCATCAGGCCCATTATTGATGACGATGCGAAAACCATTTTCCAATTTTTGTTCGCGAGCGACTCGTGCAGCAGCCAGCAGCAAGGTTCCCAGGAGCATCTGATCTTCAGGTGTTGCTTCAATAATGCGAGGGATTGCTTTTTTTGGAACGATGAGAGCGTGGAAGGGGGCTTGTGGCGCGATGTCTTGAAAAGCGATCCATGTCTCTTCTTCAGCGAGAATGGTTGCTGGGATTTCGCGAGCGATGATTTTTTCGAATAAAGTCATCAAGCAGGGATACATCTCCGCTTTCGCGGAGACAAGGTATATTTAAACATTGAAGACTGGATTCCCGCCTTCGCGCGGACAAAAGGGCTACAGGAAAAAATTCTAGTTACTTTGTATGGGTACACGATTTGTTATGTCGATGCCCCCATCCTGCGCCGGGAAGAGCTTTTGGAACAGTTGTTGTTGCTGCCGGAGGAGCAGACGGAGACGCACCATTTGCAAAAGTTTCTAACCCATTTGCTATTTCTTGACGCAATGCTTGTTCTAGCTCTGCGTTTTCAACTGCGGCACCATGTGAATGTTCAATGCCAAGAGCGTGCAACAAGGAATCAATTCCTTCATGAATGGTCCCAAAAAAATCAGCGACGCACTTGAGCCCACATTTTTCAAGACAGCTTCCTAAAATTCCTGCAACGTCAAAACCAATTTTGTCTCCCAACATGCAAGCGATGTCGAAGAGGGCATGAACAATAGTGCCAGCAGCTCCGTAGTATTCTTGATTTTCGTATTCATGAAGGATGACGGCTCCCATGTAGGCACAGTAAGGAAGAAGTGCGTAAAGTCCCAATTGTTGAAAGACGATGGCTTCAACAACTTCGCCTCCTATATTCCAGAGAGTCCATTCTGAGGCACTACCAGCAGCTTTTAATCCATTGATAACAGACGACGGGGCATCGGTTTTGTTATCTTGTTGAGCTGATGCTGTCTCATCTATTATAGGAGCTGGTGCTGCAATACGAAACCCAACATCGTCATGGCCCATCGTAGGATCGAGAGGTGTGTCGGGAGCATCGTTACGAAGCATCTCGTAAGTTGTCTTCCAAGATCCTCCCTCTGCGAGAGCGTTTCCATCTTCATTAAAATCACTGCTCCAATTTTTGACATTGGCTCCCATGTCGTAGGTGCCGAATGGGCCAGGAGAGCCGCTAAAACTGCCGACTGGTGTGATGTAGAGAGGTCCTTTAGTGGAGTGACTGTTGCCCCAAAAATAAGAAGTGTAATAATAATTTGCTTGGTTGGCAGAGGAACCGATGGTGTTGCCAGGAGAAAGAGGAGAGAGTGCCCGTGTTGGATAATCCCAATAACGATCCAGGTCACGTCGATAAAAAGCAGCCTTATGAAATTGATTTCTATCCGGAAGAAAGTAGCGAGCCCCGGGCATGAGCTCAATAACTTGTTCCTCACCATTTTTTGAAAAACGATAAGCGCCATCGTAAAGAACTTCATCCGTCACAGCATCGCCTGTTGGACAATCGTGATGAAGCCAGTTGCAAAAGCAGACCGCATCAATCCAGCTAGTGTAGGTGATCGGGAGCTTGGCGCAATCGTCATTAATGAGGTTGTAAATAAAATGAATTCCATCTTCTCCTAAAGATTGTGAGATGCATTTGATCGCTGGGTCAGAACCCATTTCTGGATGATAAAATCCATGAGCGCCCGTCGTCTCAACCGCATTTAAAAAAGCGCAGTACTGTTTCGCGGTGGTGTCGTATTTTGCGATTTGGAAATTCGCGTCAACTTTTCCAAGGCAGTTCGCATCAGCGGGGTTGCCTGGGTGGTCAACCGGAAGAAGTTTGAAATCGAGTGCTAACGTTTCCGGAGCTGGTTCAGCGAGGAGGGAAGAGGGTGTTAGAGCTAGGGTCGCAGCGCACAGCAGGCTCAAAATGCATTTAGAAATGTTCATGAAGAGGAGAGTATCAGCTAATGATAATAAAATATCAATAATTTAATGATATTTTGTTATCATTAACTCCTAACTGCTCCACTAAACAATTCTAATCTCAAGAGACCGAGATGGGTTTCGTTTTGTTTCCCATGAAGATGCGATCCCACAGATGCGAATATAATTCACAATTTGCTGCTTGGTTTCTTTGCGACCGAGACGCTTGCGATGGAAGAGATGACGCAGGGAGGCATCTAAGCCGTAAATTTCAAGTTGTTCTGTTGAGGACTGGGCTACTTTTTCAAGACGCTTTTTGAGGAGTTGAAAAAAAAGAAGTTCATAACCTTCGCCAGCTTCTTTAGCGAGTTCAAGAAGCGAGAGAGTTGTCGGCGGAGGTGGAAGAAAAAAAGCAGCAGCAAGATCAGAAAATCTCAGCGAGAGGAGAAGTTGTTTGATGATCGTTTCTAGTTCGGCAATGCTGATCGCGCTTCCACTCCACTCGCGTCGCAAATAAAGTTCCACGCTTTCAGCAAGCTCATGAGCAAACCACCAGCAGCCGTAGCCTTGTGCAGAAGCTGTTGTTTGCAATGCATTTTTAATCCATGATTTTTGAAATGAGAAAGCCGATCCGTTGGGGAGCGTAATGAGAGGCAGGCCGTGGAGTAGTGCGATCATTCCTCAGGTTGCAGGTTGCAGGTTGCAGGCTGTAGGTTGCAGTGCTACTTTTTTCAGTGATTCAATTTCTTCAATGAAGGCACCGATCTCTTCGAACCGCCGATAAACAGAGGCGTAGCGGACATAAGCAACCGGATCGAGATGGCGTAGCTGTTCCATGACCTGGTCGCCAATGAATTTTGTGGGGACTTCACGTTGGTGAAAAGAGTCTAAATGATTCAAGACAGCAGAGACGGCTTGCTCCATCATTTCCAGGGCAACCGGGCGCTTTTCACAAGCTTTCAAAAAACTAGTGAGGAGTTTTTGACGATCAAGATGTTCGCGACGACCATCGCGCTTGATGACGAATGTTTCGAGATGCTCAATTTCTTCGTAGGTTGTGAAGCGATGAGCGCACCCTAAACATTCGCGGCGACGGCGGATGCTATTTCCTTCTTTGGAAAGGCGAGAATCAATGACTTTATCATCAACAGAATTACATTTAGGGCACAACATGGTGTTTCAAAAAGAAGAACTCATGAAGAGTTGACGCAAGATGTTGTGCCGTCAAGAAAATTAACCACGAAAGAATGCAAGACAAAGAAAAAAATAGCCACAAAAGAACACAAAGAGCGCAAAAAAGAAATAACATCAAACTTGCTGGTTGAAGCTCTGGCTTCATTTTAAAATAACTCAGCTTGTCAATTTGAGAGAGCGAGTTGCCGCTAGTTTTTTTCCTTTGTGCTCTTTTGTGGCTATTCCTCTTTTTCCCTCCGGAGTCGACGGGACTCGAACCCGCAACCCCCGCCGTGACAGGGCGGTGCTCTAACCAATTGAGCTACGACTCCTAGGAAAACTTCTCGTAAGAATAATACGAGGAAGAGATATCATCCACGCATTTTCTTTACAGGCAATCTTATTTTATCATTTTGTGAAAATTTTTTTCAAAAAAGAATTTTTTGTCACTTGTTTCATGCAGCCTGCAGCCTGTAACCTATGGCCTGTTTTATGTCCCATTCTTCTCTCTCTCATTTTTTAAAAAAACTCGAAGAGGCAGGAGAACTGCGTCGTATCAAGTCTCCCGTGGCTACAGAACTTCAAATTACGGAGCTTGCTGATCGTGAGATGAAATCTCCTGGAGGAGGAAAAGCATTACTATTCGAGCAACCCACCGTTGATGGAACAGTTTCAAAATTTCCACTGGCCATTAATACAATGGGATCGCGGTGCAGAATGGCCATGGCTCTGGGGCGCGAGTCGGTGGACGATTTAGCAAAGCAGCTAGAATTTTTGATGAAAGCCAAGCCGCCGCAGTCCTTTCGCGATGGTGTGACGTTGCTGCGCCAAGGAATTGACTTGCTTCACGCACGCCCACGGATGGTGAAGGATGCCCCGTGTCATGAAGTGATTCATTATTTTGATAACAACAAAAATAATTTTTCGCTGCACGATCTTCCGATTTTGAAATGCTGGCCGCAAGATGGAGGGCGCTTCATCACGCTTCCAACCGTCTATACCAAAGATCCTGACACGGGCGTGCGCAATGTTGGAATGTATCGCATGCAAGTTTATGATAGCGCTACGACAGGAATGCATTGGCAAATCCATAAAGTTGGAGCACGTCACGGAAAGCGTTATTACGAGAGGGGAGAGCCGATGCCTGTCGCCGTGGCCTTGGGAGGGGATCCTGTGCTGACGCTGGCAGCAACAGCGCCCCTGCCTGATGGGATTGATGAAATTCTTTTCGCTGGTTTTGCACGCAAGCGTTCTGTCGATCTCGTGAAGTGCCTCACGGTACCACTAGAGGTTCCTGCTGAAAGTGATTTCATTATCGAGGGGTTCGTCCATCCTGGCGAAACGAGGCCTGAGGGCCCATTCGGAGATCACACCGGTTTTTATACACCAGTTGATCATTATCCCGTTTTTCATGTGACGGCGATCACGCATCGACGCGAGGCGATCTACCCAGCAACGATTGTTGGCGTGCCACCGATGGAAGATTTTTATATTGGTGAAGCCAGCGTTCGGATTTTCTTGCCGATTTTTAAAATGAATTTTCCTGAGATTGTCGACATGGCTTTGCCGGCAGAAGGTGTCTTTCACAATTTAGTTTTTGTCAGCATTCGAAAGCAATATCCATGGCAGGCTTTCAAAATCATGCATGGCCTCTGGGGAATGGGACAGATGATGTTTTCAAAATATATCATCATCGTCGATGAGGATTGCGATGTGCAAAATACCTCAGAGGTTCTCTTCCGACTTTGTGCGAATACCGATCCGCAGCGCGATAGCACGATTACCAAAAATCCAAGCGACAGTCTTGATCACGCTCCAACGCTAGCCAACATGGGATCGCACATGGGGTTTGATGCGACGCGTAAACTTCCTGGCGAAGGCTACACACGTGGCTGGCCTGACTTGGTCAAGATGGATCCTGCCATCAAGCAGTGGGCGGATCAGTTTGTGAGATAAAACGAGTGCGATAGCGCACTTCTTGAACTAAAACGTCCAAGATTTTTTCATAACGAGAAACTTCATCAGAATGCCAACCTGCTTGCCGATAGAAATGAATGGCTGGTTCATTTTTTGAAAGAACCCACAAGATGGCTTCTTGATAACCATCCTCCTTCAACGCTCCTACGCTTGCTGTTAAAAGTTGGTGTCCTAATCCATGGCGCCACCAATGAGGTGCAATGTAGATGGCGTAGATTTCACCTAGGTCGGAGAAGTCTCTTGAACGTCCAAAAGATGAAAAGCCCTGGACTTCATTTTTTGTTTTGATCACAAAAGTTTTTTGATCGCTTTTAGGAGAATCAAGTCTTTTTTGCCAAAGCTGTTGACGCTCAGAAATGTTGAGGCTGTCGAGGTAATTTTGGGAAATGAGTCCGCGATAGGCCTCCTGCCAGGCTTTCACGTGAATCGAGGCTATGACTGCAGCATCGTTTGGAGATGCCAGTCTTATTTGTAGTTGAGAAGACATCTAGGAAGTAAAATAAACATGCCATGCTAAGCACAACTTTTTTAAAAAGCTCACACGATAGCGCTGATGGAAAACATCGTAGCGATCCCGTTGCATTTTTTCCAAGAGAGTTCGATAGATGGCTTCCATCAGGCGCGCGGGGCGCATGAGATGGCGCTCGCGAGATGACATTTTTTCCCAAGCAAGATCTGCTTTTGCAAAATAGGAGAGGGCGCGTTCTGCTTGATGATGGAAGAGATGTGTGGCTTGAGGTGAGGGAACTCCTCGAAGGATTTCTTCTGCCGTGACGTTGAAGCGCTCGAGATCTTCGAGTGGAATGTAAATTCTGTTTTGAGCGGAATCTTCAGCCACATCGCGGAGGATGTTGGTGAGTTGAAGAGCGATTCCCAAATTTTCTGCATACTTCTGAACGCTCGTCCCATCAGCTCCGAAGAGCTGTGCGCTCACAAGTCCTACTGCTGAAGCCACGCGCCATGCATAGAGGCGTAGTTCTTCAAATGTGGCATAGCGATTGATGGTAAAATCCATTTGCATGCCACGGATGATTTCATCAAGAAGTTTTTGATCGAGTTGATAGTGTTGAATGATATCTTCGAGGGACTCAAGAGAGGTTTTTAAAAAATTTTCTTTTTCAAATTGGGTTAATGAAGAGTGATCAACGCATTCATCAATGCTGTGACAAAATGTATAAAAACGAAGCGCATCTTTGCGTCGAGTCCATGGCAAAAGGTAGAGCGCGATAGCCAGATTGGATTTAATTGGAACAAAAAAATTCACAGGGATGGAAGCAATGGAAGGGATGAAGAAAGGCTATCAACTTTAGGCTGTAGGCTATAGAAAATTTTAGATCAAAACATAAATTAAAAAATTGAGTAACATAATCGAGTTATTTTTTTGCCGAAGGCATTGCCTTGACCTACAGTCTACAGCCTACAGTCTTTTTCAATACCCATCGCTTCCATCCCTGTGAATTTCTTCCTATGACTTTACCTAATCAAATCACTATTGGGCGAATCTTGCTCATTCCGATTTTTGTTTTACTCGCTGTTTACTATGGCCACACCGTGGCGGCTGGAACTCCCGACGAACACTTGCGTCTCGGAGCCATCATTGTTTTTGTTATGGCAGCCGTGAGTGATGGCATTGATGGCTGGTTGGCGCGTGCTTTCCATTCGAAATCTACCTTGGGAACTATGCTCGATCCTATTGCTGACAAGGGATTGATGTTAACGGCGATCATCACGTTGAGTGTGAGTAATTGGGATCGATCCTTGCCATTTTGGTTTCCGGTAATTGTGATCACGCGTGACATTATTATCGTGGTCGGTTGGATGGTCCTTCATTTTTTAAATGATTATGTCGAAGTTCGTCCTAGTATTCTTGGCAAGATAACAACCTTTTTCCAAATGCTGACAGTCGTCACGGTATTATTACAGTGGCCTCATTATGGCATTGTTGTTATCATCGCAGGGGTCATGACTTTTTTAAGTGGTATCGGCTATATTCTCGATGGGATTCGGCTGTTGAAAATTAATGGTCATGATGGACCGCAGCTATAAATACCACCGCTTTCAACAGTGGCCGAATGCGGTTGATCGTATCCCCTAAAAAATAAATTCTATGCACCGTGTAGCCATTGTTGGCCGACCTAATGTCGGAAAATCTTCCATTTTTAATCGCCTTCTTGGACGACGGCTAGCCATTGTGTACGATCAGCCTGGCGTGACGCGCGATCGCTTAGCTGCCGTCTGTCATCAAGGAAAATTTCCTTTTGAAATCATCGACACTGGTGGCATCGGTGACAATCCTGATCCAGAATTTGCCGAGGCAACGCACCTAGCGGCAGCAGCAGCGATTAAGTCTGCTGACCTGCTCTTATTCATTGTTGATGGGCAATCAGGGATGACTCCCGTTGATCAAGAGTTAGCAGATCAACTCCGCCGTAGTGGACGACCTCTTTTTTTAGTTGTTAATAAAATTGACGAACAAAAGCACACCTCCTTCCTAGATGATTTTTATCAGTTCGGTTTTACAACGGTGATGGGAATGAGTGCTGCTCATGGTCGTGGGATGAATGATCTTTTAAAAGCGATCGAAGTGCAGCTTGGTGAAACAAAACAGGAAGAGGAAACAGGCGAAGTGGCAATTCCTAAATTAGCCATTGTTGGTCGACCTAATGTCGGTAAATCATCACTCCTCAATAAACTTCTCGGAGAAGAGCGAAGTATTGTGAGTGAGATCTCTGGTACGACACGTGATGCGCTTGATGTGAACTGTGATTTACAAGGAACTCCTTATATTCTTGTCGACACGGCAGGATTGCGTCATCGCTCGCGCCCCGATACTTCGGTGGAAATTTTTAGTGCGATGCGGTCTGAAGAGGCTCTGCGCCGAGCGGACGTGGGTGTTTTGGTTTTGGATGCGACTGCTGGAGTGACGGCTCAAGACAAAAGAATTGCTGGGCTCTTGCAAGAATCAATGAAGCCATGTCTGATCATTCTCAACAAATGGGATCTCATGCAAAAAGAGGATGGAGGACGCATGGCTCAGGGAGAGGAAGCACAGAAGATTCGCAATGAACTTTTCTTTTTTGATTTTGCACCGATTATTTGTCTTTCAGCCAAGACCGGTCAAGATGTCAAGCGGCTGGCAATGGCGCTGGAAGAGGTGAGGCAGGCAGCTGAGATTCGGATTGGAACGGGAGAATTAAATCGATTTTTCAAACAGGTTTGGGAAAGTCAGCCGCCTCCTTCAAAAGGTGGTAGGCGTTTCAAGCTTCTCTACGCAACGCAGGTTGTTCCTGAAGTAAAACGACCTTTTCACCCGCCAGAATTTTTACTCTTCGTGAATAATGCTGATTTAATGACAGACGCCTATCACAAACACCTTCTCCATACTATCCGTGATGAGTGGCCTTTTGCTGGGCTTCCTATCAGGTTGCGCCTGCAGGGGCGTCTCTCCCGCGAAGAGCAAGATCGACGCAGTGGTTTTGATGGGACTTCTTCAACAAAAAAAGAGCAGACGCTGAAGAAGAATGCTAAGGGGAATCGACTGGGGGGCTAGCCGTAACTACCAACGTTCCGTTGGTAGTTAGTTCGTAGTTGGTAGTTCGTGGTTTGTAGAAAATCTCATTAGTCAGTTTTTTAAAAAGATTTCCAAATTTCTACTAAACGAACAATTCAATGTTGATTCACTCACAAAATTTACTACGAACTACCAACCACGAACTACGAACTGTGACTACCTTGGTAGTCACGTGTTGACAGAAAAAAGATGTTATCTAGAATAACCGCTGCTATGGAAATACTCCCACGTCCCATTTCTCCTACCGAAGCTGAAATCAAAGCAGAAGAGCAACAAATTCGTTGTATTCTTTTTGGAATGCCTCGTCTCTTTGTTTTTTCTTTGATGCTGCTTGTCATCATTACTGCAGTTGCGGTGGCTTATAATTTTAATGTGATGCAGTGGTTAGAATAAATTTTGCTTTGCATGAAAAAGCTAAGCTGTTTATTAGCGCTACTGTTAGTTGCTAGAACAGTTGTTGGAAAAGCAACAGAACAAGAAGGGAGGGTTCTTTACGAAACGCGTTGCGCCATTTGTCATGGACTTGATGCCCCCGGTACTGGCCCGCTGGCTCATAAGAGTACGCCTCCAGCAAATGATTTTACTTCGGCTGCGTTTCAAAAACGATTGGCAGAAAATCCAGGCGTCATTGTTTCATCAGTAGTCTTGATTCCCAATGGAACGTTGATCCCAGAAACCCTGAAGAAAAATGGAGAGCGAGTGAGTTGAGAGCGCTTAACAAATATTTGATAGAGTTGATCAAGAAAGAAGCACGTTAGACTTTTAGAAAAAACCCTTCGTTTTTGAATTTTTACTCGTTACTCATTACAGCAAGCATTGCGTAGCAATGATCGCTAAGGCTACGGATTGAGTCGCTCTATTTTCCACTCGCCATTTTCTTTTTTTGTATAACGAAAGCGATCGTGCAATCGATTGCTGCGACCTTGCCAGAACTCGATAGAATAAGGTTCTACGAGATATCCATTCCAAAAGTCAGGCGTTGGAATTATTTTATTTTCAAAACGTGATTCTATTTTTTGAAAAGATTTTTCTAATTCATCGCGACTGGAGAGGGGAGTGCTCTGATGCGAAGCCCAAGCAGCAAGCTGGCTTTGACGAGGGCGCGATTGAAAATATTTTTCCGTTTCAACGCGTGGTAATATTGTGACGTGGCCATTGATGTGAACTTGACGCTCGAGCAGATGCCAATGAAACAGCAAGGCGACGCGAGGATTTTCAGCGATCTGTTTTCCTTTGGTGCTAGTGCTATTGGTAAAAAAACGAAAGCCAGTTTGATCATAGCCTTTGAGCAAAACAGTGCGTGATGTAATTTGAAGGTCATGACTTGTTGTTGAAAGAACCATTGCGTTGGCCTCAATGACTCCTTGAGAAATCAGTGCCTCTTGAAACCAAATATGGAATTGTTGTAGAGGGTCGTCCTGCAAGGCTCTATTTTCCAGGGTTCCGCGACTGTAGTCACGTCGCATATCAGCTGGATCTTGTTTTAATGCGAGCTGTTTTTGAAGAGACAGTTTCATTTTGTTTGACACATGGAATAATAATTGAAAAAGGCTGTAGCCTATAGCCTATAGTCTATAGCCTTTGGTCAATACAATAAGAAATTTTCAAGCTTTCAGAAGCTGTAGCTGAAAAAAATAAATGAGCAGAGACGAGCTTTGCCTTGACAGAAGCTTCTCTACTGTTATTGATAACAATCCGTTTTCTTACGGATTCTTGATGCGCCGCCGCCTCAAAGCCTAAAAATGTAAATAGAAGCATCTCTTTCTGTCTACGTTTTTAGGTTTACCTTGGCTTTAGCGAGTAAGTCATGGTACTGTAGGGAAACAGAAAAATACGACTTCGCGTCGATGTTCTTTCATAATAATTTAAGCCCATGTAGCTCAGTTGGCAGAGCACGTCCTTGGTAAGGACGAGGTCACCGGTTCAATCCCGGTCATGGGCTCCAGAAGGACATCTCGCAATCATCAATAACTACTAGAACACAAATACTACAATGGCTAAGGACACATTCAAACGCATTAAGCCGCACGTTAACGTCGGCACTATTGGTCACGTCGATCACGGCAAGACCACTCTCACTGCTGCTATCACTACGGTGCTTGCAAAAACTGGTAAGGCTCAAGCACGAGCTTATGACCAGATTGATGCTGCTCCTGAAGAAAAAGAGCGCGGTATTACAATCTCTACTGCACACGTAGAATATGAAAGTGATGCGCGTCACTACGCTCACGTTGACTGCCCAGGACATGCTGACTACGTCAAAAACATGATCACTGGTGCTGCTCAGATGGACGGAGCCATTCTTGTTGTTAGTGCTGCTGATGGTCCGATGCCTCAAACTCGTGAACATATCCTCTTGGCTCGCCAAGTTGGTGTGCCATCGATGGTCGTTTTCATGAACAAGGTTGACCTTGTTGATGATCCAGAACTCCTTGACCTTGTTGAAATGGAAATTCGTGATCTTCTCACTTCTTACAATTTCCCAGGTGATACAATTCCTATTGTTAAAGGAAGCGCTCGTAAAGCGCTTGATGGCGATCCAGAAGCTGAGAAGCAAATTATTGCACTCATTGAAGCTGTGGATCAATATATCCCACTGCCGGAGCGTCCAAAAGATCTTCCGTTCCTTCTTCCTGTGGAAGATGTCTTCAACATTGAAGGCCGTGGAACCGTTGCTACAGGCCGTGTAGAGCGTGGTATCCTCAAGAAAATGGAAGAAGTCGAAATCGTTGGTCTCAAAGATACCGTGAAGACAACGGTGACTGACATCGAAATGTTCCGTAAACTTCTTGATACAGCAGAAGCTGGTGACAACGTTGGTCTTCTCCTTCGTGGTGTTAAGAAAGAAGATATCGAGCGTGGACAAGTCATTGCTAAAGTTGGTTCGATTAAGCCTCACAAAAAATTCAAGGCTGAAATCTACGTGCTGAGCAAAGACGAAGGTGGCCGTCACACTCCTTTCTTCTCGAACTACCGTCCTCAGTTCTATTTCCGCACGACTGACGTTACCGGTAGCGTTAAGCTTCCTGAAGGCGTTGAAATGGTCATGCCAGGAGATAACGTTTCTATCGAGGTAGAACTGATCACTCCAATTGCAATGGAAAAAGCGATTGGCTTCTCCATTCGTGAAGGTGGTCGGACAGTTGGCGCAGGAAAAGTTGCTGAAATTCTTGACTAACGTCTAGAAAATAACAAGTTGAGATGGGAGATAGAGTGACCCTCTTCTCCCATGTTCAATATTCAGCTATAGTTTTTTAGGTCAGTAGCTCAATTGGTAGAGTAGCGGTCTCCAAAACCGTTGGTTGTGGGTTCGAGTCCCTCCTGGCCTGGGCCATTGCTGAGCAATGGCCATTTGTTAGTTGTCAGTTCTCAGTTGCCTGTAATTTTAGATCGTTAATCAATAATGTTATTTAATCTTGGGATTTCACTGCTATTTGCAATTTCATAAAAATAAAATTTTAAAATAGAGCTAGGAATATAGCGCCGGCAACTCATTACCCTTTACTCGTTACTCATTACTAAATCGAAGATTTTTATGTTTCAAAAAATAAGTAAATACATTAAAGAGGTTCAAGTTGAGCTTCATAAAGCTCAATGGCCATGGGACAAGGAAGAGCGTGGTTTCAAGCGTTACAAGGAATTGTGGAATTCTAGCTTGGTAGTCATTATTGCAATGCTCTTAATTGGTGGATATATTGCTTTTTTTGATTTTATTACGGTGAATGTAGTCGGTTTTTTAACACGCCCATAGCCTTGCGAAGCAAGGCTTGTAATTAGTGAAGGGTAATGGGTAATGAGTTTCATTTCTTGAAAACTTAATATTTTTTTCATTACTTCATTCTTTACTCCTTACTTTTCACCTTTTAGTATTTCCCCTTTACTCATTACCCATTACTCATCACTCATTACTTCTTATGCCTCTCGCTCCTAAAGATCAATGGTTCGTCGTTCATGTCCTCTCCGGTTTCGAGCAGAAGGTGCATGACAATATTCTCAAGCGCGTTAAATCTGAAGAATTAGGCGATTGTATTTTTGAGGTTTTAATTCCAACCGAGCGCGTTCAAGAAATTAAACGCGGTAAAAAAACAGAGACCACGCGTAAATTTTTTCCAGGCTATATCATCATTAATATGCATCTTTTTGATGAGAATGATAAATTGGTTGACAAAACCTGGTACTTTATCAAGGAGACCAATGGCGTTATCGGTTTTGCTGGAACAAAAGATCGCCCTGTTCCAATGCGTCCTAAAGAAGTTTCAGGAATGCTTGCTCAAATGAAAGAGCGTGAAGAGAACATTACGCAAAAAATTATTTTTGAAGTTGGAGACAAAGTTAAAGTCGCTGATGGACCTTTCCAAAATCAACAAGGCATTGTTGAGGAAGTCGACCCAGAACGTGGTAAACTGCGTGTTTCGGTTAGTATTTTCGGTCGCGAGACGCCGGTGGAGCTGGAGTATTGGCAAGTGGAAAAAGCCTAGAAGCTATTTGAAGTTCTACTGAGCGAGCGAATAGCTGCGTTACTTCGGTGCTCGTCGCTTCACGTATTACATATACGCTCAGCGCTTGTGCTCCGAGGTGCCTTGCTCTTCATCACGCTCAGCGAATTTGAAACAGCTTCTATCACATTCCAATCGTCTCAGTGAATTTTGAACACGTTTTTTAAATTTTTTTCATAGTTTCTTCTTGCAGCAAAATTTGAGAGTATTTTTTTAAACTAAATGCAAAAGAAATGGAGCTTCCCGCCAGAGCTAGATTCTAAACTGGTTGCGAGACTTGCTGATGAATTAAAATTACCTCTTCCGCTTGCTGAGGTGCTGATTCAACGAGGGTATGGGTCTGTAGAAGCGGTAGCAAGTTTTTTAGAGCCGCGTCTTGCTCATCTGCGTCCTCCTGAGGAAGTTCCTGGCATGATGGATGCTGTAGAGCGGTTACATGAAGCCTTGCAAAAAAAAGAACGCATTGTTTTGTATGGCGACTATGATGTGGATGGTGTTACTTCTTTGACCATCCTTGGACGATTTTTAAAAGCAGCAGGATTTTTGATTGATTATTTTCTTCCTGAGCGAGCTAGAGAAGGCTATGGATTGAGCCTTGCAGGAGTAGAGCGCTGTTTGACGACGTATCAACCTGACTTGATTGTTGCCATTGATTGTGGGACAAACTCTCTTGAAGAAGCAACATTTCTTCGTGAACAAGGTGTGGCCTTGATCGTCATCGACCATCATGAACCAGCCGCCGCAACAGCAGCAGCTGCAGGAGCAATCTTAGTGAATCCAAAATTAGAAAAAGATAACACTAATCATTTTCTTTGCAGCGCAGGATTGGTTTTTAAATTTTGTCATGCTTTTCTGAAACGTTTTCCCAATCGTGAAATAGATTTGCGATATTATCTCGACTTAGTCGCTCTTGGAACGGTCGCTGATATTGCACCCTTGATGGGAGAGAATCGGATTTTTGTCAGGCATGGATTGAAGCAGCTTGAGAAATCTCACTGGCCTGGAATTCAAGCTCTCATCAGTATTTCCGAGGCAAGGGCTCCTTTTTCAACGAGCGATGTCGGTTTTAAATTGGGGCCTCGTATTAATGCTGCTGGACGTCTCGCATCTGCAGAGGATGCATTGCGATTGCTTCTCACTGAAAATAGAACAGAAGCCTCTCAAATCGCGCGACGTTTAGATCGATTGAATCGTGAACGTCAGGACATTGAGCGTGCTGTAACAAGCGAAGCTGAAGCATGGGTGGAGGCTAATCTCGATTTTACGTCTCAAAAAAGTATTGTGGTGGGACAACGACATTGGCATGAAGGTGTCATTGGTATTGTTGCTTCGCGACTTTCAAAGCGCTGGCATCGTCCTGCATTCGTCATTGGATTTAACGAAGAGGGGTGGGGCAAAGGAAGCGGACGAAGTATTCAAGGGCTTTCATTGGTGGCTGCGTTAGAGGCCTGTGGAGCTCTGCTGGAGGGCTTTGGCGGTCATGCTATGGCGGCTGGGTTAAAAATTCACCAATCATGTTTTGAGGAATTTAAATTGCTTTTTGAAGAAGTGGCTGGAACTTTTCTTAAGGAAGAAGATTTGATTCCTGCTCTTCATCTCGACGCGGAAGTTGATCTCGCAATGATTGATCACGCTTGGTTGTCTATTCAAGAACAATTAGCTCCTTTTGGGCCTTCTAATCCTCAACCACTCTTTTTTGCACGAGCGATGACACCGCTCAAAGAACCGCGGCTTTTAAAAGAAAAGCATGTTCGGTTTGAATTTAGTGGATACGAAGGAAGAACACTGAATGCTATTTTTTTTAATGGAGCTTTGGCAGAACTTCCAAAACCTCCATGGGATCTGGCTTTCACGATCGAGCGAAATACATTTCAAGGGTGCTCTGAGCCGCAGATGAAGATCGTGGCGGTGCGTGCTGCTTCATGATCTAGATGTCTGCTCTAGAATGAGCTTCATGAAAATTGCTTTTGTCCAAAGTTGAAAGGTTGAGCCGCTGCTCAAGCAGCTGTTGAGCGCCGCTAGCGCGGCTGTTGAGAAGAATCTACCCCCTCAAAAAAACCTTTGGTAAAAGATTTTTTTTGTACAATCCAGCCTTCTGGACGAATACTTAGTAGATACGTTTTCTAATTCAAAGTGGAGGCGAGGGTCGGAATCGAACCGACGAATGGGGCTTTTGCAGAGCCCAGCCTTACCACTTGGCTACCCCGCCATGAAAGATGATGACTCTAGCAGCATTTATCGTGTGATACAAGTGAAGATAAGAAATAACACGCTTTTATTATGTGTTTAAAATAACAGCGTGATTTAAACTAAGAATACTTATTGCTACGAGTAGAAGTGAAATGTTTGAAGCGTTAAAAAAGAATGGTCTCTTCTCAACAGCTGTGCTAGCGGCGCTCAAAACCTGCTTGAGCAGTGGCTCCACCTTTCAACTTTCGACAAGAGCAGTTTTGTGAACCTCATTCTTGACCAGGTAGCTGAACAATTACTTTTACGGCCTGTAAAAATCAAAAAGAAGTATCACTCTCTTGCTTGAACCTCGATTCCAGGCTGAATGGAGCGTTGTATCATCAAAGACAAAAATTTCTCCTTCCTTCCAAGTGCGCGCTTCTTCTCCTACTTGGAGAGCTGTTGCTGAGTTAGAGTACAATCCAAGGTGGCCGCGTAGCACTTCGCTCGTGTAACCGACATGCGGCTCAATTTCACATCCCGGTTCCATAATCGAAAATCCATAGGTATGAATACGAGGGATGGCATCGCAAAGAGAGGAGGTGAAAGGAGCCTTGATTTTATTTTCAGTTAGATCGTTATCTTGAAAACGAAATCCAATAACGTTCCATTTTCCATTATGAATCGGTTCATGCCATTGAACGGCTCCGGAGGCAAGGGCATCATATTCTGCTCGAATCGTCTTCCAATGCTCTTCTAAAGGGCGAAGAAAGGAAAAGTCAGTGGTGCTGAGAAAGCTCATGGCGAAGATGCTGTAGCCTGAACATGGGCAGTGAGGGATTTGAACCCCCGACCAACTCGGTGTAAACGAGCCGCTCTACCACTGAGCTAACTGCCCTAAAAAAACAAGCCTTAAGGATCGAGATCTTTTGAGCAAGAGGCAAGCCTATTTTTAAAAAAAAACAGAAGAAACCCAATGAGATAATCGAATGGCAGGTTGATCAATATACTTTTCAAAAACAACCGAGAGTCCAATAGCAATCAAAAGATAGAGTGCTAAATTGAGACAAAGGGTCAATGGATGTTGCGGCAAGACCAAGTAGAGCCAGCAAGAAAAGGAGCAAAGGACGATAAAATGTAAGAGGTACAATGGAAAAGAAATCGTTCCTAAAAATTGAAGCGGTCGGCTCTGAAAAAATTTTATGCCAAAACCATGCACAATGGGGGCTGTGATCAAGAGAGCGCCAATAGAACTATAGAAGCTTTGTCGATGCCATCGCAGAAGATGGGGGAAGGTATTATAAAAAGGATTTCCATCTTGGAATGCTCCAAAAAAGAGACCTATGATGAATAGGGGTAAATATAATTTTTTAGGAATGGAAATGACGTTCAAGAGGGATCCTAATAAAATAGCGCAGAGAAAAAGAAGTGTCTGTTTATCGAGAGCGTATATCAAGATGAACGCTAACAATAAAAAGAGCGCGCGATAGCCTTTTGGTTTTATAATATAAAAAAGCAGGAGACAAATTGATCCAATGAACTCTGCTTTGAGCGACCAATAAACAGGATTAAAAACGCCTTCACCTAATATCAAGGAAGCCCAAGCCATATCTCTTAAGGCTGTAACGTAAGAAAGACCTGACTGAAAAAAATTATTCAGCCATAGATTTGAGCCAGAGACCGTCGCTGCAGGGATATTGAAATATCCATGGCACTGATAAACCAAAAACGAAATCAGAACTGAAGCAGCAATAGGGATGTTCAATCTGAGGTAGCGTCCCGATAATCTTCGATGAAGCCGTGTTGTATCATTGTTGGGATGATAGTAAGGTGCAGCAAGCACGTATCCTGACAAGACAAAGAAAATCATAACTGGAAAGTTTCCGTTATAAAAAAGCGTCATCACTGGTGATGAAAAGATGCTAACGAAGAGACTGGGATGGGCAGCTTCGGGAAAAGAGGTGGGATAATTGTTATGAAGCAGGGTTGGTAAAAAGGCGCCGATAAAGTGATGAAGGGCTACTGCCAAGCAGGCTATGCCGCGTAAGCCATCAGCATTTTTGTTTTTGATGGAAGGAGGTAGAGCGTGTCCTGGAAAATTCATTTTTTTAGTAGTGCTGTTAGATGCAAGGAAATACCTAGTTATAGAGACCAAAGGCTATAGACTGTAGGCTGTAGGCTGGAGTTTAAAACAGCTTGAAAATAGAATGTTAGTTAAAATTGATGTGTTATGCCGATCTTTATTTCTTTAGTGTTTGCCGAAGGCCTTGCTTTGACCTACAGCCTACAGTCTTATAGCCTACAGTCTTTGTCTGTAGTTGGAGAGGGTATCAAAAAAAATAAAAATTCATTTTCAAATTTGATCAACTTTAGAGCAGAATCTAGCCATGGAATCACTTCTCACTTTTAATGTCATTCCGCAACTGCCAGCGTCGTTAGAACATCTTCGTGAGCTTGCTTACAATATGTGGTGGAGTTGGGAACCGACAGCCCGTCGTTTGTTTCGTGAGCTTGATGTCGAACTTTGGGAACGTAGCAATCACAATCCTGTACGCGTCTTGCAGCTCTGTCATCAATCACGTTTGATTGAGGTTGGAAATGATGAGCGGTATTTGACAGAGCTCAAAAAAGTTTATCGCGCATTTCGGAATTATCTTGATCGGAGCGATACTTACAGCTCCTCACATTCCCAAGAAGCCATTGCTTATTTTTCAGCGGAGTATGGTTTGCATGAGTCTTTCCCGAATTATTCTGGAGGACTTGGCATTCTCTCTGGAGATCATTGTAAGTCAGCCTCTGATCTCGGTTTGAATTTCAGAGCCGTTGGTCTTCTTTATCGTGACGGTTATTTCAAACAGCAAATTAATAAAGAGGGATGGCAAGAAGCGGTGCAGTTGAATCAAATCGTCAATCATCTTCCGCTGCGCGAGGTGAAGATTGAGGACAGGCCACTTCGTATTTCCATCGAACTACCAGGTCGCCTTGTGATAGCTCGGGTTTGGGAGCTAGCGCTAGGACGTATTAAAATTTATTTGCTCGATACGATGGTTCCTGAAAACAGTGGTGCTGATCAACTGATTACCGCTTCTTTGTATGGCGGCAATCAGGAACTTCGCATGCAACAAGAGATGGTCCTAGGGATTGGTGGAATCAGGGCGCTCAAAGCAATTGGCTTCTCTCCGAGAGTCTGCCACATGAATGAAGGTCATTCTGCTTTTCTTTCACTAGAACGCGTTCGCGATTTGGTTGAGGGAGAACAAGGGATTGATTTTGATGCGGCGCTTCAAGTGGTGGCGGCTTCGAATGTTTTTACGACGCACACTCCAGTTCCTGCTGGCAATGAGGTTTTCAGCGAAGAGCTCATGAAGGCCTATTTTGCAGACTACCCTAGCAAGGTGGGTTTGACGTGGGAACAATTCATGCGCTTGGGGCAAATGAGCATTGATCCCAAGGCGCTCTTTAGCATGACCATCTTGGCGTTAAGGACGAGTCGCTTTGCTAATGCCGTGAGCCAGCTTCATGGCGAAGTAAGTCGTCGCCTGTGGCAAGGTGTTTGGAAAGATGTGCCTGTTGAGGAAGTTCCTATCACCAGCATTACTAATGGGGTGCATGCCAAGACATGGGCTGCAGGAGAGTTTCATGAACTCTATGAAAAATATTTAGGAAAAGATTGGGAAGATCGACAGAGCGATCCTGGATTTTGGCGTGGAGTCATCGATATTCCTGATGAAGTATTATGGCAGTTGCATCAAACATTAAAGCAACGAAGCATCGATTTTATGCGCGAAAGGATCCGTCGTCAGCGCGTGCGCAATGGAGAGCCGCCAGATGAAGTGAGGCATGTTAATCGGATTCTCAACACTGATGTCTTAACAATTGGTTTTGCACGACGCTTTGCTACCTACAAACGAGGAGCTCTTCTTTTTTCCGATCCCGAACGGTTGCACCGTATTATCACCAATCGCGAACATCCAGTGCAATTTGTTTTCGCCGGTAAGGCCCATCCAGCAGATGAAGAAGGAAAGAAAATTATCCAACAAGTTTATCAATACTCACGTGACCCGCAATTTGAAGGACGGATTATTTTTGTTGAAGATTATGACATCAATATTGGACGACGCCTCTACCAAGGGTGTGATGTATGGCTCAACAATCCTTTAAGACCTTATGAAGCGAGTGGTACAAGTGGAATGAAGCTGCCTCTCAATGGTGGCATCAATCTGAGTGTGCTTGATGGTTGGTGGTTGGAGAGCTTTAATGGAAAAAATGGATGGGCTATTGGTGCTGAAATCATGGGGGGGAGCAATGACTATCAAAATGAAGTTGATATTCAGAGCCTCTTTTCTGTGCTTGAAAACCAAATCGTGCCGCTCTACTACGCCAAGCCTGATGGACGTTTGCCGCTAGCATGGATACAATCGATGCGCGAATCGATGCGGACTATTGTTCCGATGTTTAATACGCATCGCATGGTCAAAGAATACGATCGCTTTCTTTATGAACCGGCAGGACTTGCTCATGAAGCCATGGAGAAAAATAGTTTTCAAAATGCTCGCGAGCTGAGCCACTGGAAAAGAGAGATGTTTCTCCTCTGGCCTCAAGTAGAAATTCTCGAGCACCAAGTCATATCTGTCGAACAGCGTGACGCTTTTTTTGTAGGGGAAGAAGTCATGATCAAAGCCGTCATTAAGCTCGGAGCTATCAAGCCTGAACATGTTCGGGTGCAAGCCTACTTTGGTCCCTTCGAAAAAAATGTCATCACGGCACCACAGATCCTAGATATCAAAAATGTGATACCTTTGCCAGATGCAGGGGAGGGCGTTTATGAATACTCTGGAAAAATTCCGGCAGCAGAAAGTGGAAGTTACGCACTCCGTTTGCGCATCATTCCAACGCACCCGTATTTACTCCAATCGCATGAGCTCCGTTTAATCACCTGGGCGTAAATTTCATTTGTAAATGCTACTAAGATGGCGAATCGCTGCGTTACTTCGGTGCTCGCCTCGTCACGTATTGCATATACCCTCCTCCGCTGTGCTCCGAGGCGCCTTGCGCTTTATGCAACTCGCTCGCTCCCGCGAGGCTCGCCCTGCGGGCTGCCTTCAGCAGTCGATCCGGCGGCTGCCACGCCGCACGTATTCCTCTCAGCGCATTTCCAAACGAAATTCCGATTTCCTTGGAGATGTGTCGTTTAATTTGGTAAGAATTTTTTTCCTGTAACCTGCAACCTGCAACCTGGTAACCTGCTCCTATGAAACTAAAAAAAATCCTCATGCCGCTTGTGCAGACAACCGTAACATTGTTGCTGCTCTGGTGGATTTTTCATGACTCTGCGAAGCGGCAGCAGATGGCGTTGGCGCTCCAAAATGCGAATGCATGGTGGCTCATTCCTGGTTTTATTTCATTTGGATTGGTTCTGGTAACGACGACATGGCGCTGGTCTCTCTTGCTTGCGGTGCAGGGGATTCATCTTGGCTGGAAGAGAACCTGGCAGCTCGTCATGATTGGAATGTTTTTTAATCTCTTCCTACTTGGCTCGACTGGTGGTGATGTGGTGAAGATTTTTTACACCATGCGGGAAGTCCCTCAAAAAAAGACAGCGGTCTTTTTGAGTATTGTGGTTGATCGTCTGGTGGGGATGTTTGCGATCATGATGATTACGTTGACGATTGCCATTTGTTTTTTTTCAGATCTAGGAAGAACAATGGTAACACGCAGCCTCTTAACAACCGTCGGAGCTGTCTTTGGAGGATTTCTTGTTTTTCTCATCGTCAGTTTAGTTGCGGATCATTTTCATCTTTGGAAAAAAATTCCACACTGGTTGCCTGGGCATCGTTTTTTAATCGATATCGCTACAGCTTTTTCATCTTATGCCCGTAATCGCGGAGCACTCGTCGGGGCTCTTTGTTACTCTTTCTTGCAAAATATTTTTCTGTTTGCCACCACTATTTTTGCAGCCTGTGCCTTTGCCTCTATTCCTGGGGCTCCCAGAATAGTAACGTTGATTGAAGCCATTCCCATTGTAAATACGATCAGCGCTATTCCTGTCAGTCTTAGTGGTATTGGCGTGCGTGAGGGGCTTTTTGAAACATTGCTCAACACGATCGATGGAACGCCAAAATCATTAGCCGTGATTATTTCTTTAACCGCTTTTTTTCTGACGGTGCTCTGGAGTTTGCTGGGAGGCCTTGTCTATCTCTTCTATCGCCCAAGTACTCCTGAGCATCTTTCTATTAGCGAAATGACTCATGAAGTCGACGTGATGGAACATCTCATAGAAGAAGAGGTAGAGCGGGCTTCATAAAAAAATGATCGTGACATCCCATTAGTTCTCCGCTACCATCTTCCGACCATTTGTTATGCAACGAAAAAGCGCTTTCTCTCGTAGACTACCTGACCTCGTAACTGAGGAATTAGTCGCTGTCCTTTCTAAAAAAGGTACCTCTTTTGAATTCAAACAACTTTTTGATATCATTCACGAGCGTCTCAAAAAAAGAAATGCTGCTAGTGGAGGTGAAGAGATGCTTCGTTTGCGCGCTTATGAAAAGCTGCAACATCTTGTCTCTCGCGGAATGGTCAAGAAAACTGGCAAAAAATACAAAGGTCTCGTTTCGTTAGCCAATGCTTTGGTCGAGGCGACACCAGCTAAATAATTTTTTTAAGCAGCATTACTTCAACGGCAATGATTGATTCTTTTGCTTCCTTGCTCATTCATATTATCGTGGCCATCGGCTTTGCTCTCTCGGTTTGGCTGGGAAGCTTTCTTTTGGGGCGCATTGGCACAGCATTAGGAGTTAAAAACTCAGCTTACGAATGTGGTATGTTGCCTAAGATGACCATTCAGCCTCGCTTCAGCGTGAAGTTTTATCTCGTAGCGATGCTCTTCATTCTTTTTGATATTGAAGTTGTCTTTATGGTTCCTTGGGCTGTTTGCTATCGTGATTTTATTGCCCAATACGGAACGATCATTTTAGGAAGCATGCTGAGTTTTGTGACCGTTCTGATGGTCGGCTATCTTTATGCGATTAAGAAAGGTGCGTTGGAGTGGACGCGATAGCAGCAGTTCAGGTTACAGGTTGCAGCTTACAGGGATTTTTTTGGACTTTCTGTTTATATTTGATCACTAATTTTCTCATATGGATTCAGGTAGAACAAAAAATTTTTCTTTTCCTTTCGAAGCTGTAGTTTACAGTTTGCAGCCTGCTGTAACCTGAATCGCTGTTAAAGGAAGGGTGGCTGAGTCCGGTTTAAAGTACTCGACTCGAAATCGAGCGTAGGGTTAAACCTACCGTGGGTTCGAATCCCACCCCTTCCGTATTATGCCAGCTGCTTTGCAGCTAAAAATAAAAGTTAATGGCCACAAAGAACACAAAGAAACCAAAAATTTTAAAAAAAATCTCTTAGCTCTTTGATTTCTTTGTGTTCTTTGTGGCTATTTTTTTTATTCTTTGTTTATGAAATCAGTTCTTTTTGTCTGTACCGGAAATACCTGTCGTAGTCCGATGGCGGAAGCTCTTTTGGAAAAAATACTTCCTCAGTATTCAAAAATAAAAGTCGCTTCTGCAGGAGTTCAAGCAACTCCCGGTCTTCCTGCAAGTACTATGACATTGAAGGTTCTTGCGGAAGAGGGAATTAGTTTCACTCGTTTTCAAAGCCAAGTAGTGACGCCTGAGCTAATCGCTCATGCGACTTATGTTTTTGCCATGACGCAACAACATCGTGATTTTTTAATACGTCACTATCCTCGCCATCAAGAGAAAGTTTTTTTACTGACCGAATGGACGACGCAAGAAGACCTTCTCGACCCGATTGGAGGAAGCTTTCAAGACTATCAAGAGTGTAGTGAGGTGATAAAATCTTGTTTAGAAAAAATAGTTCCTTTTATTCAAGGTGAGGTTGAGTGATAATCTAGTTATGAATAATTTTCTTAAAAAAACAGATCCGCAAATTGCTGCAGCCATTGAAGCTGAAGAACAGCGTCAGTACGATCATCTTGAGTTAATTGCTTCTGAAAATTTCACAAGTCAAGCAGTACGAGAAGCACAAGGCTCTTGCCTCACAAACAAATATGCTGAAGGTTATCCCTCTCGTCGCTGGTATGGGGGTTGTGAGCATGTTGATCGTGTCGAAGAGTTGGCTCGTGAGCGAGCGCTGGCGCTCTTTGGGGGAGATCATGTTAATGTGCAACCTCATAGTGGTAGTCAAGCTAACATGGCCGTCTATTTCACTGCGTTGCAGCCTGGGGATACGATTCTCACAATGGACTTGGCGCATGGTGGGCATTTAACGCATGGGCATCGCGCTAATTTTTCTGGGAAGTTGTACGCCGTTCATCATTACGGAGTCAGCCCCGAGACTGGTTATATTGATTATGAGGCACTTGAAAAACAAGCCAAAGAAGTCAAACCGAAGATGATCACTGCTGGCGCTTCTGCCTATTCTCGAACTATTGATTTTGAAAGGATGCGCCATATTGCAGATAGCGTCGGAGCTTATCTTTTTGTTGACATGGCTCACATTGCAGGACTTGTTGCCGGGAAAGTTCACCCAAGTCCTATTCCCTATGCTGATTTTGTAGCAACAACAACACACAAAAGTTTGCGTGGTCCTCGTGCAGGTCTGATCATTTGCCGAGAGACATTTGCTAAGAAGCTGGATGCCCAGGTATTTCCTGGTGTCCAAGGTGGACCGCTCATGCATGTCATTGCTGCCAAAGCAGTCTGCTTGCACGAGGCCTTGCAGCCTTCCTTCCGTGACTATGCAAAACAGATTGTCCTCAATGCACAGGCGCTTGCCGGACGTCTGATGGAGCTGGGATATACCATTGTTTCAGGTGGTACCGATAATCATTTGATGTTAGTCGACCTTCGTCCTCGAGGAATTCAAGGTTTAGAAGCTCAAGAAACACTCGATCGAGTTGCTATGACAGTTAATAAAAACGCGATTCCATTCGATACGGAACCAATTACCAAGACAGGTGGTATCCGTCTTGGCACAGCGGCTCTCACGACGCGAGGCTTACGAGAAGCTGACATGATCAAGGTTGCCGAATTTCTTCACCAAGGATTAGAAAATCGGCATAACGACGAGGCTCTTTTACAACTTCGCAAGCAAGTTACTGACTTTACAAAAAATTTTCCAATCCCGTAAGACAGGCGAAAGGCTGAAGGCTAAAGACTGAAGGTGATATTACGTGAAAACAAGATACGGTTTTTGAATCCATTTGCTAATTATGATATCTTTAGTAATAAACCTCTTCCTTCAGCCTTCCACCTTTAGCCTCTCAATTTTATGAACTCAAATCCTCCAGCCTTCAGTCTTCAGCCTTTAGCCTCGCGATTAGCGCCCGAATCATGTACGCTCGTGATTTTTGGAGCCACGGGAGATCTCACGCATCGCAAGCTCATCCCTGCTCTTTATAACTTAGCTGTGGAAGGAGCCTTGCCAGCAGGTCTCAATGTTGTTGGGTTTGCTCGTCGTGAAAAAAGCAATGAAGAATTTCGAGATGAACTCAAAGTCACGACGCAAAAATTTTCTCGCACATCACTGAATGAAGAAATCTGGAATCGCTTTGCTCAATCAATTTCTTATCATCGAAGTGAATTTCATGATCTCAATGGCTATTGCAGACTTGTGGAGCAGTTGGGCAAGGACGATCTGCTCAGTAAGAGCACGGGGAATCGTCTTTTTTATCTGGCCGTGGCTCCTGATCAAGTCGAAGTCATTTTGCATAATCTCAAAGAGAGTGGCTTGAATTTTCCTCGTGAAGGAAGTTGGGCGCGCGTGATCATTGAGAAACCATTTGGTGTCGATCTCAAGACAGCACATCATCTCAACAAGCTTGTCCATGGTGCATTTCCAGAAAAAGAAACCTATCGCATTGATCACTATTTGGGCAAAGAGACAGCACAAAACATCATGGTCTTGCGATTTGCTAATTCGATTTTTGAATCCATTTGGAATTCTAAACATGTTCATCATGTTCAGATCACAGCAGCCGAGCCGCTTGGTGTAGAGGGGCGCGCTGGCTACTACGATAAAGCAGGAGCATTGCGTGATATGGTTCAGAATCATTTATTGCAACTCTTGACCCTCATGGCGATGGAACCGCCAATGAGTATGAGTGCTGATGCTATTCGTGATGAGAAAGTCAAAGTCTTGAAGTCACTGCGTCCTTTGAGGGGAAAAGATGTTTTTAAAAATGTTGTGCGTGGGCAATATGCTGAGGGCATTATCAAGGGGCAGCCTGTTCCTGCATATCGTTCAGAACCAGGAGTCGCTCCTGAATCGACTACAGAAAGTTACGTGGCGCTCCAG
Organism: Chthoniobacterales bacterium; assembly: GCA_019747895.1. Taxonomy (GTDB): domain Bacteria; phylum Verrucomicrobiota; class Verrucomicrobiia; order Chthoniobacterales; family UBA6821; genus CAIWMF01. Next base: position 32,691 of record JAIEQF010000020.1, read on the forward strand.
ATTGCGATTGATAATTGGCGCTGGGCAGGGGTTCCTTTTTTTGTGAGAGCAGGAAAACGAATGGCTCATACAGGTTCAGAAATTGCTATTACCTTTAACGCTGTTCCTCCCGTGCTCTTCAATACGCTGGGCCATACTTTAGAGCGAAATGTACTCGTGATCCGCATTCAACCAAATGAAGGAATTTCCCTCGGCATGTCTGCAAAGACTCCAGGATCTACATTACAGATTGAGCCAGTGAAAATGAATTTCTGTTATGGCACTTCCTTCCAGAAACAAAATCCGGAAGCTTACGAGCGACTCCTGCTTGATGCCATGAGTGGCGATGCGACGCTCTTTGCTCGGAGTGACGAGGTTGAAGCCGCGTGGACTTTTGTTGATGGTATTGAAGAGGCTTGGTTGCAATCGAGTGACGATTTGAAATTTTACCCAAGCGGCGGGTGTGGCCCAGAAGCTGCAGATGACTTGCTAGCGGCCTCAGGAGCGGTTTGGAGAATGTTATAATTTTTTTCTAAAGCATGCCTGCAATGACTGGAGATTTTCCATGTGTGAAATTTTAACGGTCATTTTTTTATTCACGGCTTCTGCTCTGCTGGCTCAGAGCCAGGAGGAGATACTTTCTGAACAAGAGAGTTCTCCACTCATGATGTTTTCTTTCTGGGGTGAAAAAAAATCTTCAATAGGCGGAAATGAAAAATGTAATGAATTTAATCGAGAGAGAAGTCGTGATGTTACTGGAACGTCACTATCTGGAGGTGCCTATGACAATAGTTCTTCCATCGCTCGCCGAGGAAATATTTCGCTTGGCCTCAGAGAAAATAATATTGGTGCAGGAGCGAGAGATATCGAGCTTGTTACTTTTGCTAATCGCAATCTTAGAGAAGCGAGGAGTTCCGATTTGTTGCATGAACAAGAATTGCAAGAGCAGAAAAAAAGCGGGCTCGAAGTGCTCATTCAATCATTGATGGCGTCGCTTCCTGCTGGTGATCGGTTGCCTCAACTGGGAGAGGATCGCCAACTCGTTGCTATTTTTAATAAATATAGAAATCTTTTTTTTACTGCTTATGAAAAAAGAGAGAGGCACCTTCCATTAGCTCTCTCGTACCAGAATATCATGATGGATTGTCAGCGCGGTCTTCAGGCTGGAGTAAAGGCTGCAGCAGTACCTGAAGGAAACTTCGAACAAAATGCTTGGAGCAATGTCGTCGTCGCAACAAAAAAATTACTCTCTTTAAAAGTCCCACTGATTGCAGCTGATGTCTCAAAAAATGGAAACGAACTAAGACGTTTAGTGCCACTCGTAAAAGCTTATGAGGATAGTGTTAATCTTCGGATCGAGATTGTTCATGCTTTTGAACAAGGAAAAACAGATGTCGTGCAACGTTTGATAGCGAATGATCCTAGTGACATTCTTGAAAAAATGGAGAGATACCGATCTCTTCGACGGAGCGTTCAATCAACTAATAGAACTTTGGCTGATGAGTACAAAAATATTATTAAAACCTATCAAGAGCTGCTGGCATCTCGACGCGAGAGCGCACATATCCTTGCTCAAGGAGCAGTCTATCCCGAGGTCAGTCAATCCTGGCTTGATGTTGAAAAAAGTTATCTCATGCTTCTTGGTTGGCAAATCATCGTAGCCAAGTTTGTTGAAGCAAACCCAACATGGCATTACTACAACTCCATTGATTATGATGGAAGGATTGCTGCCACTCACAAACAGGCTGTTAATTATCGTATGGATGCAGCTCGAGCAGCAGCAATGGGAAAGTTAGAAGAAGCCCTTCATTGCAGTGCAGCAGCAGGAGTGTGTGAAAAACTTGTTGGTATAAGAAATGCAATAAGTCATCTTGATTTTTTGCAGCTATTACCAAGATTCAGAAGTCTCAGCTTTGCATTGAGCAAACTTGCCACTAATCAAATGCTCCTCAACAAAGTTCTCTCTCCTGAAATTAATGGCACGCGATCTTGGAGGTCTCGAGAAGCTTCTGACTTTAACAAGCGACTGGGAGCTGTTTTTCCGGGTTCAGGGAAGAAGGTTCTCAACGGCATCGGAGAGGAAGAGCTGCAGAGGCAGTTAGTGCATGATCTTGAAGTCACTCAGAAAGAAGTAGACGCGAGTACTAATGCATTAGGTTTAGATAATACAGAACGTCTGCCACTGCTTCGTCAACGATTAGAAGAACTTTGGATGAAGGCTGCTGAGTGCTATAAGAGGTATGGCTACAATAAGAGTAAATTTTATGCTGCCCACAATGATGGTTTTTATAGCTCATGGAATAAGGAATATTTTTTAAAGAGTGCAGAATGTTTTGAGAAGAGGGGGGACTGTTACGTGAGAGCGATCGAGTTTTTGCGAACTGATGACGAAAATAGCGAAGCTCTGGCCACGCGCTGGCTTGAGATAGCCTCGCTTAGAAACTTCATGCAGATAAAACATGATGAGGGTATTTCTGGTTGCCCTAATTTACCTTTCTCTGCTTGGCAAGCGCTTGAGACGGTCATTAGTTTGCGAACTCAAGCCATAGACGCTATGTTGCGTGGCGATCCTGCTGGCGTTATCGCTGCATTGGATCATGAAGCCCAGCAACGTGAACCAGCTGCTAGAGCCGCGGTGCAGGAGGTCCAACGAATCGCAGAAGAAAAATATTTAAAGCGGGTGAATGCTGAGGCCAATGCGGGCATAGGCCCTGGATAAATTCAAGATTCTACCGCAACAAAGCAGCAAGCTCTCTCTTCACGCTTCTTTCATCACCAACAGAAAATTCCTTATCGATTTTCAAAGTAAGAATATTTCCTTGAGTGTCGACAATTTCTAAAATCACCGGACGCGTGCCAGGATGAGCTTGGATGATTTTTTGAATCGTTAACAAACTTTCGGATTCTAATTTATTGCGGTCAAAGGAAAGACGCACCGGCTTTTTAGAAGGAAGAGGGGAGAGTGCTTTGACATCGGATGCAATGGCTCGGATGTTTCCATCGCGAGGAATAATTTTTAAAGTACAAGAGATCGCAGTTCCAGGCTGCAAGAGCGATTCATGTTGAACGAACTCTTCGTTCCACATCGTGGCTTCAATATTGCCTGAATAATCTTCCAGGAGAAAAATTCCAAAAGCCTTGCCTTCTTTTTTTGTAAACTTTTTTTCCAATGTGCTGACCAGTCCTGCAACTTTTTCTTTGATAGGCTCTGTGATTTCAGAAAATTGTGCCAGTGGAGTGAACTTTCCTTTTTCTAATGTGCCTTGATAATCATCGAGAGGATGGCCTGTCACATAAAATCCGAGCAGCTCTTTTTCATAAGAAAGTTGAAGCGCATTGGGCCAAGGAGCAAGATTGTTGGGAGAAGAAGGGTTTGCTTTTTTAGCAGGAGCAAAATCTTCCATGCTGTCAAAGAGGGAAACTTGACCAGAGACTCGATCGCGTTGAATCGAGCTTGCTGCGGCCATGGCTGGTTCAATTGCCTCAAAAAGTTCAGCGCGATGGCGGCCATCAAAATCAAAAGCTCCACATTTAACGAGACTCTCCAGGATTTTTTTATTCACGCTGCGAGAGTCGAGTCGCGAACAAAAGTCTTCTAACGATTTGAAAGGACCGTTAGCCTCTCGTTCTGCGATGGCGCTTTGCATGGCAGCAGCGCCGACATTTTTAACGGCAGCAAGGCCAAAACGAATCGCAGAAGCGTTGCTTTGCTCTTCGTGGTTAGCGGTTGGCAGTTGGCAGTTGGCAGTTAATAGGCCATCGCCTTGCGATGGCAGGTTGTGATTGGAAGTAACTTTTCGATCTTGAAAACCTCCAGCCTCCAGCCTCCAGCCTCCAGCCTGCCGCGTAGCGGTCTCCGGCAAGAAGGAAAGTCCGCTGACATTGATGTCAGGAGGAAGAATCGCAATTTCCATGCGCGCGCACTCAGCAACCAAGATCGTGATTTTTTCGGTGTTGTTGACGGCATTACTCAAAAGTCCTGCCATGAATTCAACCGGGTAGTTGGCTTTGAGGTAGGCTGTTTGATACGAGATCAACGCGTAGGCCGCGCTATGACTTTTGTTGAAACCATACTCAGCAAATTTTTCCAAGAAGTCAAAAATCGCATTAGCTTGTTTTTCGGGAATCTTATTGAGTTTTTTGCAACCTTCCACAAAAACCAACCGCTCTTTAGCCATTTTCTCTTTGTCTTTTTTTCCCATAGCACGACGCAAGAGATCGGCTTGACCTAGCGTGTAGCCTGCAAGAGCGTTTGCGGCTTGCTGTACCTGTTCTTGATAAATGATGATGCCATAAGTTTCTTTACAAATCTCTTCCAAGAGAGGATGGGCATAAGCAATTTTTTTATTTCCTTTTTTGCGCTCGATGTATTCATCGATATTCTGCATCGGGCCCGGACGGTAAAGTGCAACCAAAGCAATCAAGTTGCTGAAATGATCCATCTGCATTCTTTTTGCAACATTGGTCATGCCGCCGGATTCAAGTTGGAAGACACCAACAGATTCGCCGCGATTGAGAAGAGCAAAGGTTGCTGCATCATCCATTGGAATTTTGGACAGCGAGAAGTCTGGATTTTTTTTATGGATGAGTTTAATGGCATCATCCATGACGGTGAGGGTGGTCAGTCCAAGAAAGTCCATTTTAAGGAGTCCTAACTCGGTCAATGGGGCCATAGAATATTGACTGACAATGCCACCATCATTGCCTCGTGTGAGGGGAATGTATTCTGAGAGATCACGGTCAGCGATGACGATACCGGCAGCATGAACACCAGCATTGCGGGTGAGCCCCTCTAAAAAAGTTGCATAGTTCCAAAGCTGAGCCGTGGAAGGTTCTTCTTCGACAGCCTTTTTGAGATCGGCATTTTTTTCAAGCGCGCTTTTTAGCGTGATGTTCAGTTCATTGGGAATCATCTTCGCGACGCGATCGCCATCGCTATAGCTCCAGCCCAAGACGCGACCTACATCGCGGACAACGCTCTTGGCTCCCATGGTGCCGAAGGTGATGATTTGAGAGACGGCTCGTTCACCATATTTATTGCGAACATACTCGATCACATCACCGCGGCGATTTTGACAAAAATCGATGTCGATATCGGGAGGGCTGATACGATCAGGGTTGAGGAAGCGTTCAAAAATAAGTCCGTATTCTAAGGGATTAAGATCTGTGATCTCGAGGACATAGGAAACAAGGGAACCAACCGCAGAACCACGTCCTGGGCCGACGGGAATGCCATTAGTTTTGGCATAATGAATAAAATCCCAAACGATGAGGAAGTAACTGACAAAGCCAGTTTTTTCTAAAATTGATAATTCATAATCGAGGCGCTGGCGTAATTCTGAATTTGTTCCAGCCTCTTCTCCAAAGCGGTCGCGAAGTCCTTTTTCACAAAGCTCTCGAAGATAACCTTCTCGTGTTTTTTCTGGCGGTGGTGTGTAGTCGGGATATTTGGACTGGTCAAATTCAATGGTAAGATTGCAGCGCTCTGCAATTTTAACCGTGTTGCTAATGGCTTCTGGACAGTCTGCGAAGAGGGCTGCCATTTCGTCTCCGGATTTAAAATAGAGTTCTGGAACGTAGTGCATCCGCTTTTCATCGGCCACCATGGCTCCTGTCCCAATACAAATCATCACATCGTGAGCTTCATGGTGAGCCCGCTCAAGAAAGTGAACATCATTCGTGGCAACAAGTCCCAATTCAAATTCCTTGGCAAGCTGGATCAAGAGAGGGCGATTGCGCCGTTGAGCCTCAATACCATGATCACTCAATTCAATAAAGAAATTTTCTTTTCCAAAAATATCTCGGTACTCAATCGTAAGGGCGCGTGCTTTTTCAAAATCATTTTCGCTGAGGGCTGAATTGATTTCTCCCTTGAGGCAACCGCTTAACGCGATGAGGCCTTCGGAATGTTTTGCGAGAAGCTCTTTGTCAACGCGAGGCTTGTAATAAAATCCTTCCAGGTGAGCGGCCGTAGAAAGTTTGATGAGGTTGTGATAACCGATATCATTGGTGGCCAGGAGAGTGAGGTGGTAAGCGGTGTCGCGGCCATGGCTAGTCGATTTTTTTTCATGCATCGATCCTGGAGCCACATAAATTTCACAGCCAATAATCGGTTTAATTCCAGCAGCCACTGCAGTTTGATAAAATTCAATAGCTCCAAAGAGGTTGCCATGATCAGTGAGAGCCACTGCAGGCATTTGATAATCGGTTGCCTTAGAAATTAGCTCATTAAAGCGGATAGCACCATCTAAGAGCGAGAACTCGCTATGAAGATGAAGATGAACAAAAGGTGTGGGCATGGAATGGTGCTAAGTTAAACCAATTTTAGGATGAAAATTAAAATTAAGATTGAAGTTTAATGAACGTTCCACAATAAGTTTGAGTATTTCTAGTTTGAGTTTGAGTGCAATAGGCGCTTCGCGTTTGTTATGATAAAGCGAAGCCTAGCTAACTCAAACTCAAACTAGAAATACTCAAACTTTCGTCGCTCTACGATAAGTTAACTTCTTTTTTTGAACATCATACCAAAATCCTCTTAACTTAGTACCGCTCTGTTAAGGTTCAAGCGCCTTAGCGATATTCAGTCGCCCAGCTATTGTTTTTCCTTGAAGGTCAGGAACGGGATCCGTTGCAGCGAGCAATTTTGCGATAATTTCCCGGTAAGAGAGATTTGGAAATTCAGCCATCATGAGTGCTAGAGCTCCTGTGACATGCGGAGCCGCCATGGAAGTGCCGCTCATATGACCATAAAAAGGATGGTGACTGATATCAGTAGTTATAACAGAAGTGGAGTAGATCGAAGAGCCAGGTGCTCCAAGGTGGACTGTTGTTGGTCCATAGTTTGAGAGCTGTGCCAAATGATCGTTACCATCAGTGGCTGCCACCGCAACAATATTGTCGAGCCCGCAACTTGCAGGATACTCGGGCCAGAGATCGTTATTGCTGCCAGAGTTGCCTGCTGCTGCAACAATGATGACACTCTGGCTCTGAGCTCGCTTCAAAGCTTCTAGAAAAGCGGAAGCATCAACATTCATGCCAGAATGGCCCCAGCTGCAATTGATAATTTTTGCCCCATGGTTGCAGGCGTAGTCGATGCAGATGATGGCATCACTATCTGCAGCATTGCCTGCTGAATCAAAACATTTGCAAGCCATGAGCTGGACTTCCCAGGCAATGCCAGTGATCCCAATGTTGTTGTTGCCAGCGGCGCCAATGATTCCTGCACACATTGTTCCATGGCCCTTGGCTGCCTGATTCGCGTCATCCATGGGATCTCCAGTAATGTCACAAGTCGTGTTATTAGTCGCATGGACCGCATCACAGCCATAGATGTCATTGCAAGTTGGATGATCATTGTGCCACATATTGGCGGCGAGATCTTCGTGGGTGTAACAAATACCAGTATCAACAACAGCGACAATAATAGAAGCTGCAGAGGTTCTTATTTTCCAAGCGCCGGGAGCATTGATGCCATCAGGAAAACGAAGGTATGTTCGAGGGCTGCGAGCAAGTTCCCATTGGGAAGAATAATAAGGATCGTTGGGAGTTACTTCTTCTGCGTGCAATGAGGCGCTGAATGCTAGGAAGATGAAGTAACTGAACAGATATTTCATTTTTAAAATGCATGAGCCACAAAGAACCCAAAGAAATCAAAAAGAAATTTTTTATAAAAAATTTCTAGAAATTCAAGAGAGCCTTTTTCTTTGATTCCTTTGGGTTCTTTGTGGCTATTCTCTTTTTTTCCTGACTGCCGACAGTCCGACACCCCACTTCGCGAATCCCTTCGAGTGTTAAGTTAAGATCGATATGATCAAAAAGTTTTTCTTTGCCAGCGACCAGTTGAGCATCGGTTCCTGTGCCAATAAGGAGAGGACGTTTTCCAGAAAAATTTTCCTTCGTAATTTGTTCAACCACTTCTCTAACAAGTCCACGAGCACCAAGAAGTAATCCGGAGTGAATAGCTGTTAATGTATTTTTCCCAAGTGCACGTCGTATCGGTGAGGGGATAGCTAGAGGAAGTAATGCTGTCCGTTCGTGAAGGGCTTTTGATGAAGTCAAAAGCCCCGGAGCAATGATGCCGCCTAGATAAGCGCCATATTGATCAATGATGTCAAAGACAATGGCTGTTCCAAAATTAGCAACAATGCAAGGGGCCGGATAACGGTTTTTAACCGCAACAACATTAACCAGGCGATCAGATCCAATGGAGCTAGGGTTGGGATAGCGAATCTTTATTCCAAGGTCGGTCATGGCATCGATGCAGAGCAATGGAACTTTCTTTTTTTTGCAAAAGCGAGTGATGAGTTGTTTGGCCTTTGGCACTACTGAAGCAATGATGACTCGTTGCACCGACCATCCCTCGATGATCGTGTTCAATGATTCAAGCGAGAGTTCTGTTGTTGCCAGGCGCCGTGTTGCAAGAATGCGGTGAGGTGTTGTCAGCGCAAACTTGCAAGTGGTATTGCTCAGATCAGCAACAAGCCATCTTTCATCAGAGGCGAGGTTGTTTGTAAAGTTAATGGCCTTCATTTGGTGGTGATTAACGTCAAAAGAATTCACCACAAAGATCGCAAAGCCGCTAAAGCGGCACACAAAGAACACAAAATAAAATTTTTAATAAAAAATTTTATGGTTAAAGAATTGGAACTGCAGGCAACTTAAAAAGAGGATGTTTGTTTTTAATACTTAGATTTTTTTTATAAAAAAATCTTTTTGAGTTCTTTGTGTAATCTTTGAGTTCTTTGTGGTGAATTCTTTTTTAAAACGGTCTATGGCCTGAAATCGATAGCTTGATGTTCTTTCTCCGAAGAATGAAACTTACGCGTGACATATTCAGTAATAATCGGACGTAGTAACGGAAATAAAAGACGAAGAAATTTTCCTGTCGCCAATGCCAATGTTGTTTCTCCAAGGAGGAGAGAGGGAATGGCGCCGGCATGTTGCATGAAGGAAGAACGTTTTTTAGAAGAAGGCAGTTTGATTTTTTCTGCCTTTGAAGAGCGACGAAAAAAGCTCGCAATAATTCCTGTTGCCAAAGCGCTCCCCATCCACGACCAAGGTTGACGGCGAATGGAATTGCGAAGACGCAAGGTGATGTTGACTTCTTCACTAAGAGCCGTGTAATGAAAACCTATTCGGCGTCGACTTTCATAAATGTTATTTTGAAGTTCTTCAATAGAGTTCATGGAAATAAAAGCTAATGATGATTGATCTGATTCAATGCTTCGATGTCATGCAAGAGTTCATCACGTGTTAGCTTGAAAAAAGAAATAGAGCATTTGCGATAAAGAAATAGAAGCAATATTCCAACTGCCAAAAAGTGACTCAGGGTTAGTAAGCTCAAGGTGAAGAGCAAACTGAGTTTCCATGAGGTAGTGGCGATGATGATGATGATTGCTAGCAAGAAGAGGTAACCAACCAGTCCTAAGAGCAGCGCTAAAAAAAGAAGAAGAGCACAGAAAAGAGTTTGTTTAACTCCTTGTTTTGCTTCCCATGTAGCAAGTGATGAAAGAGCTAAGAAGTGCTCTAACAAAGCGGCCGCAAATCGAGCGAGACGTGCGGAGATGCCGGGATGATCGGATGGTTGGGAAAAATTCATTAAAAGTAATGAGTAATGGGTAATGGGTAATGAGTATTCTAAGATCAAAAAATCATCAGATTTTCGGAAGTATTATTTTCACAAGACGCCGTTTAAAAAACAGAGCTTTCTTTATAGCGCCAGCTACTCATTACCCATTACTCGTTACTCATTACTTTTTCTTATGGCTACTTCCTATTCAGAATAACTCCAAGCACCAAGCCCACTCCAAAAGCAATGCCGAGAGATTGGATTGGGTTTTCACGAACATATCCGGTAACTTCTTGTTCTAACTCACAGGCCTTTTCACGATACTGTTGAGTCATATTGGATGTCTGTTCAGCAAGTGAAGAATATTTAGCATAGGCTACGTCTCCGATATCTCGAGCAGCAGCCGAGAGTTCATCTTTGCTATCACGAAAAGCGGACTGAGCTACCGAGCGAGCGGTTCCTGCAAGTTCGCGAGCAGCAGCGGCTGTTGTTTCTAATGCTTTTTTAGCGTGTGCCTGGCTGCTTTCCAATTTATCGGAAATCTGACGGTCTTGAGTATTCATAAGGATAGTTGGCTGAAATTGTATTAAAGAAAATAAATAGTCGCAGTTTTAGCTGTGAAATCAAGCTTTCCACAAAATTCTGCTAGTGATACCGCAAGGAAGGAGTTTTCCATCTCTTGTTCCACGAAGAGCGAGTGGAGCAATGATAGGAGGAAAAATTTCTTTTTGCTTTAAAAGTCTTGTAAAAATTTCTTTTAAAACTGAATCAGAAAGACGAGGAGAGTAAGTATTGAGTAGTAAAAAAAGTGGAGAGGGAGTGAGTAGTTGGAGACAATTGCTCAGGAGTTCTTCTAAATGGTCTTCTAATCTCCAGAGCTCTCTGGATCGGCCGCGCCCGAATGTAGGAGGATCAAGAATAATGGCATCATAGCGATTCCCGCGGCGTTGCTCGCGCGTGATAAATTTGCTGCAATCGTCGACAATAAAGCGGATAGCACCGTAAGGAATTTCTGAAAGTCGTGCATTTTCTGAACACCATTGGACTGCTGCTTTAGAAGAGTCAACATGACAGACCGTGGCTCCAGCTGCAGCAGCAGCCACAGAAGCGGCCCCTGTGTAACCAAAAAGATTGAGTGCTTTGATGGGACGTTGTGCAACGATAATTTTTTCTCTGCACCATTCCCAATTGCTGGCTTGCTCTGGAAAAAGTCCTACTTGTTTGGTTGCGGTAGGATGAATAGAGAAGCGGAGAGTATTATAATGAATATCCCAAGGTGGTGGTGGATTTTTTTTCCAGCTCCATTCTCCTGAGGTTGCAGAATGATGGGAGGGGCGAAACCAACCATCCCATTCTTTCCATGCGTTGAGATCATGACGGGGCCAAAAAGCCTCTGATTCTGGACGAATGAGAATATGTTTGCCCCAACGTTCTCGCTTCATTCGATCTCCTGAACCGAGGAGTTCGTAGTCAGGCCAGAATGGCGGTAAGTTAAGGGGGGGATGGGATGATTTCTCAAGCAAGAAGTTCACTTATTTGTAATGCGATGAAAGTTTGAGTGCTAGAAGTTTGAGTTTGAGTTTAATTCGCGCTGCGCGCTTGTGATTATAGCAAAGTGAAGCCTAGATAACTCAAACTCAAACTCAAACTTCAATCTGAGTCGTTATTTGTTTTCTAATTGGTAACAGGTTCTAATTAAAACAAAGACTTAACAGTTAGAATTAACAACCATCCATTTAATCCTGCAATAGTGATAGCGACGCTCCAGGCCGCTATTTTCATGAACTTGGAATTAACAAATTCTCCCATTTTTTTAGGGTTGCTTGTGAATTGAACTAATGGGATGACCGCAAAGCTCAGCTGCATACTGAGAATCACCTGACTTGCCAGCAAGAGTTGGTTCATGCCTTTGTCTCCCATGATCCAAATAACAATGACCGTAGGAACAATGGCGATGGAGCGTGTGAGTAAGCGACGCATCCATGGCTTGAGTCTTAAGTGGAGAAATCCTTCCATGACAATCTGGCCCGCCATAGTTCCTGTGAGCGTGCTGTTTTGTCCAGCCGCTAAAAGGGCGATGGCAAATAAGCTGCTTGCTCCCGTAATTCCTAAGATCGGCGTGAGGAGTTTGTAGGCGTCTTGAATTTCGGCCACATCACTATGACCTGAATGATGAAAAGCAGCAGCAGCGACAATCAGAATTGCTGCATTCACAAACATAGCAAGAAAGAGGGCGATATTAGAATCGATGCTAGCAAAGCGAATAGCCTCTTTTTTTCCTACTTGCGTGAGAGGATAATTGCGTGTTTGGACGATCGAAGAATGCAGGTAGAGATTATGAGGCATCACCGTTGCACCTAAAATAGCAATGGCCACGTAGAGCATTCCAGGATGAGTGAGGACTTGTGAATGCGGGATAAATCCTTTTGCTACTGCAAACATATCAGGATGTGAAAAAAGAATTTCTAATCCAAAAGAAATTCCGATGATTCCAATAAGTGTAATCACTAGCGCTTCTAGATAACGAAAGCCTCGACGTTGCAGAAATAGCAGAGCAATCACATCTAGAGCGGTAATGCAAACACCCCAAAGAATCGGGATGTGAAATAATAAGTTGAGAGCAATGGCCGATCCAATCACCTCCGCTAAGTCGCAAGCGGCAATAGCAAGTTCGCAAATAATCCAAAGAAAAAAACTCACGCGTGGTGAATAATGCTCACGACATGCCTGTGCCAAATCACGCCCAGTCACGATGCCAAGTTTTAAGGAGAGTGTTTGCAGGAGCATGGCCATGAAATTGGAAATCATGACGACGAAGAGCAAAGAGTAATTGAATTGCGCTCCAGCAGCTAGGTCGGTCGCCCAATTGCCAGGATCCATGTAGCCCACCGCCACCAAAAAACCTGGGCCCGTAAAAGCTAACAACTTTTTCCAAAAACCTGAGTTTGGTGATATGTGAATCGTCCTGTGTGCTTCGGGAAGACTTTTTCTTAACCCAGATATTTCCTCTTCATGAGAATTCATCGCTTGAACCTAGCAGAGAAAGTTAGCCTTGGCTAATTATTTTTTGAGAGGCTATTATTCTTTTCTTCTTTGAAAAATAGATTATCTTTTCGGGCATGAACGCATCATTAGGTTCCTCCGCTGCTGTAGAAGATTATCTCGAGAGGATTCTCGAACTCATGACAAAAAAAGGTTACGCGCGTGTAGTTGATATTGCTGCCAGTCTCAATATTTCTCAAGCGAGCGTTACTAATATGCTGCAACGTCTCGATGCAGAAGGTTTCATTAATTACGAAAAATATCGCGGTCTGATTTTGACAGAAGCGGGAGAGGCCGTTGCTCGAGCCATTGCTCATCGGCATCAGCTGCTCACTGATTTTTTAACGCTTTTAGGAGTGCCTTCCGAAGTTCGAGAGCATGATATCGAGGGAATAGAGCATCACATGAGCCCGTCGACCTTGTTGGCTATTGAGTCACTAGCAACTGAATTAAAAAAGCATCCAGCACTATTAAAAAAAATCAAAGCAGCTCAGAAAAAAACGAGCAAGCATGCTTAGGATGGGGCTCAGGCTATCAAACTTACAAATTTTATTTTATAAAATTATGAAATTATGAAGCCTGACCCCACATCTTACGAAGTTTTTTTGAAGTATAGTAACTACGCAAAAGTACATGGGGAAAATCTCAGCGCAGGGTTGCAATCTTTTGCGCCAAAGCTGTGGCAAAAACTTTTGGATCCTACTCAAGAATGCTCGCTCTATCTGGTCGGAGCAAAAAACGGTCTTTTAGAAGTTCCTTTTCTGAAGTCACTGATAAAGCGACGGAGCTCGATGAAAGAGCTCTATCTCACCTGCCAAGGCTCTTCATCAGGGATGAGAGAAGAGTTTCGCCAGCGTGCACTTGATAGCGGATTGACCAACCTTGTAGCGGAGTATCAAGTTGTTCATTTCGAAGACTCCTTATACATTCAGCCACTTGTTCATATTGCCATGGTTCCCTATGAATGGCTTGATATTGTTTCTTGGAAGAATACCCCTCAAGAGCACAACTCATTAGTAAAATTCAGAAACAGTCTTCATCATGGAGGTGCTGGAATGATGGTGTTTCCTTATCAAGCAGGCGATCGATTTTTATTATTACAAACATTGAAAGCATTTTTCTCTGTTACCATGATCATTGGAGAGGAGGTTGTAGAAGAGCTTTGTTACCTTCAGGTGCGCCATCAAGCTTACATCGTGGAAACGATTGTTGATACAGAATGCTGTTTTCAGCGAGGGCGTTTTCGTCCTAATCAAGATGGAGAAAAGCTACTTTCTTATTTGCTGCAAGTGGAATGGCAATCGTTGTCTCCACTAGCGATGAAAAAAATTGGAGAAAAAATAACGGAGCTATCAGCTCATTACGGCAAAGCAAAAATGATTCTTCAAAATTTATGTATCTGGGTTTTTCCGGGAACTCCTCACAAGCGAGATTTGGAGAAGGAAGAGTTCGTATTAGAAGAAGCGTAAAGAAAAAAATTCACAGGGATGGAAGCGATGGAAGGGATAAAAAATTAACAGCGAAATACGCAAACTAACACGAAAAGAATTTTTTAGCGCATTTTGGCCTGTTTCGCGGTTTCAAAAAATCTTCTTATCCCTTCCATTCCTGTAAATTTTGCTCGGGGAGGGACTCGAACCCTCATGGATTGCTCCACTAGATCCTAAGTCTAGCGCGTCTGCCAATTTCGCCACCCGAGCGAGAGAGAAGAAAATAGCCGCAAAAGCACGCAAAGAACACAAAAAAATATAATTTTTCTTCTAGTCCTTATCCCCGCGAAGGAGGGGGTCCAGTCTTCAACCTGCAAATAAGCCCTTGTCCCCGCGAAGGCGGGGATGTAACCTGCGCACATGTGCATCATTGTCACCTGCGGTCCTGGTTGCGAACCAATTGACGAAGTTCGTTTTCTTTCTAATAGTTCAACGGGAGAGCTCGGGAGCCTCTTGGCATCGGAATTGAAGCAGCATGGCTTTGAAGTGCTCTGTTTGCGGAGCAGGCTCGCGACTTATCCGGTGGCGCAACACGTTGAAGTCATTCCTTTTTTAACCAATGACGAATTGGCCGAGATTTTTCAGCAGCTTTCGACAAAGGAAGATGTCGCTGCGATTTTCCATGCTGCAGCTCTTTGTGATTATCGTGTGGAAAAAGTTACTGCGATGGATGGAAGTACTCTCAATTTAGAAAAAATTCCAACTAGCATTGGTCGCCTAAATTTGACATTGGAACCAAGTTTAAAGGTCATTGCTCAGTTGCGGGCCTGCTTTCCGCATGCACTGCTTGTCGGTTGGAAGTATGAAGTTTCAGGAACACGAGAGGAGGCTGATCAAAAAGCGCAACAACAGATCGAAAAGTATCAGCTCGATGCGTCCATTGCCAATGGGCCTGCAACGACCGGTCACTTTGATCTTATGCTTCGGGATGAATCACGTCATGCACTCTCTTCTAAGAAAGAGCTTGCTCACTTTCTTGTGACGTGGCTTCAGGATACTTTGCCGCAAACTCCGTAGTGAGTTGATCCCAGCGACTGCTTTTGAGTTCACATTTTTCCAAGATGGAAGAAAGTTGGCGATTCAGTTGAAAAGCATTGCTGCTGCCATAAGAAGCTGGATCAGCCAAAGTGCTTTCGAGCTGCTTTTTTTCTGTTTCTAAAGCCGCAATTTCCTCTTCAAGTGTTGCGATCTCTTTTTCAAGATCACGTCGCACTTTGTTGGCGGCCTTACGGAGTTCAGCTTCCGCTTTACGCATTGCTTTAATTTCTTTGAGGCCCATCTTGGGAGCCGCAGCGACTGATTCTACCTTGTTCTGTGGTTGATGATTGCTCAATGGCTGCGCATTACCCGGAGCAACAAGAGCTGCTTTTTCAGAAGTTGCTCCTGATTTTTCGAGGTAATAATCGTAGTCGCCTGCATAAGGAGTTATTTTTCCAGCATTGATATGCAGAACGCTTGTCGCAGAGGCTTTGATAAAATGGACATCGTGGCTGACAAAGAACAATGTTCCATCATATTGCTTGAGGGCACCGATGAGGGCATCGATACTCGGCATATCAAGGTGAGTTGTCGGTTCATCTAGGAGTAGAAAATTGGGAGGGTCGAGCAAGAGTTTGACGAGGGCTAAACGGCTTTTTTCTCCTCCACTCAAAACGCCCACCGGTTTGAAAACATCTTCTCCACTAAAAAGGAAAGAACCGAGAATGGTTCGGGCCATTTGTTCTGGTACTGGCTTGGCAATGCTCATGGCTTCGGCAAGAACTGTTCGTTTAACATCCATCATTTCGGTTCGATGCTGCGCAAAATAACCAATGGAGGCGTTGTGGCCATGCTCATAAGTTCCTGCTTCGAGCGGCAACATGCCTGCTAAAATTTTGAGCAGAGTGGATTTGCCTGCACCATTCGGGCCAACAAGGACAGTGCGTTGACCACGCTCCACTTCAAGATTCAGATTTTCATAAACGACATGATTGCCGTAAGCCTGCTTGACTCCGGTAAGTCGAGCCACTCGTTGTCCGCTACGTTGTGGTTGAGGAAATTTAAAATGAACCGTTGATTCGGCGCGTTCTGGTGCCTCAATGCGCACCATGCGAGCGAGTTGTTTAATGCGATCTTGAGCTTGAGATGCTTTGCTAGCCTTGGCGCGGAAACGATCAATGAAACGTTGCAGTTCGGCAATTTCACGTTGTTGGCTTTTATAAGCAGCGAGTTGCTGTTCCTCACGAGCCGCTTTTTGTTCTAAGAAAGAATCGTAATTGCCGTTGTAATGATGAAGTTTCCGATGGCGGATTTGAATCATCGATTCACAAATGGCATTGAGGAATTCTCGATCGTGGGAGATGGCGAGAATAGCACCACTGTAGTTCATGAGATGATTTTGAAACCAACCAAGTGATTCGAGATCGAGATGGTTTGTCGGCTCATCAAGCATGAGGAGATCTGGCTCCATAACGAGAAGGCGAGCCAAATGCGCTCGCATAATCCATCCACCACTCATGGTGCGTGCCATGCGATTGAAATCAGTTTCGCGAAAAGCGAGACCACTTAAAATTCGTTTTGCTTTTGCTTCGAGGGCATAGCCATTATTTTCTGCAAAGAGCGCCTGTGCCTCTTGATGAACCATATCATCTTCATCGGGATGATTCCGGAACATCGTATAAACTTCTTCCATTTCAGGATTAATACTGCAGGCTAATTCTAAAATGGTTTCATCTCCTGAAGTTGCATTTTCCTGGGGGAGATAGCCAATTTTGACATTACGCTCCAGAGCAATAGTGCCTGAATCGGGAGAAGCCTCTTTGAGGATGAGAGAAAAAAGAGTCGACTTGCCAGCGCCATTAGCACCGATGAGGCCGATACGATTGCCGCGATTGACTTGAAGCGAGGCCTCTTCAAAGAGGGCATGCCCTCCGAAGGATTTTGAGAGATTAGAAGCAGTTAACATGAAAAAAGGAATGAGAGAATAGCCGCAAAAGAGCAGAAAGCAAGGAAGAGAATAGCCACAAAAGAACACAAAGATCACAAAGAAATATTGCCCATGGCTCCTTTTTTCTTTTGTGATCTTTGTGATCTTTTGTGGCTATTTCTTTAAGTTTTTTGTTTCCAGTTCCTGAATGGATGAATCGATAAATTCGAATTGCAGTACCGAGGATCATCGGAGACCTCCTGGCCAATCCAGGGAGGGAGTTTAATGATCGCATCTGGTTTATCAAGTTCAATCTCAGCAACGATAAGTCCTTCATTCTCTCCGTGAAATTCATCTACTTCCCAAGTCATTCCTTCGTGTAAAATTTTATAGCGTGTCTTGGTGACAAGGGGAGTGATGCAGAGTTTTTGTAATTCTTGAGCTTCTTTAAAAAGAATTTCATATTCGAATTCAGGACGACTAATTCCTTGAGACTTTCCTTTGATCGTGAGGAAGGCTTTTTGCCCTTCTGTGCGGACGCGCACGGTCGGATTCGGATATTGGGAGAGGTAGCCTTGGCAATAGTTCTCACCAATGGCTCCGAGACGCCAGGTGTCGCTTGTGATTAAAAATTTTCGTTCGATTTCAATGGGCATGACTTTAATTAAGAGGAAGCAATCGAAGACGTGCTTTCTTATTATCAATGACCAAAAGAGCAACTTGCTTTAATTCTTTTGCACAAGAATGAAGAGTTGCAGTAATTCTCCTTCGGACTTCTCGATCGAACTCATCTCGAATGCGTACTAGTACGACACTTGGACCACTCTCTGCTGTTGAAAATAGAATTTGCGAAAAATCCAAATCCTGAGTTAGCATGAGATATTGATGTGCCCGAGCATATTGAAAAATAAATTCATCGGTAGCATTAAAAGCTCCAAGAGTTGACCAATGAACAGCGTTCAATCCATCTTGAGTTAGCCACTCTACCCAAAGAGGGCTGAGATTCATATCGATGAGTATTTTCACGCAGTGGTTAATACTTCATGATCCGTTGATAAATAGGCTGCATATTCTAAACAGGCATCGATGTCTTCTTCCTCAAGATAAGGATATGCTTTTAAAATAAAAAAATGATCATGATGAGCTGCCAACATTCTTAAAATATTTGCCACGGTAACTCTCAGGCCCCGAATACAAGGCTGTCCAGACATCACTTGAGGATCGAAAGTAATTCGTTGATTCAATATGTCGTACATAACAGGGAAGATAATCTATTCTTTTTTTCGAGTCAATTAACTATAAAAAAATGGAGCCTCTGGGGAAGGCTCCATTTTCGTGAGGTAGGAAGGGATACTTCCGGTGCCTCTATTGAGAGTGAATTAAAATTAGTTTTGATTGCGAAGGGTGATGGTGCCTGATGTTGGGACACTGCTGTGCTCATTGCTTTCAATGAGATGGACGCCATTAGGATAGTCGTAGGCAAAGGCATCATGAACAAAAAAGAGACTTCCACCATTGGCTCCCAAACTGATAGTGCTAATAACAGTAGCTCCATTGCTTAGCTGGAGAGGGAGAGAAAGCTCGCCATTAGTTAATTGCTTTCCATCTGCTAATGTAAGTGAAGAGAGAACAATAGAAGAACATCCTAAGTCCAGAGTAGAACCAGGAGTTAAAATAATCGTGACATTTGAACCTCCTACATTGAGCGATTTGAATCTTAGAGTGCCATCAATGATGAGAGTTGAGTTAGCATCAAGATTGAGGGTATTAAGAGTTAAAGAGGAAGAAATGACTTTTGTGTCTTGTGGGATATGAATACTTGTATCAGTTGAAATTTGATAAATTAAGGGAAGGGTATTCTCTTGAGCCTTTGTTGATTCAAGCGAGAAGAGGCAGCTTGCAAGAGTTGCACAGGTGATGAGGAGCAGACGAGCTGCTTGTGATAAGAATAATGGAGTTTTGGCTTTCATAGGAAGGCAGTGTTAGCAGAAGCGAGATGTTCTTTAAAGAAAAATTTTGGCTGCTCGGAAATTTTTTCAGCTTCTCCTGTTGGCTTGTTTAAAAAAATTCTCAAAGATAATATCACTTCCATGTTCTTTGTTGAAAAATGGATGGTCTACGCGCTGGCTGCTGCCATTCTCTGGGGAGCGAGTTATGCCGCGAGTGGTCCTGTTTTACGGGCTGGGATGCCTCCGCTTCTTTTTTATTTTTGCTATTCTGTGGTGGCTCTTATCACAGCAATTTTTAGTTTTTTAATGAGCGGAGAAAAAATGAGCCTCTTATCCCAACTGAAGGGGCTTTCAGTCTCTCATGCGGGGTGGTTTCTTTTTTCAATTCTAGCAGCATCTGTTGGAGCCTTGATGACCTACATGGCCATTGGAGAAAAAAATCCAACACTCGCCTCGATCATCGAAATTTCTTATCCTCTCTTTGTTGTCCTCTTCACCTGGCTTTTTTTTCAAGAATTTCAACTCAATTTCATGACCTTTCTTGGAGGTTTTTTTGTGATCTTTGGAGTGATGCTAATTCTTAAATATGCGCCATGAAAAAAGAAACCCCTCAATGCATCATTATCGCTGGGCCTAATGGAGCTGGAAAAACAACCTTTGCTAAACAATTTTTGGCACAAGAGGTGAATATTATTCATTTTGTAAATGCCGATCTGATCGCAGCAGGGTTGTCACCACTGCGACCTCAGCTTGCTGAAATAGCAGCAGGACGACTTTTTCTTTCTGAGTTAAAAAAATTAGCTGCAGCAAAAATTGATTTTGCTTTTGAGACAACATTGAGTGGGCACGCTTATCTACGATTTTTAAAAAAATGGAAAGCAGAAGGATACTTTATTAGAATAATTTATTTGCGAATTAAGTCTCCTGAGTTATCGTTAGACCGTATTGCAACGCGAGTCACTCAAGGAGGACACGATGTTCCAAGAGAAGCCGTGCTAAGACGATTTGATCGGAGTTGGAATAATTTTTTAAATGTTTATCGTGAAATAGCTGATGATTGGCGGATCTATGAAAACTCAGGAAATGCAATTCAATTGATAGAAAAAAATGAAAAAGAACACTTGCCATAAAAAAAGCCAACCAGATTCCATGCAGATAAAAATCGAACGCGCCCTCACACGCGCTGCTGAAGAAGCTCGCAAGGTCGCTCGTTTTTATGGAACGCCGATTTATATTCAGGATGAGAGCGGCAAGATTATTGCTCTGAAGCCGTAAAATAATTTTTTGAGATCCATTCCAGCGCCTCTTCGCGAGTGGTGATCAAATTTTCAAGCTGAGCATCTTTGACGGTTTGTAAAACTTTTCCAAATTGAGGTCCTGGCGTCATGCCAAGCGCGATCAAGTCCTGGCCCGTCACGAGGGGAGGTGGAATGAGCGGCATGTTGGCGAACTCTTCTTTTTTTTCTTGGAGCAATTCGTAATTGTCGAGCATGCCATGGCTCGAAGCGCAATCGACACGATGCAGTTCCAGTTCATCTTCGAATGTGGGACGTGCCATCAGGCGACGCAAGGTTGAAAGGCGCATTTTCTGTACATCTTTGAAGCTCATGTGCAGCCGCACAGCAGGGATCACCGCCTCTATGATCTCGTTGGAAAAACGAAGGCGGTGTAAAATTTTTTCTGCCATTCTTGCTCCGACTTGATCATGAGCGTAGAAGCGCATTCGACCATTTTCATCAACCGTTCGTGTTGCCGGTTTGCCAATGTCGTGAAACAAAACGGAAAGCACCAATGGCAACGACACTTTTTCAGGAAGCATTTCTAACATCAGGCGTGTGTGTACGAAGACATCGCCTTCAGGATGAAACTCAGGAGGCTGCTCGCATCCTTTAAGGTTTTCAAGTTCCGGTAAAATTTTCTTCAAGAGACCGCTCTGGTCCAAAAGATCAAAGCCACGCAAGCGATGAGGACTAAGAAAAATTTTCTGTAACTCATCGCGAATCCGTTCAGCGCTGACAGCATGAATCTCCGGTGCCAGTTCGCAGAGAGCTTTCCAGGTCGTTGGATCAATTTCAAAACCGAGTGTCGTCGCAAAACGAACCGCACGAAGGAGGCGCAATTTGTCTTCTGTAAAACGCTCCTGCGGATTGCCGATAGCGCGAATCATTTTTTTGGAAAGATCTTCGCGCCCCGTTACATAATCAAAAACTTCTTTTGTAATTGGATCATAAAAAAGGCCGTTGATCGTGAAGTCGCGTCGCTTGGCATCCTCTTCAGCATTGGTAAAAGTAACATTGGTAGGATGGCGACCATCGCAATAACTTCCATCGTGACGAAAAGTGGCCACTTGAATTTCGGCATGTTCTTCCAAGACAACAATGACTCCAAATTGTGCTCCGACCGCAATCGTGCGTGAAAATAATTTTTCAATCTGCTCGGGCAAAGCATCTGTTGCAATGTCGTAATCATGGGGCTCCAGGCCTAACAACATGTCGCGAACACAACCTCCTGCAAAATAGGCCGTGTGGCCGGCATCGCGGAGTTTTTGAAGAACGGAAGTAGCAGAGGATAAAATCATAAAAGAGGAACAAGGAATAGCCACAAAAGAACACAAAGAGCACAAAGAATTAGAAAAAACTAAGGCCTTCATAAGAGTGCTCGTGCAGTGCTATGGGAGCCATAGTAAATTTTTTTATCTGAAACTTATAACTACCAAAATTGATTAACAACCCATTTTCGATTTTTATTGCTTTAAGATAGCCTAAAATTTGTGACGAGTGTTCAGCAGTTATTGTCTGACATGCTTTAAGCTCCACAATCAAACTATCTTCTATTAGTACATCAGCAAAATATTCACCAACTAATGTTCCATCTTCATCATAAACGCTTATGGGATGTTGTTGACTTATTCTAAGTCCAGCCTTTTGTAGTCTGTGTACAAGCGTATTCTCATAAACTTTTTCTAAATGACCATGTCCAAGATAGAGATGAATAGCATAAGCAATTTTTCTTACGATATCTGAGAGTTCATTAGGTGTTTTCATTTTTGTGCTCTTTGTGTTCTTTTGTGGCTATTTCTTTTTTCTTTTGTGGTTAATTCCACATTTTTCGATCCAGACTCCGATAGCTCAACGCTTCCAAGAGGTGTTCTGTTTCAATGCTCTCAGAATGCGACAGGTCGGCGACGGTTCGAGCCACTTTTAAAATGCGGTCATAAGCGCGAGCGCTAAAATTTAATTCGGTGATCGCTTTTTTGAGGAGCTCTTGGCTTTCTTTTTTTAGGGAGCAATGTTCACGAAGTTGAGTGGGGGTCATTCGCGCATTGCACTTAGTTTTCTGGTGACTGGCAAAACGCTCCTGCTGGAAGCGGCGGGCCTCGATGACGCGCTGGCGGATAGCTGAAGAAGGTTCTCCAAGCTCTGCTGCAGCAAGTTCGTTGTATTGAATAGCAGGGGCTTCGACATGCAGGTCAATGCGATCAAGGAGTGGTCCCGAAATCCGTTGGCGATAGCGTTCGCGCTGCAAGGGAGAGCAGCGACAGGTTCTATTCAAATCACCATAGTAGCCGCAAGGGCAGGGATTCATTGCCGCAACAAGCATGAAGGCGGCAGGAAAGGTCATGGTTCCTGAAGCTCGTGAGATGGTGACCTTCGCATCTTCTAGTGGCTGGCGGAGTACTTCGAGCGTCGAGCGGCGGAATTCAGGAAGCTCATCCAGAAAAAGAACACCATGATGAGCGATGCTGATTTCTCCAGGTGTGATATTCGCGGAGCCACCGAGAAGGCCCACATCAGAAATGGTGTGATGAGGATCTCGGAAAGGACGTTTTCTGATCACTGCTGTGTCAGGTGGCATGAGGCCGCAAACGCTATGAATTTTAGTCGTCTCTAAAGCCTCTTCCAATGAGAGAGGGGGCATGATGGTTGGAATGCGCCGAGCCAACATCGATTTTCCTGATCCTGGAGGACCAATGAGAAGAAGATTATGACCTCCGGCAACGGCGACTTCGACGGCACGTTTGACTTGGTGTTGACCTTTGACTTCCGAAAAATCGACTCCGAACATTTCTTGATGCTCCAATAAAGCAGAAGTATTTTCCTGGGCCGGGACGAGATCTTTTTCCATGGAAAGAAATTCATAAGCCTCGCGCAAATTTTTAACGCCATAGACGTCGATACCTTCGACAACAGCAGCTTCACGGACATTAGCGAGGGGAAGTAGGACCGCTTTTTTTCCCTGTGCTCGTGCTTCCAAGGTCAACGGTAGAGCTCCTTTGATCGGACGAATTTCTCCGGTCAACGCTAGTTCGCCAGCAATGTAGCAGCGATCGAGGCGTGGCAATGTTGCTGATTCAGCCAGGGCAATCATTCCAATGGCGATGGGAAGATCAAAACTCGGTCCCTGTTTTTTGACGTCAGCAGGTGCAAGGTTCACCGTGGTCCTCGTGCGAGGCCAGCCATAACCACTATTGCAAACAGCGGCGATCACACGGTCTTTGCTTTCTCGGACAATCGTGTCGGGAAGCCCCACCACGATGATGGCTGGGTCTCCAGATCCTGTGTGGATTTCAATTTCAATTTCAATGGCATCGATGCCGATAACGGTGGCAGAAAAAATTTTGGTCAACATTTGACCGATGATGATCCCCAAGAAGATCTCACAGGTCAAAGGGGAAAAGAAAAAATGAACGAAAAGGAAAAAATGGTGTCAAACGTTGCGACTATTAAGTTCGACTTTTTTCTTATTTTATGCCTTTAGAATCCCACTATCCTGTCATGCAGCGTTATTTCAATGACCTCATGTCAACCGTTCAAGAGCCCTCAGAGCCTCTGCACGCTGGCTATCATGAATCTGCTCCTCAAGATGAACAGATAACGGAGATCCATCGGTTGGAAAATAGCAAGGCTTGTCAGATGGTGAATCTGAATGTGAAGCATCGTGCCTGAGTCTGCAACCTGTTTTGTTCCCTAAAATAATTATGAAGCTCCTTCTTGAGCAGACATCTGAACGATAACAAGACCTTCCCCACATAAGTTTTAAAATTCGCAAGAAGTTTTTTTGAACGTTTCTTCCAGTGAGGTTGTCTAACAAGAAACGAACGATTTTTAAAGCAACTTTTGGGGTCAGAACTTTTGGGGTCAGTGTTCAAATTTCAAATTTTTTAATTCGGCAAAGTGAATTTTCAAAAAAAAGACCAATCAGAAAAATTTGAAATTTGAACACTGACCCCAAAATACTGACCCCAAAATAATCATCAACCAAAAACATTATGTCCATCGAAGATACTGATCCCAGCTTGCAGCGTTATTTGAAGGAAGTTTCTCAATACCCTTTGATTTCTCCTAAACGAGAAATTGAATTATCTGTTCTTATCAAAAAAGGAGATAAGGAAGCCATTGCAGAAATGACACGTTCTAATCTTCGTTTGGTGATTAAGATTGCTCGCGAATATGCTAATTTAGGATTGCCGCTTTTAGATCTTATTTCCGAGGGGAACATTGGTCTCCTTAAAGCAGTAAAGCGATTTGATCCTTCAAAAGGTGGAAAGATGAGTACCTATGGTTCCTGGTGGATTAAACAAGCGATTAAGAGAGCTCTTGCCAATCAAAGTAAAACAATTCGCTTGCCGATTCATCTCATTGATAAAATTGCTAAGATTCGTCGTGTTAGTGAGAGTATGAGTGAGGCTCTTGGGCGTGAGGCTACGAATGACGAGATTGCCGAAGAAATTGGGCTCAATGCTGCAAAGGTAGCACAGCTTAAAGAAATAGCTTGTCGCCCAACATCCTTGGATGCTCCGTTAGGAGAAGATAACGACATGGAGTTTTCTGAAACGATTTGTGATGAAAGTGCGATTGATCCTTTTTGCACGCTTCGTGAAAAAGATATGTACGGTCAATTGACTGATCTTCTTGAAAATTTGGATGAACGTGAACGCTCTATCATTAGTAATCGATTTGGCCTTGATGGTTTAGAGCCTATTACCTTAGAAGAAGTTGGTGCTAAGATGGGCGTGACTCGTGAACGTATTCGGCAATTGCAAAATAATGCGCTCAATAAAATGCGTCGAGCTTTCCGAGGAAAAGAGGTTGTTACCTTTTCCTCATTTATGACAGCAACAGCCTAGAGTCTGTTCAAATGCTACTGCTATGACGCAGGGCAGCGTTGCGTCGGTGCTCGACTCGTAGAGTATTACGATATACGCTCCTCGTCTGTGCGCCGCCGCTCCTTGTCCTGCATCCATAGTAGCGAATTTTAACGAGACTCTCGATTGTTATGCACCAAGTTTTAAGTTAGCAGTTTCTTCATGAAATTATTTTATCGATTTTTTTTAACCGCCAGTTTTATTTTTTTAAGCCTTCTTTTTTGGAAAGGAAAAAAGAACTTTTTCAGTCAGCCTTCTGCGGCGCTCTCCATAACGCTTTCTCGTCAACACGAGCAAAATTCACCTCAAGTGAGTGCCAATCACAGAGGGCGTTTGTCGGTTTCTTCTTCTAAAACAGCGGCGCCTCTTCATGCTCCTTCAAACGAAGAATTACAGGAGTTTCCTGGAGCGCGCGTTGTGGAGGCTGCTGAAGTTGATGGACCTCATCCCGGACAAAAAATACGCATGCGGATTTTAGAAACGCATTTTAAAGATCCGTATATTCGCACCGAAGAGACAATCGACCAAGCAACCGGTACTCTATTGCATCGCACAGAAATGGTGGCCACTCATCTTCTTGTACGATTGCCAGCAGAAGAAGATCCTGAAGCTTTTCTCAACCAGCTTGGTCCTGATGCCATCGCGCTGGAACGAGTCACTGCAAAAGAACCATTGTATTGTTTGAAGTTAGACTCTCATTCATTAGCAACCTTGCCGCAAATGTTTCATGAAATCACTAACAAGCAACTTCCTGTTCTCATGAAGGAACCTGATTTTTTAGTTCATGCGATGATGAAGCCTAATAACCCGTTGTACAGCCAGCAATGGTATCTGTGGCCAATGTGCCGACCCCATATTGAAGGACCGTGGGATTCGAAAATTTTTTTTTCAGGCATCGATGCTAGCGATGCTTGGAATATACGAACTTCCGCTGCGTCTGTTGTGGTAGCCGTGATTGATACGGGCATTCGCTACACGCATGAGGATCTTGCCGCGAATATGTGGCATGAAAGCGATCCTGTTGATGGAACTATTTGCGGATGGAATTTTTCAGTATTACAAGATGACCCTAAAAAAAGTGATCCTATGGATGGCTTTGGTCACGGAACGGCTTGTGCTGGGATTATCGGGGCTGTTGGCAATAGTGGAGTTGGGGTAGTGGGTGTTGCTTGGAATGTAAAACTCATGGCGCTGAAATTTTTAAATGATCAAGGAACAGGTGCAGTCAGTGATGCGGTTAGTGCTATTAATTTTGCCTGTGATCATGGAGCCAAGATTTTAAATTGTAGTTGGGGTTATGTTCCTCCTGAAGAAGATCCTATTTTCAAAAATGTCATTTCTCATAATGACTCAACAGTCTTGCAAGCAGCCATCAGTCGAGCTCGAGATCAAGGTGTCATCGTTGTTGCAGCGGCAGGGAATGAAGGAAAAGATAATGACTTGAATCCAGAATATCCGGCTAACTATCCGCTCGATAATATTATTTCGGTAGCAGCAACAACGGAGGATAATCAGTTGGCTTCTTTTTCTAGCTATGGCACAACAACTGTTCATTTGGCAGCACCAGGAGAAGAAATTTTTTCAACCTGGGCAAGAAGTGATTCTGATTACATTGACGCTCAAACACGACAAGAAATCTTGGGTGCCAGTAATGCAAGTGATGTTGATAAAGAACCATGCGGAACCTCATTATCAGTGCCTCAGGTTGTCGGAGCATTGGCGCTCTTGAAAGCACAATTTCCAACATGGAGCTATCAACAACTCATCACGAGAGTGATTAATACGAGTGATAAAATTCCTTCGCTGGCAGGAAAGGTTGTTGGTGGAAAATTAAATGTTGCAAGAGCTTTAGGTGATCCTCTCTAGCTTTTTGCCTTCAGCCTGCTGAAGAGCCCCCCATAACGAAAACGCGTCGAGGCATTGTGAACGGCTGTTGTGAATGCTTTTTTTTGCCCTAGCAGCATCACAAGGCTACGACCGCGTGTGAGGCCGGTGTAGAGGAGGTTGCGTTGCAATAGCAGATACTGCTGCATCGCAAGAGGCATGACGACGACAGGAAATTCAGAGCCTTGGCTTTTGTGAATCGTGATAGCGTAGGCAAGGGTGAGTTCATCAAGTTCAGAAAAATCATAAACGACCTTGCGCACATCAAAGTGCACCGTGAGATTTTTTTCCGCAATGTTGATCGTCTTAATGCGACCGATGTCGCCATTGAAAACTTCTTTGTCGTAATTGTTGCTAGTTTGCAGAACTTTATCTCCTTCACGAAATACAGTCCCATAAGCTGAAGTCTCTGTGCGATGCTGCTGTGGCGGGTTCAGGCATGCCTGGAGTTTGAGATTCAATTCGCCAATGCCAAGCGTCCCTCTATGCATCGGTGCCAAGACTTGAATATCCATGATCGGATCAACGCCAAGACGCTTTGGAATGCGGTCGCGGACGATGGTGAGGAGTGTGGATAAAATTTCTTCTGGTTCTTCACGTTCCAAAAAGAAGAAGTCGTTTGAGGCACTCTCACTGCCTGGTTCTGGCAACGTTGGAAGTCTTCCTTCATTAATAGCATGAGCTGCTTCAATAATTTGACTTCCTCCTGACTGTCTAAAAATTTCTTTCAAATGAACTACTGGCACCACACCGCTTCGAATGATATCGGGCAAAACAAGACCTGGTCCAACACTTGGCAGCTGATCGACATCGCCAACAAGAATCAGTCGTGCTGTGGGAGGATGTGCCAGGAGGAGGCGACTCATGAGCGGGACGTCGACCATTGACGTTTCATCCACAACGAGAACGTCTGTCTCCAAAGGATTGTCGACATCGCGCTGGAAGCGTCCTTTCGCAGGCAAGAATTCTAAAAGCCGATGAATTGTTTTTGCTTCGAGTTGCGTTGCCTCGCTCAGGCGCTGAGCGGCGCGGCCGGTTGGAGCGGTCAAGAGGCAGCGGAGTTTTTTGGCTCGCAAAATCATCAAGAGCGATTGCACGAGGGTTGTTTTTCCAACGCCAGGGCCTCCTGTGATAACGACGATCCGATGTCCCAATGCTATGCGGAGCGCCTCGCGTTGACTGTGAGACAAAGTTCGGCCTGTTTTTTGTTCCACCCACGGAATCGCTTTATCAGGATCAATAAAAGGAGTCGGAGCCGCAGCATCGGCGAGATGATGGAGGCGGCTTGCAATGATCTCTTCGGCGACGCGAAGATGAGGAAGAAAAATTAATTCTTTGCCTCCGATGCGCTCGAGCGTGACGCGTTGATCGTGAAGATGGCGTTCGAGGGCTTGCTCAACAATATTTTCTCCTACCTCCAGGAGACGAAGGGCTGCCTGGATTAACTCCTCGCGAGGCAAGGCACAATGACCTTCTCCGGTTGCTTCCGTCAAGAGATGATCAATGGCACCTCGCGCGCGCAAGAGTGAATCTTGCTCAAACCCTAACTTCATCGCCACTGCATCTGCAGAATGAAATCCGATGCCATGAATGTCGCGAGCCAGCGTGTAAGGATTGGCGCGAATGATGGCGACCGCATCTTCTCCATAAGTTTTATAAATGCGAGCAGCGCGGTTGGTGCTGACACCATGAGCGTGAAGAAAAAGCATGATGTCGCGAACAACCTTTTGTTCTGCCCAAGCTTCTTTGATGCGCTGGCGACGCTCGCGGCCGATTCCATCAACCTCTTCGAGGCGCTTGGATTGATATTCAATAATATCAAAAACTTGTTCGCCAAATTTTTTGACGAGCTTGGTGGCATAGACAGGACCGATGCCTTTGATGAGGCCGCTTCCTAAATATTTTTCAATTCCTTCGAGTGAGGTGGGAGGTTGTGTCTTGAGCGTGCGTGCCTTCATTTGAAGGCCATGATCTTTATCTCGCTGCCATGTGCCTTGCGCCGTGATCCATTCTCCTGGCGTTACTGCAGGAAGTGTGCCAACGACACAGACAAGCTCGCGATGGCCTTCGGCTTGAACTTTTAAAACGCAAAATCCATTTTCAGGATTATGAAACGTTACCCGCTCTACAAGCCCGCTGAGCGCATCTTCTGGACCTCCTGGGGTAATGTTAGGTTGACGCGAAGAGCGGGATTTCATGACTGAGAATTAAGAAAATAGCCACAAAAGAACACAAAGAGCACAAAAAAATAAAAAAATAACGTCATTCCCGCAAACACGGAAAGGAACTACATTCCTGCGAAGGCAGGAACCAGAAGACAACCAATACAGAATTGATACTCTCATAAAAATAAATTTTTTTTTTAATCTTTATTGATAAAAGAAAAAAAGAGAAAAGGGTGCCATGCCATGCCGCTTGCTCCTCTCGATTTTTTTTGTTCTTTCTTTTTCTGCGATAGCTCAAGAACGTTCCGCACCAGTTACTGTAGGAGAGTATGCGGACTTTTTAAATGCTGTTGCAGTGACGGATTCGCACACGCTTTATCATGAGACGATGGATGGGGTTACTCGCGACGGAGAGCCTGGCGATTATTATTACCAAGCTGTTGCAGGTGCAGAAAATTTGCCGATTAATTTTGTCACCTGGTTTGATCAGGCTCGCTATTGCAATTGGAAAGAACATGGCTCTCCCCTGCGTGATGAGGTGACATCGGAGACGACGGAGACCGGAAGTTATACGTTGAACGATGACATGAGTGGAAGCGTTGTGAAAAATCCGGCTGCTCATTATGTTTTGCCAATGAGCGAAGAGGATAGCTTTATTGATCCAACCTTGGCTTCTAATGATCGTGGATTCACCATTGTCGAAGTAGATAGAGTAGATCATTTTAATGCTGTTAGTTTTCTGGAAGCTTCTAAGCCTGAAGCAGGCGATGGAACGTGGAGCACTTTTGATGAAGTGCTCGGTGTCGTCGGTGTGCTTGCTATGATCGGAGGAGGAGTTGGATATGCTTATCATCGTTGTCATACCGCTCCGGAAGATCCCAGGATGCGTAGTAGTAATGGAACTGTAGTTGAGACGACAGAAGCAAATCGACTACTCGAAGAATCTCCGCTCAATGTACGGTCCGAAGAAGTGGTGGGAGGAACATCTGCGAGGATTGACGTTGTTACTGGAAAACCAACAGAAGCAGAAAACTTTGCTCAAGATCAACGCTCTCTCGTGAAAAAATGGGCTGACTGGTTGAGAGGTCGAGATCATCTCAACTCGATCTTTCAAGATGCAGATCAAATTGACTACATCGTAGACAACGACCCAATACCAGAACAGCGTACGTCTTTTCAAAAATTCATTCGATGGATGACGCAACGAGCCTACATCTATAAAGACGTAGCTGATTTTAAAAAAAGAAATCTAGAGTACTTGCAAAAAAAGATTGAACGACGTAATGCAGCTCTTACAGAACATCAAGCAGCGATTGAAAATCATCCGGCAGTTGCAACAGTTGTAGCGCGGGAAGCAACGATTGTAGAACTGCAACAGATGCTCCAAGGTCATGAGCAAACCGAGCAAGAGAAAAAAGCAGAGGAAGATCGAGCTCGCCTTGATCGCTTTAAAAAATTTGCAGACGATCGAGAAAATTTGACAGAAATAGGAGGATACATTCTTGAAATTTCTAAATTAGAGCAGCTTTGTTATTCAGCTTGCACTGATCCTGCTCTTCAGCACAAAGCGTCCTCATCTACAATAGAAGTGAGGGAGTCTTCACTCACCCCATTTCAAATCGTCCGCGAGGCAACTCAATACCTTGTGATTACAAAACTGCAAGCTATAGAAAAAGCAGCAAAACGATCTGAGCATGCAAGTGAAGAAAGGGTGGCTGCTGGTCAGATCCAAACCCAATATCATGAAGTTTGTAAAGCTGATGCTGAGCTGATGGAACGGTTGAAAATATTAGCGAGTAAGAAAGCACTTTTATGGAAATATCGAGCACACATGAAAGATGATTTTGTCGAGCATAAGCCAGCTGAACTAAGTGTTAGTTCCATCAAAAAGAAAATGACTGATCTCAACACAACGATTGAAAATTATAGAACGATCACCCAAGGTCGCTTTAATAATGTTAAAACAAATTTTGATGCCGATCAAAAATCTAATACTATTCGAGAGAGTCATGACCGAGATTCTGTTGCTCAGAGTTTTAGCTCAAGTAATGTCGAGAAAAAGACAAAAACCAGAAACTCTTTGGCTCAACTCTTTCATTCTTCTGACAAGAGTAGGCAATCGCAGGAGGCTCTTGCAGCAGCAGCGGAAGTTGACTTACCTATAGAAACTGCTTGCCGTGAACTTGGAGAACGAGTCAAAAAAAGGTTTGCAGAGGAAGTAAACTCTTACACAGATAGAGTTGAGCAATTTTTTGCTCAATCGTACGAGTTGCTTCATCTTGCTGAGCACAATGCTGTTTTAGGGACTGAGCTCATACGTTTATACGAAGCTGATCAAGGCAGGAAGCTTTGGGAAACTTCTTCTTTGAGACCTTATCTTAGAGAGACTCTTAAAATAGCAAGAAAGGCAGTGAGCGACGTCTCTGATCTTTTCAGTCAAGAAAGGGAAGCTCTTGTTGGAATCTGGAACAAACGAGAAAGCGAAGACACTCTGAATCCAATTTATTATTACGAAGGTGGAGGATGGGAAACCTTCGTGGAAGAAAAAAATGTTAGTAAAGGGATAGAAGATCTAAAAAAACTTAGCAATTGTATTAGAGAGAATGCACCATCGCGACTCATAGAAAATATCGATCATGCAAAAACGATTGCTGGATTGCTTCAGGAGGCAAAAGTTAAAGCTGAGGAACTCTTATCTGCAACCACAGCAACTTTAGAAGCAAGGAGGAGAGATTTTCTTGAGGCGATGAAGAATTTGCTGAGCGATCCTATTTTGCAACCAACCCAGCAATCAACAGGTCAGGGCCAAGGTGGCGAACAGAAGGAGAATTGATTGATTGAATTGGCGACGTGACTTCATTGCTGGAAATGGCCAACGTTCCACCTCCTAAAATCAGCGGAGCAATATAAAATCGGACTTCATCGACAAGCCCATCTTCAAAAGCTTTTCCAAGCGTGATGCCGCCCCCTTCGATCAAGACCGAACTAATGCCTCGCACAGCCAAATTTTGCAAGCCTTCGCGAAGAGTGCAATTTTCTAAAACAATCGTTCCGTCACGATGTTCATCGGTGAGGAGATGACAATCTTTTGGAATATTTTCTTTCGAACGAGTCCAAATCACCCGATAGGGGTCAGGAAAGGGGTCAGTCCCATAATTCATTAATTTTGGTGCCAGTTCATTACTTCTTCGAAGACCTCGTATCGTGAGGTGCGGGTTGTCACAACGCACGGTATTGCCTCCAACAAGGATCGCATCAACGTGTCTGCGAAATAGCATGGCATGATGACGGCTCGCTTCGGAGGTGATCCAACGTCGTCCTGGTGTGGCGATTCGTCCATCGAGTGACATGCCACATTTGGCAATGACCCACGGCATCCCGGTTTTCATCCGATGATTCCAAGCATGGTTGAGGGCTGTGCACTTTTCAGCAAGGATGCCGGTAGTGACGGAGATACCTGCTTGTTCTAAAATTTTTTTTGCTGTGCCTTGATGTTGCGGATTAGGATCAGTGGCTCCATAAACAACGCGAGCAAAGCCAGCTTGCATGATCGCTTCCGTGCAGGGGGGCGTGCGACCATGAGTGGAGCAGGGTTCCAGCGTAATATAAAGCGTGGCTCCTCTAGACCTCTTCCCAAACTCTACTGATGACGCGAATAGCGGTGTCGCGTCGGTGCTCGAGTCGTCGAGTATGTCCTTATACACTCCTCCTCTGCGCGCCGTCGCTCCTTGCTCTTCATCATCATCAGCGAGTTTTGAAAGAGGTCTGTCTCGAGAGGGGAGGTTGTTGAGCGCTGCGATTTCTGCATGAGGGCCGCCTGCAACTGCGTGATGTCCGCGCGCTAAAACTTTTCCATTGGCGACAATCACAGCTCCTACCATCGGATTAGGTGATGTCGTTCCAAGACCGCGCCAAGCCTCTCGGAGGGCTAGGCGCATGAACTGTTTGTCGATAAGGCTGAAGGCTGAAGGCATAAGGCTGAAGGTAAAAGACTATTAATAAGGGAACACAACAAATGGTGAATTCAAAAAATTGTTTCTTTGATTTTACCTAAAATAGTCTTCAGTCCTCAGCCTTTCGCCTTCAGCCTTATTTTATAAACCCACGCTTTTTCCATTCACCGATGTTTTCCCCAGCAGAGCGTTGAATGAGGTCCATCGTAAATTTTAAAAGACAGGCTTCCCAAGCATCGTCGACCCCTTCAATGAGGACAGACATCGAATCTTCGTTTTGTTGAATCTCTTCTTGGAGGCGGGTCAGGACTTTTTCTTTGGGTTCTTTAAGATGGCGTTTTGAAAAATCTTTTTTCTTTAAAACAAAACCGTAGCGTAAAATTTTGAAATGCTCTGGATGTTCGGTGAAAAGATCCGCGAATTCGCGCGCCTGCTCGCCAAATCCTTCCAAGAGAATTTTATTGATGTAGTCTGGAGCCAAGATGCGAGGGCGCTCGGCTTGGAGTTGTCCTGACCGAATGCAGACGGTACCGACTTCATCCATCGGTTCGGTAACGAGTTGAAAATGAAAACTCGTTTGGCCAAATGTCTCAATGGCATGACGCGGCTCTACAATCACTCGCGTGTTTTCAAGAGCATAAGTTAAATCTTCAGGGGACATGGGGAAGTTCGCAGTTGGCGGTTGGCAGTTCGCAGTGAGTGATTCGCGGGTTCTTTTAATTTTGTGATTTAATTGTAAATCGTAGTCTAAACAAGGTGAAGAGGCAACCAAGAGAAATCTGCTTGATGACTTTTGAATGGTAATTTTTTTTTCTTTTTCTACCATAGTCAGCCCATGAAATTTTTCTGCGAACTGCGAACTGCCAACTGCGAACTGAAAAAAAGCAAATTTCTTCGAGTTGTTGTTTTCTCTCTATTTGTTAGTTTGCTACTCGCGGGTTGCCACTCTGACAAACCGAGCGTCAAGATCGGCCTTAACACCGAGTTGACAGGGGAGGTTCCTTCCATTGGCAATTCGTGCCTGCATGCAGCGCAACTTTTTGTTGAAGAAAAAAATCAGGCGGGTGGCATTTCTATCGCAGGAGTAAAGATGCCACTCTCGCTCGTTGTTGGGGATAACGGAGCCAAGCCGGATCAGGCAGCAACAGTGGCTCAGCGGCTCATCTCTCAAGACGAAGTGGTCGCCATGGTTGGGCCCAATATTAGTTCCTGCGCCATTCCTGCTGCTGAAATTGCAGAGAGTTTTGGGTGCCTTATGATGACGCCGCTCTCGACAAACCAACGAACAACGAAAGATTCTGCGACAGAGAAGGCCAAAAAGCATGTCTTTCGCGCTGGATTTACCGAGGTCTTTGAGCAACTGGCTTTGGCGAAGTTTGCCATCGAGCAGCTGCATGCTAAGAAGGCCGCAATCCTCTACGATATGTCGAGTGAGGCTCCGAATAGTGAATCCAAACTTTTTAAAAAAGCATTCATCGCTCAAGGAGGAACCGTTGTTGCGATGGAGACGTACAGCACAGGCGATCGTGATTTTCGAGCTCAACTCACCAACATCAAAGCTGCTGAGCCAGATGTGATCTTTTTGCCAACTTATTATAACGATGTTCCGCTCATTGCGGAGCAGGCACATCAACTGGGCATCAAAGCCATTTTTCTAGGCAACAGTGCCTGGAGCACGCCAGAAATTATTCAACTCGATGCGGGACATCATTTGGAAGGGGCTTGTTTTTCCAATCATTTTGCCATGGAATCCAACGCTCCTGAGATTCAAAAATTCATCACCTCTTACAAAGCTAAGTTCGGAGAGCTTCCCGATGAGATTGCGGCATTGACTTATGACAGTATCTCGCTGGTAACTCAGGCGATTGAAAAAGCGAACAGCCTCGATCGATTGGCCATCAGCCGCGCCATGGGCGAGATTCGAGAATTCCAAGGCCTCACCGGAAACTTTATTTATCCGCCAGGAAGCCGCGATCCGATTAAAAATGTGATCATGATTCAGCTGAGGCAGGGGAAGTTTGAGCAGATGAAGTAGAGAGCATTTCCGGAAAAGGCTAAAATCGCGGGCCCCCTTTATGAGGCAGTTCCTATTTCCATGAAAAAAGATAGGCGCTTGACAAGGCTGTAACTGATTATCATATTCTGAAAAAGCCATTTCGTTTTACCATGAAACTTTCATTTTTCTTTTTTTTACTTATGACAACTTTGGGACTTTCTTCTGAAGCACTCTCAGTTGGAACTCCTGCACCTCAAGTCAAGGCACTGGATCAAAATGGAAAATCAGTTTCTTTTGCAGATTTCTATGCCAAAGGCATCACACTTGTCTATTTTTATCCTAAAGCGGACACACCAGGATGCACGGCAGAAGCATGTTCATTGAGAGATGCCTACACTACACTGCGTGATCGTGATGGCAAAGCGATTCAAATTTTAGGAGTGAGCAGAGACAAGCCCGAGGCGCAAAAAAAATTCCAAGAGAAATATCAACTTCCATTTACTCTCATTCCAGATCAAGACGGAACAGTGGCAAAGGCTTTTGGGGTGACACTTATTCCTCTCATTGGTCTTACAAGTCGCCAATCATTTCTCATCAAAGATGGAAAAATTGCCTGGTCCTCGCTGAAGGCCGAAACAAGTGGCGCAGCGCAGGAAGTACAAAAAGCATTGAATGCTCTTCAATAGATCTCGGAAAAGGAGTTAAAAAGGGGTCGGTTCTGAATGGTACTATATCCGATGACTGACCCCAATGCCTCTTTTTGGGTAATCGGTCAGCTCTATCGATACTGACAGAGTAACGTCATTGTCATTTCCATTAAAAAAACAATCGTTATTCCAGCGAACGCTGGAATCCAGTAGACTATCGATCTTTATTTTGTTTTCGTAAAAGTGATATGATGCCACAAAAGATCCTGAACACGTAAAAGAATTGCAATCGATGGTCTTCTGGGTCCTCGCGTTCGCGAGGATGACGTCTTGGGTGTAGTGATTATTGCTTTTAAGGACCCGCTGTTTTTGTTCTGAAGGCTTGCTCAAAAATTATTTCAGCTCTTAGTGTTATTTTCAACTTCAGTTCAACTGCGCTGAACGATTACCTTTTTGGAGAGAATTTGACAATTTCTTACAGAGAAAACCGCCGAGAGTCTGATTTTAAAGGAAGGAAATTTTTTTAGTAAGAGTTTGATTATCTGGATGATCTAATAAAAACAGGGGCTTCTTAACAGGCCGCTGTGGTCATAGCACCCGACCCAACAGACCCATGCTACAGGTCAAATATGGAGGTTTTTTTAAGCGGCGCCCTCAATTTTTTCTGCTATGGCACCAAATTCTATAATTTCAGTGACTGATCCCTTTACAGTGACTGATCCCTTTACAGTGACTGACCCCTTTACGATGACTGACCCCTTTACAGATTCTGCAATTCCAAGGACGGCCCCCTCTTAGTAAGAGCAAGTAATGGAACTGGCACCAAATTATCGAAATAACGGAACCGACCCCTTTTTCACCAAATTATCGAAATAACGGAACCGACCCCTTTTTTTGACCCCTTTTCTTTTGAATCGGCGCCCCTTTTTTAACGGAACAGAACCCTTTTCAATGAAGTGATGATTTTTAAGTATCGTCTCTCACTTCATTTTGGTCTAAGTCAGAATGAACCTCACGCCAAACAGATTCTTCAGATTCTTCATCGACTGAGCTTACATCAGTATCGTTTGTATCAACCGAGCTTGCAGCTTTCTTTTTAGGAGCTTCTTTTGAAGCTCCAACATGCGTCGCATCAGCAATATCTTCATCTGTGGTTTGAGGTGGTAATTCGCCATTATCAATTCGATCCAAAAACTGCTGTTTTACTTTGTAGTCAACTGTGGGATTTTTTAAAAAGCTAATAATGTCTCGATAATATTGTAGTGTCTTTTTAGGAATATTTGGTGGGTCTTGTTTAGCTGCCTCATAAGGGTGTTCCGATTCCTCTATGTGCTTCAAGCGCTCAGCTTCTATTGTATTGCGAAGCTTGCCTTCAAGTTTATTGAAATCGCCATCTGTGCAAGATTGAAGGGCGTTGTTCAACATGTCATTGGAGCAATTATCGGTTACAATCTTTTTCTTTAAGATCTCTTTAGCTTTATCGGGAATAAGTGGATCGTTTAAAAAATTAATAATCTGAGTGATCATTTCATCTTTATTATTGATCATATCAGGCATTGCCTTTTTAAGATCTGAAGCGATGGAATCTTCATTCCCTGCGATCTTGCTACTCAGTGATTCAACAGCCCTCTTGCCATAAGCCTCTCGGATGAGGCCATCAGCTTGCTGGGATGCCAAGTTGTCCGTGCACATGGATCCTTTTTTTAAGAGATCAGCAACGTTCTTCCTTGTGTCTTTAGTATCTTTACTTAAAACGTTAGCAATTGCCTCTTCTTTTTGAGCTGCCATGCTTTTTGGAAAAGACATTTTTGGAAAAGCAAAATAAGAAATAAATTTTGAGAAAGATTGAGAGATCCTGGAGAACATGCTTTCTCTTACTTGTTTGTTTTCCTTAGCAATTTTTGCTGGTAATTGTTTGCTAGTTGGAAGAGGGCTAAGATCCTCATCGAGGAGATTTTCAATATGAGTATTGTTTTGAGCATGGGATGCACGACTAAAAAGAGAAAAAGAAAAGAAAGGATTGCTCTTGGGCTGTGCTTGTTGAATATGAACTCCGGGATTATTATTATCAGGTCTTAAAATGCCTGTTTGAGATGAGATAGAATTTCCTTCGCCTTCTTTAACTGTTTCTGAGCCTCTAGATGCAAATGAGGCTGGACCAGCGTGAGTAGCTCCAGTTTTAGTAAGTGCGCTCATAAAAAATAATCTGCTTAAGTTAAATCAGGATGAAGTAACTTGTTCCTGTTTTTATCAGGAAATATTGTTTGCGTTCGACTTTCTCATAGCCCGTTCCACAAGCATGGTGGCCAAAGTCTGAGTGATCTCATCAAGATTTCTAAGCTGTTGTTGAAGAAAGTCGAGATCATTCTGCTTCATGGCAGCGGCAAGGTTGGCAGCAGCAGTGCAAATATCTTGTTCCATGGGTGGATCAAGTTCTCCTGCAAGTTGTGCTAAGGCGCTTTCGACGGCTGGTAGCATTTCTTCGGCTTTGAGGCGAGCTTCCGTGAGAATGCGGGCGTCGCGGTCTTCGAAGGCATGTTCGAGTGAGTCGGCCAGCATGGCTTCGACGGCCTCATCAGAAATTTCGATCGCTTGGTGAATCTCAACGATTTTTTCTTTTCCTGAAATTGTGTCACGGACCAAGACTTTTAAAATCCCATCGGCATCAATTTCAAATTGGACGCCAACACGAGCTTGGCCTTTGGGAGCCTTAGTAAAAGAAATTTCGACGTCGCCTAACTTCCAATTGTCTTTGGCGAGTTCGCGTTCGCCTTGCAAAATGGTGATCTTCATTGCCTGCTGGCCAGCGACAGCGTTGGTGAACATTTCGCCAGTCTTTGTTGGGATGGTCGTGTTGCGAGGAATGATCACGTTCATGAGTCCTCCAAAAGTTTCGATGCCGAGCGAGAGAGGCGTGATGTCGAGCAGCGTGATTTGAGGAAGGTTGCCTTCGAGGAGCGCGGCCTGCAGCACGGCGCCGAGAGCAACGGCTTCATCGGGATGCTGAGAGAGGTTCGGCTTTTTTCCGAACAGTTCTTCAACGAAATGTTGTACGAGCGGCATGCGCGTAGAACCGCCAACTAAAATAATTTCATCCAGGTCGCCTGGCTGCAGCTTGGCATCAGCAAGGGCTCGGAGGCAAAGAGCATGCGTCCGTTCGATGAAGGGGCGACAGGCTGTTTCAAGCTCTGAACGGTTCAATGGAATTTCGAGATGTTTCGATCCTTCAAAAAAAGGAAGTTGCACGACGGTTTCTTCGGCGAAAGAAAGTTCTTCCTTAGCTTTGCGAATAAATGGTTGAAGTTTTGGTAGGTCTATTTCTCTTTGCAAGATATGAACTTTTCTTAGCAAAAAATAAATAATGGCTTCGTCAAGGTCATCTCCTCCAAGGTGCGTGTCTCCGTGCGTTGAGAGCACTTGGAAAATTCCGTGATCGAGTTGCAAAATCGAAAGATCAAAGGTGCCGCCTCCTAAATCGTAGACGGCAATCTTCGCTTGATCATGAAGCTTGTCGAGGCCATAGGCAAGGGCCGCTGCAGTTGGCTCGCTTAAAATCCGTTCGACGGTGAAGCCTGCGAGTTCTCCAGCACGGCGTGTGGCAGCGCGTTGAGCATCGTTGAAGTAAGCGGGGACCGTGATGACAGCGCGAGTAACGCTGGTGCCCAAGGCTGTTTCAGCAATTTTTTTGAGGTGTTTTAAAATTTCAGAGGAGACTTCTTCCGGAGTGACGCGACCTTTTTCAAGATGGAATTTTTTGCGACCACCCATGAATCGTTTGACTGAGGAGATTGCCTGCATGGGGTCCAAGAATGCTTGTTGTTTGGCAATGCGACCAACGACGGGAAATTTTTCGTCAAGATAGGAAACAACAGAGGGAGTGAGGCGCGAGCCTTCTTCATCAGCTAATAACATTGGAAATCCAGCGTCGTAGATGCCAATGAGAGAGTGAGTCGTTCCGAGGTCGATGCCGACGCATTTGGAGGAAGATTGGGTCATGGTGAAAAGGCTGGAGAAAATTATTCTAGTTTAAAAAACTGATCATGTCTAATGTCTACGGCTTGTGGCTAATAATTTTTTTTCAAAAAATCAAAAAAAAGTTGCTGTATTGAAAAAAGTTGGTATTTGTACAACGATGTCCAAGTCTTTTCTTGGTGCCAATTTTAGAGTAGAGAAGTTATCCTCCCAGATTGTTATGTAAAGAGACATTCCATTTTTTAAAAACCAAAAAACCAAAAACCATGGGAGCATTCCTTTCTTCAAGGCTTGCAGCATCAGTGCTGAAGGCGTTTCAGGGCAGTTTTTATTTGCGTCATTTTTCTGCACGTTCTGAGCATGGTCAAAGTTTTTTAAAAAATCTTGCTGTGTGGCAGATTGTTTTTGTTTTTCTTTTCGTGTTAGCGCAAGGAGCGCAGGGTCAGGATTTGGTGGTTACTAGCAGTACCAATATTTCAGGTTCACACAGCTACGATAATGTGATTGTGGGTTCCAATAATAATAGTGCTATAGCTAACATCGGCTTTCCTTCAAGTGGTGCGGCTAGTGTCACTGTAACTAATAACACTTATATTGGATTAACGACGGGCACCAATGCTGCAAATAATAACACAATAGCATTAAATGCTGCTAATGCTGGCGCAGCCGTAAACTATAATAACGGTGGAGATTTTTATATTGGTACAACTAATGCTAACAATAATCAATTGAGTCTTTCATCAGCAAGTGGTAGTGCCTCTTCACATGCGATTATTAGTGGAACACTCTACGTCGGCTATAGTAATTCTTCTGGTAATAATGTCTACGATACTGGTGGTTGGCAGACCCTTAATACGACCAATGTAGAACTTGGTCATTTTGTGGATTCTTCTAACAACTACATTGCCGTTCAAAGTGGTAATTTCAACTACTGGACGAATACAGGAACACTCGTTATTGGTAATCAGGGATCTGGTAACTATGTTTTAGGTTCTGCTGCTGGAGGTCTTACTCTCAACACAACCATCATTAGTTCCAATGCGACGGCATCTAATAACTATTTGCAAATTGCAAATATGACAGCTACCAATTCAGGTGCCCTTATAGTTGGTCTCAATGGTAGTGGTGCAATAATTATAGATAATGGAGGAATGCTCAATGTTGGAAGTGGTGGTATTACCGTTGCCAGCAATTCAGGTTCAGTAGGAACGATCAATATTGGTAATACAAATCTTTCTGCTAGTAGTGCTACTCTCAATACACCATCGATTACTTTTGGTGCTGGTGCTGGTGCTATCAATTTTAATCTGACTTCAACCAATACCTTTACTAACCAATTAGCAGGGGTGAACGTTAGGGTGAGGCAACTTGGTTCAGGAAAGACGATCTTAACTCAATCTAATAGTTATGCAGGAGCGACTGTTGTAGGAGGAGGAACGCTTGAGATTTCCAATAACTTTGCTTTGGGACAGGCGACTAATGGTCTGACTATTACAAATAATGGAGCCTTCACCATTGACTCTGGAATTAGTAATACTGTCGGCCTTCTCACCATGAGTAATGGTACCGCCAATGGAAGTGGTGTGTTTAGCAATACAGGACTCTCCGTTGCTGGAACTAACAATACGATTAGCCTTACTTTGAATGATTCAGCAGGGTTAACCAATACCGGAACATTGACGTTGAGTGCATCTAATAACTTCGGAGGGACCATTGTTCTGAATGGAGGCACATTGACTTCTTCAAACAACAATGCTCTTGGGAGTGCTGTGTCAGTAGTGAACATGAACAGCAATGCGACCTTGAGTATTGCAAGTGGCTTTGCCAATGCGATTGGAACATTGGCGATGACGAACGGTACAATTAGTGGAAGTGGTCTTTTGGTCAACAGCAGTTTGAGCAGCTCGGGAACCAATGTAATCAGCGCGAACTGGCAAAATAGTGGTGGCTACACGAATACGACTGGGACGCTCTCACTAGCAGGCTCCAACAGCTTTGGCGGACCAATTGTTCTCAATGGAGGAACGATTAATGCCTCT
Organism: Chthoniobacterales bacterium; assembly: GCA_019747895.1. Taxonomy (GTDB): domain Bacteria; phylum Verrucomicrobiota; class Verrucomicrobiia; order Chthoniobacterales; family UBA6821; genus CAIWMF01. Next base: position 74,425 of record JAIEQF010000020.1, read on the forward strand.
AACAATGTTGCGTTAGGAAGTGGTACAGCAATCACAGTGAATAGTACGGGAACATTAAATGTTGAATCGAACAACAATGTTGGTCTTGTCACGCTTGCTTCAGGAACCTTGGGTGGAAGTGGAATTTTGACCAATACAGGTGTGACGGTGTCGGGAGCTGGAAATTCTATTGGACTCAATTTGGTGAGCAGTGGTGGATTGACAAACACGGGAACGTTGGGGATTTCTAGTTCAAATAGCTTTGCTGGACCTGTCGTCCTCAACGGAGGAACGCTGACTTCTTCAAACAATAACGCATTGGGAAGCTCTTCAACAACAGTCAACATCAACAGCAATGCGACCTTGAGTATTGCAAGTGGCTTTACCAATGCGATTGGAACATTGGCGATGACGAACGGTACGATTAGTGGAAGTGGTCTTTTGGTCAACAGCAGTTTGAGCAGCTCGGGAACCAATGTGATCAGTGCGAACTGGCAAAATAGTGGCGGCTACACGAACACAACTGGAGAGTTGACGTTGAGCGGTTCAAATAGTTTTGGAGGACCAATTGTCCTCAATGGAGGAGCGGTGGTTTCCTCCAACAATTATGCACTGGGAAGCAATAGAGCACTTAATATAAATACCTCTGCTACATTGACAATTTCATCAGGATTTACGAACACAGTCGCAGCACTTACGTTGAATGGTGGTACGATTTTTGGATCTGGAACATTGAATGCCTCAGGAGTGAATGTTTCAGGAGGAAGTGGTAATAGTATTGCACCCAACTTAGTTGACTCAGGAGGTCTTACTAACACAGCCCCTCTGATCCTCTCTGGATCAAATAGTTTTGGAGGCCCCGTTGTCATTACTGGAGGAGGCACATTATATAGCTACAATAACAATGCACTCGGAAGTAATAACGTTACCGTCAATGTTGATAGTGGTTCAACACTGAGTGTAGGAAATGACACAATTGTCACTAATAACATTCAAGTGTTGAACTTGACCAACGCGACCGTGAGTGGAAGTGGACTTTTGGTCACCACCAATTTGAACAATCAAGGAATAAGCACGGTAAGTGCCTCATGGTCTAATGCAGTTGGGTATACCAATGCAAATGGAACGCTGATTTTAGCTGGATCAAACAACACTTTTGGAGGTAGTGGGATTACAGTCAATGGAGGTAGTACCTTAATTTCCTCAAACAATGGAGCTCTTGGAAGTGGCACAGCGATCAATGTAAGCGGTAGCGGAATCCTGAATGGTGCTTCTAGTAATAATGTCGGACTTGTAACGCTTGCTTCAGGAACCTTGGGTGGAAGTGGAATTTTGACCAATACAGGTGTGACGGTGTCGGGAGCTGGAAATTCTATTGGACTCAATTTGGTGAGCAGTGGTGGATTGACAAACACGGGAACGTTGGGGATTTCTAGTTCAAATAGCTTTGCTGGACCTGTCGTCCTCAACGGAGGAACGCTGACTTCTTCAAACAATAACGCATTGGGAAGCTCTTCAACAACAGTCAACATCAACAGCAATGCGACCTTGAGTATTGCAAGTGGCTTTACCAATGCGATTGGAACATTGGCGATGACGAATAGTACGATTAGTGGAAGTGGTCTTTTGGTCAACAGCAGTTTGAGCAGCTCGGGAACCAATGTAATCAGCGCGAACTGGCAAAA